>CAZYJR010000025.1:0-60456 GCA_964647905.1 uncultured Desulfobacterales bacterium | reverse complement strand
CGTTATGGACCAAAAAAGCCATATAAAAAACCATATTTTTATATTGACACATTTTCTCCCCCTATCTATCATAATCTCATGAGCAAACGATCTGATTTTGAGTGGGATTCCAAAAAGGACAAGCAGAACCAGGAAAAACATGGAGTTTCTTTCGCTCTGGCACAGCTTGCTTTTCTGGACACTGATCGTGTGATCCTTGAAGACCTTGAACACAGTGAAAATGAAAAGCGGTTTTACTGTCTTGGCAGGGTCTCAGACGCGATAATGACGGTTCGGTTTACATACCGAAAGAACAAAATCAGAATAATCGGCGCCGGATATTGACGAAAAGGAAAGAAAATCTATGAAAGAGAAAATCAAATACACTGACGAACCAATGGGAAAAGTTAAGGTCGTCTCTGACTTTCTTCCATCCCCGGAAGAACTTGCTTTAAAGGATGAAACCGTCAAGGTTACAATTACGCTAAGCAAAACGAGTGTGGACTTTTTTAAGAAAGAAGCAAAAAAATATAATACACAATATCAAAAAATGATTCGCAGGCTTCTGGATGAATATACCGCCCATCAATAACTGCGCATCCATAACCACAGCATCAACACGGACCGGGAAACAGCAGCTCCGCTTCGCTTTGCAGCTGTTTCCCGGCCGGTTATGCCGGCCGTTATGTGAGCAAACACGAAGAACTGGAAGCATGGAAAGCAGAATTCCAGAACTGAAGCATCATATATATGAGGCGGTAGGGTATTGCATATATTGCGGTGCTTCGGAAGATCTAGAGGTCGAACAACTCTTATGAGATAGATATATTATTGCCTAACAAAAGGAAATTTACGTAATGGACATCCCACGCATATTCAACATTATGGAAAGTGCGCACCGCATCCATAACCCGTTCACTCCCGAAAAGTTTGCGACTCTTGGCGCAGCCCTACGTCTGGAATCGGGTATCCGAGTTCTTGACCTTGGCAGTGGCTCTGGAGAGATGCTGTGTACATGGGCACGTGATTACGGTGTCATTGGCACCGGTGTTGACATGAGCCAATTGTTCAGTGAGCAGGCCATACTTCGTGCTGAAGAACTCGGCGTGGCCGATCAAGTCAAATTCATCCATGACGATGCGGCAGGCTATGTCTCGGACGAAAAGGTCGATGTGGCGGCCTGCGTGGGTGCTATTTGGATCGGTGGGGGTGTCGCCGGGACGATTGAGCTCTTGGCACGAAGCCTGCGCACTGGTGGAATCATCCTTATCGGCGAGCCTTACTGGCGGCAATTGCCACCAACGGAAGATATTGCCAAGGGGTGTCTGGCGAACGCAATCTCTGACTTCCTTGTGCTGCCAGAACTGGTCGCATCTTTCGGCCGCCTGGGTTACGACGTTGTTGAAATGGTTCTGGCCAATCAAGACGGATGGGACAGATACGAGGCGGCCAAATGGCTCACCATGCGCCGATGGCTTGAAACCAATCCCGATGATGAATTGGCCCAAGAGGTGCAATCCAAATTGACCTCGGAGCCTGAGCGCCATGTTAGGTACACACGGGAATATCTGGGCTGGGGAGTGTTCGCGCTGATGTCGCGGATCTGCCTCAAGCAGACCTAACATTGCGCTTTCAGTCGGACGCGAAAAAAGCCGCGCGCCGCTGAAGCGCCCGTTGGGTGTACAACCTCACACGATTGGCCCTCCTCTTGACAAGATATCAAAATGTGATACCATCCGGCCATGAATAACAGACAACGTCAGACCCTTGGACGGATTTTCGAGAAACCTGTACGTTCCGATATACAGTGGTCTGATGTTGAAAAATTATTCAAAGCGCTGGGAGCCGACATATCTGAAGGAAGGGGATCCCGCGTGCGCGTGGCTCTGGCGGACGTTCGGGCAGTTTTTCACAGGCCTCATCCGGAGCGCGTGACGAATCAATCCACGGTCCGGTCAGTCCGGCGATTTTTAGAGGAAGCGGGGATAAAAAGCTAATGGAATACAAGGGCTATTCTGCCAAAGTCGACTTTGACGAAGGGGCAAATATTTTCCATGGGGAAGTCATCAATCTTCGTGACGTGGTAACTTTCGAAGGTGAAACCGTTGACCAACTTCGAAAGGCTTTCCAGGATTCGGTGGACGATTATTTGGAATTCTGCGCAGAGCGGGGAGAGGACCCTGAGAAGCCTTATTCCGGGAAATTTATTGTCCGTGTCGAGCCTGAACTTCATAAACGCCTGGCAATTGAAGCCCGAAAGAGAGGTGTAAGCATAAATGCCCTGGTGGGAGAGGCGCTGTCCAAAACAATGAATAAGTCCACCCAACAAGGGCCTTCACGCTGACCGAAAAACCTGAATGGTTTCTCGGTAGGTGATGCCCGACGTTATCCTTCCCGCAGATAGCCGAGCAGTTCTTCCGGCCCCAGGTGGGCGATGCCCAGATGGTCGAGAGAAAACCCCTCCTCAAAGTAGTCCACCTCGCTGATCACCGAGGCGAGGCGGATCATGCTCTCGATCACGGGGACCTTTACGCCGTACTCTGAGGCTAGTTGATGGTAGATGTTGCAGCCCACGGGGATGTCCTCGGTGATATACCGGCTCTCCAAGGTGAAACGCTCTCCCGGCAGGTAGATCATCCACTCCTCGGCAGGGATCACCTCCTCGAAGGGGACCGCGTAGTCCGGCCCCATAAACTCCTGCCCAAGGATGCTCGTCCGGGAGAAGAAGTCCTTCTTCGCATAGGGTTGGATGCCCACCCCCATGCGCTCGGCGACCGCGGCCTCCTCCCGGTAGAGGGCGTACTGGATCTTGGCCAGGTTGTAGGAAAAGCCGTGTTTGTAGATATCGAAGAACTCCTCCTTGCTGCCGAAGACGACCCCCCAGTTGTCGATGGCCCCCACGTTCATGACCGTTGCGGGCACGTGGAGGATGGGGTTTACATTGGAAAAACCGATATCGATCACGGTATCCCCCGGGACCGGATCGACGGTGTCCATGATGGGCAGTTCCTTCATGGCCGCAAAAAAGGCATGCCTGTCCCTGCTCGGAAGCGCGTCCCCCCGAAGTGTGACGGCCCGGTAGAGGACGTAGACATCGTCCACCTCGCCCAGTCTGGTAAGCCTCGCCCCATAAGGGAGACTCGACCAACCCCCGATGACGACCTTCTTGTCGCACCCCTGCTCCCACATCATGCGCCGCAGGATCAGAGATCCGAAATTGTCCGGGAAGAGTGTGACCACCTGGCCGTCTTCGAGGCAGGGGATCAAGGCATTGAAGAGCCGCTCGTAGGCGTGGGCCCTGACGCTTACGGCGACGATCCCGGCCCCTTGAACGGCCTCCTCCATACGGGTGGTGACGACATCCACGGTGGCCGTGCCGTTTCTCTTGAATCCCTTGAGATTCCTCTCCGGCCCGAAGAGCCTTATCTTCTTGGAGTCCAGGATGGATTCGATTAAGTGGCTGTATTCATCGAACTCGAAGAGCCGCACCTCTTTCCCGGCCAGCTTGCAGTCCGCCGCTATGGCCTGACCCGCATTCCCGCCTCCCAATACGGCGATTCTTTCCATGGTATATCTCCTACTATCTCTCCCCGGTCTCCAGGAACCGATTCAACGCATCCTTGGTGAGACCGTCGATGCCCAGGTGTTCGAGGGTGAGCCCCTCTTTCATGTAGTCCGTCTGATTGATAACCGAACTGAGGCTGATGACCGCATCGATGAGCGGTGTGGCCACGCCGTAAGCCAGGGCCAGATTCTTGATGGGCACCAGGCCGAAGGGGAGGTCCTCCGTGATGTACCTGCTCTTGACCGAGGACGGCCCCGAGATCCTGGCGACCGCCCCTTCCTTGTCAAAGGAGGCCCTGAAATATGTGGACATGATGGCGCTCTTCTTCCAGAAGTCCTCCTCCGGATACTCCAGCATGGTCACGCCCACGGCCTCGGCCACCTCCCGGACCTCTTCATAGACCTTCTTGATGCACCTGGAGACCGAGAGCGTATTGCCGTCCCGGTAGAAATGGAAATCCTTCCCTGCGGCGTCCACCCAGCCCGCGTTCATGACCGTACCGACCGGATGGACGATGGGGTTGAGGTTGTTGAGGGTGCTGGCCAGGACGTTTTCCGCCGGCACAACAGGATACATCTCTTGGACGTCCCGGATCACCCTGTCGGTGTCTTCGGCCGGCAGGGCGGCCAGGAGCAGCTTAACCGCCCAGACCATGATCCGGACGGTGCCGGGCTCCACGATCCTGCAGCCCCAGGGAAGGGTGTGGGATTCGGCCAGGGTGATTCCCTTGTGGACGCCCTTTTCTCTCAGGATCGAGGCAAAGGCGAGTGCGGAGAAGTTGGCGGACCACTTGACTACGGTTTGTCCGTCTTTCAAGTGGGGCAGGAAGGCGTCGAAGAACCGCTCCGCCCCGATGGCCGGAACGGTCACCATGATGTATTCCACGTCTTTGAGGGCCTTCTCAAAATCCGTGGTGACCATATGCAGCGGGAGGGTGTGCTTTTCGCCCCATGGGTCGATCAAATCCACGGCCTGTCTTTCCAGGGGGACCCTGATGTTATCCTCGAATTCGCGCATTTCGCATAGATTGACCGTGTAGCCCTTCATGGTCAGATCCGCCGCCATGGCCTGGGCGCCGTTGCCGCCGCCCAGGACGGCGATGGTTTTGTCCTTGGTCATTTACGATTCCTCCGATCTTATCCGGAAAACCATGGATTTCCGGATCTAATGAAGGCTTCCCAAGACTAAATTGGGTAGCCATAGGGACACTTTAGGGACAAAAGTGGTCAATATGAGCACCGGAAGGGAGCCGAAAATGAGAAAGGGGATGCAGTCTCTCACAAAGTCCTTGACCGATACTCCGGAAACACGAGCGGCGGTAAAGAGGTTGGTCGCCACCGGGGGGGTCATCTGCCCGCTTCCCTGATTCACGGCCATGATGGCCGCCATCTGAACGGGATGGATGCCGAGCTTCATGAACAGGGGCAGAAGCAGCGGGGTGGCAAGCAGCATGGAACTGATGTCGTCCATGATCATCCCCATCAGGATCATGAAAAGATTGATGAGGAGGAGCAGGGCGATCCGGTTTTCGGTAAGACCCAGCATGGCCTCGGCTATCCCGTCGGGCAACCGCTCGTAGGTGAAGATCCGACCCATGACGAAGATAAAGCAGATAATGAAGGTGATGGCCCCTTCGATGCTCGCCGTCTCCTCGGCCGCCTGCATAAAGGCCTTCCTTGTCAGGGTGCGCCGGGCCACGCCCACGCAGATGGCATACACCGCAGCCATGCATCCCGCCTCGGTGGCCGTAAAAAGGCCCCCGTAGATGCCGCCCAGGACGATCACGGGCATTACCAGGGCGAAAGCCGCCCTCCGGGTGGCCCGGCCCAGTTGCCGCACGGTCCCGCCCAGAGGAAGCTTTTCCAGCACATGGATCTCGGGGCGTTTGCGGCAGTAAAGGTAGTTGATTATGAAGTAGCTCAGCATGAGGAGCAGACCGGGGACGGCGGCCGCCAGGAAGCAGGCGGCCACCGAGGTGCCGGTGATCATGCCGAACAGGATCATGGGGATGCTGGGCGGGATCAATTGTCCCAGCAGCCCGGAGCAGGCCACCAGGGCGGTGGCATAGGTCCGCTTGTAGCCGTACTTTTCCATCTGGGGGAGGACGATCATGCCGACGCTGGCCACGGCGGCCGAGGAGGAGCCCGAAATGGCCCCGAAGAGCGCGCATGATACGATGGTGACGATCCCCAGTCCTCCTTTGAAACGCCCCACCACGGCATTGGCGAACTCGATGATGCGGGCCGAGATGCCGGATGCGGTCATTAAGCCCCCTGCAAAGATGAAAAAAGGGATGGCCATCAACACGAAGGAATTGAGATTGGTGAAGATGCAGGGTACTGCGAAGCCAGGATTGATTTCTAGGACGATCATCATCCCCAGTCCGCCTATCCCGAAAGAGACGAACAGGGGGAACCCCACGATGATCATCAGGATCGTCACACCGATAAAGACCAGCGGGATGGTCATGCAGAACCTCCCCTATAATGGGCGTATACGTCCCGGGCCCGGCTGAGGAGATGAACCAGGAAATGGAAGACGATGAAGACGCCGCAGACAAAGAAGCAGATATGGACCACGATCAGAGGCATGCGAAGGACCATGGACCGCATGGATTTTTCCACCGAGTAGACGGCGAATTCATAGGACCAAACCACAAAGACCACCATGAACCCGAGGCAGACCGCCGTGGAGATGAGCTCGAACCACAGCTTCTTGGCCCCGGAATTGAAAACCCCTCCCATCCTGATATGGCCGTCTTCACGGGTGGTCACGATGGCCCCGATGAAGATGGACCAGATCATGATGAACCGGGCCGACTCCTCCCAGGCCGGGGACGACCACTTGAAAAAGATCCTCAGGACCACCTGCAGGGCGACCAGCAGGGTCATGGCCACTATGGTGGCGATGCGGCCGAAGTCCTCGACCAGGTACAGCCACCGCTCGAATCTCTTGTAGGCTGCGATGTAATCCATGTCGTCCTCGTTCAGGAATCAGGCGGCCTGTGCGCCGATCCGGCGCAGCCGGCCGCCTGATTCCTCATCCCACAAACCGCCCTTTCTAGTCGACGTGGGCGCGGATATAGTCCATGGTGTCCTTGCCGATCTCCTTTTCAAACTCCTCCCAGCTCGCACGCCCGTACTTCTTCCAGGCGGCCCGCTGCTCCGGGGTCAGGCGGGTCACGTGGATCCCGGCCTCTTCCATCTTCTTGTAGTACCCTTCTTCGCTCTCCTCCGAGGCCTTGTTTCCCCAGGCCAGGGCCTCAGCGGCCGCCTCTTCTACGACCTTCTTGAGCTCGGGAGACAGGCCGTCGAACAACTCCTTATTGATGATCACGGCGAAGGGCTCAAAGATGATGTTGGTGTCGGTGTAATAGTCGGTGACGTCCCTGAGCGCCGTATAGGTCACCTCGGGGGTGTTGTCCTGGGCGTGGGCCACACCGGTCTGAAGCGAGGTGAAGAGCTCGGCAAACGCGATGTCCACCGTCTGGGCCCCGATCTCCTGGTACAGGAGGCGATCCGCCGGACACCATACCCGGACCTTGATGTCCTTTTCCACCAGGTCTTCGGGCATCACCACCGGGCCCTTGGTGCTGCCGAAGCCGTCCATCCCGATGAAGTAGAAGCCCAGCAGCTTCAGGCCCAGATCGGCGAAGACGGGCTCCAGGAGCTTGAACATCCAGCCGTCCGGGGCGTAGATCCTTTTCCCCTCCTCCCAATTGTCAGCCAGGTAGACCGTGTAGACCGCCTGGAGGGTCGGGGAGAACTCCGGGCTGATGGGCAGGAACCCCATCTCCTGCACGCCCCGGACCACGTTGTCGAACATATCGCGCCAGGGGCCGAGCTGCTCCGCCGGATATCCGCTGGCCTTGATTTTGCCGTCGGACTTTTCCTCCAGCAGTTTAAGAAACATCTCATGGGCCTCGTTCGCCACGGAATCCGGCGCGCTGGGGTGCCCGGATTTCCATGTCTTGGCCGGGGCCGCACCCGGAAATACGACCATGGCCAGAAAAAGTGAAACCGCCGCAAGAGCCACAAAAACCTTTACTTTCTTCATGGTAACCCTCCTAAGCTTGAAATGGTTGATGGTTGGTCCCCTTCCCTTTCACTCCCTCTGAGAAGCCCCACCCATTATTCCCCCCCTTTGAAAAGGTGTTTTTTCATGAAAGACCAGCCGTGCCCGACGTGTTCCCGGGCCTTTTGTGCAGCCAGGGCCTCGTCGCCCTGCTCTATGGCCTGAACAAGGTCAAACATATCCTTATAATTCAATCTGGAGACCTTCTTGGTCTTGGGAAGATAATTCTCGTAGTATCGGAAGATATTCTCGTGAATGGAGGTGAGGATAAACTCGTGGATGGGGTTCCGGGCAATGCTGGCTACGCCGATGTGCATTCTGCGATCAACATCCAGGAAGGCCTTCCAGTCGAAAATCTTTTCCGACAAAAGGGCTTCTCCCTCCTCGAGAAGCCCCTTCAACACCGCTATATCCTTTTCGGTCGCCTTTTCGGCGGCCCTGGAGGCGACCAACCCCTCCAGGTCCCATCGGAATTCGGTGAGGTTGGGAAGGGAGGCCTTCCCCGAGCGGATGAGGATGGCCAAGCTCTCCGCCATCTGCTCCGTATTCATATCCCGGACGACCGCCCCGCCGTTCTTGCCGGTTCTGATCTCGATCAGCCCCTTGTTTTCGAGCACCCGGAACGCCTCGCGAAGCGTCCGGCGGCTGATATCGAACTCCTTGATCAGGTTGCGCTCGGCCGGGAACCTTTCCCCGGGCTTGATCTTCCCGGAAAGAATGGCCTCCTGGATCTGCTCGGCCACGACTTGGTAGGTCCGGATCGGTTTTGCTTTCTCGAACATGGTCACCCGTTTCCGGCCACACCTAAAATGGGGGAACCATTTTGTCAAGTAAATAATAAGACCAGACGCGATTTCCCTTCAAATCCCGTTCAAACCCATAGAATCATTATAGAATTCGGGCATAAGAGGAGAGCGCCTATGTACCAGGGAAGGAAAAGTAATAGTGTGATAAGAAGCTGTTTTTCGGATGGTGTATCGGCCGAATAGGCCCTTACAAGTTTGAGGTCCTGTATACACCCGGGCACAGCGCGGATGGAATCGTCCTGTACAACAGGCGGCACAAGGTACTTTTGTCTTCGGACACCCTCTGGGAAAACGATGTGGCGGCTATCACCGAGAGGGTGGAGGGCAACAGGAGACTGTCGCCTCCGTGCCCGGGGTCGTCAGCGTGACTTACAATATCGCCACCAACCCGCCGTCCGCCATAGAATCCATGTAGCGCGCCGGGCGGGCGCCCAGAGGAGCTGTTGCCGGAACCGGGCCGGTGAAGTGACGCCGGTTGCCTACTGTTTCTCCCGCTCCAGCTTTTCTTTCAAGAGCTCCCCGCCTACTCCGACATCGTCCCGAGGAGAAGGTCTCAAGTAAACAACGAAGGCTGATTTGTCTATGCCTGTGAGTTTACTTGCTGTCTCCGTGAAAGACCGTATGAGCTCTTTCTTCTTCTCGGTCTCCAATTCCGGGCCGTAAAAGAAAATTGTAGGCATTCTTTCACCTCCTCTTGCATTGGAGTTATCTATCCAACTCAGATCAACATTACCAAAATACCCAAACTTTTCCAAGGAAGGTTGCAGAGAGGCCTACCGCAGGGCGTAAGCTCGGTGCGGCTGAGGCGATGAGGCAAACAGTTCGCATTGGCCCCTGTGTATTGACAGCACCCTGAGACCATGCTAAATAATATATTAGATTTATAACAAAAATAGTTATTTCGTGTCCTCTGCCTGGTTCTTCCGATTCCTCGAGTTGACGCAACATGACAGTCTCGAGGCGGGAGGCTTATCATCGGGCATTATTTTCAAGAGGCTGTAGTCACTGACGAACCGAATTGCCGGCAGGCTGGGTTTCGAAGCCAATAACATAGATAGCGAGTCTGCTTGGCTTATCTTTCTGATGAAAAATGGCATGGGGGCACAGGCGACAGCCAAAGAAAAGCATCTGCTTTCCCGGACCCGCCACGGGCGTGAATGGTATCAGGTGGTGTGGGAATTCGAGGCGGGCGCTCGACGGCACACCTTTACGCAACGGCCCTACTATACCGATCCTGTCCATGTTGGTGAGCAACGGACTGTATTGTATGATCGCCGATCCCCGGACAAGGCGACATTACTCGATCAATGCGCGTTGCTGATCGGTCGAGCTGACCCGGACACCACAACGCTCACGTCATCTTGGCGTTTTGTACGGATCCCGCTGGGCACGTTGTCTGCGGCCTTGATAGCTGCTTATGCGGAGATACTGTGTTAATGGCTTCGCATATTAGAACCTAATAACCGCATCAACTCGGACCGGCAATTCCGCTGCGCTCCATTGCCGGCCGCTTATGCAGAGCGTTAGCTGCACAAGGTAAATTTCAAGAACTCCTGCGCGGGCAAATCTCGTCAACTGGCCGGGGGGTATGGTATAATCGATGAGATTTGTAGAGCTGAGCATCAGGATCACGAACGGAGTCTTATCATGCTAGGATTTGACCGCATTACCTTTAATCCCAATGTGATGGGCGGACGTGCCTGCATCCGCGGGATGCGGGTCACGGTGTCCCTAATCGTGAATCTGGTAGCCAATGGGATGGGCATAGAAGAAATCGTTGAAGCCTATCCGTATTTGGAGCCGGAAGATGTCCGTCAGGCGTTGCAGTACGCCGCATGGCTGGCTGAGGAAACGGTGCATGCCCCGGAGCCGGCGGTGGCATGAAATTCCTGGCGGATATGGGTATTTCCCCGCAAAGTGTATCCTTCCTGCAGGGTCTTGGCCATGACGCCGTGCATCTGCATGTCCAGGGCCTCGAGCGGTTGGAAGATTCGTCGATTCTGGGGAAGGCGCGAGAAGAGGGCCGCATTCTTCTGACGCATGACCTGGACTTTGGCGAGTTGATCGCAGCCAGTGGAGCGAGGTTGCCCAGCATCGTTGTTTTCCGCCTACGCAAGATGCGCCCCGAGAGGGTCAATCGTTATCTGGAGAGTATCATCAGCCAGCAAAGGGAGTTGCTGGAACAGGGAGCGATCATCAGCGTGACCGAGGGGCGGATTCGAGCGCGTGTTCTTCCCGTAGAAACAGGTAAATAGCAGAAGGCCGCGCCTGAGCTTGCCGTTACGCGACCTCATGCGAAAGGAGACTCGATGAAGGACAACATGATTCGTTCCGCAGCGAAGACCTTGTCGCGGCGGGAATTCCTCCGCATGACGTGTCTGGTTTCCACGGGCGTGTTCCTGCCGTCGTTTCGTCCGATACGGGCGGCCCGGGCAGCGACGAAGAGTGAAGGCGGGTTCGGCGAGCTCAACGCGACCGATCCCGGCGGGATCGACCTTTACATCGAACACAGAGACCTGCTGATCGGCGGCAAGCCAGGCCGGGCGATTGCGATCAATGGCTCCATCCCCGGGCCGGTCATTCGGATGCAGGAAGGCAAAGAGGCGCTGATCCGCGTCCACAATCGGCTGGGCGAATCGACCTCGATTCACTGGCACGGCATATTGCTGCCTTTCAACATGGACGGCGTCCCGGGCATCAGCTTCCCCGGAATCCCGGCGGGCGAGACTTTTACCTACAGCTACCCCGTCCGGCAGAACGGCACGTATTGGTATCACAGCCATACCGGTTTGCAGGAACAGCTCGGACATTACGGCCAACTCATTCTCGAACCGGCCGAACCGGACCCTGTAGGGTACGATGTGGAGCATTCGGTCGTTCTGTCCGACTGGACGTTCGAGAAGCCGCACCGCGTGCTGTGGAAGCTCAAGACCATGGAGGGCTATTACAACTTCCAGCGCCCGACCCTGGCGAATATCGACGATCAGATGAAGGCGACCGGCATGTCGCTGAGGGAGGTGATTGAGAGACGACTGGCATGGGACCGGATGAGGATGGACCCGACCGACATCGCCGATATTACCGGAGCGACTTATACCTACCTGATGAACGGCAGGGCGGCCCACGAGAATCCTACGTTCAGCGCCGAGCCAGGCCGGCGTGTGCGCCTGCGGATCGTCAACGCCTCGACGATGACGTTCTACGATGTCCGCATCCCGGGGCTTCCGATGACCGTCGTGCAGGCGGACGGCCAGAACATCAAGCCGGTGGAGACCGACGAGCTTCGCATTGGAGTGGCCGAGACATATGACGTGATCGTGACGCTGCCGGATGCACGGGCGTACACCCTGTTCGCGGAGGCGATGGACCGCAGCGGTTATGCACGCGGCACGCTGGCCCCGAGACCGGGAATGCCGGCGGAGGTCCCGGAACAGCGTCGCCGGCCCATGCTCACCATGGCCGACATGGGCATGATGACGCACGGCGAGATGAATGTCATGCATCACGACATGCCGGATCACGCCTCCGGCAACGCGCATGGAAAGGCATTGCCCACGGCCGACTTGATCCAGAGCATCGAGCACGGCCCTGACACGCACGGCCCGGCCAGCATCACCATGGCGCAAACGGCTTACCGCCGGCTCGACTATCCCGGAGCGGGACTCGGCGAAGACGGTTGGCGGGTGTTGACCTACAGCCGGTTGCGCGCTCTGGAAAAACCCTATGATCGACGGCCGCCCACGCGTCAATTCGACCTGCATCTGACCGGCAACATGCACAAGTACGTCTGGGGCTTCGACGGCAAGAAGTGGTCAGAGTCGGACATGATCCGCTTTCAGTACGGCGAGCGACTGCGGATCAACATGATCAACGACACCATGATGAGCCACCCGATCCACCTGCACGGTATGTGGATGGACCTCTACGCGGGGGCCGAGGACTACGGCGACAACCCCCGCAAACACACGGTGATCGTCCAGCCGGCGGAGTTGCTCACCGTGGACATCACCGCCGACGCCCCGGGACAGTGGGCGTTCCATTGCCACCTGCTCTATCACATGGAGGCCGGCATGTTCCGAACCGTGGCCGTTGTCCGCTCCCTGGAAGGAGGCCCGATCAATGTCAAGTCGTAATCCCCGCCCCTGGAGCATGCTCGTGCTCGCGATGCTGTTTGCGTTTGCCGTCCCGGTATGGGCCCAGGACGACTCCGACATGCCGGCCACGGACCACCGCCAGATGCACGGCGAATCGGCCGCGCAGCACGACGAACCCGCGCCCCGGGCGCCGGAGATCGAACCGGCGATCCCCGAAGGCATGACGCTGGAGGAGGTGTTTGACTTAGCCGAGTCACCGCCGCCCGGCGATTTCCCCGAAACCCTAAATGATGACAAGCTCTACGCATTCACGCTGTTCGAGCAGCTGGAGTATCGCGTCGCGACCGACGATGAGACGGCGGATCACCTCGGCTGGGAGGCCCAGGGCTGGATCGGCGGCGACTTCAACAAGTTCCGGTGGAAGCACGAGGGCGAGGCGGTCTTCGACGGTCCGGATGAGGGGGAAACGGAAACCGACCTGCTCTATTCCCGCCTGATCACGCCCTTCTGGGACTTTCAGGCCGGCGTGCAATACGCCAACGAGCGGCGCGAAGACGACTACGAAGACCGATGGTCCGGGGTGATCGCGCTGCAGGGCCTGGCCCCCTACAAGTTCGAGCTGGATAACTCGCTCTACATCTCCGAGGACGCTGATGTCACCTTCGAGATCGAAGCCGAGTACGACCTCCGCATCACCCAGCGTCTCGTGCTCCAGCCGCGGGCCGAAATGGGATTTGCCTTTCAGGATATTCCCGAACGCAGCCTCGGTGCGGGCATGACCGACGTCAAGCTTGACCTGCGCCTGCGTTATGAGATCAAGCGCGAGTTTGCTCCCTATTTCGGCGTTCGCTACCGGTTCCTCGTTGGGGAAACCGACAACATCGCAGAGGCCGGCGGGGAGGATTCCGAACACCTCTTTTTCATTGCAGGCTTGCGCTTCGCCTTTTAGTGTTAATTGCCGTCAATCATCCGAGTGTTTACCGGCCTCAATTGACTGATTGTCATGACACCGTAGCTGTCGGCGGATGGGAGCATCACAATCCCATGGCGGCAGGTTGTCCTTGACGAATCCGGGCGAGTCTGCGAAAGAACTCCTGATCGCGGAGAACGCTGATCAGGGAGGGCTCAGGTGTCCGGTCTACAAGAGATCCTGGTCATTGTATTGATAGTGTTGGCCCTATGGGCCGTTCCCAGGCTTACGGGCAGGAGCCGGGGGTACGCGGCCGGGCAACCGGTTCGGAGGTTCAGTCTCCAGGGGAGGACGAGGCTGGCCATACTGGCCAGCGCGGTATGGGTGGCTGCGGCCGGCCTTGTCCTGAACCCTTTGGAGGGGCCGGTACTTCCCTTTGTCTTGGCCGGTCCGGGCCCGGTTGCCCTGGGATGGGGTGCGGCCTGGGTTATGCGCGGTTACGGCAAGGGCCGCTGAGCAAGATTTTGGTTGCCTCCCGGGGCGCGATGTGAGATTAAAGGGGCCGATAATCGGGGACAGAGGAGGTGAAACCTTGTCTAGCAAGCCTGTGCTATGGTGTGCGTTTTTGATTGTGCTGGCACTAGCGGCCTGTTCGGGAGAAAAGAGTGCGGGTGACGAGTCCTCCTGGGAGCTGGAGGACTACATGCTCATACAGAACGATGTCTATGAGAACCGAAAGATGGGGCCTGTCAAGTTCACCCATGACGTCCACTGGGAGGACTACGGGATATTCTGTGAAGACTGCCACCACGACTATGTGGACGGCGAAAACGTCTGGACCGAGGACGACCCTGCAAAGCCATGCATTTCCTGCCATGTGCCCGGGAAGAGCCTGGGAGGGGTTTACAAGCTGTCCACCGCCTACCACAAGAACTGCCGCACCTGCCACCGCATGATGAACGAGGGGGAGGAAGAGGAATTGGCGCCGTTTTCCTGCTACAGCTGCCACGAAAAGAAAGCAGAGGAGTAGGGAGGGCGTCAGAGATAGGGGGATAAAAGCCAGGCCCCGGCATCCAGGAGCTTTGTGCCCAGGGGCCGGCCGTCCACCTCCTGAAGGGATATCTCCCTGGAGCGCGAACGGCAGGCGTCTGCAAACGCGGCCATGAGCGCGACCAGGTGGGGGTCCAGGATCTCCACCACCAGCTCGAAGTTGAGTCTCAGGCTCCTGGGGTCCAAGTTGGCCGAACCTATGTGGAGGTAGTGATCGTCCACGATGAAGAGCTTGCTGTGGACGAACGGGGGCGGCTGATAATAGACGCGGATCCCCCACTGGAGCAGCTCCCAGAGCATTTTTCGGGTGGCCCTGTGGACGAACGGGAGGTTGTTCAGCCCAGGCAGGAGTATATCAACCTCCACGCCCCGGAGCGAGGCCGACTGAAGGGCGCCGATCATCTCCCTGGAAGGCAGGAAATAGGGCGTCATTATCACTATGCGGCGGCGGGCGGCCGAGGCCGCCGCCGCCAGTATGACGGCCAGCTTGTCCAGATCCTCGTTGGGGCCGTCCACTATGGTGCGGCAAATCGCCTCCCCTGCAGGCTCCGGCACATGAACGGGCCTCGGAGCCCGGGGGGAGCCGGTGGTAAAGGCCCAATCCTCCAGGAACACCTCTTCGATCTGCCCCACCACCGGACCCTTTGCGCGGAAGTGGATGTCCACCACCCGGCCCGGGTTTTCGCGGGCGGCGGCCAGGTGCCGGTCCCCGATGTTCATGCCGCCCACGAACGCCACCCGCCCGTCGGCCACGAGGATCTTCCGGTGATTGCGGAGGTTGATGTTGAAAGACGGCGGGATCAGGGTCGGGGGCATGAATCTGGCGACCGGGACCCCGAGCTTTTCCAGGAGACGGCCGGAACGCGGGAATGAATAGAGCTCTCCGATCCCGTCCAACAGGACCCATACGTCCACACCTCTTTCCCGCGCGCGGCCCAAGGCGTCCACAAAGGCCCGGCCCGTGGTGTTGGGCTCCAGGATGTAGGTCGAAAGATAAACGCGATCCTCGGCCTCTTCCACCGCCTCCAGCATGGCGGGATAGGCTTCCTCACCGTTGTGGAGCGGCTCCAGGGCGTTCCCCGTCACCAGCGGGCGCCTGGTCACGGCCTCGGATATGCAGGCGAACTTGCGGTACTCGGCCGGCAGCTCCAGGCGCGGCCGCACCCTGACCGGAACCTCGGCCTGCTCCGGGGCGCTGAAGTAGTACAGGAAGGGAAGCCGCCTGGTCAGGCTCTTGGCCCGAGTACGCACCCGGTTGATGCCGAACATGAGGTAGAGCAGAGGCCCCACCAGGGGGAAGATGAGGCAGACCGAGATCCAGCCCCATGCGGCCCTGGGATCGCGCTTGAAAAGGAGGGCGTGCCCCACTGTGGCCCCGACCAGGCCCAGATGGAGGAGACCGATTATCCACTTCAAGGCGGGGATCATAAGACCTTCGGCCGGGTGGGGCGGCTTTTCGGGTTCATGCAGCCCCCGGGGTTTCGGAGACCACCTTGTTCCTGCCGCCGCGCTTGGCCGAGTAGAGCATGCGGTCGGCGCCGCGGATCATGGCCTCCAGGGAGCGATCAACTCCCGACGCCAGCCCCACGGAAACCGTGAAACGAATCGACTGCCCTGAGTAACGAACCTCGGAGTTCTCCACCAGGCGGCGGAAATCCTCCAGGAACCGGCCCGCCCTCTCACCGCTGAGACCGCGGGCGAGGATACAGAACTCCTCGCCGCCGAACCTGGAAATCACGTGGGTCCTGACGAACGCCTGCCTAAGGATGTCCGCCACTCGAACTATGACCGCGTCCCCTGCCTCATGGCCGAACCGGTCGTTTATCCCCTTGAACCTGTCAATGTCTATCATGGCTATGCTGACCGGGGTCCCCGTCTCCCTGGCTTCCTCGAGCAGCCTTGAGCCTGCTTCAAAGAAGTAACGGCGGTTGTAGAGTTTGGTCATGGGGTCCCGGATGGCCGCCTCCCGCAGCTCCTCGATGAACTCCATGAGCTCGATGTTTTGTGTGACGCGGGCGTAGAACTCCTCCGTGGAAAAGGGCTTGGCCAGGAAGTCGTTGGCTCCCACTTTGAGGAACTTTGCCGAGACAACCCCCGACCCCTGCGCCGAGAGTCCTATGACGCCGACCTCGTTCTTTGAGTAAAGCTCCCTGACCTTGGAGACCAACTCGAAGCCGTCCATGACCGGCATGTTGTAGTCGGTGATGACCAGCCGCACGCCGGGGTTAGTCTCCAGCACCCGCAAGCCTTCCTCGCCGTTTTGAGCCTCCAGGACCTGGAACCTCTGCGCTTCCAGGAGTTTTCTGCTGTAGGAGCGGAAGCTTTGGGAATCGTCGACCAGGAGGATGGAGATATTGCGGTTTCGATGAATCCGCTGGATAAGGCCCTTAACGTGATCCAGGCTCCTCGGGCTGTCCTTCAAGACATAGTCGACCACGTTCTTGGCCAGTATGCGCTCTCTTATCCCCTCGTCGAAGTAGGCGGTCAGCACGATCGAGGGTATCTTTCGGGCGAGCACGTAACTCACTATCTCGCCGTTCGGGGCGTCCGGGAGGTTCAAGTCCAGGACGGCCACGAAGAACCTCTGCTCGTTTTCCAGGATATCCCTGGTCTCCTTCAGGCTGTAGGCCGGGACCGGATCGAAGTGCAGGGTCTTCTCGATTTGGCGGCACAGGAACCCGGAAACCGACCTGGAGTCCTCCACCACCAGGACTTTATTGGAAAGAGAGCGGCTGCCGTCCTTCATGAAAGGAAACTCCCGAAACCTTCTCCGGCGGGGGCCTTACAAATCCTCCCCGCCCTCGGCCAAGGCCTCCAGCCCCTCCCGGTCCAGGATGCGGATCACCCGGCCTTCCGATTCGATGAGCCCGCTTCGGGCCAGCTTCCCCAGGATCCGGGAAAGGGTCTCGGGGATGGTCCCCAGAAGGCTCGCCAACTGCGCCTTGGTCATATCCAGGGTCACCTCGCCCCCTTCCCGGTCCGCTCTGCTCAGGAACAGGAGATAAGCCGCCAGGCGGCCGGGGACCTCCCTGAGGGAGAGGTCCTCTATGAGGGAGGTGAACCGCCGCAGGCGCATGGAGAGAACGGCCAGCATGTTGAGGGCCACGGACGGGTTTTCGCGGATCAGCCGCACGAATGAGTCCCGCGGGAAGAAAAGGAGCCTGCTCTCCTCCATGGCCTCGGCATTGGCCGGGAGCCGCTGTCCCGAGAAGACCGGGACCTCGCCTATGGGCTCTCCGGGGCCGAAGATATGCAGCGTCTGCTCCTTGCCATCCGCCGAGAGCTTGAAGACCTTGACCTTGCCCGTCAGGACCACGTAGAACCCGGCGGCGTCCTCTCCTTCCAGGAATATGCCCTGCCCCCGGGCGAAGGGCTGATCAGTGACGATCATGGCCAGCCTCTCCTGGTCCCGGCGGGGGAGGCCTTCAAACAGAGGCACCGACGCGACTTGGTCCACCAGGCCCATTTCCGTTCCCCCCTGGAGCACCCCGGACGGTCGCCCTCCCGGAGCCTCTCACCCGTTTACCAGCCTGATAAGAGCACTGTCCGGGAAGTAATCGATAATGTTCAAACACCCGTAGTCCTGGTGAAGGCCGAATATGCGGTCCATGGCCAGGCCCATGGCCGAGCATAGTATGACCCTGTTCACTCCCCCGTGGGCCACCAGGAGCAGGTCCTCTCCCTCCCGCTCGGCAAGTATCCTTGTCACGCATGCCATCACTCGTTCGGCGAAGGTCTTCACGCTCTCCCCCCCGCCCGGCATCTCGTAGCCGAGCAGATCCGACTCCCGCTTGCGGAGCTCTTCCGGGAACTTCCTGCTGAGTTCGCCCAGTGTCATGGTCTCCCAGGCCCCGAAATTCATCTCCCTCAGCTCGGGCAATGACTGAACGGGCACGTCGTGGTGCCTGCCTATGATCAGGGCGCCCAGCCTGGAGCGCTGCAGATCACTGGAGTAAACCGCCCGTATCGGGGCATACCTCAACCTCTCGGACAGGGTCTCCATCTGGAGCCGACCGATCTCTGTTATGCCGATGTCTGTATGGCCGTAAATGGGGCGCCTGTCGTATCCGGTCACCTGTCCGTGGCGGACCAGGTATAGTCTGTTGGTGCGCTTCATGGCGGGCATCATAGGAGGGAAGGGATGACATGTCAATCAGGCCCTGCCTCGCCGGGCCGGTGCCGGGGCCCGGGAGTTTTGCCTTTATTTCGAATCCCGGATATTGTATAGAGCCACTGTGTCCGAGTCTGGGCTTCAAGGGATATGAGCAACGGGAGAGGCATGAGTCAAAGGGAGTGCTACGGCATTCTGGATCGGGTATTCCCCATGGGGCCGCGCGGCCTGAGGGAGTCACCGCCGGAGTGTTTCCAGTGCGCCGAGAGGACCCAGTGCCTGAGGAGCGCCCTCAAGACCCGAGAAGGCCTATCGGTCCAAGAGGAAGTGGTGGACAGGGCGGCCGGATCGGGCATGCTGGGTTTCCTGGAGAGATGGTCCAGGAAAAAGCATCTCAGCCGCCTGGCCCGGGAAAAGGGCGGAGTTAGCGAGGAATGACAGTGCAAATCGTCTGCCCTTACTGCGGCTTCAGCAAGGAGGTCCCGCAGGAGAAAATCCCTAAGAGGGCCAAGTTCGCAAACTGCCCCAAGTGCCGGCAGCGCTTCCCCCTGCCGGCAGGCGGACCGGAAGAAGCGCCGGGAAGAGAGGGAGAACCCCTGGAGGAGCATCACCAGGGAGAGGCGCCCCCGTGGGAGCAGAGAGGCGAACTGGGGCTGTTGAAAGCGATCCTTCAAACGGCCAAGGAGGTCCTTTTCTCCCCCAAGCGCCTGTTCAAGGGAATACGGGCAAAGGGGGGACTGAGCGAGCCCTTGGCCTTCGGGCTGCTTTTCGGATCACTGGGAATGATGCTAAGCGTCTTCTGGGACGTGATCATGGCCGCAGCGGGCCTGGGCGGGCAGGCCGGCGGCATGGGCCCAAGGTTCGGCCTGCCGCTCCTCTTGCCGGTAATGCTGCTGGTAATCCCGGCATTCGTACTTGTAAGCCTCTTTTGCCTCAGCGGGCTGATCCACCTGTTCCTGCGGCTGGTGGGAGCCGGGGGCGGCGGCTTCCAGGCAACTTTCAGGGTGATGTCCTACGGCCAGGCCACCCAGATCCTGGCGGCCATACCACTGGCCGGAGGCCTCTTGTCCAGCGTATGGTTCCTGATCGTCCAGGTGGTGGGGTTCAGGGAGATCCATCACACTTCTTACCCGAGGGTGATAATGGCCCTGCTCCTGCCGGTGGCGCTCCTGTTCATGCTGGCGGCGGCCGTGATCATTCCCCTTGTAATCGCCTTCCTTAGATGACAAGCCGAACCGGCGCGAGGAGACCGATTCCCATGGCAGAGACCGGGACAGGGATAAACTACGAGGAGCTGCTCAACCCGGCCCAACTGGAGGCGGTCACTACACTGAACGGGCCGGTCCTGGTCATAGCCGGGGCCGGGAGCGGGAAGACCAGGACGCTGGTATACCGTGTGGCCCGGCTGGTGGAATCGGGCACCCCCCCGGAGAGCGTCCTCCTCCTCACCTTCACCCGCAAGGCGGCATCCGAGATGCTGGAACGCGCGGCCGCTCTTGCCGACGAGCGATGCAGGCGGGTCTCAGGGGGCACCTTTCACTCGCTGGCACATCAAGTCCTCCGTGTAAACGCAGGTCTGGTGGGCTATGAGAACTCGTTCACCATCCTGGATCGGGCGGACATGGAGGAGGTGCTCCGGTCCCTGGTAAAGAGGACCCAGGCGGAGACAAAGCCGCTGCGCTTCCCGAAGCGCGCCACCCTGGCCTCCATTCTGAGCAAGGCGGTAAACCTGCAGCAGCCGGTGGAGTCCATAGTGGAAGAGGAGTTCCCCCACTTCGTTCACCACCTGTCGCAGATCCGCCGCCTCGGGGAGCTATACCGGGCCTTCAAACGGGAGAACCAGCTCATGGACTACGACGACCTGCTGGTGCTCCTGGGCCGCCTCCTGGCGGAGAACGGAGAGGTCAGGACCCGGCTCTCCCGGAGATACCGCTTCATCATGGTTGACGAATACCAGGACACCAACGGGCTGCAGGCGGAGATCGTGCGCCTGCTGGCCTCGGAGCACCGAAACCTGATGGTGGTGGGAGACGACTCCCAGTCCATCTACGCCTTCCGCGGGGCCGACTACAGGAACATGTTCGACTTCCCCAAGGAGTTCCCCGAGGCCCGGATCATCAAACTGGAGGAGAACTACCGCTCCACCCAGCCCGTACTCTCCTTTACCAACGCCCTGATGGAGCGGGCCTACCGCAAGTACTCCAAATGCCTGCGGACCAGCCGGCCCGGCGGCCGGCCCCCTTCATTGGTGGACGCCGGGACCGAGGCTGAGCAGGCGTCCTTTGTGCGCGGCCTGATCCAGGAGCGCCTCTCTCAAGGGCGGTCCCTTTCCGAGATGGCGGTGCTCTTCCGCGCGGGATACCACTCCTTTGAGTTGGAGCTGGAGCTTGCCCGGCAAGGCATCCCGTTTGTAAAGTACGGTGGATTCAAGTTCATGGAGTCCGCCCACATAAAGGACCTGCTGGCCCACCTCAGGGTGGTGGTCAACCCGGAGGATGCAGTGAGCCTGGGGCGGGTCCTGAGACTGGTCAAGGGCATCGGCCCGGGGAGGAGCCAGTCGATCATCGATTGGCTCAGGGAGACGGGCCCTGAGCCGTGGCGGGTTGCCGAGTGGCCGGGTGCGGGCAAGCGGGAGGAGGGGCTCAAGGCTCTCTCTTCGGTTCTCAAGGAGATAGCCGCTCCGGAGCGGACGCCCAGGGAAGCATTCGAAATCGCTTTGTCGTACTACGAACCCATACTGAAGCAGCAATTCGACGACTTCCCCAAACGCCAGATCGATCTCAATCACCTCGGAGCCATGGCGTCCCGTTACAGGAGCCTGAAGTCCTTACTGGACGACCTGGTGCTGGAGCCCCCGACCAGCAGCGCCGAGCTCTCCAGGCAGGACCCCGGGGAGCGCCTCACCCTTTCAACGGTCCACTCGGCCAAGGGGCTGGAGTGGCCGGTAGTGGTGGTGATTTGGGTCATGGAGGGATACTTTCCCCCGGCCCGCGCGTATTCCAACCAGGACGCCATGGAGGAGGAAAGGAGACTCCTTTATGTGGCCTCCACCCGGGCCAAGGACGAGCTGGTCCTCTGCTACCCGGGACTGGAGGCCAAACCCATGAGATACGGCTCCGACGGCGAGGGCTTTCTCATGGGAGGCGCCTCGTGCTTTGTCCAGGAGCTGCCGGAAGGGGTGTTGACTCAGGGAGGCACGCGCCCGGCCGGTGGCGGAGCCAGGCACGCCGCCGCCCCCGGATGGGGCGGGGGCGGCCGCCGGGACCGGCCCGAGACCGGGGGCCGGGGATTCAGGCCGGGGGACCGGGTGCGCCATCCGGCCTTCGGCCCGGGCGTGGTATCCAGGTTCCAGGGGAAGGACAAGGTGGAGGTCTTCTTCAGAAACGCCGGGAGGAAGCTCCTCCATCTGGACTATACCACCCTGGACAGGATATGAGCCCCTCTCGAGGGCGCGCGTGCGGTTGAAAGGACCGCGCGGCCGAGTCCCTCGAATCGGAAACCAGGAAATGAAGAAAACCAGGAACCCGTTGGACTATACTGACGCACTCCGATCGCTCTACGAGCTGCAGAAATTCGGGATAAAGTTCGGGCTCTCCAAGACGGAGAACCTCCTGGCCGCCTTTGGCGACCCCCAGCGGGAAAGCCGCTACGTCCACATAGGGGGTACCAACGGCAAAGGGTCAGTGGCGGCCATGGTGGAATCGGCCCTGCTGCAGGCGGGCTATCGCGTGGGGCTCTACACTTCACCCCATCTGGTGCGCTTCACCGAGAGGTTCAGGGTCAATGGGGCGGAGATGCCCCGGGAGACGGCGGCCGCGCTCGCCGGGGAGCTGCTGGACGCGGTGGACCCCAGGGAGCCTCCCACGTTCTTCGAGATAGTCACGGCCATGGCCCTGGTCCACTTCGCCCGGGAGGAGGTGGATGTCGCGGTCATGGAGGTGGGCATGGGGGGGCGCCTGGACGCCACCAACGTGGTCCATCCCCTGGTCTCGGTGATCACCAATATCTCCCTGGAACACCAGATATACCTGGGCAAGCGCCTGCTGGACATCGCCCGTGAAAAGGGGGGCATAATAAAGCCGGGCGTTGATCTGGTGACCGGGGTCACCCAAGAGCCGGTGATCAGGCTCTATGAGTCCCTGTGCAAGGAAAAGGCATGCCCGGTGATACGCATGGGCAAAGACGTAAGCTACCGGCGAACCAAGCAGGGGTTCAATTACTACGGAAGGAAATGGACCCTGAAGAACCTAGAGCCGGGTCTTGCCGGGGCTTTTCAGCACCGAAACGGCGCCATGGCCGCCGCCGTACTTGAAGTGCTGGCGGACAAGGGGTTCCCTGTGGCACAGGAGCACATCAGGCAAGGCTTTCGGGGCGTCCGGTGGCCCGGCCGCATGCAGGTGATGGGCTGGAGCCCGATGATCGTGGTCGACGGCGGGCACAATCCCCGGGCGGTCAAGGCCCTGGCAGCCGCCCTTCCCCGGGAGTTCACCTACAGGCGTCTGATCCTGGTCCTGGGAATCATGGCGGACAAGGACATCCTCGGGGTGTTGGAGGGAATCGTCCCAGCGGCCGATTTCGTGATCTACACGCGGCCAGTATACCCCCGGGCGGCCTCGCCCGGGGTCCTAAGAGAGGCCGGAAGGGCCCTGCGGAAACCCTGCCTGATCGCAGGAGGATTGAGCGAAGCGCTTGACAAAGCGAAGGAAATGGCGGATGCTGCCGATTTGATCCTCATCACCGGGTCTCTTTTCACCGCAGGAGAGGCTCTCTCCATCCTGGACCCGGAGACTTACCGGCCCGACGAGCTGTAGGAAGGGTCCATGGTATCCTCGATCCCAAAGACCGGCACCCTGGCACTGATTCTCGCAGCAGCGTTTTGCTTTCTGCCGGTGTCGTGGATCGCCCCTTGTCCCGCACAGGAAACCCCCTTGGACCGCGACCTCCTGGAAGACAAGAACGCCCACTGGGAAATCAACGCCGAGAAAATGACTTACGTCCATGAAAAAAATCTATATATAGCCGAAGGGGATGTAACTATTACCCGTAACGGCCAGAAGCTTACTGCACAAAGGGGAGTATACAACAAGGAGACCGGCATCGTACAGGTCACCGGGGACGTACGCCTCACCGCCAACGGCGACATCCTCACCGGTGAGACAGCCCTCATGGATCTCAACAGTCAATTCGGCCAGATAACCCGCGGGCGAATCTTTCTCAGGGAGAACCATTACTACATATACGGCAGCGCCATGGTGAGGACCGGCCCAAACACCTACTTGGTGAAGGACTGCCGTATCACCACCTGCGACGGGGATCGGCCGGACTGGAGCATCACCGGTTCGGAGGTCGAGGTAACCCTCGAGGGGTACGGATCGGTCAGGGACGCGGCCTTCAGGATCAAGGATTTTCCCGTGTTCTATCTGCCTTACGCCGTTTTCCCGGCCAAGACCGAACGCCAGACAGGCCTCCTTCCGCCCAGGCTGGGGTACTCCAATCTGAGCGGGGTGGACATCGAAGTCCCGTTCTTCTGGGCCTTTTCAGAGAGTGCGGACGCCACCTTTTACGAGCGGTACATGACCGAGAGGGGCTTCATGCAGGGCCTCGAGCTTCGCTACGTTGCAGAGGAGGACTCCCGCGGGACGTTTCTCTTTGACGTTATGCGGGACCGGGTGGAAGAAAAGGACATGGACGACCCGGATCAGGCGGGCCTGAGTCCCTTTGACAGGACCAACCGCACCCGGTATTGGTTCAGGAGCCGTGCGGACCAGACCTTTGCGCCGGGACTGGAAGCACGGCTGGACACGGACTATGTGAGCGACCAGGACTACATCAAGGAATTCCAGGGGGGCCTGCTGGGCTTCAAGGCGCGGCCCGAACTCTCGGACTACGGCCGGCCGGTGGAGGAGACCCGCTCCCCCACTCGCCGCTCCGCCCTCAGGATCAGCCGGGACGACCCGGACTACAGCCTGCAGGCCACAGCAGCTTACCACCAGCGCCCGGAAAATCCCGCCCTTGATGACACGGCGCAGCCTCTTGCGGGCGCCAACTTCTCGCTGCTGCCTCGGAAGCTTCCGGATCTGCCCCTATTCCTCGGGGTGGAGACGGACTACGGATACGTATGGAGGGACTTCGGGGAAAAGGGACACCGATTCTCCATCGGGCCGGATCTCTCATACCCCATGTGGTTCGGACGCTATCTCAGGCTGGATACATACCTGGGCTACGAGCATGTCACCCAATGGGTGGACGGGGATCCGGATTGGTCCGGGAGTCAATCCGAAAACGCCTATCACGCCGGGGCCGAGCTGTCCACCACCCTGGAGAAGACATTCGACATCCAGTGGCGGGAATTCACCGGGCTCAAGCACAAGATAGTCCCCTCGCTGGCCTACGACTTCCGCAGCCACAGGGACCGGGACAGGCACCGTCCCTGGTTCGAGCTGATTGATGACGAGGGTGATCTCAACATTTTAACCCTTGCGGTGGAAAACATCCTGGACAGCAGGAAGGACGACCCTGAGGGCGGGGTCCATTACGCCCAGTGGGGCACATTCACGCTCAGCCAGGGCTACAGCCTGGGCGAGGCGCGCAGGGACGAGGAGCCGTGGCGTCGAAAGAGGCCTTGGGAGCCCCTTGTGACCGAGCTCAACCTGTTTCCCTTCCCCTCCCTGGACCTGGACGGGGAGATGCACTGGGACCATTACGAAAACGATGTCACCTTCGGCGACATGTCCCTGGAGCTCTCATTGGACCGTGCGGGGGGAAGGAAAGACCGATTCGCCCTGGAGTATATCTACGAGGAAGACCGCTTCGATACCATCGGGTACCGGATCAATGTCAATCTGGGAGGGGGCTTTGCAGTGGGGACCGCCCTTCGAAAGGACTTGGAGTTCGACCACACGATGGAGTCGAGCTATTGGCTGGATTACCGGGCCCAGTGCTGGGGACTGCGGCTTTCCGCCGGCAGCCTGGACGGCATCGACTCGGTCATGCTGCAGTTCCAGCTCCTGGGCCTGGGTGATACCGGCGCCCTATGATCCTTAAGGCGCCCTTCGCTGTTACTTGATCAGTCCTTTTTCCTTCAGGTATTCCTCGGCCACCTCACTGGGCTCCATCCGCTCGATGTCCACCTTAGCGTTCAGGTCCTGCCAGACCTTCTGGGTCTTTTTGACCGCATCGGCGGTAGCGGGCTTCCCCCCTCCGGGGAAGCTCTCGACCAGTCCCATGAGGATCCCTTGGATCTCCGGGTACTCGTTCATTACCTCGTCCACCACGCACGGGGACAGGTCATAGGGCGGGAAAAAGGACTTGTCGTCTATGTAGACCACCCACCCGTGCTCGGATATGGCCGCGTCCGTCCCGAACACCATGGCCACCTTGGCCTGCTTTTCCTGTAGGCCCATGACAGAGGCCCCGGGTGCGCCCGTCTTGAGATGGGACTCCGGGATGTGGAAATCATAGTGCTCCTCCAGGGCGGGCAGGCCGTCGGGCCGGGTGGAGAACTCGAAGTCCACGAAAGTGGCGATCTTCCCGTCCTTTTCTCGATAGACCGCTGCCAAGTCCGAGAGGGTCTTCAGTCCGTTCTCTCGGGCGAACTCGGGCCAGGAAGCCAGGGCGTAGGTGTTGTGGTTCCAGATGGGCTGCAGCCAGACGATGCCATTGTCCTTGTCCATCGCCTTGACCTTTTCGTACACGTCATTGTGGTCCATTCCGGGCTTGTACTCCTGCTTGAGGTGGGTCATCCACGCGGTCCCTGTGTACTCGGCGCATATCTGGATGTCTCCGGTCTCCAGCCCGGAACGGAGGGCCATGGATGTGAGATCAGCCTTCCTGTCCACTTTGAATCCACGGCTCTCCAGCAACTGTGCCACCATCTCCCCCACGATGTATTGCTCGGTGAAATTCTTGCAGCCTACGACCACCTTCTTCTCGGCAACGGCCGTCCCTGCGCCCAGTGAAATCACCAGCGCGCTCATAGCGACGACTGCGACAACCCCTTTGATTATTCTCCGCATTTGAGCAAACCTCCTTTCGAAGGAAGAAGTTCTCCCCACGGATAGTCCCGTTGGAGGTGGAGGCCCTCAGGACCTGTCCGTTTTCAAGCCCCTCGGGGTCAGGTGATCCTCCACCCTCTCCAAGATGTACCCCAATATGATCGCCATGGCGGCGGTAGGGGCCGCGCCTTGGAGGATTATAAGGGTCTCCCTTGCGAACACGCCGGTGAGCGTGATCTTACCCAGACCGGCCCCCCCGACCAACACGGCCAGCTCGGCCGTGCCGACTGTGATCACTGTGGAAACCCGGATGCCCGCCATTATCACCGGCCGGGCCAGGGGGAGCTCAACACGCCTCGCTATCTGGCCCCGGCTCATGCCCATTCCCCGGGCCGCCTCTATGACGGCCGGATCAATGTTCTTTATGCTGGTATAGGAGTTGCGCACGATGGGCAAGAGCCCGTATATAAAAAGGGCCACTATTGCGGAGCGGAAGCCGAAGCCCAAAAGAGGCGCCATAATGGCTATCACCGCAAGGCTCGGTATGGTCTGCCCGATGTTGGCGCCCCCTATGACCGGCATGGCCAATTTGGTCAACCCCCTCCGGGTTACCAGGACCCCCAGGGGCACGCCGACCACCGTGCCTATGGCGACCGCCACCAGAACCATCTTGAGATGCGCCCAACTGCAGTAGAAAAGCTGTTCCCAGGTGAAAGTCCTATAGATCC
This sequence comes from uncultured Desulfobacterales bacterium, assembly GCA_964647905.1. Classification (GTDB taxonomy): domain Bacteria; phylum Desulfobacterota; class DSM-4660; order Desulfatiglandales; family HGW-15; genus CAZYJR01. The sequence continues at coordinate 33,145 of CAZYJR010000025.1, read as the reverse complement.
CCACCTTCCCCAGGCTGGTCACCCAGACGGTGACGCTCAGCAGGGCCACCAGGAAGACCACCAGGACGACCTGCCGCTTCATTATCCGCTTCCCTCCTGCCCCACCGAACCCAGTGCCCGCTGGATATCCCCGAATGAGAGGAGTCCTTTCAGCCGCATCTCATTGTCCACTATGCCCAGCGTCCGGCGCTCCCCGCTCAGCATCACGGACAGGGCCTCATCCAATACAGAGTCCACGTGAACGGTCGCCTCCGGATTCCTTACGCAATCCGCGGCTTTTCCGCCCTCCGCATCCTTCAGGTCCAGGAAGCCCTTGAAGGCGCCCTTCTCGTCCACCAGCGGCACTGAAGCTCCCTCGCGATCCCGGCCCAGCCGCGCCTTGACCTCCTCCACCGCCTCGTCCATGCGGGCGGAGGTCGACGGCTCGCTCATCACCGCCTTCACTCGAATCAGTTGCAGGGCCTTCAACGCGCGGTCGCGGCCCACGAAATCGGCTACAAAGCGGTCCTTGGGCTGAAACAGGATGTTGATGGGCGAGTCGTATTGGACAAGCCGCCCCTGGTCCATGAGGGCGATCTTGTCGCCCATCTTGATGGCCTCATAGATGTCGTGGGTCACGAAAACTATGGTCTTCTTGATATCTCCCTGGATCCGCAGGAACTCGTTTTGAAGCTCCACCCGCGTTATGGGGTCAATCGCGCCGAAAGGCTCGTCCATCAGCAGAACCTCGGGGTCCGCACCCAAGGCCCTGGCGACCCCGACCCGCTGCCTCTGACCGCCTGAGAGCTCCTTGGGATAGCGATCTATGAACTCCTTGGGGAGCCTTACCATTTCCAGGAGGCGCTCGGCCTGCTCCCTGCGCTTCTGCTTCGGCCATCCCCTCAACTGGGGGACCACCTCGATGTTCTCGCCCACGGTCATATGGGGAAACAGGCCGATCTCCTGGATGGCATAGCCGATCTGCCGCCTCAACTCGGTCACTTCGAAGTCCAGGATGTCCTTTCCTCCCAGGAGTATGCGCCCCTCGGTCAGGGGTTCGAGGCGGTTTATCATCTTCATGGTGGTGGTCTTCCCGCACCCTGAGGGGCCGAGCAGGACGCAGAGCTCCCCCTCCTCCACGGTGAAGCTCAACCCGTCCACGGCCTTGGTGCCGTCCTGGAAGACCTTGGTCACGTTTTCCAGTTGAATCATGGCTTCTTATCCCCTCTTGAGGCCCCTCGGTGTCAGCCACTTCTCCAATAGATGCATGAGCCCGTCAATGATCAGGGCGAAAAAGGAAACGGTCACACCGCCGATTACGATCAAGTCCATCCGGGCGTTCCGCAACCCCCGGAAGATGGGAACCCCCAGACCACCGGCTCCGATCAGGGCGGCTATGGCGGCGATACCGATGAGGAGCACCATGGAGTTCCTGAGCCCTGCAAGGATGACCGGGAGCGCGAGGGGCAGCTCCACCTTGTAGAGGATCTGCCAGGGGCTCATACCCATCCCCCTTCCCGCCTCTATCATGTGGGGGTCGACCGACCTGATTGCGATGTGGGTGTTTCGAAGTATGGGCAGCTGCCCGTAGACGATGAGGGCGATCACGGCGGGTAGAAACCCGATGGCGGTCAAGCCCAGGGCCGCCAGCACCAGCATCAGCAGGCCGAAGAGCGCCATACTGGGGATGGTCATGATGATCTCGGCCAGGTAGAGGACGGTGTCGGCCAGGGGCTCCCGGCCCGGGACCGAGATATACACACCCAGGATCACGCCGAGGACGGAAGAGATGGATACAGCCACGGTGATTATGACCAGGTGGTCCAGGGCCCATCCCATCACCAGATCAGGGCGCGCGGCTACGTATTGCCAAGCCTCGAACATTGAATTCCCCCGCAGATTACGGATCGATCGGGATAATTCAAGATATTACCGGGTCGGCTCAGGGTAAATCAGGTGATTCCTGTATTTTCATCAGGGATAATACGTATGTCGCCGCTAAGCAGACTGTTCTATGGGGCGATAATGAGGACTGCAGAGCCCACCGCCCAGCAGTATGGAGCGAACCAGGCGAGCCGGCCCCGGCGGACCATGCCCACCAGGATCTTCAGTGCGACAAGCCCTACCACAGCGGCGCTCAACCCGCCCAAGAGGATCGTACCGGGACCTGCCGATCCAGCGGCGCCGTCCGCCGCCTGAAGCAGGAGGGCCCCTGCTATGGCCGGGAGTGATAGCAGGAAGGAGTACCTGGCGGCGAGATCCCGCTCCATCCCCAGGAGCAGCCCGCAGGCTATGGTGGCACCGGAGCGGGAAATCCCGGGGATGATCGCCAGGCCCTGCGCGGTTCCCACGGCCAGTGCGGTCAAGACGGTGGGGGTGGTCAAGCGGCCCCTGGAGCGGGGCACCAATGCGGTAAGGGCAAGGAGCCCGCCTGTTGCCAGGAGCATCACCCCGACGACCCGGATGGACGCGAAGAGCCCCTCCAGCTCCTCCCGGAAGACGAGGCCGATCAGGACCGTGGGGATGTTCCCGAGGGCCACCCAGGTGACAAGGGAGTCCCTTGCCGTCTCCATGCCCCGGGCGCGGCCAGGCCCGCCCCCGGCCAGTGAGGAGGCGATCACCACCAAGTCGGAGAGCATCCGGCCCAGGTCCTTTCTGAAGAAGATGCAAACGGCGGCCAGGGTGCCGGCATGGAGGCTCGCATCCAGCAGCAGCTCGGGCTCACGGAATCCCAGGAGATTCTGAAAAAGCACCAGGTGCCCGGAGCTGCTTATGGGGAGAAACTCCGTCAGTCCCTGGACCAGGCCCAGAAAGGCCCCGGAAACGACGTCCATTTCAACACACTCCTGCTTGAGATAAGCGTTTCAACTTACCACAGAGGTCGGGCTGTCATATCCAAAAGAGTGCCGCGTGGCAAGGTCAAAGTTGGGCCCGGGGGCCGCGGCATTCCAAACCCCTGCTTGACAGTGCCCCGGGGCTTCACTTATACGTTGATTGTTAGGGTCGGAGTTTCAAACTTCTGACACCGATCCAAGACCCCATGGGAGGAATAGGCCATGGCCACGCGAACGAGAATCGGCGTGCTTTCGGCGGGTGCGGATTGCCCGGGGATCAACAGTGCCATTCACTGGCTGGTGACCTCCGCCCTGGACAAGGATCTCGTCCCCTCCAGGGGGATGATGTTCGAAATCATAGGCATAGTGGATGGGTGGCAGGGTCTGGTATCGGTCAAGCCCAACAAGAAGGACAGCCTCAAGCGATACACCGTGAAGTTGGACACCGATTTGGTGAGGACCTGGGACCGCTATGGAGGGACCCGCCTGGGAACCAGCCGGCTCAACCCCTTTGATCCCAACAAGGACCGCTCGGAAGTCCTTTTCAAGAACATCAAGGACCTCGGCTTGGAGGCCCTGGTGGTAATCGGGGGATTCGACAACCTGGGAGTTGCATACCAGCTCTACAGGGAAGGGATCAATGTGGTGGGCATCCCCAAGACCATAGACAAGGACCTATGCGAGACCGACTACACACTGGGCTTCGACTCCGCGGTCAATATCATCACCCAGGACATTGACAGGATACGGATCACCGCGGGGTCGCACAGCCGCATCTTCGTGGTGGAGACCATGGGAAGACGCGCCGGATGGCTTGCCCTTGAAGGTGGCGAGGCCTCGGGCTCCTCCATCATACTGATCCCGGAGCACGATTTCGACATGGAGCGGGTGGTGGATCTCCTGAAGATAATGCGAAAATCAGGCAAGCGCTACAGCATAGTGCTCGCCTCGGAAGGCTCGAAACCGAGGGGAATGGAAGAGGTCAAGGAGCGCCGCGGCCGGGACGGCTTCGGTCACTTCTACCTGGGAGGAATCGGGGGATACATAGCCGAGGAGATCGAGAGGACGTCCGAGCTGGAGGTGCGCTACGTGGCCCTCAGGCACCTCCAGAGAGGAGGGGCCCCCACGGCCTATGACCGCCGAATGGGCCGGAAATTCGGGATAGCGGCCATAGACATGATCGTGAACGAGGACTTCGGCCGAATGGCCAGTCTCAAGATGGGGGATATCACCACCGTACCCCTCAAGAAGGCCCTTGATCGGCTGAACCTGGTGGATGTGGAGAAGTATTACAACACCAAGAACTACCGGACCCTGGACAAGATCCTGTAGGCGCGGGCATCACCGAATCGAATATCTTCCCCGGGTTCAATACCCCGTTCGGATCAAAGGCGCTCTTCAGCCGGCGCATGAGGGCGACGGCCGGCTCGGAGAGCTCCAGATTCAGGTAGCGGGCCTTGGTAACGCCGACCCCGTGCTCGCCCGAGATCGTACCTCCCATGCTTATGACCTCCCTGAAGAGCTCCTCCACGATCAGCTCGGTCCTCTCCCGCTCCAACCGTACCTCCGGGTCCAGCATTATGTGCACATGGAGATTGCCGTCGCCCGCGTGACCGAAGGAGGCGATGGGCTGGCCATGCCGGGAGGAAAGGTCCTCGAGAAAGGCCACCAGCTCCGCCATTCGGCTCCGCGGCACAACCACGTCCTCGCTCACCTTGCCGGGCCGCAGCCTGAGCAGTGAGGGCGAGACGTTCCTCCTCGCCTCCCAGAGGCGTTCCGCCTCCACCGGATCCCCGGCCGAGTGAAAGGCCAGGGCGCCGGCCCCGAGGCAGACCTCCCTCACACGCCCGGCGTCTCGTTCGACAAGGCTCTCGTCACCGTCCACTTCAATCAGCAGGAGAGCGGCGGCCCCCGAGGGGGCTACCGAGCCCATGTCCTCCCTGACGCTCTCGATGCAGACCCTGTCCATCAGCTCCATGGCCGTGGGGACCACCCGGGCCCTGGTTATCGCGGTCACCGCGCGGACCGCGGATACCACGTCCCGAAACGAGGCCATCATGGTCCTCTTGGCCGGAGGAAGAGGGATCAACCGGACCGTGATCCTTGTGATCACCCCCAGGGTGCCCTCGGAGCCCACCAGGAGTCGTGTCAAATCATAGCCCACCACCCCCTTTGCGGTCTCCACGCCGGTCTTGATGATCTCGCCCGTGGGGAGCACCACCTCCAGGCCCAGGACATAATCCCTGGTGACCCCGTACTTGACCGCTCTCAGGCCGCCCGCGCACTCGGCCACGTTGCCTCCCATGGTGGAGATGTGGATGCTGGCGGGATCCGGGGGGTAGAAGAGCCCGTGTGCCTCCACCGCCTCCTGGAGCCTGGCGGGTATTACGCCCGGCTCGACGCGCGCGATCATATTATCAGGATCTATGAAGAGGATTCTCTCCAGCCTGTCCGTGGCCAGAACCACTCCGCCCATCACGGGCAGGGCTCCCCCGCTCTGGCCGCTTCCCGCGCCCCTGGGGACGACCGGGAACCGCTCCTGGTTGGCCAAGGCCATGATCCGGGAGATCTCATCGGCTCCGGCCGGAAAGGCCACGGCATCCGGCATAAAGGTGAGGTTGGTGGCGTCGGTGGCGTGGGCCGCCAGCACTTCGGGCGAGGTGGCAAGATGTCTCCGGCCCACTATGTCTTCAAGGGCGGACAGGACCCCGGGGCTTATCATGACTCCACCGGGACCCTGCTCTTCATGGCGTGCTGGAGGGTCATCGGGTCCATATACTTGAGATCGCCCCCGACCGGAATCCCCAGGGATATGCGTGTCACTCTCACGCCCTTGCGCCTCAGCAGGTCCCCCAGGTAAGAGGCCGTCGCCTCCCCTTCGGTGGTGGGGTTGGTGGCCAGTATTACCTCCTCTACACCCTCTTTTTCCATTCGGGCCGAGAGCTCCTTTATCCGCAGGGACTCGGGGCCGATCCCCTCCAGCGGTGAGAGCACGCCCTGGAGGACGTGATATCGGCCGTGAAACACGCCGGACTCCTCAATGGCCAACTGGTCCCCCGGCCCCTCCACCACGCAGAGGGCCCCTGTAGCCCTCCGGGGGTCGCGGCAGACCGAGCAAGGGTCGTCGTCCGTGAAGTTGAAGCACGTGGAGCAGAAGCTTATTCTGTCCTTGACCTCCAGAAGGCTCCGCGACAGCCCCTCGGCCAGTTCCCGCTCGCTCTTCAGAATGTGGAGAGCCAGCCGGGCCGCCGACTTCTGCCCGATCCCTGGGAGCCTGGTCAATTGCTCTATAAGCCGCTCCAACGGTGGTGGATATATGCCCATTTACTCCAACCCTTCCAACCGGGGGCCCCGGTCCGCCCCGGGCCTTATGTGGTCAGCCCGGGGATATTGGGCAGATTCATCCCGCTGGTGAGCTTTCCCATTTCCTCGTTGACCATTTCCTTGGCCCTGGACAGGGCGTCGTTGACCGCCGCCTGGATCAGGTCCTGCAGCATCTCCACGTCCTCCGGATCCACCACCTCGGGCTCGATCTTCACCGAGAGTATCTCCTGCCTCCCGTTGGCCACCACCGTGACCATGCCCCCGCCTGAGGCGGCCTCCACCGTCCTGTCGCCCAGCTCCTCCTGGAGCTTGGCCATCTTGGCTTGAAACTGCTGGGCCTGCTTGAGGATATTGCCCATATTACCCATGCCTTTCACGTCGTATCCCTCCTTGTTTCCTGGCCTGAGCCCGCATTCGCCCCTGACTCGCCCGGGGCCGGGATCTCTTCCCGCACCTCTCCCTGAAACACCTTGAGCACCTCCTGTACCGGCGGCGGCAAGTCCCTGCCCGGCTTGCCGCCCTTGCTCTCCTCTTTGGCACGAGAGGCAGGCTTTCCGGGCGAGGGTCTCTTCACCTCTCCGGCTATCCGGATCCCAATGGATCGGCCGAAGTAGTCCCGGCAGTATCGGTGAAGCCTATCCAGTCGTTCCTGGTCGTCCAGGTAAGAGGATGAAAAAAAGCTCCCTCCCCTCTCTATCTCGATGCTTTCCCTGTCCGCATCCACGAATCGCCATTCGCGGAGGACATTCGCCATGGCCCGGTTCTTGGCGGCAAGATGGCTCAAGAATGCATCCCATGCCTCGGGACCCGGAGGCTGAGCCCCCCCCCTCTCCCGCCCCGGGCGGTCAACGAAAGAGGCTTGGGTGGTCTCCCGGCTCGGCCGGGCCTCTTCCCGGAGCGGCTTCTCGTCCGTCTCCGCACCTTGCCCCAAACGCCTCTCCAGGGACTCCAGCTTTTCAATGATCTCGTCGAATGCCAGGAACTCGCCCAAACGGCATAGCTTGATCAACAAGGCCTCCAGCACCACCCGGGGATTGGCGCTGAATCTCAGGTCCTCCTCGCGCCGGATAAGGACGCTCAATATCTGTTGGAGCTTTTCCCGTCCGGCCTTCCCCGCCTGCCGCCTCAATTCCTCCTGGTCGCCCTCGGTCATGTCCAAGAGCGAGGCGCCGTCGGCGACGGTGCTCACCAGGAGATTCCTGAAGTGGTCCATCAGCACGCGGTGGAGCTCCTTCATATCGTAGCCATGATTGTAGGCCCTCTCCACCGCCCGGATGCAGGTCTCCGCGTCCCCGTCCAGCAAGGCCTCTGATGTCTCAAAGACCAGGTCACGGTCTATGATTCCGAGGATGTCGGTTATCTGGTGATCAGCGACCTCGGTACCGGCGAAGGATACCACCTGGTCCAGGAGGCTCTCCGCATCCCGCATCCCCCCCTCCGCCTCCCTCGCGATCAACCCCAGGCCTTCCCTTGATATCCGGATGCCTTCGCTCTCTGCTATCTTTTCTAGGTGCTCCACTATCAAGGCGGGCGGGATACGCTTGAAATCGAAGCGCTGGCACCGCGACAGTATGGTAATGGGAACCTTGTGGGGCTCGGTGGTGGCGAAGAAGAACTTCACATGGTCCGGCGGCTCCTCCAGGGTCTTCAACAGGGCGTTGAAGGCCTCCTTGGTGAGCATGTGGACCTCATCGATGATGTATATCCGATAGCGGCTGGAGGAGGGCATGTAGCGGATGTTTTCACGGAGATCCCGGATCTCGTCTATGCCACGGTTGGACGCCCCGTCTATTTCCTGGACATCCACCGAAGACCCCTCGGTTATCTCCAGGCAGGGGCGGCACCGGTTACACGGAACGCCCGGCTCGCCCTCCAGGCAGTTGAGGGCCTTGGCCAGGATGCGCGCCACCGAGGTCTTTCCCACCCCTCGCGCCCCGCTGAAAAGATAAGCGTGGGCAAACCTCTCGGTCTTGATGGCATTGGCCAGGGTGCGGGTGATATGCTCCTGCCCGACCACGTCCTCGAATACCTGCGGACGCCATTTCCTGGCTAGTACTTCGTATGCCATGGCTTGGGATTCCCTGCTGCAATATGGTGGAAAGAGGCGTGGCTCCCGGCCTGCACAGTCCCCTCGGGAATGAAATGGCGGAGAGAGAGGGATTCGAACCCTCGGTACCGCGTTTAAGCGGTACACGCGATTTCCAATCGCGCTCCTTCGGCCAGCTCGGACATCTCTCCGCGCCCACGATTTTCCATTAAAGTAATCACAGCGGTGGTGACCGGTCAACCAGAAATTCCACCATTGGCTGAATGATCACGGGCCGGCGGTGACGTCCGCGGGGATGCCGTCCCTCCGCTTCAAGGCATTCCGAAAGGCCTCCAGGTCGACCTCATGCGCCCCCCCCGACCGGCTCAGCCTCTTGAAGCCGTATTCCTCGAAGTCGTCCACGTAGCCATAGATGTCCCGGTGGACCTCGACATACACTCTCCCTTCCAGACGTCCCACCTTGACCGGTTCGTACACGACGGACACCGGCGTGCCGGGGGCAACCAGATCAAAGAGCACCCTGATGTCCTCCGGGTAAAGCCTTATGCATCCTCTTGTCACCAACCGCCCAATTGACCAGACGAAATCAGTGCCGTGAAGCCCGTAGTGGGTCCCTTTCAAACCCAGCCAGTACTCGCCCAGCGGGTTCTCGGGCCCGGGCGGGAAGGCCCGGTTGCCGTACTTCTCCCGGAGGGATGGGGGCACCTGCCATACCGGCTTCCTCACCTTGTTGCCTATACGATAAATCCCGAGCGGCGTGGGCCACTCAGCCACCCCCAGGGCCACCGGAAAGGTCCTTGTCTCTCCTCTAGGACCGGTCATGAAAAGCCTCATCTCCGCTGCATTGATGACGATTCCCTCCAAGGATCGGTCCGGCAGGACCCATTGGGTAGGAATCAGGATCTCCATACCCACCGGGGGAATCCAGGGGTCAATGGACGAATAGAGATCCTGGATTTCGTTGAAGCCCAGGCCGTATTTCCTGGCCACATCGAGCAAGGTCTCGCCCTTTTTGACCACGTGCTTCCTGGGAAGCCCGATCACCGTACTCGCCCCTCTCTTTTGCCGCCCTAATTCCTCGGACAAGTCGGCAGCTGTTTTCACCCCTTCCATACGCCTGATTTCATGCCCCTTATCCGTGACGGCCCACTTGATCTTCACCGCCTCGCCGGCACTGAACTCCTCAAGCCCGGCGGGCTTGCCGCCGCGCCTCAATACGGCATCGGGCCCCAGCGGACCGGCGACAGTATAGTGCTCCCCGTCAATGGGAACCTCCACGACCACCGTGCCGTACTCCAAGTCCAGGGCCTTGATCACCCCAGACCCGCTCCTGACTGCCTCGGAAGCTGCACCCGCTGGAACGCCCGCCCAGATCACCGCGGCCCACGACAAGGCAATCCCGGTCAGGAAGAAAAACAACCGCATCCTTTCATCTGCACGCAAGAGACTCATCCGCACCCCCGTTCCGAACGTTTTGATCACAAGCATGCCTCAAAGAACAGCCCCAAGACAAGGAACTTTGCGCACCCGATCCCCTGTCCGTGACTTCTTAGGCCTTGCACAAACCGTGACACTTTGCGCGATTTGACGGCCTATCCCTATTGACAACGGATCAGGAATTGCCTCAAAATGCCATTGTACCGGGAGTCGGCCGGTGGCGTGCTGCAGGAGACAAAAACGTTTTACCAGTGGAGGGCGAGGCCACTCCAGCGACCCGTTCGGGTACCGGGTGGCGCTCGGGAAAGGAGGAGACATGATGAAGAGAGGTTCTGTTCTGTCGAAGAGAGTGATTATCGGGGTGCTCTTGGTCCTGTGCACGGGATGGCTGCTTTCCGGATGCGCCACATCCAAACAACTGGCCGCCGTCCAGGAGCAGGCCCAACAGGCCATGAGCAAGGCGGACACTGCGCTGACCGAGGCCCAGGAAGCCAAGGCCATGTGCGCTTCGGAGTCACAGAAATCCGAGGCGGCCGCTGCAAGGGCTGAAGACGCTGCCAAGAAGGCTTTCCAATCCGCTGACAGGGCGGAAAAGGCCGCCTTCAGGGCCGAAAGAGCAGCGGACAGGGCCGAGGCAATGGCCGACAAGACCGAACAGATATTCAAGCAGAAGATGAAGAAGTAGGATTTAAGCGGCGGATTCCGGGTAGCGGAACGGAGGCCCCTCCCGAGCCCCACTGGGCGGGCTTCCGAACCGTCCCCCGGACCCGGTCGCCGGCCCTCCTGCACTTCGAGGGCCGGGATTGACGGATCACCGGAGGCTCAAAGGCGTAGGGCGCATCACGAAAAGCGAGCCTTGAGGTACTGCCTGAGCCTGCTCTCGAAATCCAGCTCCCAGCCCCCGTGATATACGATCATGGTCGCGATCTCGCTCGCCAGTACGGCGCACTTTATCTTCAGCGGCAGGTCTTTCACCCTTGCCCTGAAACGCGCCTCATCGCGAACAAAGGCGGGCAGGTGGTTCAGGATCACCTTCCTGAAGAGCGGTTGATCGGCCAGCTCGGGCCGCTCCTGGAAAAAGTCGAAGAGCTTGGAATAGAGCTCGTTGATTTCCGTGCTGATCGCCGCGCTGATCCCGGTGTAGGGCTGAGGCCTGGTCCCGGCCTCCCGGCGGTACCTCTCGAAGATCAGCTCGGCCTCCTCCCCGGCCCGCTTCTCCAGAATGGAGAGGACATCCCGGACATAGGGTTCCTTGTGGGCAAGGAATTCCGCTTCGGACATCAATAGATTGGCGATTATTTCGTAGGAAGAAGAGATCACTCCGCACTTGTTGGCGGATGCGTCGCGGAGGATCACCACACCCCGGTTCTGCAGCTCCAGCCGGGCGTCCGGGCTGATAAAGGAGTTCGCCCCCTCAACGATCACCCGCACGTTTGGGGTCCCATCCTCGCCCAGGAGCCTCTCCCAATTGCTGCCGTCCAAAGTCTCCGGCCTGCCGCCGCAGGGGAGAAACAGATCGGCCGGCACTGAAAACAGGAGCCCGTCCATCCCCCTGTTGAATTCATCCGCGGTGACCCATTCCTCCCCGGCACCGCCCTCGGTCCGGGAGACCTTCCTGTACAGGGTTCTCAGGCCCTCTTGCCGCCGCCTATGGCGGAAGAGCATGAAGCCGCCCGGGTTCAAGGCCTCGGGGTCGAAACCCTCCAGGTCCTCCTTCAGGAGAATCCTGCCGAGCTCCACAGGGTTCGCCCCGCGGGGATCGAAGAGACCGGCCGTACCGTCTATTATGCACCTGATCTCCGCCCTCGGACACCTGTCGAGCAGGAGGCGCATTGAGTTGCCGGCCACATCGCCGTTGGGTCCTCCGGTGAACTTGACGCTGAAGGCGTCCTCGTGGATGTCCACACCCATCTCCCTCATCGCGGTCTCGGCGAACTTGATCACACCGCGCGAGGTAACCCCGTACTCCTTGTGGTTGATCCCGGCCTTCTTGCTGGACATTATGCCGATGCCCAGGACATAGCCGCGTCTGGCGGCCTGCTCTGCGATGAATTCCACCATCACGTCGTGCATGTTCTCATCCGGTCCGAGCTCGACGGGCTCTTCCTGGCCGTAGGAGTCCACGACCCGCGGGTCTTTCGCCCTTCCGCTCTCGGTCACGAATATGTCCAGAAAGGCGTTTATTACGCCGTATTGGACCTTGTAGAGGCGCTGGGTGACGGCCAGCGGCTCGTCCAGGTCCGTCGCGTCCATCACAATGGTGAGCTTGGACCCTCCCTGGTAAATGTCCTTGTTCTTCAGGTGCTGGGTGTGGGCCAGGACAAAGACCTCGCGGAAAAGCGTTCGGACGTTCGTGTTGTGCTCGTCCTGGCTCCGGCAGACGATCGTCCGCCACCCTCCCCTGGCGATGTCCGAGAACCCCACGTGATAACCTTGGGCCTGCCTTGTGAAAAAGAAGGTTATGCGGAAGGGTGGGGCCTGCGGAAGATCCGAGGTGAAATCCGGACTCAGCTCGGCCAGAAAGGCTGGATCCAGTCTGAAGGCCAGGGCGTGCTTCTCCGGGACGAAGAAGTTCGTCTTGAGCGTGTGCTTTATGAAGGAGAGGCAGGCGTGAAAGACGGTCTTCCGCGTCTCGTCCAGGTACCTGTTCCCGGTGTTGTAGCTTGAAAGGGCCTCTTCGGTCTCCTTCAAGACCCGCCCGTAAACCGAGTCTCTTTCTTCCCCGATCTCCGGGTCGAACTTCTTGCGAAACAGGTCGATCATCTTCAAGGTCAGACCGGGCTCGGAGTGAAACGCCTCCCTGACAAAGCCCGCCCCGAAGCGATCCGGCTGATTATGGGCCAGGGCCGTGTGACAAAACGCGACAAAGGCGTCGGTCAGGGAAGCCTCCTCTCCGGTCATCACGCGATGGGGTACGAACTGGTTATAGGAGGGGCTCTCAGCGGAGAGGATCTGGGTGTTGTAGAGCTCCGTCTTCAACTTTTCAAACAGCTCCCCGCCCTTTTCCACGAGCTCGCCGCCGTGGGTCAAGACGTAGAACGTCCCCAGGAAGTAAGGGTGAATCCCGGTATTGATGATAAGGCAGTAGGACCGCCGGACTCCTATATCCAGTCGCTGGAAGATCTCTCCGACCTGCGTCAGGAACGCCCTCTGGGGCGGGTTCCCCACTGAGAACAGGACCCGGGACTCCCGGTGCACCGGGCCGTCCCGCTTTGTCTCCACATCCAGGTAAAGCCCGTGGTGCCTTTTGCCCTCCTGGAAGAGATGCAGTACGCGCGCGATTCTCTCCGGCGGGGATATGCGCACATAGGCCTCGTTATTGAGCCAGAGAAGTCTCAGCATGGAATCGAGCTCTTCCAACTCGAATCCCGGGTAGAGATCTTTCATCATCGCTGACACGCTGTCTCTGATCTCCTCGGGTATACGGACATCCCCGGCCCCGGAGATGTCCTCCCGATCTTTCCGATCGAACTCAAACCTTTGAATTTCCAAGGGGCGGTCCACCCCGGGGATCGGGCTGTAGGAGTGGCTCATCTCGGCGTATGAGACCTCCCGCTCCCGGAGGGTCTTCAGCGTGTCATACAGAGATCCCGGGATGTCCAGGCGGGCCAGGATCATCTTCTTGTCCTGATCCGTGAGGGTTATCTTTCTCTCTTTGGAGATATGGTCAAGCCTTCCAGCGAGGTGGGCGACCGCTTCCGTGTCCTCCTTCATGGTGATGAAGAAGTAGGGGTGCATATTGGCAAAGAGCCACTTCAGATTGTCCCGGGCCGTTTGGTGCTTGGATTCCAGGCTCTCCATGATCTCTTCATAGATCCTGGTATCGGGAGCCGATCCCGCAGGCGCATCATCTCGGGTCCGACCATCGACAGGCAAGTCTCGTTCCTTCATACGTCTCCCTCTTAGATACCGGGCCCCTTAACCCGGTCGTTGTCCCAATAGTCCGGGCGGCTCCAAACCCCACCCCAGGGTTCATGCGGTTCCAGCGGAGCAGCTTTTCATAAGTAACGCTGGTACGGTTCTGTAAACCGATTCGTTTCAGGCGGGTTCATGGTACACCCCTTAATATCACTCGCCGCCATTCTCAGCAAAACAATTCCCTTCGAAAGGAGATTACGAGTTGAAGAAGGCCGAAAACATCCTTGTCCCTGTCTCTATGCCACGGCCATCTCCTTGCGGACAAAGGGCCAGCAGTCCTGCGTGAACTCGATCAGGGCCTCGAGCTTGCCCAGGGCACGGCCCGAGTCGATGGAGTCCCGGGCCCGCTCAACCCCGGCTCGAAAGTCAGGCTCCACACCCGCGGCAACAAAGGCGGCGGCCGCGTTCAGAAGGACCACGTCCCGGATCGGCCCCTGTTCCCCGCCCAGTACTCGCCTTATGACCCGGGCGTTTTCCCGGGCGTCCCCACCCCGAATGCTCTCAACCGGGGCCCGCTCGAACCCGAAGTCCTCGGGCGTCACCCTGGTCGTCGCAATCGCCCCCTCCTTGAGATGGGTCACGCGAGTCGGCCCGCAGATGCTGATCTCGTCCAGTGTCTCCTCGCCGCACACCACGAATGCCTCCCGCGTGCCGAGCCTTCCCAGCACACTCGCCATGGTCTCTGTCAGGCGGGGATCGTACACACCCAGGACCTGGGCGGTGGCCGAGGCCGGGTTGCTCAACGGCCCCAGGAGGTTGAAGATGGTCCGAATCCCCACCTCCTGTCTCGGTCCGGCCGCATGCCTCATGGCACCGTGATACAGGGGCGCATACAGGAACCCGATGCCGATCTCCCGGATGCACTGCTCCATGCTGGACCGGTTGAGCTCCAGGCGCACGCCGAGGTTCGAAAGGACATCGGCGCTGCCGCACCGGCTGGATACCGCACGGTTTCCGTGCTTGGCCACACGCACCCCTCCGCCTGCGGCCACGAAGGCCGTGGCCGTCGAGATGTTGAACGTGTTGGCCCCGTCCCCTCCCGTCCCGCACGTATCCAGAATGGTCTCGTCCTCCACGTTGATCTCGTCCCGGTCCAGGTTCACGAGGCCGTTTTTCACGTCGATCCTCACGGCCCGGGATTGAATCGCCCTGGCCGCCGCGGTGATCTCCTCCACGGTCTCCCCCTTGATCCTCAAGGCTGCGATGAACGTCCCGATCTGCGCGGGCGTGGCCGTGCCGGACAAGATGTCGTGCATGGCCGCTTCCATCTCCTCTTCCCGAAGGTCCAGGCCTCTTACAACGTTGACAATGGCTTGCTTGATCATGGCTTTCTTCTCCTTTCTTGTTTGTCTCAAAAACACCCTGCTCATCCGCCCTATATCGCGCCGGGCGGAGGAGAAGAGATGGTGGCGCATAGTCCGGCACTGAATCCGGGATGGCTTTCCGTGCAGGATCCTCTCTGCACGAACCACCCGGGCCCCAAAGACCGCCGCAACGGCCTGGTGCCCCAGGCAGACGCCGAGGATCGGCAGGAAACGTCCGAAGCGAAGGATTCCGGCTTCGGGTTCAGGGCCATTACTCTTCCCCCTAAAGACGTCGAGGCCGTGGGGTCTTCGCCTCACGGCCTCGAAAGAATGGACACAAAAAAACCGTGGGGCCTCTGGGAAGGCCGACCACGGTTTGATCAATCAGTTTGCTTCGAGATCCCTAGACCGGTGAGGCCGCCTCCCCTGTGGAGATGGGCCACCACCAGTTGTTCCGCCTGCTCTCGGTTCCAATGGGATTTCTAGCGTCCATGATCCGGCTCATAAACGGTCCTGCATCGGGCTGTCAAGGAAAAAATCGAATGCCGGAGTTCCGCCTTTCATTTTTCCCTTGACACAGGAAGGAGGTTCGCTTAAATGCGGAAACCACGAGCAACGCGCAGTTGCAGGAGCAGCGGCGAAGACGGGATATTTTCTTCATGGCGCATGACCACGGGCAGAGCTATCGGTTTTATTTTTGGTGGAAGAAAGGTCCGCCCATGGTCTAATGCGCTTTAAGTAATCAATATCGTTTCTCCAAGGCCGTGGGCACCCGGATGCCCGCGGCTTTTTTTTGGCGTTTCATGAACATCGTGCTCATCGGATACCGCTGCAGCGGAAAGACCGTAACAGGCCTCGAGCTGGCCGCAAGGCTGGGGCGTCCCTTTGTCGACACCGACGCCTGCGTGGTTCGCGAGGCGGGGTCTACGGTGGACCGCATCGTTCGAGAGAACGGCTGGCGGTATTTCAGGGATCTGGAATCACGGGTGATACGCCTTGTGACCGCTCGAGACGGCCGGGAGATCTCCGCCGGAGGAGGAGCCGTTCTCCGGCCGGAAAACCTCCGGCGTCTCAGAGACAACGGCTGGGTCGTGCAGCACGGGAGTCGTTCCCCTTGAAAACTCGTGTGAAGGTCCCCGGGTCCTACCCGCGGGAGGACGAGCCATGATGGGAGAAAACGCGCGTGTGGCCATCATCGGAGGAACGGGCCGCATGGGGTCCTGGCTGGCCCGGGTCCTGGCGCGTAGAGGCCATCCCGTCCTGAAGGCCGGGAGACGGACGCGGACAAGGCCTGAACATGCGGCCCGGTCCTGCGACGTGGTGGTGATCTCGGTTCCCCTGGAGCGCACGATAAAGGTGATCGAGCGAAATCGCGCCCTTGGTCCGGGAAGACGCCCTGCTCATGGATCTCACGTCCCTAAACGCCGCTCCCATGGAACCCATGCTATCTCTCTGCCGGGGCAGTTGGGGTGGGTGGACCCCCATAACGATCACCGTATCGCCATGAGCCTGGCTGTGGCGGGCCTCCGCATCCCCGGAATCCGGCTGCAAAAGCCCCACCCGGGATTCTGGGAGCTCTGGAACCTCTTATAGTGGTCATACCGGAGGCCTCCGGTCCTCCCCTGCACCCATTCCCTTCAAAAGCTCCCTATGTATGTATACCAAACATCAAGGCATCTGAACGGGTTTGAAGTCTTGGACGAAGCGAGCCTCCTTTTTCTTTTCGTTGCCTCTTGTATTGTGCTAATTTTCAGGTGACGGTGATAATGAGGTCGAGGGGGATATGGGAAGCTATGATGCAGCGGTCAAGGTGATTTTGAGCCACTGCCGGCAGGCTGCGCTGGAGTGTTTCCTGGGGTTGGATGTGAAGGAATCAGAGATCCTGGAGCTGCCCCAGGAGACGGCCGCGGTGCGGCGGAGCGATTTTCCCATCAGGGTCAGGACTCCCGAGGGGCGGGTCTTTGTGGTACTCTTGGAGGTACAGAGCCGTTGGGAGCAGGACCTGCCCCTGAGGCTTCTGGAATACGATGTGCGGTATCGGCTCAAGACGGGTTTATCGGTGCTTCCTGCGATCTTGCTCCTGACACCCAGCGGCGCTGTGGTGGAGAAGTTTGAAGACGAAGGGCTCCGGTATGAGTTTCGGGTGATTTCCCTTGCAGCCATGGATGCAAGGGAGGTCTTGAAGGCGGGCAATCCTTGTCTTTTCCCGTTTGTGAGTTTGATGAAAGGGGGGCGGGAGCTTTTTGACGAGGCTGACCGAGGGCTTACCGAGGCGGCGATGGATAGCGGTGAGAAGGCGGATCTGCTCACCGGCATGGCGCTTTTGTCGGGATTGGTTTCAAGGGAATTACCCCAAAGGCTTTTGAGCCGAAG
Source organism: uncultured Desulfobacterales bacterium (assembly GCA_964647905.1). GTDB lineage: Bacteria > Desulfobacterota > DSM-4660 > Desulfatiglandales > HGW-15 > CAZYJR01. The sequence goes on along the minus strand of CAZYJR010000025.1, from coordinate 15,929 downwards.
GAGGGATATCATGATGGAGTCGGCTGCCTACGAGATGATCAAGAAAGAAGGCTACGACGAGGGTCTGCAGCACGGCATGCAGCACGGCATGCAGCAGGGCATGCAGCAGGGCATGCAGCAGGGCATGCAGCAGGGCATGGAGGCGGGCATCCGGAAGGGGATGCTGGAGGACGCCCGGGAGATGGTGCAGGAGGCACTGGCGGAGCGTTTCGGTGTGATTCCCCGGGAGTTGGAGGATCGCATCATGGCCATGGATTCGCGCAGGCAGCTAAAGGAATTACTGCGGCACGCCCTGCGGGTTCAGAACATCGATGAGGTCCGGGAATTCCTGGGCTGATTCCGAAACATGAAGGTTCCCTTCCAGACCCTACTCGTCAGTATCTCTGGCGAGGGTTTTCGAATTGAATATAAATAACTCAATAGTCCTAAAATTCTGTGGTGTTACACGCGGTGATGATCCTAGATGAGAACGAGCGCTAAACACGGGGCTGTTTGACTCCGGTACACCCCGTATAACACCGGCAGCAAAGAGACGGGATTCGCAGGGAAAGGCTGGGCGATTTACGTCATAGCCCACCGGAACAACTGGTATTCTGAATCACACATTGCCAGCCAGTTCCACCATTCGATCTTTCTTTCCGGCCAACCGGTCCAAGCGGCAGGCGAGATTGCCGTGAACAGAGGCGAACTGGTAGCAATTATCAACAAGACCGGGTATTACAAGGCCACCCCCGCCGAACTGACCCGTGCCCTATTTCTCCTGCACAGAGGCGGCGTTGATTTATCCAAGGTCAAAGAGAAAGATCCCTTCAGGGCGAAATACAGCGGCAGGGACGGAGTACCGTGACCTGAAAGGTCGCCTCCAGCACCGAGAGCCTGGCCTTGACCGTGTTGAGGGCCACGCCCAGGTCCCGTGCCAGCTCGCTCGGGTTCCTGTGTGCGCATGGGTGTGCGGGCTTTTCGTCTGTGTTATCGTTTCGGCGAACGTATGATAATAGAAGGTGGAGGAGGCTTCCATAAGACTTGCTCACCCCGGCTCCGTCATGATCAAAACTCCGGCATTCATCAGGCATCAGCCCAGGCTCGCCTTTTACGCCTTTGCGGCGGTGGCCGTGTCCGGCTTCGGGCAGACGTTTTTCGTATCGGTCATGGGAGGTGAGATGAGACAGGCCTTCGGCCTCTCCCACGCCGCCTACGGGAGCCTCTACAGCGGGGCCACCGTGTTCAGCGCGGCCCTGCTTCTCCGGTTCGGCGCCCTGGCCGACAGGTGGTCCCTCTCCGGGGTCACCACCCTGGCCGTCGCCGTCCTGGCCGCGGGGTGCCTGGCCGTGGGTCTGGCCCCGTCCGGGCTGTTCCTGGGGCTCGGCTTCGTGCTCATTCGCTTCGGCGGCCAGGGCCTCCTGGCCCATTTGGGCATGACCGCCGCGGCCCGCTTCTTCTCGGACCAGCGGGGCAAAGCCGTAGCCCTGGCTCAGATGGGCTTTCCCCTGGCCGAGGCCGCCCTGCCGGCCTCGGTCGTGGTCGTGATGGGACGTTTCGGCTGGCGAGGATCCTGGCTGGCAGGGGGGCTTTTCCTGGCGGCGGCGGCGTGGCCGCTGCTCGTCTTCCTGTCCCGCCGGCCCCTGGCGCCTCCACGCGTCGGGGCGGGAGCCGAAAGAGGCTGCGGACCCAGCGCAACCCGGGCGCAGGTCCTTCGAGATCCGGGGTTCTACCTGGTTCTGCCGGCCACACTCGCCGCTCCGTTTGTGGTCACAGCCCTGTTCTTCCACCAAGTGGCCATCGCCCAGGCGCAGGGCTGGTCGGTGGAGCTCGTGGGCAAGGCGTTCGCAGGCTATGCAGCCGGCCACCTCGTGACCCTGTTCGGGGCCGGCTCCGTGGTGGACCGCCTGAGCGCCGGGCGGACCCTGCCCCTGGGCCTGCTGCCCATGGCCGCGGGCCTCGGGCTGCTCGCTCTGGCGGACGGGCCGTGGGTGGCGGTCTTCTATCTGGTGCTCCTGGGCGTCACCCAGGGACTGGCGGCCACGGCCGGAGGGGCGGTCTGGGCCGAGCGCTACGGCGTGCTCCATCTGGGGGCCATCCGGGCCGTGACTCAGACGGCGATGGTGGTCTCCACCGCCGTCGCCCCAGTCCTGCTCGGGGTTTTCCTGGACCTGGGAGTGCGGCCGGCCGTACTGGCCGCGTGCATGTCGGCGGCTGTGGCCGCGGTTGCTTTGACGGCCGTGATCCCGCTGCGGGCGGAGAAGACCCGAGGCGGGGACGGTCCAACAGCGCCTCCAAGTCCCCGCCGGGTCCGCGGGTGAAAAGCGACGCCCCAGCCCGGTCCCTTTTCCCGCCAGGCAACTCACCTGGGTGAGCGCGACCACGTCTGCCCGAACCCCGGTTCCAAAGAGAAGCCCGTGATACACCATGAGGGCATCTGGAGCCACTTGATCAGGGGTTGAGAGCTTGCCTTTCCTGCTTTTCAGGGTCGCTTCATCCCTCTCGAATGGCTTCCCCCCGTCCGCTCCACGGATCTCCTCCAGGAGGTCGCGGTTTTCACGACGATCCTCCCCGATCCCGATGATTCATAAGTCAAGGGCGTCCTCTATAAGCAGTTGGTGAACTAGAGATTTCTCGCCCAGCATCTTGGTAGCCCGTGCTTCTTGACGTATAACTATTTACCAGTGTAATCGTATAATTTAGAAAGCAACTTCCTATCACATTTATCCAGGACCCTACATATGGTTATGTTATATGTTTCTTGTTGACACTCAAAGACGTCTTCCGGTATCCTGCTACTCAAACACTAAGCTCCGATCGAGCCCCGCGACAAACCCGTCCAATACCGCCCCGAAAGAGAGGAAGGTAAGCAATGTCAAAGTATCCTAACCTGATTTTGATAACCGCAATACTCTTTCTACTCATTGTGTTTCATGGCCTTTCAATGGCAACTGAAAACTCGCAAGAGTGGAGTTTCGGAAACAATATGGACTGCTCTGAGGCTCCGGCATTGGCCGTAGACGGAACCATCTATGCTTCCGTCTACGAACGGGACACCTCGTCCTATGCTCTTTATGCCATCAATCTTGACGGTACGGAAAAGTGGCGTTTTCCGTCGAATCATAGCCTCTGTGCTCCCACTCTGGGTTCCGACGGCACCATCTATATCGTTTCGTCTTCCAACAAGCTCTATGCCCTCGACCCTGATGGTAAGGAAAAATGGCGTTTTGAGGATGCCTCATTTTATGCCGGAGCCGAGCCTGCACTGGGCTCTGACGGAACGATCTATGTGGCATGGGGGGATCATCTCTTTGCCTTTAGCCCATCAGGCCGTATAAAGTGGGATCTGTGGTTACACGGCAGCCGGTTCATCAACACCCCTTCGGTCGGTCCGGATGGGACGATATACGCTGGTTCTGACAGCGGCACCGTCTACGCTATATCGCTGGATGGCACAGAGAAATGGCGATTCGACGCAGGTGGCACCCATGAGGCCTTCGTGAGGTCCGCACCAGCCATCGGCACGGATGGAACCATGTACATCGGCTCCGGCGATGGGAACCTTTATGCGGTCAATCCGGACGGAACGGAAAAGTGGCGTTTTCAGACCGGCGAATTTATTTCAGCCTCACCCGTAATCGGCCCCGACGGCGTCATTTATGTGGGGTCGGATAAGATTTACGCCATCTCCCCCGATGGAACGGAAAAATGGCATTTCGGAGAAAACCTTAACATCTTCGGCGCCGCCGCTTTAGGTTCGGATGGATATCTATACACTGCGCTTGATGGGGCTCTTTATGCCATAAAACCGAACGGTACGGAAGCATGGCATTTTGAAACGGATACTGACGTTTATTCTGCGACCACCATCGATTCCGACGGTACCGTTTATGTTGGTTCATCCCAGTCGTTGTATGCCATCAACACCGCTTCAGGTGGATTAGCAACAGCCCCTTGGCCCATGGCCTACTGTAACCCGGCTCACACGAGCCTACAGAAAAAAAATATCATGTCCGACCTAAACAGTGATAATTCGGTTACCCTATCCGACGCTATTTTGGCCATGCATGTCCTTTCAGAGAGTATACCCCCCTCCGGAGCGGCGAGCTATAAGGTATGGGAGATAGATGTGAATAACGATGGCCAAGTGGGCATTCAGGAAAGTATATACGCCCTTCAGCTTGTGGCAGGCTTGAGACCGTGTCATAACTGTGTACCTCACTGGCCCCTGGAAACAGGAGTCGGAACGGTTTTTGAGTATCGCCGGACGAATCGGGAGGGCACTTCTTGGACCACTAGCCTAGAGATCATGGATACAGTGAACTTGAACGGTCGGAGTTACCTGGAAATGCGTCATTCCAATTACGAACCCGGCCTCGTAGAAAAACTTTATGCCCGAATTGCAGACAATCAAATCTATATTTGGACGGGAACAGAAGAAGTGCTCATGTGGCAGGCCGGGCCCGTGGGAACGACCTGGACCTTTGGTGACCGGCTGATAAAAATCAGGGCCATTAATTCAGTAACGGTCCCTTATGGTGGTCCCTATCAGGTCTATGTTCTTGAAAGCTATGTCCCTGCTGAAGATTCACCTTCCTGGTATGAATACTATATCCCGGGAGCAGGTTGCATAAGAGAAGTAGATCATTGGGATGAAAACGCCCCGGTGGTTCAAGAACTGCAGAACATTGCATCCCCCTGACCGCCGGTTATGTCCCCTGAAATGCCCTCCACCTCATGGTCTTTGCCGGCGGTCTTCTCAAGCTGTTTGGCCATTTCCCAAAGCGAAACACACATCTTATGCTTTTGAAGCCAATTTCTGGTGTTACAATACTCTTTATCTAGCAGTTTTTGGCTAGTGTCCATCCATAAATGAGTTCTCGGCGCTAGCGAGTTTCCAGGCCAGAAATGAGCAATTTCTTCCAAGGTCAAGGAGATCAAGGGGTTGGGAGGAGGCGTACTGGAGTACGCCGCACGACCAACCCCGCAGATCGACGCCGAGATTGGGAGAAAGGGCCATTTATGGACGGAAACTGGCTATATCTCTCAAGAAATGAAAGTGACGGAGAAGATCAAGGATACCCGGAAAGACCGAGTTCACCGCGGAAAGAATTCCCCTGCCCATATGGTTGACCAGTGAGAGAGGATCTCCGTAATGGGACTTGATCTTCCTAAAAAACGGGACCAGCGGATATAGAAGGCCGAGAAGCCCGTCCTGCAAGTTCTGTTTGCCAGGGCGCAAAGCTAGGTTGAGACTATCCATGAAAGGAGATCCTATGCCCGTTTGCGATGTCTGCGGAAAAGAGACGGAGTGGCGAGACGGCTATGCACTCAGTACAGGGCAGGTAGCCACTAATCGTAGCTATTGGCGCTTGGTCCTGGGCTCATCTATGAGTGCTATTCCCAACCTCGACTCCGAGGGTAAATCCCTGTTGAGCATAGCGAAGCAGATGGCCTCACAGCGCAGCAGTTGGCTCTTATGTGAGGCCTGCGCTGTTCATTTTACCTTTGACCGTGAGACGGCCCGCCAACTTGCTGTTACCAAGACTGCCCCCCCGGATGTCGGCCCGGCCGATGAGAAAACTGTTATTCTGGCGGCCGCTGCGGCGTGGGAGGAATTGCACGGCAATTTACCGCCCCAGCTCAAGTTGATGCAAGCGGCAGCCAATCAGAAGGAAAGTTCGGAAACCCATCTGAACGAGAGACTTAGGGGCATTGATGATATCCATCAATTTGTTTTTGATGAACGGGATCGCCTTCTGGCTGGGGAACGGAAAGGTGAAGATTCTACCCTCGTGGTTTGGGAACTGCTCAACACCTACGGCCTGTATCGCGCGATGATTATTTTTGACAGCTGGGACCAGTGCCGGGCGTTTGCCGCCTATTGCTTCCAGGGAGGCGGGGGGCTTTCCGATGCCGTGGGCGGCTTGAGCCGGACAAGGGACGGCGGGGCCATGGTCATCGGCGGCGATCTACGGACCAAGACGCATCAATGGCGGAACATTATCGAAATCTTGAGCCGCGAACTGAACGACAAAGGGGTGATGCAAGCCACCTTTGTGGATATGGCCGGGACGCTGACCCTGCTCGGTAAAGATGCCGAAAAAAGGGAGACGCGTTTTTCGAAGGCCCTGAAAGAATCCCAGAAGCAGATATCAGATGCCCCTGTCGGTGAATCGGAGTCTGTAACCCTGCCTGCTCAGGATGCCCCGCTTGGAACCAAAAACCGTAAAGGCACTTATATCGTGCCAGCCGTAGTGATCGTTTCAATAGGTGCTTTTATATTGATCCCCCAATTTTCTTCACATAGGGAGAAGGCGAGGCAGATTCAGGAAAAGATAAGGCAAGACCTTGGTCGGGAAGAACCGTTTGGTTTTCAGTCAAAAAATCAGTCGTCGGCTCCCAATATTCCCCGTTCTGATAGCCGGACCAGGGAACCTTCAGCTCCTGCCCCGAGAAAGCCGGGTCAAAAAAACCTGGCTGCCCTCCAAACCTTTTCCACCTTCATGGGTCTCCGGTACGGGGATACCTTTGACGACATTAAGGCACTTTACGGAGAACCGGAGTCTAGGAGCGACACGAAATACTCCTTTTTTGTAGCTGCTTACCCCAGTATAGGTCTTAAGTTCTACTGTGATAAGAAGAGCGAGCGCATAATAAAAACAAGTCTCGAATCTCGATCGGGGCTTCATACGTTGACCCAAAAAGGGGTCAATGAGCCAAACGCCTATCTTTTTGAAATGGAGAAGGATGAAATCCTCATACGTCTAGGTCCATTCGATAAAACCTATACCAATGCTGAACTCATTTACTTTTTCAAGAACCCTGATGGTACCGGAAGGAGCTCCCTTGAGCTAGTATGCTATCCCTTCTGGGACAATGAATGCCGGGAAATACACGTAGACTGGAATTATTGATACTTTGCTTCCCCCTCAAAGACCCCTACCTGGCAGTTTTCCTCTTTGCCGATGGTCCCGCAGTACTGCCTGGCCGCCCCGACGGAGTTCCAGACGAAACCCCTCAAAGGTGCAATGGACAAGGCACAGGATTTCAACGGATTTGCATATCGCCCGACACAAAAAGACAGGCTGACTATTTCATATTATTGGCGGAGAGGGTGGGATTCGAACCCACGTGCCCCGCTGCTAACGGGACAAGTCGATTTCGAGTCGACCCCGTTACGACCACTTCGGTACCTCTCCGCTCATTGACACCACTTCGACGCCTGTCGCGGAAGAAGCCCTTGATCATCGCGCTGCAGGCGTCCTTGCAGACACCGGAGACCACTTGGATCCGGTGATTCAGCCTTGAGTCCTGGGCCAGGTTGTAGAGCGAGCCCGCCGCCCCCCACTTGGGGTCGAAGGCCCCGAAGACCAGCCGCTCGATTCTGGCGTTCAGCGCTGCTCCCATGCACATGGGGCAGGGCTCCAGCGTCACCACCAAGGCAGCGCCGCTCAATCGGTAGTTCCCAAGGAAGGCCGCCGCTTCTCTGATAGCAAGTATCTCAGCGTGAGCCGTAGGATCGGAAAACGATATCGGCTTGTTTCGTCCACGCCCGATTATCCGGCCTTCCGGATCCACCACAACCGCCCCGATAGGCACCTCGCCTTCCGTGGCGGCCAGCTCCGCCTCTGCAATGGCCTCTGCCATATAATCATAGGCATCCCGCATCACCATGTCAAAACCTTTATCATGCCGGTCCTGATGCGTCAACGCTCGCGCTCACCGAGCTTTCGGCCCCACCTTTTCCCTTGGATTCTCCGCTCCGGGTGTTACCCTCCTCGGAGAGGGAAAATAGAGGTAAAGGGAGTATATGACGGCATTCTTCGAGACCGGCGGTGAGGAGCACGCGGCCAGGGAGAAGGAAAAGGCGCGCCGGTTGCGGCGGACCGCTTGGTGGGACCGGCAGGTCCAGCCGGGGGTCTGCCACTACTGCGGCCGCCTGGTGGGTAGGGCCAATCTCACCATGGACCACATAGTCCCGCTGGCCAGAGGGGGGCGGAGCACACGGGGAAACACCGTGCCTGCTTGCAAGGAGTGCAACACACGCAAGCGCTATCTCCTGCCGGTGGAATGGGAGGAGTACCTGGAGAGATTGAAAAAGGGGGATGCCGGCGGCTAAGAGGTCATAAATAAATAGGTCGGGTGGCCGGGAGGAATCGCACCTCCGGGCCACCCGACCAAACGAGTTCCTTACAGGGGCGATAACGTCGGAGGCTACCCCATCGACAGTGAAAATATTGAATCGGCCAACAAATTGATATGCAATACAAGACTAAAGCGAAGCAGAGCCTAATGGCTGGCTCCAAACTGCAACAACATGCTTAAAGTACGCTGCTCCATTTACAATGCGACACTTGACACCGTGTTCGCCTCATACGCAACCCGGACCAGTGCAAAGCAACTTCGCAGAAACCCGTAATGCTCCCACTGATTCCTCCGCTCACGCTTTCAATCCGACGATTTTTCGGTGATGATAGCGCCAGCTCTTGTGATCGCGGGGAGATCCTCTCCCGCCTTTAGCCGCTCTATCAGCTTTTTCTCCTCTTCTTGCATGGCCAGGGCCCTTTGAGCCACAGAGGGGGCCTCATCGGGACGAAGCACCAAAATTCCATTACCATCTGCCACAATCAAGTCACCCGGATGTACCGTAACGCGGCCACATTGAATAACAGTATTTATTTCGCCACCAAAACCCAGCAGCTTGGTGGTGAGTGCAGTGGTTCCACGACAATAGAAAGGAAAACCACTTTCAACTATTTCATTGGTATCTGTAGCGGGTCCGTCAACTATTCCGCCCGCTGCTTGTTTCATACGAGCAGCCAAGGTCACGACTCCTCCCCAGCAAGCATGAACCTGATCGCCACACCGATCCACCACTACGACATCGCCAGGTTCGATCATCTCCATAACCTTATGGACTACTGTCGAATCTGCTCCAGCGGTCTTTACCGTCACGGCTGGCCCAACTATTTGACTGTTGTTAAATACCGGCCGAATGGTTTGATCCATAAAGCCATGGTGATAAAAATGACCTACTGTGGCTGTTTCCACGTCCCTGAGCAGCTCGATCAAAGACGGGTCTGGCTGTGGAGCGCGATCTTTAATAATGAACATAGCAATTCTCCCCAACAGTTTATTAGAATGAATTTACATAAATATGAAAAGACAAAATATCAAACTATAGAATTTGAACTATATAACTATAATAATTATTAGTAAAATATTCTTTCATTGTGCTCCCATGAGCCAATTCGGAAGAGCCAAGGTTATTTGCGGTACATAAGTGATCAGAACCAACATAGCAATTAGTGGGATGAGGTAAGGCAATATAGCAACGACAATATCTTCAAATTTAATATCCGCTACGCCGACCATAATATAAAGAGAGATACCCATAGGCGGTGTTACAATTCCAATAAGGATACCATAAACTACAATAAGGCCAAAATGGGTCCTATCTATTCCGAAATAGTCTGCAATTGGTAAAAGAAGGGGTAAAGTAATGAGCAAAGCTGGAATCCCCTCTATTACGCAACCGATAAGCAACAAAAAGAACATCAAAAGGAAAAGAAAAACATATTTGTTTTGCGTTAAGGCAAGCATCGATTCAGCAATTTTTTGAGGAATCTGCTCATACGCAAAAAGCCACCCCATGGCTGTAGCAAAAGCAATAATAAACATTATGATGGTAGTAATAGTTACAGTTTCATACAAAGCAGTCCACAAACTTTGAAATGTAAATCCACGGTAAATTATACCAATCAGAAAAGCATAAGCACAAGCCAAGACACCGGCTTCAGTGGCCGTGACTACTCCGGTTAAAATTGCACCCACAATAATAACAGGCGCGACCAAGGCTACCACTCCATTGACAGCACTGCGAGCGATTTGCCGCAAAGTTGCCCTAGGCATGCGAGGGAATTCATGGCGATAAGAAAGTATATAATTGGTCAATATCAAAGAAGCGGCAATGACTACACCTGGTATGACGCCGGCCAAGAACATACGACCCACAGAAACTTCTGCTATATAGGCATAAATAACGAGTGGGATAGACGGCGGAATCACCGGCCCCACAGCCGAAGATGCAGCGGTGATGGCTGCAGAAAATCCCCGGGCGTAGCCGCGTTCAGTCATGGCTTTAACTTCCACGAGCCCCAGTCCGGCGCAATCAGCTACGGCCGCTCCGGAAACCCCTGCGAATACCATGCTGGCTAAGACGTTGACCTGGGCCAGCCCCCCCCGGATATGCCCCAATAGGTTGGATGCAAAATCGAAAATCTTGTCTGTCAGCCCTGAGGCATTCATGAGATTCCCGGCCAGAATGAAAAAGGGGATCGCCAAGAGCGGCGCACTGTTCACGCCTTCCACCATCTGCTGAGGCACAACGAAAAAGAAACTTGAGTTGCCACTAACAATCAGGGTCAGCACAGTGGCCAGGCCCATGCTCATAGAAATGGGCACCCCCAGAGCGATAAATATCATGAAAAGACAAAATAGAGTTAATGCGGTCATGGCTTCATTCTTTTTCTGTTATAGGTTGCCTCAGAGATCGAGTTTTCTCCACAATATCGACTATATTTTCCAAGCAAATAAATGTTAATCCTACTAATAAAGGAATAGTCTGGATATATCTAGGGAGAGGAATTATCTGCATAGTGGAAGCTTGCTGTTTAATAAGAGCAGGTGCCTGAATAATAATTACAATAAGTAATGCTATAATTAGCATATCAGTGATTAATTGAATCCAATATTGACTTCTCAGGGGCATTTTGTTAATAAAAAAAACTACTACAATATCCTTCTTTTGATGATAAACAATAAATGCTCCGATAAATGTAATCCACACAAAAAGTAGCATTGTTGTTGGATATACCCATGGTATAGGATAATTTAAAACATATCGTGCAAATATTTGAAGCATATTGATGCTAATCATCACAATCATGCAAAAAACGGTAAAATAAATGGAAAGTTTTTCAAATTTGCTAAGAAAGTGATGCAATAAAAACCTCCGAAAGAATGGGGGTCCCCCCCCATTCCGGTTCAATTAAACTATTTTGTTTCTTGAATTGTTCTCAGCAAATCAGAAGGTAATTTTCCTTCCTTTTCCCACTGTTTATACATATTCAACATCTTTTTGACAAAAGGTTGAGTGTCAATGTCGTAGTATTTGGCGCCCGCATTTTCTATTTGCTCGATGGATTCTTCAGCTACCTGATTCATAATTTCTACGCTGTAATCGCAAGCCTCTTTATGGGACTTCAGAAGTATTTCTCGATGTTCAGGAGACAGTTGTTTGAACTGTTCATAATTGGTCATGAAAGCCATTCCTTGGGGAAACTCGTTGTGGCGAATAACGTGCTTAGCCTGCTCATAAAATTTCATGCTTTCCACCAGCGCCATGGGGGAATTGCAAGCATCGATAATTCCCCGCCCCAGAGACTCGTAGATATCCGTCCAGGGAAGGACAATCACACTGGCCCCCAAATGCTTCCACGCAGCGATAGCAATATCATCTGGATGGAGTCGCAATTTGAGCCCTCGGATGTCATCCAGGCCTTTTACCTCTCTTCTACTGACCATAACGCGGTACGGACCGCGGACGAAATCCGTGCTTTTGCCCAGGACCAGCACATTGTGCTTTTCCGCCACTTCTTGGAATTTGCTTTGCACGAGTTCCGAATCCATGAACCGGACCCAATGCTCGCGATCGTCAAAAATAAATGGGGCGTTGGTGAATTTCAAATCCTCTACAAATTTTTGCAGATAGGATGTCCCTTCAGGGTAAATTTGGATAACTCCAGCTTGTAGTTGCTCCAAAATGGCTTCTGTTTTCCCCAACTGTTCCGCAGGGAACACTTGAATGACCATAGCTCCATCACTCTTTTCTTTTACGAGATCGGCCATTCGCTGAAAGGCCTTCCCTTCCGAACTGGTAGGGGGCATTTTGGTAGCCATTTTCCAAGTGACGGTCTTTGCTTGAGCTTGCCCTGTAGCGGCCGGTGTGAAAATTAGTGCCGCGGACAGAAGCAACCATCCCCAAAAAATAAACAAATTGCGGGTGCACATAGTCTTACCTCTCCTTTCTTTACTGTGTTATGTGTGGATGATGACTCCTTATAAAGCGGACCCGAGCTCTGCCTCTCTGAAAGAGCTGGCTCACAACTTGGAGGGATACAATGTCCTGAGCCTCGCATTTTTTTAGCTGGTCCAATCGTAAAGGTCTGGCCTTCTGTTGCTCAGACAAGGAACCTGTTTGCGCACGGATTCCAGATATTCCGGGTCGATCTCCGACATAATGAATCCTTCACGGTCGTGCATTTTGGCGATAACGGTCCCCCAGGGGTCGACGATAAGGCTTCGACCGTAAGTCTGGAAGGCGGGCTTGACGCCTATTTGGGCGGGGGCAACAATATACATTTGGTTTTCGGCGGCACGAGCCCTCAGGATCGGTTCCCAGTGGTCCTTGCCGGTCATGAGAGTATAGGCAGCGGGAACAAACGCGACCTGGGCCTTGCGAAGCATCAAGATCCGGTACAACTCCGGAAACCTCATATCATAGCATATGGAGAGGCCAATATTGCCCAAAGGCGTTGACACGACCACTATTTCAGACCCGGGTCTCTTGGTATTTGATTCCATAAAGGACGGGCCGTCCGTAACATTCACGTCGAACAGGTGTATTTTGCGGTACTGGCCGGCGATCTCTCCCTGCGGCGAAAGAAGGACACTGGTATTGTACACCTTGTTACTGCCTTCGATACGCTCGAGGATGCTTCCACAATGCAGCCAAATAGCATGCTCTTTCGCCTTTTTGGCCCATCGATCAATGGTTTCCCCGGGGATGGGCTCAGCCTTTTCGCGTTCACCTTCCTCGTCACCGATATAGTTGACCATTTCAGGCATGCCAATTAGCGTGGCCCCGCGTGCTGCGGCTTGGTCAATATAATGCTCTATTTTGGACACATTTAATGCTTTATCATTTTGGGAATCAATTTGAATGGCGGCCACAAGATATTTTTTCATCTATTTAACTCCTACTTTTTAATTAATATTCTTTATAAAACGTGTCAGAATCAGAGAATTGCCTGCTTTCTATTCTCCCTATCGCTACCTGTAATATTTACAGGAAGAAGCGAACAGCCTTTTTTAAGGTGGTTTTTGAGTTGTTGTATGGCGTTTTCTTCATCTCTTTTCGAGATAGCGTCGACCAGCAATTGGTGCTCTTTCAGAGTAGACTCCATTCGCCGGAATTTGCCCAAGGCAGTAAGAGCACTCAAATAAACCTTCTCTCTGAGACTGCGCATTACCTCACTAATAGTATCATTTCCATAACGTTCAAAGAAAAACATATGCATATTGAGGTCAGATTCTAAAAAGTTCTTTACATCCTTTTGAGCCAACAACTTTTTCTGCTCATCGAGGTATTTTTCAAGGATTTGGATATCCTGATTCGAAATGGCCGGTAACAGTTCGCGTAGGACATACTCTTCTAATACCATGCGCAGTTCGTAAACCTCTGTGTGTTGTTTACTGGATACTTGCTGAACAACTATACCCTGTTTAGGGGCAATCGACACAAATCCTCGGGCTTCAAGCGCTTTCAAGGCGTTTCGGATGGGCGTTCGACTCATGTTCAAAATACGACAAAGCACATTCTCTGAAATCAGCGAGCCACCCTTGATCTCGCCGGATAGGATCAAGTTTTTTATCGCTTCGTATGCTTGGTGGCTCTTGTCCGTGTTCTTGGATACAGACAATGATTGATAGCCTTTCATGAACCTAGATTGGATGACCCATAAATAGCCAAAATCCTTGACAATCAGGTAAGTTTATGATATGGTAAATGTACTTTGAAACTATTCTATATCATAGGCTTTCACCTGAGAGATAAGGGATACGATCAGCAAAGCTACTGCCCGCCGGAGCGAAAGCAAGCGCAAAATCTCCAAGGTCGAACAGGCCGATGAACGTATTGCCGCACGTAGAGGCATGACCTTTTTCGTGCGGTATACTGATGAAATTAAAGTGATTCCGGTGCTCTTCCTGTCCCGTTACGGCGGGCTTCGCAAAAACTGGAAAGGGGTTCCCGCCGAGGGTCTTCTCAAGCAAATCTCTTGCCTCCACCTGGAAAGCACCGGACGGCACTTGACCTATTTCGACACCCTGCAAAAGGATCGGGGTGATGCTGCAGCCATCGACACAGGTCCCCGCCATATGGTCTCTTCCCACGGGGTCAAGCACTTCTTTCAGTCCTTCTCCTGGCCACTGGTCTGAGTCTGTCGCGGTATCCTGCTCGAACTCTTTGTGTAGCGGTTCCAGATAAGCCCACCGGAGATCAGCCTTCTCGATATCGATGTCATCATGTGCATGGACTACAATGAAGCCGACGGGCGCGGGGGCGTGATGCCCACCTACAAGAAGGACAAAGGGTTTAGGCCGCTTCAGATGACCTCGGAGGGGATTATCAGCGATTCGGTTTTCCGTTCCGGGGACGAGCACAGCAACCAGGGCCATAGGACCCAGCGGATAATTCGATATGTGGCGTACTGGATTCGAAGCCGCTATAGGGACGATGTTCCCATCGTTTTGCCCCTCGACAGCGACTACATGGACCAGAAGCCTTTCGAGGCAATGGAAGGCTGAGACGTCGACTACGCCTGCGGCGGGAAGCTTTGCTCGGATATTGGCAATTAGGTTCGAAAAACCACACAGGAAGAATGGGGCAGCTATGTTGGAAGCGAAGAAATAGAAGACGATCAACCGCTGCTCTCCTTCGCCCGACCCTGTGATGTACTTTACCCCAACCTCGGCATGGGCAGCGGGATCGATGAGCAACTCCGCAGAGACGTTTGCAACGCGATGCTCACGCCCGAGGAGATCTACGGCTGCTATCATCGTTGTGGCCGGAGCGAGTTGGCCTTCCTTGTCTTCAAGGAGTTTGTCGATCAGCGGCTTCCTTTTGAGTGGCTTCGTCCCAATGCGTCCTTCTACTACCTCATGTGCATTGCGTTCTTTCTGTATGAGACGTTCAAGAAAATCGTCTGCGCTGAAGTTGTTCCGATCACGTTTTACCCTAACACCTTGAGACGGAAGGTCATTGACATAGTAGCGAAGCTCGTTTGCCGAGGCGGCATGCTGAGGCTCAAGGTCTCCCGGGCCGTCTGGGAGGTGCTGGACTTTGCCAGGCTCTGGGCCGAATACCACATGGATCCAGGCGTCGGCGTGGACTAAATCCCCGTCCCACAGTCCAGAAGCAAAGGAAGATCCAATGGGGCGGTGTGCACTTAGCTTTGTACTATCATGCTTGATATTCTTGTTGTGCAATTCGGCCATAATCTTCTCTGACAAGGCCAAGGCCGGTAAGATTAAGCGACCGCTCGTATTCTAGGGTACCAGCAGCAAAGTACCTGGTTTATCCAACTAGCACGAGTGCGACAGATAGCAACACGCTCAATTCAGGATGAATTTGAGTTTAACGCCACTAATGTTTAGACTAGGATACCAGAAAGGAATTCTGTGTCAATCTAAAACTCCGATATAAGGATCGAGAAAAATTGCATTTTTTAAAAAACTGCAACAGCCTGATTTCACGCCCCATTTGCAGATTGTCGCTGGAAGGCTCTTCGTCGGCCCAGAGAGGGACCTGAGAGCACAGACGCGGGCAGAGGGAGGGGGGGGATACATGTGCTGCGCAAAAGACCCCCAGCCCTATAAGAAATGGCCACATAACATGTTGAAATTACTGACGACGTTGGCCATCCTTAACTTGACATCTCCTCCAGCTTGTGCTCTACCTCTCACATGGCTCCCAGAAATCAGCTACAACCCAAACTGAGCGATTCTGAGATGAATGAGCCTCGCGGAGGCCGAGCGGACCATTACAGCACGACTACGCGGCGGAATTCCGGCTCAGATGCCGGCTGCAAGGCTTCTCAAAGCGG
>CAZYJR010000024.1:0-61867 GCA_964647905.1 uncultured Desulfobacterales bacterium | reverse complement strand
CTCGTGGATCACCCTCCCAGGGAGTTTTGTAAATTCGATGGCTGCTTTTTTTCTGACGGGGCTCACCAAAAAAATGATCGCAAATCTTGCATAAGTCAGAATAACGAACATCCTTGGGGTTCCGTCGTATCTTTTCAAGCAGGTCATCGATTTTTCTCATATCAATATAATATCAATAATGATACCAATGTCAATAGGATGAAACGCATTTTCATTGCACACAATCGGGATAGGGAGGAGCCTCGCGGCTCCCCTCCTCCCACACCACCGGGCATACGGATGACGTACCACGGCGGTTCGGTCGATTAAGTCGATTCGACAAACAGTCTCGGCAATCCGATTTCTGCAAAATACTTCGCAGGGAGCGCAAATGCCAAACCCGGGCTTCGGCTCAACCTCCAAGGACCATGAGCCGATTTTGCGGTATTCCAGGCAAGATCTCTGCTCACCCCAAGATACCTCAACTCCCTGTATCCTCGACGCCCCCATTGCTTCCAGAGGTAGCACCGAAGCCGCCGTTTTACCCAGGAATCAAGTTCTTTCAGAATGTAGCGCACCTGGGTGATGTTGAAGTACGCCTGCCACCCCAACATGTACAGGCGGAGTTCTTTCATAATCACCTCTGATCGGAGTTTGAGGGGTTTCGGTTGACGCGGGCAGTGAGGTCCTCGATGGCTTTGCGGAGTTGCTGGTTTTCCTGGACGAGCCGCTCAAAGGCCTCGCGGACCGGAAGAGGGGTACGTTCCCAGTCTTCTTCGGGGACACGGATATGGTCAGGACGATCATCCATGGAGCCGTTCCCGGAAGTCGCGGGTCAAAGGGTACACAAACACCGCCTTGGCCTGTCCGTGATAGGTGTAGGGGTTCCCCGCTTGGCCGAGCCCTTGGTGGTTCCGAAAGGCCCCAGATGGTATCCCGACTACCAGCTGGAGAATGACAATTGGAATGCAGACGACGAATCCGACGACGCTCATCCCCGCTTCCGGCCATGCCGCGAACGCCAGGCCGGCGACGACGGCCACTATGCCGGTCGCGAGGATCGACTGACCGCCCGTGACGAGAAGCGCCATGGCGAGGATGCCTACAGCAGCAGCGAGGAATGCACCAGCCCTTCGCATCGTGGATCCTCGGTCGTACCGGTCGGACCGATCATTGGCGGTCTAACGCTCCAAATCACCGAGTGCAAAAGGCTTCCACAAAAGTATGCAAAAGCCTCCATCGATGGAAAACCACTGGCTGTGAAAGAAGCCCCGGCCTTTTGCATCCGGTACATTTGGTTGTTCGCTTTTGATTCTACAAGTATTTTTCTATAAAATAACGTGGCTTCACAATCTTGATGCCTTTATACTCCGCCAATTTTAATAAATGTGTATCACCTGATACAATGGCGTCGCATTTTCCGGCGATAGCATATTCGATGAATTTATCATCATCAGGATCTTCACATATGGATATGTCAACACCTTTTGTATCAATGAATTGACCAAAAATAGTGAGCAATTCAACAATCGGCGTTATGTCAACCAACGGATATTCAGCGGAAAGCTCATCGGCTACTCGTTGGTATTCATCAAGAATTTGCTGGCAAAGTACAATTTAAACGCTTTGTTTCTCCCACGCTTTGAGGATTTGCGACGGCGGTCCGCTAAAGAAAATCCCTGATATGAAAACATTCGTATCAAGGATGATTCTCATTTCTTTCTTTCTCGGACTTTTAAAATGGCATCGCTGATATCACCTTTTCTAATTCCAGCTTGTTTCCCATTTTTTCTGGCTTCAGCTATAAGATCACCAAATTCGTCAAGCAATGGTGGCGATATGCTTTTCAGAATGACAACGTCCTTTTCACCAACAACGACAAATTGAGCTCCGACCTTTAAGTTCAGTTGTCTTCTAATATTTTCAGGAATAACGACCTGCCCCTTCGAGGACATTTTTGTTGTTGATACATTAGCCATTTTGACCTCCATAAACCTGTTAAATCTTACTGGTAGGAATATATGGCGGTTACTGAAAGAATCAAGATTTAAAATGGCGCCGGATTAGAAAGCGAACGCGCAGTTTAACAGGCGGCCGGGTGGTTCCGGGCCGGCAACGGCCCGGAACCACCCGGCCAAAGCTTCTACCCGTCGAGTACTTTTTGGTGACCTTTACACTCCCCTATGAGCTCAGGTTCCTGGCCTGGGATCATCAATCTCTTGTTTACGACCTCATGTTTGCCTGTGTTTCAAGTACGTTGAAAGACTTCGGCCTCAATCCGAGAAACCTCGGCGCGCACATTGGCATGACGGCAATCCTACATACTCACAACCGGCGCCTCGATTACCACCCCCATATTCATGTGGTCGTGCCAGGAGGAGGGGTGGATAAGGCCAGAAAACAATGGAAAAAGAAAAGGGCAAAGTACCTCTTCAACGCTTTAGCATTGGCCAAGGTGTTTCGCGCACGGCTTCTCGAGGCCTTGATCAAAAAAGAGCTCGACATCCCCCAATCCGCGTCTGAAAAATGGGTGGTCCATTGCACCCATGTCGGCAAAGGCCTGCCCGCTTTGAAATACTTGTCTCGGTACCTGTCCCGAGGGGTGCTTCCGGAAACCAATATCATCGCCAACCACCACGGCAACATCACTTTCAAGTACGTAGAAAGCCGTGCCGGCAAAACATGCTATCGCACTCTCAAGGGCGAAGACTTCCTCTGGCTCGTTTTGCAGCACGTCTTACCCAAGGGCTTCCGGCGTGTCAGGGATTATGGCTTTTTGCATGGCAACGCCAAGAAGCTTTTGTCCCTCGTCCAGATGGTACTGCATGTCCTCATTCAAGCACACGAGTTCCGGCCCCGCCCGGCCTTTCTTTGCCCCAAGTGCCATACGCCAATGGCGATCACCGCATTCACGCGCCCTGCGTGGGCATCGGGGTAACACTCGTAAATGGCGAAAACCCGGGCCTCATTCATTTACAGGAGGACCGTCGTTTCATGATTTGAAATCAAATGCATTTTCTGGCCTTCCACGGGCCAAGGCTTCCGCTCGCCCAAACAGAAGTCCTCGGCAAAACCGATCTTTCAAAGGTACCCATTCAAAAAGAGATATTTGCTTGTATGTAGCCTCGCTCCAGTAACCGGGCTCGTCCAACTACAGGATAAGATCGTGGCTCGCTTCGCTCTCACGATCTATCCTTATTCGTTAGCGGCTATTTGATTGGATCGACACCAAGATCTTTGCATATCTTCTTTACCAAGATGTCCTTGATTTACGAATGGCGCGGGATTGCCGACCGCTTGTTCAAGGCAGGGTTGTGCCACCATGAATGTTTCCCACCTTCTCTCAAAAGATCGCATCCTTGGCTTCGCAGATACTTGAGAAATTCATTTCGCTTCATATGGCGATTTTTTTCTTCCTTATAACCACTGCCTGCGGCAGACAGTGCATCCTGCCGATTGAATTCCAGCGCTTCTCTCAGGGTAACCTCTAAGGTTTCCTTCAATTCCTCATAAGTTTTTTCCTGGCAATTTACGCCGGGGACTTCCTCAATCCAGCCGACCCAATAGTCATCTTCCTGTTTTACAACAGCAGTATATTCGTTTTGCATCGTATTACCTCCTTTTCATCAATTGTGTTGCCGCTAACGTCCGGCATCAGCCGCGCGTTAACGCGTCGGCTGCATGCCGTGGTTAGGCGTGGCGGTGGTCCCGACACTGCTCCAACACTGACACTTAACGGCCAAACCAGGAACTATAAAAGGCTCTTATGGCCGTCCCTCCGCGCCGGACGTTGGCGGTACCCGGCAGCTGCGAGGCAGATTTCAAATGCCGGTTGCCTAAAAGGTTCAACGGGCTGTACTTGAAATCTCAGCGGCCGGGTCGGCCCCTCGGCGGTTCTCCTGGAATCCCGCTTGGCGGGCCGCCAATGTTCGCAGGAGGACCGGGGGACACCCCGCTCGGTGGACCGCTTCTGATGCCTGCTGGAGGACCGGGGCGTGCCCCCCTGTCCCCGAGTGCGCCGAGCGCAGCCTCGCGTCCGGTTCGGGAGACTTCGAGCGCGTGCTGGATCGCAGCTTTCGCCTGCGGAGGAACCTTATCGAATACTTCCTTGAGTACTCGCAGGTGAACTAAAGTCCCTCGGTCCACGGCTTCGCGCGCCCGTGCGCGTCCCTCGGACCCGGCTCCGGTCAAGTCCTCCGCCCGCCGCAGCTCGTCGAGCGTGCGTTCCCGGGCCATTCTCGCCTCACCAAGCGCCCGCTCAATGGCAGGCCGACCTTCAGGAGCAACCCCGCGGTGCACCCGCTCGAGTGCCGCCTCGGCCGCTGCCGAGGACCGAATGAATCGATCCCGCGCTTCCCCGAAGTCCTGCGCCCACGCCACGCCGGCCGATCCCAGCACGAAGCCCAGCGCTAAGCTTATTACAATGCGCGCTTTCATAGATTACCTCCTACATCGAATTTTAAACGCCGCACGGCCTACTGTGACAGGCATGCAAATTGTGCGCCTAACAAGTGATTGTACGGACCCGGATATTATCCCGACCGGGGAGATCAAGGTCATTGTGGTAACGTACCGCCCAGAAGATGTCTTGACAAGCGCCAATCTGTGGGCAGCGTTGCCGTATATCCTGCCAAATGGGATGATATGCAGGAACATGAGGTCCGCCATGTTGCGTGTTCCGGAGGAGATTGTCCGACGTTTCGACGGAGCCATGACTGTAGCCGAAGTCGATCTCCGTGAGCAGTGGTACTACAAGAAATGGCTGCGGTACTACCTGGACTTCTGCGCGAAGTATCGGTGGCCTCCCGACCAGGTGGGCAGTCTGGGGCCATTCATCGATAAGCTGGCAGCCAAGAACCGGTCGGCGGCGCAGCGCCAGCAGGCAACGCGGGCAGTGCGGCTGTATCCCGGCATGCAGCAAGGCCAGTGCCCGACTATGGACAAGGCAAGCAGCGCGACCGGCGCTTCGTGGGTTAAACTCCTGGATGGCCTTCGGAACACGATTCGGCTTCGCAATTACTCTCCCAGGACTTCCGAGACCTACATGCACTGGACCCGCAGGTTCCAGGCATACACTCGCAGCAAACCTCCCGACCAGCTTACCACCGAGGACGTGAAGGGCTTCCTTACTGAATTGGCCGTCAAGCAGAACGTGGCCGCTTCGACGCAGAATCAGGCGTTCAATGCGTTGTTGTTCTTCTTTCGACACGTCCTTGGCAAGGAATTCGGAAAGGTTGAGGGAGTCGTCCGTGCGAAGCGCAGGCGATACATACCGGTTGTGCTCTCGCGAGAGGAGATCGACGGCGTTGTCGCCCGGCTGGAGCATCCTTACGACCTCGTGGTGCTGCTTCTGTACGGGTGCGGGCTCCGGATATCCGAGGCGCTCGAGCTGCGGATTCAGTGTTCCCAAGCCGCACGCTGAAGGATGCCGGCAGCCCCCTCGATCTCGATCCGAATACGGATGAGAGCGACGGACAAGCGTCTTAATCCGGCATTGCCGCCTGCGTAGCGCAAGGATGTCCCCCTTTCTCGGCCGGCCGAACGTTATTTCGGACAACGTTGCCTTCTTGCGGGCTGCGGGGCTTGCCGGAGGCGTTTGAGATCGTGATAGGAATTTGCTTCTTGATGGGCTGATAGCTGAAGATCTTGTCGGTAGTCAACAAGAAAAGCATCACAATATATAGTGGTTAAGTGGTTAGTAGAAAGCCTGGTGGTACTTGGGTTATGGATTTACGGAAACGAAAATCCGGTGATCGGGAATTAGGGCGAACAGAGATGGCAAGGGGTCTTGTTTTGGCGTAGTATCCCTGTGCCCGGGCAAGAAGGACTTTCCGGGCCTAATAGGGCCTGATTTTGGGCTTCCGGCAGGGGGGTTCATTCCTTCATTGAAAGAAATTCCTTTCACTAAGGCCCATTAGGGTACGTAATGAAATAATTGTTGCATTTTGTTTATCCATGGGGTATGGTTGTCCCCATGGACCCAGCGCTGATCAAAAAACGATACGATGCGTTGAAGCCCCATTTGGACGAAAGGGTCATACGGCTTGTCGCTGCCGCTGAAGCCTTGGCCCTAGGACGGGGCGGTATGACTGCCGTTTCGAAGGCTACTGGCATTTCACGGAATGTGATCGCCCGAGGGATTGAAGAGATCAATTCTGAGACCTCTCTTCCGAAAAAACGCGTTCGAAGAAAAGGTGGCGGCAGGAAACGAACTGTCGACAAGGATTCTACCTTAAAATCTGATCTGGAAGAGCTGATTGAGCCATTAACTCGTGGAGACCCTGAGTCTTCATTGCGCTGGACATGCAAAAGCCTTCGCAATTTATCGGATGAATTGGAGAAAAAAGGCCATACCACCAGCCATAGAATGGTTGGTGAGCTTTTGAAAGAAATGGGCTACAGTCTTCAAGCTACTAAAAGGACTTTGGAGGGCGCATTTCACCCGGATAGAAATGCCCAATTTGAGCATATTTATGAAACCGTAAAATCATTTCAAAACAATAACCAGCCTGTTATCTCAGTAGACACAAAAAAGAAAGAGTTAGTTGGACAATTCAAAAACAATGGAAGAGAATATCATCCTAAAGGCCAACCTGAAAAAGTCAATGTCCATGATTTCAAAGACCCGGAACTCGGTCGGGCGGCTCCTTATGGAGTCTATGATCTGAACCACGACACGGGCTGGGTCAATGTGGGCATCGACAATGACACCTCAGCCTTCGCTGTAGAAAGCATCCGGAGATGGTGGCTGACGATGGGATCCCATGTTTACCCTGGTGCCAAAGAACTCTTGATCACAGCGGATAGCGGAGGCAGCAACGGCTATCGAGTCAGGCTCTGGAAAATCGAGCTTCAAAAGTTCGCAAACGAAACAGGGATGGCAATCACCGTTCGTCATTTCCCTCCCGGGACCAGCAAATGGAATAAGATCGAGCATCGCCTTTTTTCGTTCATCAGCCAAAACTGGCGAGGCAGGCCATTGGTGAATCACGAAGTGATCGTCAATCTGATAGCTGCCACAAAAACAAAATCCGGCTTAGAGGTCCAGTGCCAACTTGATAAAAACTCCTACCCAAAAGGCATTAAAATATCAAATAGCGACATGAAAACGGTGAATATCACGAGGGATGACTTTCATGGTGAATGGAACTACACCATTGATCCACTGCCCCCATAATTGCTCTAGTTAATTTGTGACAAACCCTTACAATGAAAAAGGGCTTACCGTGGAGTGCGGTAAGCCCTTGATCTGTCTGGTGCCGAGACCCAGAATCGAACTGGGGACACGGGGATTTTCAGTCCCCTGCTCTACCGACTGAGCTATCTCGGCACGGCAAGTAAGGATGGAAGTTTACCCCCGAGTGCGGCCACGGTCAAGGGCAATCTGATAGGCTAGGGCTTCTCTTCAGGTTCTTCCTCCTCCTCCTCCAGCTCCAGATCCAGTTCCAGCTCGTCCAGATCCAGCTCCAGATCCTCTACATCATCGGCTTGCTCAACAGGCGCGGCCTCTTCTTCCAGTGAGATGTCCTCAAGATCCAGGGGTGCGGCCTCGGAACCGTGCTCGGATGTTGTTTCCGGTCCGCCGATCTCCAGCTCGCCGGTTTCGTGGAGCTTCAGGTCATCCAGGTCCAGGACCACCTCGTCCTGCTCCTGCGATTCTGGCTCGGATATCTCTTCAAGATCGGTCAGGTCCTCTTCATCCAGGGCAATGGCATCCAGCCCCTCAACGGATTCGGGCGGACTCTCCGGCGTGCTCGCATCGGTTCGGGGAGGCTCCAGGTCCTCGAACTCGAATGAGA
Source organism: uncultured Desulfobacterales bacterium (assembly GCA_964647905.1). Taxonomy (GTDB): domain Bacteria; phylum Desulfobacterota; class DSM-4660; order Desulfatiglandales; family HGW-15; genus CAZYJR01. The sequence goes on along the minus strand of CAZYJR010000024.1, from coordinate 54,089 downwards.
TTCCCTCTCCGGTCTCCTGCTCGGGTTCCAGGAACTGCGGCTCCTCGACCTCCGGCCCTCCGAGCTCCAAGTCCGCCTCTGGCGGACCTTCCTCTTCCTCCGGAGTGGCCGTGTCCAGGTCGACTGACCAGTCGTCTCCCATGCTGATATCGAGGTCTTCCTCCTGGTCGGGGGGGGCGGCTTCCCCGGCCATGAGCCTGCCGGCTTCCTCTTCTATGTCCACCGCATCCTCAGGGGCGCTTATCACAGGCCCTGATTCCGCGATGTCAATGTCCACGGCTCCTTCCTCGGCCTCGCCCGTGAGGGAGCTCAGTAGAAAAGGGACTGAAGGGTGGAAATCAGGGAGATTCAGCTTTTCGCGCTCTTGGGAGATGTCCTTGTTGCATTTGGGGCACGCCTGGTTGTAATCAAAACTTATATACCCACACTTTGGACATTTCATCTCACACTCCTAAAGGCATTGAACCCGATAGAGGGAAAGTCTTGATTGGAGAATAAGCAGTGACCGAAGCTTTTCCAAAAAATATACCCATGGTGCACTCTTAAGGCGCTTCATTAGGAGAACATGCAAGGTCTCTGCCAGCCCCGCGTCTTTCAGGGCGGTAGTTGGTAGAGGCCCCTTGTTTCATACGCAATCCGATATGGCGTCCCTGGCCAGTTTGTCGCAGCGCTCGTTCTCTGAGTGGCCGTGGTGCCCTCGTGTCCATTGCCACTCGATCTCGTGAGGCCGGGCCAGTTCCGCCAATTGCTCCCAGAGGTCGCGGTTCATGACCGGTTTTTTCTGAGAATTGATCCAGTTTCTGGCTATCCATCCGGGGAGCCACTCGGTCATGCCCTTTACCACGTAGTTGGAGTCCGTCGTTATCCGGATCCTGGAAGAGGCTGGTATCGCCTTTAAGGCCCGGATCACGGCCGTCAGCTCCATCCGGTTGTTTGTGGTCAGGGATTCGCACCCTGAGAGCTCCTCGGTCTTGCCCGCGAATCTCACAATGGCCCCATACCCTCCGGGGCCGGGGTTTCCGCTGCAGGCACCGTCGGTGAAGACTTCCACTATATCGTTCATTCCTCCCATCCGCTCTATATGATTCTCATGCCGCAGCCTAAAAAGCCGGGGTTACGGTCTCTTGGCGGCTGTTTCTCCGGATGCCTTCTTGATCTTGACCCTTATGTTGATCGTCAGCAAGGGCTTGCGCGGGTGGTTTGTCTTCAATTTCAGCTTGCCCACGTAAGACCCTGAGACGCCGGGAATAGTGGAGAGCTTCACCCTGAACAGGCGCCCCGGGCTCAACTCTTCCAGCTCATAAGTCAAGGTCTCGTCAAGGTTGAAGGAGACCGGATCCAGTGCCAAACCGCCGCCTTCCTCCGCCCTTATCTCCACGCTTCGGGTTATGCGCGAGTCGGACAGGCCTTGAAAGTATAGATAGGGCGTGGAAAGATGGATCGGAGATTTGACCACGGCCTTTACATGGATGACCTGGACGCCCCTCAAGGGGTCGTTGGTGTAAACCCGCGCGCTCTTGTGAAGCTTGCCCTCTCGTCCCTCCGTGTCGATACGCAGCGTGATCCTTCCCTCCCCCTCCGGGGGCACGGTGCTGTCGAAGACAGGCACCGTGCAGCCTCACCCCGGAGAGACCTTGCGTATCTCCAGGGGTTTGTTGCCTTCGTTTCTTGCGGAGAATGTGTGCTCTATGATTTCCCCCTGCCGGACCACGCCGGCGTCATGTTGCACTTGGTCCAACACCATTCGTGGGGCCTGGACTTCACCGGCCCAGCACCAGCCACCTACGCCGGTCATCAGCCCGAGGGCCAGGGTAATCACCAGCCTCATTTGTGGATTCCTCCTTCCCCAAGGCCTTGCCCCGTGGATCCATAATGGGCAAGTCCGACCGTTTGTTCCCTGGTTTCCACCCGCCGCAGCCGGGTCTCACAGGCCCAGCTCGTCTTTCAAGCGATAGGTCAGGATATCGAGCTTGATCGTGAAGTCGATGTTCTCCACCCTGCATCCCTCCGGGACCTGTATCTGGCTTCGCGAGAAGTTCAGGATGGCGTCCAGCCCCGCATCCACGAGCTGGTCCGCCACTCCCTGGGCCTCTTTTGAAGGGGTGGCTATGACTCCGATCTGGATGCCTTCCCGGTCCACGGTCTCCTTTATTTCCCTGCTGTCCTGTATAACCAGTCCGGGGGCCGGGCTGGTCCCGATCTTGGCCGGGTCCGAGTCGAACGCGGCAACGAAGGAGAATCCCCGGGCTCGGAAGTTCTGGTGGTTTATCAGGGCCCGTCCCAGGTTTCCGATGCCCACTATGCCCATGTTCCAGGTGCGGTTTACCGCCAGTATGTTCTTGATCTGGTTCATCAGCTCCCTGACGTCATACCCTACTCCCCGGACTCCGAACTCACCAAAATAACCCAGGTCCTTCCTCACCTGGGCAGGGTTCACCTGGCAGAGCCAGGCCATCTTTTCGGATGAGACCATTCGGTAGCCGTCGAACTCCAGCAGCTCCAGCTGCCGGTAGTAGAGCGAGAGCCTGGTTATGGTGGCCTTGGGGATCTTGAGTGGCTTGGTCATTGTGTGTCCTTCCCGTATCAGCGGGGAATGCGCCAAATGCCCGGCGTGCCGCGTTCCACCCGTTGTATCGAGCTTAGCATAGGAGAGAAGGGGATAACAATGAAATTGTAATGACAATTCAGGCCTATCTGGTATAAGATGACGGGCTCCGCAGGGGAAGAGAATGGTCGAGAAAGAGAACCGAAAACCGGGAGCAGAGAAAGACGGGGCCGTTGCAGGTGCTGGGGGACCGGACGCTTCCCGCCACGGCGCAGCCGCTGAGAGCCCTACAGGTGCGGGGAGGATCGCCGAAGAGCGCTATAGGGCCTTTATCGAGAGCATCCACGACGGCGTCTATGAGGTGGACATCCACGGGAACTTCACCTACTTCAACAGCGCATTGTGCAGGACTTTCGGGCACTCCGGGGAGGAGATCCAGTGGCGGCACTTCAGCCGCTTCATGGATGATGAGCATGCCGAAGAGGCCTTTGCGGTCTTCAACCGGATCTACAGGACCGGCGAACCGGTCTCGGACCTGGTCTGGGAGATCATCGATAATCAAGTCAATACCAGGATAATCGAGCTCTCAGCCAGCCTGATCACAAACAAGAAGGGCGAGAAGATCGGATTCAGGGGAGTGGCCCGTGACGTGACAGAGAAGGTCCGGGCCAGGGAGGCCCTCCAGGAGTCCGAGAGGGAGCTCCAGCGCCAATACGAAGAGATCCGCAAGGCGGTGCGCAGATATCGCACCCTCTTGGACTTCATCCCCTATCCCATGGTGGTCTTCACCCTGGACGGAAAGGTGAGTTACCTGAACCCAGCGTTCACAGAGGTCTTCGGGTGGACTCTGAGTGAGCTTCAAGGCAGGCGCATACCATATGTGCCCCCCGATCTTCGAGAGGAGACCCAAGAGAACATCAGGCGTCTTTTCGAGGAAAAGATCATCCCCCGCCACGAGACCAGGCGTCTGACAAAGGACGGCCGGGTGATCGAGACCATAATGAGAGGCGCCGTGTTCACAGGGGACGAAGGCGAGCCCGAGGGTGAGCTGATATTCCTTCGCGATGTGACCCAGGAGAAGCGAATGGTCAGAAACACGGAGGCGCTTCTCCGCATCAGCACCGCGCTCCCAGCCTACCCGGACCTCGAGGATCTCCTGGATTACATCAGCGGGGAGATCAAGGCCCTACTTAATGCGGAGGGCGCCCTGGTGATACTGCTGGACGAAGAAAGGAAGGAGCTTTTTTTCTTGGGCGTGGCCCACGACGACTCCGGCACCAGGGATAGGGCCAAGAAGATCCGCTATCCCTCAGACAAGGGAGTCTCGGGAGAGGTCATCAGGACAGGCCAGCCGGCTATAGTGCCGGACACTTCGCAGGACCCTCATTTCTACTCGGTGGTGGACGAACAACTCGGACACCCGACCCGGAGCATGCTTGACGTCCCGTTGAGGAGCGGGGATCGAATCATAGGCGTCCTTTGCGCCATCAACAAGAAGGCGGGTGATTTTGATCAGACGGACGTTGAACTCCTCAGCATGGTCTCCAGTACCGTGGCCCTCTCCATCGAGAACGCCCGGTTCTCGGAGGAGCTCAAGGAGGCCTATAGAGAAGTGATCAGCCTGAACCGGGCCAAGGACAAGGTCATCAATCACCTCTCCCACGAGCTCAAGACCCCGGTTTCCGTTCTTTCGGCCTCTCTGAACATACTGGCCAAACGGCTTCATGATGTACCCTCCGACCGGTGGAAGCCCACAATGGAAAGGGCCCAGCGAAACCTCCAACGGCTGCTGGAGATCCAGTACCAAGTGGAGGACATAATGAAAGGGAAGGGCTATCAGACGCATTCCCTGCTCTCCTCCCTGCTGGAGCAGTACGCGGACGAGATAGAGGCCCTGGTGGCCCAGGAGGTGGGTGAAGGCCCTGTGGTCAGGAAGGTGAGGGAGAACATAGAGTCCATCTACCGCCCCAAGGAGAGGAGCCTCTCCGAGGTGCACCTGGACAGGTTCGTGGCCGAGCGCCTCGATGATATCAGCCGGAAATGGGGGCATCGCAGGGTAGAGCTCGTAAGTCGCCTGAGCCCGGTCGAGCCAATCTGCATCCCCGAGGAGGTGGTCGGCAAAGTAGTGGAAGGATTGATCAAGAACGCAGTGGAAAACACACCGGACGAAGGGAGGATCGAGGTCTCGGTCCAGCCGAAGGGGGAGGGGGTGGAGCTGGAGATCAGGGACCATGGCGTGGGTATCACCGAAGATAACCAGCGGCGAATCTTCGAGGGCTTTTTTTCCACTCAGGATACGATGAACTACTCGTCCAAGAGACCCTATGATTTCAATGCGGGCGGAAAGGGCGCGGATCTCTTGCGCATGAAGATCTTCTCCGAGCAGTACAACTTCCGGATCGGGATGTCCTCCGTCAGGTGCAACTTCATTCCTTCAGACAGCGATGTCTGCCCCGGTGCGGTCAGTGAGTGCCCCTATTGCGAGGGCCCCGGGGACTGCTTCGCTTCAGGCGGGACCACCTTCAACATCTACTTTCCTCCGGCGCCTGATAGAAGGTGCCCGATCGACGGTAAACTGGGAGAGGCGGGTGTCCCTGATTGAAGCCGAGTGGTTCAGATCCTCGGAGTGCCGGGCTTTCTGGTTGAACCTCCCGCTGATGTCTGTTAGCTTTCTGCTTTTATAGGGAGAGGGCTCGGGCATGTCCGACAAGGTCATAGAATCCATTTCTCGAGAGGTGGAGCGGGAGCCTTTCGCCAGAAAACTGGGGCTGCGGTTGATCAAGGCCGGCCCGGGCCTGGCCGTGGTGGAGATGCCCCCCCAGGGAGACACCGGGAACATATTCGGCATGCTGCACGGAGGCGCGATATTCTCGCTCATGGACGAGGCCTTCGAGGTCTCCTGCAATGCTCACGGGACCGTGGCCGTGGCCCTGAGCATGTCGCTGGTATACCACCAGGCCCCGGATATGAACGGCATACTAAGAGCGGAGTCCAGAGAGATCCACAAGAGCCGGAAGACGGCCACCTATGAGATCAAGGTCACGGACCAGACCGGAGCCCTGGTGGCATCCTGCCAGGCCCTGGCCTACAGGAAAGGAACCCCCTTGCCTTTCCTCGAATGAGCCGGGTTCTCCTTTGGATACTTTGACAAGGGCGGTGCCGGATTTGAACCTAAGCAAAGAGCCCCTGATTTCAAGGGATGAGATACACAACCGCGTAAAGTCTATAGCAGGGGAAATCTCGGCCGATTACGAAGGACGGGAGCCGGTGTTCGTGGGTGTCCTGAACGGGGCGGTGATCTTTTTCGGGGACTTGGTGCGGGCCCTTTCCATTCCATGCCGCATGGACTTCGTCAAGGCCGGGAGTTACGGTCTCGGGACTGAATCCTCAGGCGAGGTCAAGCTGACCAAGGACCTTGATGTGGATGTTCGGGGGGAGCCGGTCGTGCTTGTGGAAGACATCGTGGATACAGGCCTGACCCTCCGCTCCATAGTGGCCCTGCTTTCCTGCAAAGGCCCGGCCTCCATCGCGGTCTGCGCACTTATCGACAAGCGCGAGCGCCGGTGCGAGGAGGTGAATATCGATTACACGGGCTTCGAAGTCGACGAGGGATTCCTGGTTGGATACGGCCTGGATTTCAATGAAAGATACCGCCAGCTGTCGGACATCTACAGATTGGAGTGAGGCGTTCGGGCCGGGAGGTGGACAAAAAGGGAGGGGGCTTGGATGATCGTTCAGTGTGAGAGCTGCGAATCCCGCTTTCGGCTCGACGAGGGCCTGGTCAAGGAAGGCGGGTCAAAGGTCCGGTGTTCGAAGTGCAGGAGCGTATTCACGGTCTTTCCGCCGGAGAGCGAGGCTTCCGGAATCGAGGACTCTGAAGAGACCGTGGTCCTTGACGGACCTCCGGAGACGGAAGAGACCGAAGAGACGGCCGGCCCGCCCATGGGTGGGGAAGGGGACGGGGAATTCCCGGACCGGGCGGAATACGGCGTCTGGGGTGAGCCGAGTGAAGCATTCTCCCCGGAGCGGTCGCCGGAGGCTGAAGAGGAGGAATCAGGCCTGGATGAGGCCCTCGAGAGGGCCCACCGGGTGGAGGAGTCTTTGAGCAGGGAAGACGCCGAGGCCAAGGGCAGGGAAAAAGAGGCCCGGGGGGAGCGGGACGGCGCTGTGGCCGGGCGTCGCCCTTCCGGTCGCTCCATGATCCTCCCCGTGTTCTTGGGCGTCGTGCTGGTCCTGGCGGCGGCATTCGCCGCTCTATACTATCTGGCCCCGGGCTTGATACCGGGCCCGCTTTCCTTCCTCAAGCCGGAGGCGGAAAGAAGCGCCGCGGATCAGGGAATCCGCCGGCTGTCCTTCCAGGGCGTCAAGGGCGCCTTCGTTTCCACTGGGGGAGGAAGCCAGCGCTTCGTCATTACGGGTGAAGTGGTGAACAACTACCCCGAACCGAGGCGCCGCATCCTGATTCAGGCGGCCATTCTGGACTCAGGAGGAAAGGTGGTGCTCTCCAGGCGGGCATATGCCGGGAATCCCATCGACGAAGAGGTGCTCAGGAGTGCTCCTATGAGTGAGCTGGAGGAGGTTATGGGGGCTGGAAAGGTTCGGGCTGGTCGAAACGCGGGTGTCCCCCCGGGGGGCACAACGCCTTTCACCGTGGTCTTCGAGGGCCTCCCGGAGGACGTGAGCGAGTTCACTGTGGAGGCCTTGAGTTCGGAGCCGGTCCGCAGTCCCTGACTTCAAGCATGATGCCGGAAGGAGCGGAAGGTGAAGGTCGTTTTCCACGAGGAGTTTCTATCAGTTTATATATCGGACCCTGCGGCCGCGCCCGGACGCATGGAAGCGGTCTTGGAGGCCATCCGCCCCCGTGTTGACATGACGGGTGCGGAGCCGGCCGGGGAGTTGATTACCTTAGGTGTCAAATCAATGACGGCTTGACGCCCTCCTTCCTTTGCAGCCGTCGATAACCATCAAGCCCCGTCATTAATAATGATCCGGCAGGGGCAATACGGCGCGTATTATCCCGTAGCCCTGCCTGCTGGCATGCCTATTGCTTCAAGCGTTCACAAAGACCTTCTTTCGCCTGAGTCGAGCGATCGTTGAGTTTGCAGGACACAAATTGAAGGGCCTGCTTGAGTTATGACTCTCGTTTCGGCAGGCGGGCCGGAGACAGAATAGATGAACGGAGTATACAGGCTTCGTTCCCGCTCGGTACCGGCGGGGAGCTTCGAGGTGAGCCCCTTGAAAAAAGAGGCCTTGGAGGCCTTCCTGGGGACGTGCGTAGGCGTGACCCTGCGCGACACCGAGGCCGGGCTCGGAGGCTTGGGGCATTTTCTCCTGCCCGAGCCCACGGGGATGGACGGCTCGTGGCAGCCCTTGAGCTACGCAGCCACCGGGCTGCCCATGTTAATCCAGGCCATGGTACGGGCAGGGGCCTTCGCTGAAAGAATGGAGGCCTGTATCGCCGGCGGGGCCCTGGTAGGGCCTCTTTGCGAGACCGACCTGGAGCTGGATATAGGAGGCCGCACCACGGAAGTGGTGGAGGGAATCCTGGAGGAAAGGTCCATTCCCGTCTGCAAGGCCGAGACCGGGGGCTTCTTTACCTGCCGGCTCAGCCTGAACCTGGATGACTTGGAGAGCAGCATCTCTCCCCTGGGACCGCAGTACCGGCAAGGCACAGGGAAGGAATTCGCCCCTCCTGATCCGGCCGACCTGGATGCTTCAGTAGAGGAGGTCAGCCCCATCCCTCAGGTGGCTCTCAAGATAATCCGCATGATCAGGAACCAGGCCTACGACATGGAAGACGTGGCCGAGGAGACCCGGCGGGATCAGGTGATCAGCGCCAAGGTCATCCGATTGTGCAACTCAGCGCGCTTCGGCATGAAGCTTGATGCCATCGACCGGGCCCTGGTGATGATGGGCGAGCGACACCTGTTGCAGGCGATATTGACCGCGGCCCTGGATGATTTCTTCCCGGATACGGAGAAGGGTGGCTACTCCCTGTGCAAAGGTGGACTTTACAAGCACGCACTGGGAACTGCAATGACCGCCGAGGAGCTGGCTCAGTACACGGGCCGCGTGGAGCCCGATATAGCCTACACCGCGGGACTCCTCCACGACATAGGAAAGGTGGTGCTGGACCAGTACATAGCCGCAGTGGCGCCCCTGTTCTACCGCAGGACCCAGGTGGACGGTTACAACCTCATAGACGTGGAGCAGGAAGCGTTCGGCATGTCCCATACCGAGGCCGGTTGGCGGCTCGCAAAGCTATGGGGGTTGCCGGAGAGCCTGGCCGAAGCCATCCGATATCATCACCGGCCTGAAGAGGGGACGGTGTACCCGGACTTGACCCACCTGGTCTATGTGGCCGATCTGCTCATGTCCAGGTTCATGGCCGGACAAGAATTGGAACGTATGGACACCTCGTGGCTGGGATCGGGTCTGACCAAGTTGGGGATACCCCTCAGGGACTTCCCCTCTGTCGTGGACTGCGTCGCCCGTAAGACCGACGTGGACTCGGATGCGGAAGAAGACCTTGAGCCGGGCCGGGCCCGTGCGGCAGTGTCATAGCTCGCCCTTATGGAGCTGTAGTCCGGGCGTAGCGTTCCTGCGCCCGGGCAAGGGTGGAGGGGTCGTCCACCCCCATTACCTCGCTCTCGTCCCCGACCACGATATACCCGGTCCTGAGGCCTCTTTCGGCCATCAGTTCCACCAGGTCGGTGATGAAGTACTCCTGTATTTCCATGGTTCGGCCGTTACGTTCCTTGAGGACCGTGTGAGGCTTGGCGCCCAGGACGGGCAGGAAGCGGAGCAAATCGGATCTCCGAGCCGCATAAATCCCCGAGTTGCAGAGGCGCAAGGCCTCCTGCTCCTCCCTGTTCAGGCGGCTCCAGTATTTCCACTCCACGATCCTCCTGACCTCGGGTCCCTCGGTCTCCAGCAAGCCGTATCGTCTCTTGTCCGAGGGCTCAAAGGCGAGGATCACCAGAGGGAAATGCTCCAGTCGGCTGAGGAGACTTTGAAAGGTCTCGGGCCGCACAAAGGGCACGTCCCCCATGGTGATCAGGACACGAGGGGCGTCCGCCGAGCGGATGAACCCGGAGGCCGCAAGGAGGGCCCCGCCCGTTCCGTTGGTCTCGGGTTGCTCGCAATAGACAGGAGCGTGGGAGCCGGTGGCCTCTATCACCTCTTCCCTGCAGTGGTTCACCACCACCGCCTTGGGACCCGGGGGGAGGTTTTCCAGGATGTGGATCAGGATGGGGCGTTCGCCTTGGTAGGGAGAATCTCCGGGTATCAGGGGCAAGAGCGTCTTGTTGCCGGAAAACCGCTCCATGCGGCTCCCCTTCCCGGCCGCGAACACCACTGACGCCGCTTCAAGTTCTTTGGTCACTGAGATTAACCTCCGCTAATCCCCCGTCAGGTATCGGTTTTGTGTTGACCGTGCCCTTCGGGGTTGGTAATATATTCCCTTGAGGATTCCCGGCAGGGCTAGCCTTTGACCACGGCGAGGGGCCTGAGGCGGGCCACGATGCGGGCAAGCCCGGCGTCATGCACCGCGTCAACCACCCGGGTCACATCCTTGTAAGCCTCGGGCATTTCTTCCTTGAGTGTCTTTTTGCCCCTGGACTGAACAAAGATTCCTTTGTCCTCCAGTTCGCGATTTATTGAACGACCCTTGGCCAACTTAACCGCTTGGCCCCGGCTCAGGGCGCGGCCGGCTCCGTGGCAGGTGGAGGCAAAGGTCTCTTGCAGGGCCCCGGGGGCCCCTGCGAGGACAAAGGAGAACGTGCCCATGTCCCCCGGGATGAGCACCGGCTGGCCGACGTCCCTGAAGACAGGGGAAAGATCGGGATGCCCGGGAGAAAGGGCCCGAGTGGCGCCCTTGCGGTGTACGCATAAAGGCAGGGCGTCGCCTGACAACAGGTGCTTCTCTATCTTGGCGATATTATGGGATACGTCGTAGAGGAGCCGCATCCCCAGCTCAGCCGGTGGGAGGTCGAGTGTCCTCATCAGCGTTTCCTCGATGCGGTGCATGAGGCACTGGCGGTTGGCCCAAGCGTAGTTGGCTGCACAGGCCATGGCCGAGAAGTAGCGCCGGCCCAGGTCGGAATCCAAGGGGGCGCACGCCAATTGCCGGTCAGGGAGCTCGATCCCGAGGGACGAGACCTTCTTTGTCATTGCCTTGAGGAAATCGTCGCAGATCTGGTGTCCGAACCCTCTGGAACCGGAATGTACCAATACTGTGAACAAGCCTTCCCTTAGGCCGAATGCCAGGGCCGTGTCCCGGTCAAAGACCTTGTCCACGGCTTGGAGTTCTACAAAGTGATTCCCCGAGCCCAGTGTGCCCAGTTGATCCTGCCCCCGCTTCCAAGCCCGGTCGCTGATCACGTCCGGATCGGCGCCTGCGAGCGCCCCGCCGTCCTCGGTCCGCTCGAGGTCCGAGTCCCGGCCGAATCCTTGCCTGACCGCCCATGCCGCACCTTGGGCGGCCAAGGCTTTCTGCTCCTTGGAGGACAGGCGCAGGACCCCGCTGGAGCCCACACCCGCGGGTACGTTGCGGAAAAGGGCGGCGGTCAGTTCGCGGAGCAAGGGGCGGATCTCGCAGGCGTCGAGGCTCGTTGTCATGAGGCGGCATCCGCAGTTTATGTCGTAGCCCACGCCTCCCGGGGAGATCACTCCCTGATCCATCGTGAATGCGGCCACTCCTCCTATGGGGAAGCCGTAGCCCCAGTGGATGTCGGGCATGGCCAGGGAACACCCGACAATGCCCGGGAGGGTGGCGACGTTGGCCACCTGTATCAGGCTGGGGTCCCGGCGGACGGAATCTATGAGCGAGGGGCTGGAGAAAACCAGCCCGGGGACCCTCATGGCGCCGGTCTTGGGGATCCTCCAGCGGCAGTCGTCCAACTGTTCGAGATCAATATTCACCGTGGTCCTCTCGTCTTTCGGGAGTCATACATCAAAGATGACTTGGGCCTCCCAACGGCCGTCCCTTTGGAGCACCTCGATTTGGTGATAGGTGACGGCCTTTATGTCGTTTAAAACTTCGTGGCGTTCAGGGTCGAAGCGGACGGCCTCGGCCGTCCCTTGGACGCTCCCGGCCTCGAGCCCGTGGACCCTGACCTTGGTTACGATCAGCGATTCGCCTTGGAACAAATACAGGATCTCGCCCAGCCACCTGACCATAAGATCCGCCGGGTCGTCTCCCTCCGCGGAGACCGGCACCGATTCCACGAGGCGGCCGGGGGCCGCCGCACCGGATACCAGGAGGTCGGCGACTGCGAGGGCGGCGTTCTCGAAGAGCTGTTCCGGGCTGTTCCCGTAGACCCTCATGCCGAGGTCGGCTGTGTGGTCGATCAGAGTGTAATATGAGGTCTTTCTCTCGTACATTGCTGGTTCGGGGGCCTCCCGGCCCGGGGCTATAAAGGTAGCGGTCAAGGACAATTGTAAGTGTGCGGGCCTTCTTTGTCAAAGCGGACAAGGCCCTTTCGGATGGTGCCGAGGGCACCCGGACAAGGGGAACAACAATGGAGGATGAACATCATGCAGTGTGCCTTCTGCGGCGCAAAGCTGAAGCTTGAGGACAGAGTGAGCCGGCGGGACACCTGCGCGGCTTGCGGCAGGGACTTGCGGTGTTGCATGCAATGCAAGTTCTATGATCCACATGCATACAACGAGTGCCGGGAGGTATCGGCGGAGCGGATCCGCGACAAGGAGCGGTCCAATTTCTGCGACTACTTTTTGCCCAAGGGCAGCAAGGGAGGAGGCGGTGGGTACGCCAAGACCCTGGATGCCAAGCAGGCGCTGGAGGCCTTGTTCAAGAAGAAGTGACGAAGGGAGACTCTGATGGAGCAGCGAGCCGAAGTGAGCGACCGCAGGGCGGCCCTGATGGAGACCGCCCTGGGCCGCCGTCATGCTGATACAGTATTTGAGGACGCCCGGGTCTTGAATGTCTTTTCCGGCGAGATAATGAGCGGCTGGTGCCTGGCGGTCAAAGGAGAGCGAATCGCTTATGCGGGCCCCCAGAACGAAGGACTGGCGGGTGATCAGACCCGGGTGGTCGGGTTGAACGGGGGGTATATCCTCCCCGGATTCATCGACGCCCACACCCATCTGGACGACAAGTGCCGGGTGGAGGCCTTTGCCGAATACGCCCTGGCCTACGGCAACACCACCGCGGTCTCGGAGACGGCCATGATCGCCAACGCCATGGGGATGCTCGGGGTCGAGTCCTTCTTGGAGCAGACATCCCGGGTGCCCATGCGGATCTATGTGCTGGCGCCCCCTTTGGTCCCCCCGTGGCCTGAAGTCGAATCGAGCAGGCCGTTTTCCCGGTCCCAATTCCGGGAAATCCTCTCTTCGGAGAGGTGCCTGGGGGTGGGGGAGACCTATTGGAATCGACTGCTCGCCATGGACCCGCGAGTGATGGAGGCCTACGACCTGGCCGAGGCCATGGGGAAGAGCAAGGAGGGCCATTCGGCCGGTGCAAAGGGGGCCAGGCTGGCTGCGTATGCCGCAGGGGGCACCACATCGTGCCATGAAGCCATCACCCTGGAGGAGGCCCTGGAGAGGCTCCGCCTGGGGATGGCCGTACAGATCCGCGAGGGTTACGTGCGCAGGGAGCTGCCCGAGCTCTCCGGCTTGGCCCGGAGCGGGGTGGATCTCTCGGGCGTAATGCTGGTAACGGATTCGGCCGACCCGATGGAACTCGTGGAGAAAGGGGGGATGAACCTGCTCCTTGCGAGGGCGGTGGAGCTGGGGTTCGACCCGGTTCAGGCGGTTCAGATGGTGACAATAAATCCGGCCAGGTACTTCGGACTAAGGGACCTGGGCGGGCTGGGACCCGGGAAACTGGCGGACCTGGTGGTGGTCGATGACTTGGAGAGCTTCCGGTGCCGCCAGGTATGGGTGGGGGGACGCCTGGCGGCCGAGGGCGGCCGTCTCGTGGAGGACATTCCGTGGTACCGTTTCCCCGGCGAGGTCTATCGCTCCATCACCCTGCCCCCGGTCCGGGCTTCCGATTTCAGTTTCCTGGCCGGAGGGGACGGCCGGGTGAGGGTGCGCGCAGTGGATGTGACCGGCGAGATCATCACCCGTGAGGCCCTCTCCACGTTGTCTGCGGTGGACGGGAAGCTCGAGGCCGATCCGGGCGCGGACATCCTCAAGGCGGCCGTCCTCAACAAGGACCGGCCGGATCAGCCCCCGAGCTTGGGATTCGTCAAGGGGTTCGGCCTGAGCAGGGGCGCTGCGGCCACCAGCATGATCTGGGACGCCAATAATCTCCTGGTCGTGGGGACCGACGATGAGGAGATGGCCGCCGCCGCAAACCGGTTGATCGAGCTGGGCGGGGGGATCGTTGCCGTGAGCGACGGAAAGCCCGTGGGAGAGGTCCCGCTGCCTGTTTGCGGGATTATTTCCTCCCGGCCCTTGCCCGGACTGGTGGAGGAGGTCAGGGCCCTGGAGGGCGCCCTGAAAGAAATGGGCTGCCGCCTTTCCAGGCCCCTCTTGGTTCTCCAGACTTTCTGCTTTACAGGCCTCCCCTTCCTGAGGCTCACCGACAGGGCCCTGGTGGACATACGAAAAGGGGAAGCGGTCCCTGTGCTGGCCTGATTGAGACGATAGCCCGGGCCGGTCTTGTTAGTGCCCATCCATAAATTCGTTCTCGGCACTAGCGAGTTTCCAGGCCAGAAATGAGCAATTTCTTCCAAGGTCAAGGAGATCAAGGGGTTGGGAGGAGGCGTACTGCAGTACGTCGCACGACCAACCCCGCAGATCGACGCCGAGATTGGGAGAAAGGGCCATTTATGGACGGAAACTAGTTATCTCCGGGTCACGGCCCGCCTCCCGGACGGTTTTCTTCGTCCTCCGGCGGGGGAGTTTCATCCACGACCCTTACGCCTTCTGGCACATCAAAGGTGAAAAACCCCTTGTCGAAGCCGGGTCGGGGCTGGAGGCGATCCAGGGTGAATCGGGTCAGGCCGCCTGCTCGGTCGTGTATCTCCACCACCCTTATCCGGCACCCCTGGGTGACGGCCATCCGGATATGATCGGTTTGAGTCCAGGAAGGGTCCGGGATCAATCGGAGGACATCGTCTCCCTTTTCATTGTGACCTTCCCAGACCACTTCAAAGGTCTCGGGGAGGTCTATCGAGCCGTGGAAGATGTCCCCCAAGACCTGGAGCTCCCGGCCAATCTGGCGGGAACTGTACCGATGGGCCTCCTGCTTGCGCGGGATATACCACCACAGGGCCTCGCCGTCGGTGACCATGATCTCCTCTTCAGGGGTCTCCTGCTTGATCTTGAAACCGCGGGGGGGCTGGAAATGTATCATTCCCGAGGCGTGATCCCCTGCGCTTCCTCCGCCCAAGAGGGCCATGGAAGAGGTCATGATCTCCCGTTCATAGTGCACGGTAAACGCCTCCATGGAGCCGTATTCCCGTTCCAGGCACTGAAGCGTCCGATCGACCGGGTCCCCGGCCCGGATCGCTCCGGTCGAGCCATCCAGAAACAGGACCGCTGCAGCCAGCAAGGCCGCGCCCGCCAACTGATACGGGCTGAACAAGGCGCCCCGTCCGCGCTCCATCACTCCTCCCTCCTGCCGTAAACCTCCCGTGGCTTTACACCGTCCGAGGGGCCCACTATCCCCTTTCTCTCCATGGCCTCTATCATGCGGGCTGCACGATTGTAGCCCACACGGAGCTTCCTCTGCAGCCCGGAGATCGAGGCCTGCCCTGTCTGTAACACCACCTCCACGGCCCGGTCGAACTTCTCGTCAAGCTCCAGGTCGAAATCGGCGTCCTCTCCTGAGTCGCTCATCTTCTCCATAATGGCAGGGTCGTAGTTAGGGTTCATCTGTCCGCGCAGGAAGTCAGTTACGCGCTTAACCTCGTTCTCCGAGATGAACGCCCCGTGGATTCGCGTCAAACGGCCGACGCCCGGAGGCAGATAGAGCATGTCGCCCTCGCCCAGCAGATGCTCCGCGCCTATGGCGTCCAGGATGGTGCGTGAATCCACCTTGGAGGAGACCTGAAAAGAGATCCTCGTCGGCAGGTTGGCCTTGATGGTGCCGGTCAGGACGTCCACCGAGGGCCTCTGTGTGGCTATTATCAGGTGGATACCCGCAGCCCTTGCCATCTGCGAGAGCCGGGTTATGGCATCCTCCACCTCGCGTGAGGAAGCCATCATCAAGTCGGCCAGTTCGTCGATCAAGACCACGATGTAGGGCAGGTGCCGGCCTACTCCGGGGTCTCCCTCCTGCACCCCCTCCTCCTTGATCTCCTTGGCCAGCTTCCTGTTGTAGGTCTCTATGCTTCGCACTCCCCGGTCCGATAGGAGCATGTATCGCCTCTCCATCTCCTCCACCGCCCAGCGGAGCGCCTTGGTGGCCTCGTTGGGATCGATGACCACCGGGTGGAGCAGGTGTGGGATATCGCTGTAAATGGAGAGCTCTATCCTCTTGGGGTCGATCATGAGAAAGCGCACCATGTCCGGGGAAGACTTGAAGAGGAGGCTGTTTATCATCGCGTTCAGGCATACGCTCTTCCCGGTCCCGGTGGCCCCAGCGACCAGGAGATGGGGCATCTTGGAGAGGTCGGCGATCACCGGTGACCCTGTTATATCCTTTCCCAAGGCCAGGGTCAGGCGGTGGGAGGACTCCTTGAAGGCGGTGGAGGCGAGTATTTCCTTCAACTGCACGGATTCGCGCTTGTTGTTCGGTATCTCTATGCCTATTGCGGCCTTCCCGGGAATGGGGGCCACGATTCGAACGCCCGAGGCCCTGAGCGCCAGAGCCAGGTCGTCTGAGAGCCCCGCGACCTTGCTGATCTTTATCCCGGGAGCCGGCTTGAATTCATACATGGTGATGACCGGGCCGGGAAGGATCTCCACCACCTCGCCCTCCACCTGGAAGTCGGCCAGTTTCCTCTCCAGGAGGCGGGCATTCATCTCCAGGCTGTCCCTCTGGATCTCCGGTTTGGCCCTCTCCGGCGGATCTTCCAGCAGGTCAAGGCCGGGCAGGATAAAGTCCCCGGCCGTCCTCATGAAAGGGAAGGATTCCTGCTCGGGTTTCCTGGGGGGCTCGGGCGGGGGCTCCACAATGGTCAGCTTGCGTTTGGGCGCCGCTTTTTGCCTCTCGAGGCTCCTGGCCCTCGCCTTGCGCTTTCGCCTGCGCTCCTTGCGCAGGGTGTAGAGGTCCCTTAGTTTGCGACCGACGAGGGTGATCCAGAGCCAAGCCCGACCGAATATGCGGCCGAAAGACAATCCGGTGGTGACCATCAACGAGATGAGAAACAGGGCGCCCAGGAGCACGGAGGCCCCGAAGCGGTTCAGGTAGCTGCTTGCCAGATCCGAGATCTTGAGGCCGAGCAGGCCGCCGCCTGTCACCTCCCCGCCCCGGAATGGGAGGACCTCAGGTATCTGCAGGGCAGTGAGCCCGCAGGAGGAAACCAGCAGGCACAGAAAGGCCGCGGTTATGCCCGCGGGTGAGGGCAGCGGGTGGCCTCGAAAGGATAGGAAGGCCATGGCCGTAAGGGCGGCCACCAGCCAAAAGGACCCGAAACCCATGGAGAAGAAAAGGGCGCCCGCCAAGTGGGCTCCCAAGGGTCCGAACAGGTTTTGGGTTTGGGCCCGAGCCCCGTGTGCGGCCCAGAGCAGGGGGTCGCCCGGGTGGTATGAAAAGAGGCTCACTCCGAGGACCATGGCTCCCAGCAGGTAGAGGAGTCCGCGCACCTCCTTCCTGACCGGCGAAGGAGGTGCGGGCTTTGCGTCTTCCTTTCCCTTTTTCTTTTTCTTGCTCACAGTCCTAAAATTGCTCCGGTGCTGCATGTCCCTTCAGGGTCGCGCAGCGGCATATCATAGCGGTATGATGATGGTTAGGATCAGGGGGCTCCGCCCCAGGACGTTGTAAAAGAAACGCCTGAGCCCCCTCTTGATCTCAGGGGCTATCTCGGTCCAGTCCAGGCGTGCCGGCCTTTCTATCTCATCCAGCACCTCCAGCACAATACACTTGGCATCCTCCAGTATGGTCGCGTGCAGCTCCTCGAACACGAATCCGCGGGAGACCAGGTCAGGTCCGTATACCACGTCCCCGGTATGTTCGTCCACAGCCAGGAGTGCGATGACCATTCCGTCTCCCGAGAGGCGCTGTCTGTCGCGTAGCACCACCTCCCCGACATCACCCACCCCCTTGCCGTCTACCATCACACGCCCGGTCCCCACCCTGGGCCCCATATATCCTCGTCCTTGTTCGAAACACAGGGTGTCGCCGTTCTCGGCCAGGAGCACGCGCTCCGGTGTGACCCCCATTGCAGCGGCCAGGCGCGCGTGCTTTACCAGGTGACGGTACTCTCCGTGGACCGGGACGAAGTGCCTGGGGCGGACCAGGTTGATCATGAGCTTGAGCTCTTCCTGGTACGCGTGACCCGACGAGTGGATATGGGAGACCTTTTCATATACCACTTCCGCTCCCATTCTATAGAGGCTGTTTATGATCGAGGTGATGGCCTTTTCATTGCCCGGAATGAACCGGGAGGAAAGAATGACCATGTCCCCTTTCTTCGGCTTCAAGTACTTGTGCCGGTTTTGAGCCATCCGGGTCAAAGAGGACATGGGCTCACCCTGGCTCCCGGTGGTGATCATGGCTATCTGCTCATCCGGATAATTCCCGACCTGCCTTTCCTCTATCAAGGCCTCGTCCGGGACCCGGATCAGGCCCAGCTCCCTGGCGATGCGCACGTTGGTCCTCATGCTCTTCCCGCTCAGATGGATCTTTCTGCCGGAGGCCAGCGCGAGGTCCATTATCTGCTGGATACGGGTTATGTTGGAGGCGAAAACAGCAGTTATTATGCGTCCTTCGGACTCCCGGAAGATTTCTCCCAAGGTGTGTCCGACTTCGCGCTCGCTGAGCGTGAAGCCTTCCCTCTCTGCGTTGGTTGAATCGGACAGCAGGGCGAGCACCCCCCTGGCCCCGAAGCAGGCGAAACGGGCCAGGTCGGTCTGCTCCCCGCCCGCGGGTGTGTGGTCCACCTTGAAATCACCGGCGTGGACGATTAATCCCTCGGGCGTGTCAACGGCCAGACCCACCCCTCCCACTATGCTGTGGCCGACGGCTATGAATTCCATTTCAAAGGGGCCTATGCGCCTGGTCTCACCGGGAGTTACCTTGTGTAGGAGCGCGGTCTCGGACAGGTTGTGTTCCTTGAGCTTTTCCCTGAGCAGCTCCAGGGTGAACTCGCTGCCGTAGACCGGTAGGTGGAACTCCTTCAATAGAAAGGGCATTGCTCCTATGTGATCCTCGTGGCCGTGAGTCAGTACTACGGCACGCACTCGCTCCCGGTTCACCCGGAGATACCTGAAGTCCGGTATGACCACGTCCACACCCAACATGTACTCTTCAGGGAACATCAACCCGGCGTCCACGACCACGATGCTCTCATCGTGCTCCAGGACCATCATGTTAAGGCCTATCTCCCCCACTCCCCCCAACGGGATGATCTTGAGCATTTCTTTTATTTCCCCTGGTCCGTCGCCGGCCCGCGTTCTCCGGCCACATGCATTTTCTTGAATTAACGGAACGTTACCCTTTTGGGCATGATCAGTCAATAGTGAATGCTCCATCCGCCGGCATTCGGGAAGCGCCTTGATTTCCGTCCCTCTTCGTGATAATTAAACCGAATGATTGTCCAGGCCCGATGCCCTTTTGGACCCGGGATCGAACAGCGATGTAGTAGGTAGAGAGGAGGAAACCCATGGCCGGTGTCAACAAGGTCATACTGCTAGGAAACCTGGGGGCGGACCCAGAGGTGAGGTATACGACCAGCGGATCCGCGGTTACGAACTTCCGCATAGCCACCTCCGAGGAATGGAAGGATCGAAACTCGGGAGAGAAGCAGAGTCGAACCGAGTGGCACCGGATAGTGGCGTTCGGGCGGCTGGGCGAGATATGCGGAGAGTTCCTGCACAAGGGCAAGCAGGTCTATATAGAGGGGCGGCTCCAGACACGATCCTGGGAGGACAAGGACGGCAATACCCGTTATACCACGGAGGTAATAGCCCGTGAAATGCAGATGCTCGGAGGACAGCCCGGGCGAGAGCCCAGGGAGCCCTCGGGTGAGCAGGGAGGGCCCGTGGAAGAGCCGATTACCATGCCTGAAGACGACGTCCCGTTCTGAGCCGCGATTTTACCGTGTGGTTCCCTCGCCGTTTTCTTTCCTGTCGGTGGCCTCCGTGGCGTCCGGGGCCTCCAGCTCTTCCTGTTCAGTAGTGGCCTTCTTGAAATTCTTGATCCCTTTGCCTATCCCGCTGCCGATCTCAGGAAGCTTCCCGGCCCCGAAAATAATCAGGATAATGATCAAAATAATGATCAATTCAGGCATTCCTATCCCAAACATCGATATCCTCCGCCTCTTCCTGTCTAGGCCTGGAGCTCCGAGAGCAGGATCTTGAATTCGGGAGAGTGCATGAAGCGGCTGACCGCCTGCTGGTAGTTCAGCCACGCAGACCACATGTCCAGCCACGCCTTGTTGTGCCAGAACACCTCGGCCTGTTTCTCTCCGCTTGAGATGGCCAGGAAGTCTTCGAACTCGTTACGGCAGCCCTCGCAGAACACGTAACCGAGAGGCCCCGGCTCGGGAGGCGTTGAGTCGGCTTCCGTGCCCACGTGATGGCCGCACATGGCGCATCTGAACCGGCATGATGTGCAATGAAAGACCTTCTGGAGCGACTGAATCTTAGCCCTATACTGCTCCAATTGGCGACCCTGCCTGCGCCTGCTGAGCCGCTCCTCAATGTCCACCACCTTGTCCATGTCGCCCCCGCCGGATATGCTTGTCCGCCTGCGGATGCTTCGCTCTTTCATCCGCCGCTGTATCGTAGCTTCTCGAATGGGTTGAATTCGCCGGCAAACCCCGAACGTTTCTCACACATCTTATCACCGGCATAAGGGCAAGTCAAGGAGCGGCGATCAGGCCTCAGGACCTCCCCAGGGTCTCCAGGACCACCTCCCCGAGTTTTCCCAGGTTCCGAACCACCGGGATCCCGGCGGACTCCAATGCCTGGATCTTGTCCTCGGCCCTTCCCTTGCCCCCGGAGATTATCGCGCCGGCGTGCCCCATTCTCTTGCCCGGGGGGGCCGTGAGCCCAGCTATGAAGGCTATGAGCGGCTTTGTGAAGTGATTCCTTGCGTACTCGGCCGCCTCCTCTTCGGCAGAGCCCCCGATCTCCCCTACCAGGACCACGGCCTCGGTCTGGGGGTCTTGTTGGAATCGCCGGAGATGTTCGACAAAGGAGGTCCCTATTATTTGGTCTCCTCCTATGCCTATGCATGTGGATTGACCGAGCCCCGCCCTGGTGAGCTGATCCACCACCTCGTAGGTCAGTGTGCCGCTCCTTGAGATTACCCCCACGGAACCTTGGCGATGTATGGGGCCGGGCATGATTCCCACCTTGGTGTTGCCGGGCGAAATTATCCCGGGGCAGTTGGGGCCGATAAGGACAGTTTCATATTCGGCCAGGAACCTGGTCACCCGGACCATGTCCAGGGTCGGGATGCCTTCGGTTATGCAGACCACCACCCCGATCCCGGCGGCGGCCGCCTCCATCACTGCGTCCGCTGCAAAGGGCGGCGGTACGAAGATGCACGAGGCGTTCGCCCCGGCTTGATCCACGGCCTTTTGGACACTGTTGAAAACCGGGATCCCTTCCGCGGTATCCCCGCCCTTGCCGGGGGTCACCCCGGCGACCACCGAGGTGCCGTATAGGAGCATCTGCCTGGTATGAAAAGTGCCCTGCCTTCCGGTTATTCCCTGGACCACAACCCGCGTTCCTTCATCGACCAGGATGCTCATCGACCGCTTCTCCCTCCTTTAGTTGAGACCTGCCTGGTCACCAGCCCGGCGGCTTCGGCCATGTCTTTTGCCACTAGGAACTCAAGCTCGGATTCCTCCAGAATGCGCCTTCCTTCCTCTACGTTCGTCCCTTCCAGCCGGACGATCAGGGGAACGTCGATCGCGGTCTTCTCAGCCGCCCCCAGCACTCCTCTGGCCAAGACGTCGCAGCGGAGTATCCCGCCGAATATGTTTATCAGGATCGCCTTGACCTTCTTGTCCTCCAGGATGATCTCGAAACCCCTGGTGATCATCTCTTCGCTCGCCCCGCCTCCTACATCCAGGAAATTGGCCGGTTCGGCCCCGGCCATCTTGATGACGTCCATAGTGGCCATGGCCAGGCCCGCCCCGTTGACCATGGCCCCGATATCGCCGTCCAGCCGGATGTAATTGAGGTTGTGCTCGGCCGCCTTGCGCTCCAAAGGATCCTTCTCTCGCGGGTCGTCCATCTCGGCCAGATCCTTGTGCCTGAAGAGCGCATTGTCGTCTATGTTCATCTTGGCGTCCACTGCTAGCACGGCTCCGGCCCCGGTGATTACCAAGGGGTTTATCTCCACCAGGGAGCAGTCCAGGCTCACAAAGGTCCGGTAGACCCGCACCATCACATCCATCAACCCCTTGATGGTCGATGCAGGCGGCAGAGGGTCCATGCTGTAGGCCAGGTTGCGGCCGCAAAAGGGCATCCAGCCGCTCTCCGGGCCTGCGGGCTGGCGGAGGACCCTCTCGGGATGAAACGCCGCCACCTCCTCGATCTCCATACCCCCTTCCTGGCTGAAAATCATCACCGGTCGCGCTCGGCCCCTGTCCACGACCATTCCCAGGTACAGCTCCCTCCCGATGTCCGCGGCCTGCTCCACAAGGACCTGATGGACGGGACGCCCCTCCGGACCAGTCTGGGGCGTTACCAGGGGGCGGCTCAGCATGGCGGCCGCCGCCTCACCGGCTTGCTCCGGGGTGTCAACCACGCGGACTCCGCCTCCCTTGCCGCGGCCGCCGGCATGGACCTGGGCCTTGACCACCAGGCGGCCCCCTTGGAGCTCCCGGGCGGCGTCCAGGGCCTCTTCAGCAGAGCCCACCACCAGGCCTCGGGGGACCGGGATCCCGGATGCGCGGAGCAACTCCTTTGCTTGGTATTCGTGAAGCTTCATAAGCGGTGTCTCCAACTCAAACTGCGGGGATTGGTCTCGTCCGGGACGCCGTGGATGCAGGGAGCTCGAGTTTTATCACGCTAGAGGCCGCATCGTTGCAGGAAGTCCTCCAGTAGGGTGATTTGCCGCTCCTTCAGATCACCGAACCTGACGCTGCAGTGTCTCAGAGGAAGGGAACTGAAGGATGGGGTGTCATGCACCGGGAAATCGGCCACTATCCGGAAGGGGACCTCTTTCAAGTAAAAGCTCGAGTTGGTGTCCACTATATCCATTACCGAGTCGGTTCCGTGTTCGCACCCTTGCCCGTCAATGTAACGAAAGCAAAGCCCTCCCTTGCTTATGTCTCTTATCTGGCCAAGCCTGTGGCTCCTGCGATCCGCCGCCACCGCGCCCTCGGGTGCGGGGAATCGCGGGTGCCTCCTCCTTTCGACCGAAGTGTTGTCAAGGTTCATCTCTCGTGCCTTTCCTCCCTTTAGTCCGGGCAAGAAGTGGTTAGCACAAGCCCGCTGCCTTTGCTGGTAGAGGCTTCGGCGCACTGGAGATCCGGGGCGGCGGGGCCAACGGCGATTTTCAAAATTCTTATATTGATATTAAGAACCGGTGCCGGTGTCAAGAGGAAGAAGATCAATAAGATCCAGCGGATCGATCAGGCGGAACTTTTTCCCTTCTTCCCGCCGGCTGAATACGTAAGGCGCGGTCCGATCCCGGGCCTCGTCCGGTTCCTGTTCCGGCCCGAGCAGCTCCTTGAAAGGGGGCCGGTCAGAGAAGATCAGGAGCCTGGAGTCCCCGGCGGCCAAAAACAAGACGCCTCCTCCCTTTGTCCGATCCGCCCCTTCCAGTTGGTCCCCGGTGACCAGGAGGAATCGGGCGCTCCTGAGCTCGTCCCTGTCCATTTCCAGCCCTACCGGACTCAGGCCTTTCCTCTCACTCCGGAACAAGGGCTTGAGATCGCTCAGGGCGAGCCAGCCCCTCTTGCGGGCCTTCTTGAGTGAGCTCCCGGCCTTGCACGCCTTGACCACCCATTTCGCATCCACTGCATACCCTATCCCGCCTGTATGGAAGACGTATAATTCCCGTGGGGAGGCCCCGGCATCGCCGGATTCAGGTGAGGGCTCCAAGACGCCCTTGAGCTCCTCTCTAAGGGAGGAGACTTCCTCCTGGAGAGCCCTTAGCTCCTCTGAGGCGCTTCCGCTGGAAACGGCTTCCTGCATGCGCTCCACTTGCTCCTTGATCGCGGCCGTTTCCCGTCTCAGCTCCTCGGGAATACTCTCCAGGCTCTGGTGAAGGGAGCTGATGCCGGTCTCCAAGCGGCTTCCCAGGTCTTTGACAGCCTTTGCAAACAGGTTTTCCAGGGAGGCCGCTTTGTCAGCGACGGCGGTCAAATCCCGCCTGAGGCCGGCCAGGTCCTCCTTTGTCGCGGCGCTCTCCGGGGATGCCGGGAAGTCCTGAGGGCTGCGCCTCCCTCCCTGTACTCTCCCCTTGAACCTCTTGAACGACTGGATTTCGCTGGATACCAGGGCGCGTTTCCTCTCTTCCGTCAGGCCTTCGGACGTGTCCAGGGTCCTCATGCACCGTGTAACCGATCTGAGGAGTGTAATCGCCTCAGGGTGGGGAGGGTCTTGATTGGATTCCAGATAGGAGACCAGCATGGAGGAGATTTTGAGAAGCGGTTGGAAAAACGGGTCCTTGCCGTGGCTCTGCCCCAGCTTGCCGATGTCCCCCTTCAAGCGGAGGAGGGCATCAGTGGTAATCCCGGATCCGAGGCCTTGGACAGAGGCCGCCACTTTCTCCAGCAGGGATCCGGCCTCGGAAGAGCCTGGCTCCTCGGATTGGTCCTGTCCGAAGATGCTGTCCAGCCTCTCTTCCACCATGCGCTCCAAAGAGTCGGATTCGTTCTTTTCGGTCACTTCGCAGCCTCCGGGGTCGGTTTTCCCGAGTCTCGAGTATAGGCAGGAGCAGTACGAAATTCAATCGCCCGGGCGCTGACCCGCCGGATCCCATTCCACGTACTTGCGCAGGAACTCCGCGGTATGCGAGCAGCTCTCATTGAGGAGCTCCACCGGGGATCCACTGGCCACCACCCGGCCCCCTGCTTCCCCGCCTCCCGGGCCCATGTCGATTATATAGTCCGCCTCTTTGATTATCTCCATATTGTGCTCGATCACCGCTATGGTGTGGCCTTGATCCACAAGACCCTGCAGGACTCGTGCCAAACGGGCCACATCCGATGCGTGGAGGCCGGTGGTGGGTTCATCCAGGACGTAAAAGGCGGTCTTGCCCGAGGTCCGCCCCAGCTCCTGGGCAAGCTTTATCCTCTGGGCCTCGCCTCCCGAAAGGGTGGGGCTGGGCTGCCCGAGCCTGAGATATCCCAGCCCTATGTCGCAGACTACCCGGATGGCCCGGCTGAGCGCCGGGACCGCCGCAAAAAAGACCGCGGCCTCATTGAAGGTGAGGTCCAATATCTCCGCCATGTCTTTCCCGCGATACGTGATCTCTAGG
This sequence comes from uncultured Desulfobacterales bacterium, assembly GCA_964647905.1. Taxonomy (GTDB): domain Bacteria; phylum Desulfobacterota; class DSM-4660; order Desulfatiglandales; family HGW-15; genus CAZYJR01. The sequence continues at coordinate 29,022 of CAZYJR010000024.1, read as the reverse complement.
GTCTCCCTGTCGAAGCGGGCCCCCCCGCAGGTCTCGCATTTGACATATACTTCCGGCAGGAAGCTCATCTCGGCCTTGATTGAGCCGTGCCCCTTACACGCCTCGCACCTGCCGCCCCGGGTATTGAAGGAAAAGCGGCTTGGCCCGTATCCCCTTGCGCGCGCCTTCGGGGTCATGGCCAATAGATTGCGGATATGGGACAGGAAACCCACATAGGAGGCCGGGATGGATCGCGGGGTCCTGCCTATGGGACTGTGGTCCACCTCCAGGACCCTATCGATGCCTTCCCATCCCCGGATATCCCTCAAACCTTTAAGAGGACCCTGCTCGCCCCTGAGCCTGGCCTTGACCGCCGGGTAGAGCGTCTCCCTGAGCAGGCTGGATTTGCCGGAGCCTGAAACCCCGGTCACGCATATCAAGACTCCCAGGGGAAAGCCTACATCCACGCCCTGGAGATTGTGGGTGGCCGCTCCGGAGAGATGCACGGCCCCGTATCGGCCGCAGGGCCTCAGCCGAGAGGTGATCCGCCTGTGGGAGCGGCCGCTGAACCAGGCCCCGGTCACCGACTCGGGCACCCCGGCCAAGTCTTGGACACGGCCGGCGGCCACCACTCGGCCCCCGGAGCCGCCTCCGCCAGGACCCATGTCTATTACGTGGTCGGCCGAACGGATGGTCTCCTCGTCGTGCTCCACCACCAATACGGAGTTGCCGCGGTCCCGCAGCTCCTGCAGTGCGGAGAGGAGCATGGTATTGTCCCTGGGGTGGAGGCCTATGGTTGGTTCGTCCAGTATGTAGCAGACCCCGGTGAGGTTGGATCCCAGTTGGGCCGTGATTCTGAGCCGCTGCATCTCGCCGCCCGACAGACTCTCCGCGCTCCTGTGGAGCTCCAGATAACCCAGCCCCAGGCGCTCCATGAACGAGAGCCTGGACGAGATCTCTGAGATGAGGGGTTCGGTTACCGCCGGCTCCATCCCGGCCGTGTCCATAACCTTCAGCAGGTCCAGCGCGCCGGATGCCGGCAGTTTCACCAGGTCCCATATGGTGCGGCCTCCCACCCGAACCGCCAGCGCCTCGGGGCGCAGCCTGCTCCCCCCGCATGCATCGCAGGGCTCGCCGCCGACCTTTTCCGAGACAGTGTGTCCCAGTCCGCCGCAGCGCGGGCAGGCGCCGTGAGGCGAGTTGAAGGAGAACAACCTGGGGTCGGGTCTCTCCAAACCGATGCCGCATTCGGGGCAGATCCCGCTCAGGCCGAATACCTCTTCATTGCCTTGTCCGTCCACCACTACGAAATGCCCGCCCCCTTCGCGCAAGGCCTTGTCCACCAGTGCCGAACCGTCCGCTGCGGGCAGCCTTCCCACCACCACCTCCACGGTGTGCTCCTGATACCTGCTCAGGGCCATTCCTTCGCGGATCTCGCGGAGCTCACCGTCTATTCTGGCCTGCCGGTATCCGTCGGCATGCGCCCTGTCAAGGAGGTCCTTGTGGAAGCCCTTGCGCCCCGCCACCTTCGGGGCCAGGACGACCGCCTCGCCCTTGCGGTGGCGCTCGGTCACGATCCCTGCGAGCTCCTCGGCCGAGCGGGTGATCAAGCGCCTGCCGCATCCGGGGCAGAAGAGAGTGCCGCTCCTGCTGTAGAGAAGCCGCAGGTAGTGGTACACCTCGGTCAGGGTGGCCACTGTGGACCGGGGGCCGGCGCGGCCCATTCGCTGGCCTATGGCCACGGCCGGGGGGATCCCGGTCACCGAGTCCACATCCGGCCGCTCCATGACCCCGACGTACTGCCGCACATAAGGAGTGAGGCTCTCCAGGAAGCGTCTCCGGCCCTCGGCGAAGATAATGTCAAGGGCCAGGGTTGATTTCCCGGATCCGGAAACGCCCGTGATCACCACAAAGCGCTCCCTGGGCACGGTGAGCGAGAGGTCCCTCAGATTGTGTTCGCGCGCCCCTGTGATGGAGATGACCCGTTCGGCATCCGGGTGGATCCGCGAGGGCCCGTAATCCAAGGGTCGGGGCGCCGGTGAGGTTTGACCCAGGTATTGTCCCAGGAAGCCGGCGGTGTGAGAGTCGCTGCTTCCGGCCACTTCCTCGGGCGGGCCCTGGGCCGTTATTCGCCCCCCGGCGTCTCCTCCCTCGGGCCCCAGATCAATTACCCAGTCACAGGATTTGACCACGTCCATGTTGTGCTCTATCACCAGGACGGAATGGCCGTTTTCCACCAATTCCTGCAGGGCTTCCAGCAGGACCCTTATGTCGTCCATGTGAAGCCCGGTGGTGGGTTCATCCAGGATGAAAAGGGTTCCGCCGCCTCCCCCGGCCAGGTGTCTGGAAAGCTTGAGGCGCTGGGACTCGCCCCCGGAGAGCGTGTTCAAGGGTTGCCCCAGGCGCATATAGCCCAAGCCCGCCCGGGCCAGTGGGGCGAGGGCCGCGCATATGCCTTCCTGGTCATGGAAAAGGAGCAAGGCCTCATCCACCGTCATCTCAAAGATGTCCCTTATGGATTTGCCCCGGTATCGTATATCCAGGACCGGGCCCTTGAATCGATCGCCGCCGCACTCCGGGCAGGAGACAAAGACATCCGAGAGGAACTGCATCTCCACCTTCTCGAAGCCTTGGCCCTTGCACGTCTCGCACCTCCCCCCCTGCACGTTGAACGAGAAGTGGCCCGGGGTGAGCCCCAGCCGCCGGGCTTCCTTGGTGGAGGACAAGAGCGTGCGGATCGGCCCCAGGGCCTTGGTGTAGGTTAGGGGGTTGGCGCGGGGGGTGCGGCCGATGGGACGCTGGTCGACCAGGACCACTTCCTCCAGGTGTTCCGCCCCCGATATGGCCCTGTGACGGCCGGGCTTGTCGGCACGTCCGCCCATGAGCCTCTTGAGCCCGTTGAACAGGATATCCTCGGCCAGTGTGGATTTCCCGGATCCTGAGACGCCGGTCAGAGCCACCAGGAGGCCGAGGGGGATGTCCACATCCAGGTCCTTGAGGTTGTGTTCGGCCGCCCCTCGAACGGTCAAGCACCTTCCGGCCTGCGGCTTCCTCCGGCTCGGGGGTAAGGGTATCCTTGCCTCCCCTCTCATGTACCGGCCGGTGAGGGAGTCGGAGGCACCGTCCGGCGGACCTGCATATGTGACCCGACCGCCCTTGTCTCCGGCTCCGGGCCCCATGTCCACCATGAGGTCGGTCCGGCGGATTATCTCCGGGTCGTGCTCGACAACGACCACGGTATTGCCCAGTCCCTTGAGCCTCTCCAGGATCCGCATCAGGCGGTGTGAATCCCTGGGGTGGAGACCCACGCTGGGCTCGTCCAGGACGTAGAGTGCGTTGACCAGGTTGGAGCCCAGGGCCGAGGCAAGGGCCACGCGCTGGACTTCACCCCCGGAGAGGGTCCGGGATTGCCTGTCCAGTGTCAGGTACTCCAGTCCCATCTCGGCCAGGTACTCGATCCTGCGCCTGACTTCCTCCAGCACCAGCCTGGAGGCCTGGTCCGCGGAAGGGGTCAGGAGCCCTGCGAGAAAGGATCCGGCCTCCTTTACGCTGAGGGCGTAGAGCTCGCCTATGTTCAGTCCTCCCAGGCGATAGAGAAGGGCCTCATCCTTGAAACGGGTGCCCTTGCAGTCCGGGCAAAGGCTGTATGCCCTGTAACGCGAGAGGAAGACCCGGACATGCATCTTGTATGTCTTGGTCTCTAGCCAGTCGAAGAACCCCTTGACCCCGTAAAAATCGCCGCCGCCTTCCATCACCGCCCTGCGTTGCTCAGCGGACAGGCGGCCGAATGGGACGTCCGTGGGGATGCCTCTTTTGCGGCAGAACTCCATGAGGTCGTGGTATTCCATGCGTCCTTCCCCCGGCCCGCCCCAGGGCTTCACCGCTCCCTCGGCCAGGCTCAGGGAGGGGTCGGGGACAACCAACTCCGGGTCCACATCGATTATTCGACCGAAGCCGCGGCATGTCGCGCATGCCCCCAAGGGGCTGTTGAAGGAGAAGAGGTTTGGGGGAGGCGGGGTGTAGGTGATGCCGCACCTCGGGCACTGGAGCCCCCGGTGGAACGAAAGCCTCTGATCCGGTTCCACCGTGACGTCGATCCGCCCTTGGCCGAATTGAAAGGCCTGCTCCAGGGAGTCCAGAATGCGCGAACGGTCCTCGGTCCTCAGGACGAAGCGGTCGGCGACCACGTCGATCTCGCCGGAATCCGGGACGGCTCCCGGCTCTTCAATCCCCCGGGTTCGTCCTCGGTCCAGGACCCGGGTGTAGCCCCTCCTGAGGAGGTCCTTTCCCACCTCCTCGGGGGAGACCCCGTCCACCGGGACCGGAAAGGTCAGGACCGCCCGCGCGCCCTGTATCAGCCGGGAAAGGGCCTCAAAGACGTCCTCTGGTGTCTCGGGACGGATCTCCTCCCCGCAGCACCGGCAGTGGAGAGCCCCCATGCGATGGTAGAGGAGCTTCACGTGGTCTGTGAGCTCGGTCATGGTGCCCACTGTGGAACGGGAGGTGCGCACCGGGCTCTTCCGGTCTATGGCGACGGCCGGAGGGATGTTCTCGATCCTGTCCGCGTGGGGCCGGTCCATTCGTTCCATGAACTGGCGCGCGTAAGGGGAAAAGGTCTCCACGTAACGGCGCTGGCCCTCGGCGTAGAGGGTGTCGAAGGCCAGCGAGGACTTGCCCGAGCCGCTGACCCCTGTCACCACCGTGATTCGATGGAGGGGGATCTCCACGTCCACGCCCTTGAGGTTGTTCTGCCGGGCGCCGAACACACGCACCGCGTTCCTGTCCCCGGGCCTGAACGGCCTGTACTCCGCTGGGGGCGGTCCAATCTCACCCTGGCTTGCTGCTTGCGGCATGTCTCCCCGTCCCGATTTGAAGCGTTCGATCCCGATCAGGGGCATCGGAGTTTATTGCAGCAAAAGGGAGGTGTCAACGGCGGGGATCGCAGGGCCGGGAGGAGGCCTCAATCAATGATATCCATCATGTTGCCGCCCTCCGGCCGGATCAGCTCTTTGACCTCGGAGATGAGCCTCTGCAGCGCGGCCTGGTCCAGATCGAAGCCTTTTCTTGCCAGGAATCGGGCCTCGGGCGAAGATACAAAGGTGTCTGGGTCCACGTCTTTCTCGTCTACGTGCGACGGGTAGCCCGCCATCTTGGCCAGGAGGTCGGATAGGTAGACCAGGGCGGCGGCTTCCTGATACTCGTGCTCATCCCAGGGAGCGTGGTGGTGGAGGACCGGGAGAAACACGCCGGCCGGGAAGCCCCACTGCTTCAGGACCTTCGCCCCGATCTGGTAATGGGTGGTCCCCAAGACGAGCTTCTCCGCCCGGCTGAAGGTGGTGCGCCCGGAGTGGAGTACATCCAATATACGGAGGAAGTCCTCGTGGAGGTATGCATCCACCACGGCCTTTCCCACGTCGTGTATGAGACCGATCAGGAACATCCATTCCCCCGGTTCTACGCGGTAACGAATACTGAGCGACTTGGCCGCTTGACTGCATACCACCGCGTGCTTCCAGAATCTCTTCCTGTCGAACACTCCGCTCGTCTCGGTGGAGAAGAATCCCTGGACCGTAAACCCGAGCACTGCCGGCTTCACCTCCCTGGTGCCCAGCCTGACCAGCGCATCCTCCAGGGAACCCACCCGGCCCGGGGCGCCGTAAAGGGCTGAGTTGGCCAGCTTGAGTATTCGCAGGGCAAGCGCTTGATCCTTTCCGATTATTCCGGCGTACTTCCGAAAGGCGCAGGGGTCGTCTTCCCTTACCTCCAGGATCTTCTTGGAAACCGCCGGCAGGGTGGGGATCTGTTCGATCGTCCTTATAATGTCGTCCAAAGGAGTGCGTCGAGACCCGACTCCGGCCTCCCCCCGCCCCATCCGGTGAGTTTCGGCGACATCGCCCCGGAATACCGGCGGGTCAAGGGTGTGGTCTTCCCCTCGGGACAGGCCCGTCGCGGCCTCGGGCCTTTGTTTCAGTTCTTCTCTGAGCCGGCGGAGCTCGCTTCTCAATTCCGCCAACTCTTGGCTCAAGACGCCCAGCGCAGAGACGAGCCGCCCGTCGTGAGGGTCCTGGACGGCGGCGGATTCCAGGTGATCCGGCGGCTCCCGGAGAGGCGGGTCTTCTCCTCCCGGGGCTCGGGCGGTCTCCATCCCGGAGCTCCCTCCTTCTTCCCTCCCGCCCAACTCCATAGGGGCCTTCAGGATCCCCAGGAAGCGGGTCCAAAAGCCCGGGAGCCCACCGTCATTGACACATGCCGGCCCTTGCTGGAGCAAGGTCTTCGCCAGGTGCCTGATGCAGCGGCTGGCATTGCACTCTGGGTGGGACTTGATCACCGGGACGCGCTTCCCGATCGAAGCGGCGACCTTTTGATCGCTGATCACTACCCCGGCCAGCGCCACTCGGATCCCGAGATACCGATCCGTTGTTTCCCTGAGGAGCGTGTAGCACTTGCGGGCCGCGGAAATGTTCTTGCATTGGCTCACAACCACCTTGACCACGCCCTTGAATCCGTTTCCGTCAAGTACCTTGAGGAGGGCGTAGGCGTCGGTCATGGAGGCGGGCTCCGGCAGCAGCACCAGGATCACTTCCGAGGCGGCCATGCAAAAGGCTATCACGTTTCTGGAGATTCCCGCCGAGGTATCCATGAGGAAGAAGTCGTAGCCCGGAAGTGCGGAGAAACTCTCCAGCAGGGCCTCCAGCTCCCGGTCGCCCAGGTCTGCCATGCGTTGGACCCCGGAGCTCCCGGGGATTATGTCGATCCCGTGGCAGCCTTTTATCATGATATCCGCGAGGCCGGCCCGGCCCAGGATCACGTCCTCGAGGTTGGCCCCCACCTCCAGGCCCAGGAGGACGTTGACGTTCGCCAGGCCCAGGTCGGCGTCCAACAGACATGTCCTGCAGCCCTGCTCGGCCAGGGCCAAGGCGAGGTTGACCGATAGGTTGGTCTTGCCCACACCGCCCTTGCCGCTGGTCACGGCTATGGTCCTGGCCCCTGTTTCTCCGTTCATGGCCAAAGTTTCCCTCCAGTATGACCCGGAATGATATGCAATCTCCATACCATCGGGGTGGGGCGGAGTGCCCGCCCCCACCCGTATGATCGTAACAGAGGCCCGGATAAAGGTGCGTTTCCTAAGTGAGCAGGGAACACGGTTTCGGAAAAACCGCTTGATTTCAAGGCCCGCAGGGCGGGTATACTCGACCGGCGGCGATTGTGTATCCAAGGATTCGAGGAGTACCGATGACGGCGGGGGCACCCGGTTTTCTCCGGTGGATGATCTCCAGGCTGGAGCGTGAAGGCTTCACCGCCCTGATCGTGGGGGGTGCGGTAAGGGATATGTGCATGGCCCGCAAGGCCGAGGACTGGGACCTGGTCACGGCCGCCCGCCCGGATGTCGTACAAAGAGTCTTCTCACAGGCCGGAGCATTCCGGCTCCACCCGGAGACGGTGACCGTGGTCTCTGAGGGGAGGACATTTCACGTGAGCTCCCTGGGGGCCGCGGGGGACCGGGGGGCATTGGAACAGGACCTGGCCCGCCGCGACTTCACCATCAATGCCATGGCCTATGACCTCAAGGCGGGGAGATTGGTGGACCCGTTCGGCGGGGTACGTGATATCGAGCTGCGCCTGGTGCGGGCCACCGGCTCCCCGGCGTGGAGGTTCCGCGAGGACCCGCTGCGGCTCCTGCGTGCTGCAAGGTTCGCCTGCACACTGGGCTTTGCGATCGAAAAGGCCACTCTGGAGGAGATGGAGTCCCTCGGCGGAGCGGTCATGGGTGCCGCCCCTGAGCGGGTCCGCGATGAGCTGATGCGCGTTTTGCTGGCCCCGACCCCTTCCAGGGGCCTGAGGCTGATGCAAAGAACCGGCCTGCTCCGCGCGGTTCTGCCTGAGATCGACGAGGGGCATCTCAAGCGGCAGAACTCCTACCACCGCTACACGATTCTAAGGCATACCCTGGAGACCGTGGACAGGGTGGAAGCGGTCCCTGAGCTGAGGCTGGCCGCCCTGCTGCACGACTCGGCCAAGCCCGGGGTCAGGACCAGGGGTCAATCGGGCTGGCGCTTTACCGGGCATGCGGAGGCCGGTGCCCTGCTGGCCCGGGAGATCCTGGGAAGGCTGCGCTTCAGCCGGGAGCTGACCGGCAGGGTGGTTCATTTGGTGCGGCATCATATGATAGGCTACACGCCGGAATGGGGCGATGCGGCGGTTCGCAGGTGGATCAGGCGGATCGGACCCGAGAATACGGACCTCCTTCTCCGGCTCCGGAGGGCGGATATCGAGGCCCACGGCCGACCGGACTACAAGGGAGACCTGCTGGACGAGCTGGCCGGGAGGGCGGCCCGGATTAGGCGTACGGCCGTTGACAGGCGCGGTCTCGCAATAGACGGCCGAACGGTTATGGGTGTCACCGGGTTGCAGCCGGGGCCCGAGGTGGGGAGGATATTGGACCGGCTGGTGGAATTGGTGACTGAACGCCCCGAGCTCAATACGGAAGCCTCCCTTGTCCGGCTCCTGAGGGCCGGCCCCGGACGAGGAGAGGGCGTGCGGATGGAAGCCAAGGGTTCGGGAGGAGGCAGGGAGTCTTGATATGGGAACAATTATCAAGCGGGTGGATATACACCTGGAGGCTAGCGGGCCTGCGGTGGATCGGCAAGGGCCGTTGATCGTATTCATACACGGGGCCGGCGGGGATTCGTCTGTATGGGAGTTCCAGGTGCAAGGGCTTAGGGACCGGCGCCCGGTCCTTTGTATGGACCTCCCCGGGCATGGGAGGTCCGGGGGAGAAGGGGAGAGCTCCATAGAGGGATACGCCGAGTGGGTGGAGGCAGCAGTGCGCGGATTCACAGGGTCAAGCGGGTATGTGCTGGCCGGACACTCCATGGGGGGAGCCGTGGCGCTCCACCTGGCCGCCCGGGGCCTGGAAGGGCTTGCGGGAGTCGTACTGGTGGGGACAGGGGCGAAGCTCAAGGTGACCCCCTTGATATTCAAGGCCCTTCGGGATGATCCGGAGTCCTTTTTCCGGACCATAGACAGGGTGGCGTTCGGCGAGGGGACTCCGGAAAGGGTGAAATCACGGGTGGTGGAATCCATTCGGCGCTGTCCGCCCGGAGTTATATACAATGATTTCGCCGCCTGTGACCGCTTCGACATGCGGGACCGCATCGGAGGGATATCAACGCCCGCCTTGATAATATGCGGGGACCAGGATCGTTTGACCCCCGTTGCCTATTCCGAGTACCTACACCGCGGGATCGGGCGGTCCAGCCTTGTGAAGGTCAGAGGCGCGGGGCACATGGTGGCGGTGGAGAGGCCGGAGGAGGTCAACAGGGCGCTGGATTCCTTCTTGGAGGGGCTTGAAGGTCGACCCGAACCTTGAGGCCGGGGGAGCTTTTCTCAATCCGGGCGGGAGAAGTCGCTTCTGTAGCCCAGGGAGCAGCAGGTATACTGGAAGCGCGGGGTGAGGCCCAGGGACACGGCCTGCTTGACCGAATCCTCCGACCAGACGGCCATCCTGGTGGCACCGGCCCTCAAGGCCAGGGACTCCAGGATCCGGCCCTGGGCGTTGCGGGGGCGCTCGCACCCCAGGGAAATGGGGGTATCGGGCATGGACAGGCGTCCCAGGGCTATCAGGCGGGCCACTGCCGCCGGGGACGGTGGGGTCACGCCCTCCATGGGAGTCCCCGGCAGAGGGGTGAGCACGACTATGACCACGGCCTCCGGTCGATACGGCTTGATGATCTTGAGCGCGTCCTGCTCGCCTTTGATGGAGCCGTAATAGAGACCGGCCACCACGTGAGGAACCATGGGGATGCCGCTTTCCGCTATGGCGTCCAAGGACTCCGGGACCGTATCCAGGCCCCTGAGGTGATATACGCGCCTGGCCGTAGGTTCGTCGCCCATGACGTCCACCAATGCTTGGCGCACACCCGCTTCCCTCAGGAGCTTGCAGGTTTCGGCGTCGGGGAATCCGGTGTGGGCGCTCAGGAAGAGGCCGGTTTCTCGGGCGAGACGGCCGATCGCGTCGTAATAGCGAGCCCAGGGCAACCTCCCCCCGGAGTCCGAGCCCCCGCTCAGGAGCAGTCCGTGCGCCCCGGACGAATACAGGCGCCTGCCGGCCCGGAGGAGCTCCGCCGGATCCCCGACGTGGATCATGGGCTCCAGCAGCCTGCCCCTGCAGTGTTCGCATTGGAGCCCGCAGGACGCGCCGGTGATGGAGATCGCCGGATAACGGCCCCTCTCGCGGCCGTAGCGTATCATTCCAGGCAGATAGAATGTGAAGTCCCGTCCGTGGCGGGACCTGGCCAGACGCCAGGCCTCGTTGAAGAGGTCCCGGTCTTCCCGTGGGATAATGCTTTCGGTCCTGTCCATGGGGCGAGCCTCTTGTTTCACTTGACACCGAATTCCGCCCCCGCCTAAGTTCCTTGAATCGGGGCCGCGCGCCTGCATTCGGCGCTCCCCCCCGGGCCCCTGGAGGAAACGGGTTTTGGGCCGGTGGGCGCCGGTTCGAGAATGAGCTTCATGAACCGTCGGGTTTCCAAGCCGAAAACGCGGCCCCGGCCCGGAAGCCAATGAGGAGGTTAGGAAAATGAAAGGCGGAAGGCAAGTCCATTGGATCGGCGTCCCCATCCTGTTCTGTCTTGCTGCGCTGAGCGGGTGCTCATCCGTGAGCGAGGTCCTGGTGACCTATCGGGTCCCCGCATCCACCGCCGAGCTCCAGGGCGTGAAGTTTTACGTGGAGTTCGAGGACGAGCGCGAAATGGCCGAGGTCCTGGGCCCCGGTGCAAGCAGGGAGTACAAATATTACTCCGGCAACTTGGCCTTGTTGGTGGACCGGGGTGGAGGAGAACCGGTGCGCGAAGGGCTCTACAGCATCCCTGCGCTGTTCAGGGAGGCCTTCGGGACGAGGCTCGGGGCCTTGGGGGCCGAGCCCGCGGAGAGGCGCTCCCGTGCGGACATCGTGCTTTGCATAGGCCTGCACAAGTTCCACCTGGACTTGGTGGACAGGAAATGGAAGGCCGAGATGAGCTACGAGGCGAGGGTCGTCCGGGGTGAAAAAACCCTGGCTGCTCAGACGATCAGCGGCGAGGCCGAGAGGCTCAAGATCATAGGTCTCAAACAGGCGGATCAGGTAGTGGGGGAGCTTTTCACCGACGTGGTCAACCGACTGGATTTGACAGGCATTCTTCGCAGATCGGGCCTCCCGGAGCGCCACCGTGACGGCTGAGACCACACACCCTCAAAAGCTTTTCATGGTGAGCCTGGGCTGCCCCAAGAACCTGGTGGACAGCGAGAATGCCCTGGGGATCCTGGAGGCCTGCGGGCATGTTCCGGTATCCGACCCGGAAGAGGCCGGGACGGTCCTGATAAACACGTGCGGGTTTATTCACGACGCGGTGGAGGAGAGTATAGAGACCATCCTTGAGATGGTGGAGAGAAAGGCGCGGGGAGTCCTGAGCCGCGTGGTGGTGATGGGGTGCTTTGTGCAGCGCTACGGATACAAGCTGCGCCGGGAAATCCCGGAGGTTGACGCCTGGGCGGGCACCGGGGCCGTTGGCAGGATCGCCGAGGCGATGAGCGCTGTCAGGTCCGATCCGGCTCCGTTTCTCATTGAAAGGCCGCGTTATCTTGCGGATCACAGGACCCCGAGGGTGCGAACCGGCCGTCTCCACAGCGCGTTTCTGAAGATCGCCGAAGGCTGTGCCAGGAATTGCACCTTTTGCAGGATCCCCTCATTGAGGGGGAGGCTGCGGAGCCGCACCTCCGCCTCTCTGCTGGAGGAAGCGGTGAGGCTGGAGGAGAGCGGGGCGGCGGAGCTCAACCTGGTGGCGCAGGACACCACCGACTACGGCCGGGACCTGGAAGGCTCAGCAGGCCTGGAGGATCTGCTCCGGGTGCTCCTCAAGGGCACCGGTGTTCCGTGGATCCGCGTCCACTACGCTCACCCCTCGGGTATATCCCCAGGGCTGCTCGATCTCATGGAGGCCGAACCCAGGATCTGTCCCTATCTGGACATCCCTTTCCAGCATGTGAGGCCTTCGCTGCTGGGTTCAATGGAGAGAAGCCGGCTGGGGGATCCGTCGCCCCGGCGGGTATTGGAGCGGATCAGGGCCCGGAATCGGCGGATCCATGTCAGAACCACACTGATGGTGGGTTTCCCCGGGGAGACCGAGGAAGACTTCGCCAAGCTGCTGGATTTCGTTTCCAGCGCGGAGCTGGACTACATGGGTGCATTCGTTTTCAGCCCCGAGCCCGGCACTCGAGCGGGACGGATGGCTGCGGACCCGGAGAGGCGGGTGCCGAAGGAAGCGGCCGAGGAGAGGCTGGCGAGGCTCATGGAGGCCCAGCAAGAGGTCTCGTTGAAAAGGAAGCAGGCGATGATAGGCCGGACCGTTCCGGTCCTGATAGAGGGCGTGTGCGGGGAGACCGAGCTCCTTTTGGAGGGGCGGACCAGCGGCATGGCCACTGATGTGGACGGCAGGGTGCTCATCAACAAGGGGCGGGGAGACCCGGGCGGGATCCTGCCGGTGCGGATCACCGCGGCCCATGCCTACGACCTGGTGGGAGAGATCGTCCCTGGACCCTGAAATCCGGGATTCACCGGTATTTTGCTTTGACATTTCCACAGTCTTGAATCTAAAGTTGGTACTTGTTTCAGTGGTATTGATGCAACCGGCTCGGGGGTGACCGTGGAGCAGTGAAGAGCCTTTTGGGACAACAGGCGGTGAGACCGGCAATGGACCCGGAGCCAGGCCCTCTTCCCGATCTGAGGGAAGACCTGGAGCATATCAACCGGGCGCTCGAGTCTCATATCGAGAGCGGGGTGGAGCTCGCGGAGAGTATAGCGGCGTATTCCGTGCTGGGAGACGGCAAGCGACTCCGCCCCTTGCTGTTGGTCTTGTGCAGTCGCCTTTGCGGGTACACCGGTGGCAATGTGTATCGATACTCGGTCATCTTCGAATATATCCACGTGGCAAGCCTGCTCCATGACGACGTGCTGGATAATGCTGAGCTGAGAAGAAAGAAGCCGTCGGCCGCCCGGGTGTGGGGCAATCACGCGGCCGTACTCGGGGGTGATTTTTTGAACGCGAGGGCGTTCGAGCTGAGCGTGGAGTGCGGGAGCATCCGGCTTATGGAGACCCTGGCCGAGAGCGGCAGGCGGATGGCCGAGGCCCAGATGCTGGAGTTCGCCAATACTCACAACTGGGAGATGACCAGGGATGTTTACATGGAGGTCATCACCGGCAAGACCGCGGCCTTGATCTCCGCTGCCTGCGCCTCGGGCGGTATCCTGGCCGGCGCCTCGGAAACCGAGGTGGAGGACCTGCGCCGGTTTGGCCTGCACGTGGGGATCACGTTCCAGTTGATAGACGATCTGCTGGACTATACATCCACGGAAGGGGTCTTCGGCAAGCCGGTGGGCAAGGACTTGCGCGAGGGCAAGGTCACCCTGCCGCTGATCCTGGCCCTGGCCCGCATGGGAACGGAGAGGGCCAGGAGGCTTTCCGAGCGGTTCAAGGCAGGGCGGGCCACTGAGGATGATTATACCCTTGTCCTGGAGTCTGTGAGGGGTTGCGGCGGACTGGACGTGATCAGGGACGAGGCCGGGAGGCACGTGAACCTGGCCGCGCGTGCCCTGGAGGCGTTCCCCGACTCAAGGGCCCGGCGGGACCTCCTGGCATTGAACAGACACCTCCTGTCGCGCAGCCGCTAGCGTCTCACTTTCCGAACGGGCACACAGGGAAGCGGCACTGATCGCAATTCAGGCACAGACCTCCGTGGGCCATGGCGGCCAGATCCTCCCTGGTGATCGACTCGCCCGCGACCACCCTGGGAAGAATGAGGTCCAAGACAGTGGCCCGGAAATAGAGAACACAGGCCGGGATTCCGAGAACCGGGACCTCCCCCAGCCGGCCATAGAGGAACATGGCCCCGGGCAGGACCGGTGTGCCGTAGACCACGTCGGTCGCCCCGGCGTCGGCTATCGCCAGGCGGCTCACGTCGTCCGGATCCACGCTCATACCGCCCGCCACCAGTACGAGCTGCACCCCGGAGGCCAAGAACTCCTTTATGCCCGAGGCGATTTTCTCCCTGTCATCGGGGAGGAACCGGAGTTCCCTGATTGACCCGCCAAGCTCAGCGATCTTCTTCCTCAGGATCGGGGCGAACTTGTCCTCTATGCGGCCGGAATAGACTTCGTTTCCGGTGATCACCAGGCCGGTCTCGAGGCGTGCGAGCCTCTTGACCGTGAAGACGCCCCCGGCTTCCCGGGCAAGATCAGCGGCTCTTTCCACGGTGCTCTCGGAGATGATCAAAGGAATGGCCCGGGTGGCCGCCACGGTCTCGCCCTCGGCCACCAGCGTGTTGTTGTGCCTGGATGCACAGGAGACCTCCGGCACTGTGTTGAAGGCGGTAAGGGCGGGGACATCCACTTTAAGCAGGCCGGAGAACTCGGCTGTCAGCGCTATCTTGCCTTCGGCCGGGGACGGAGTAAAGACCACCCCCGGGCCGCACAAGGCGGTTGCCAGGCGCAGGGCGGCCTCGTCCTCGTGGAGCTCGCCCGGTGCTATCTTTAGTACATAGAGGTGGTTCTTGCCCAGCCGCTGGAGGTGCTCTATATCCTCCTCCCGTATTATCTGACCTTTGCGAAATGCTGGGCCTTTGAACTGGCCCGGCCTTATCTCGGTTATATCGTGGGCCAAAACGGTACCCACGGCCTCGGAGACCGGGATGCGGGCGGCGGAAGACTTATACCTGTTGTTCGTCATGCAAACCTCGTGCTTAATGCTTTGGTTCCGGTGGATGGTTCATGCACTCGGGCGGCGGATCAAGCCTCGATGCGCAAGAGGTCCCGGCCCAGGATCAGCTCGCCTTTGAAAGCCCGCCTGCACGCGCCTGCAATGTCGGTCGCCAGCACTTCGGGATAGAAGTGGAGCAGGAGGAGCTTCCTTGCTTCTGCTGCCGCGGCCAGCTCCCCGGCCGAAGCGGGGGTCAGATGCCCCGCGACCTCCCCGCCGTCCGGAAAGGAACACTCGAGTATAAGAAGGTCGCAGTTTTTTGCAAGGCTGATTAAATCCTGAGAGGAGCCGGTGTCTCCGGAGTAGACGACGGATCCGCCCGAAGGACACTCCAGCCTGTAAGCCAGGCTTGAATCGGTGTGTCCGGTCCAGGCCGCGCCCGCAGGGTGATCTCCCATACCCCCGGCCCGGGCCTGATCAGGGCTCAACTCATCCACGGTCAGGATCTCCTCGGGCAGGGTAAGCCAAGGTTCCCATACCTCCTCCAGGCGTCTTATGAGCTCGCGGAATCCGGGCGGCCCTGACAGGCGCAGGGGCTTCCTGGCGCTCATTATCTCGGGGCGGCGTGTGGCGAAGAGGAGATGGACAAGGTCCCCGGTGTGGTCCGGGTGAAAGTGGGTGACCAGGACCTGGTCCACGGCCCAGTGGGGTATGCCGACCCTTATTAGCTGCCGCAGGGCGCCGGGGCCCAGGTCGAGTAATGTGATGCGCCCCGCCTGCTCCAGGAGCAGACAGGGGCTGCCTCTATCCGGGAGCGGCTGGGCGGTTCCGGATCCCAGCACTGTGATGTGACACTCCTGTTGATGCATCGGGCGCCTCCCTTTGCCCTGCCGCCGTGGTGTTAACCCGGTGGCGGGCGGCTCGAAAAGCTAAGAAGTTAACATATTGAATTTAAACGATGTTTTTCCGAATTTCCACAGGGGGAGAAAACCCCAGCGTTATGCCCGGAAATTTGTTCGCTTTTTCCTTGACACCGAAGCCGGATTCGATATAAAGATGCTTGTTCTAAATTGCACAATATAATAACGGGTTAGAATAACAAAGGGTTTAGGGCGCTTTTGGGCCAGAAGAACGATTGAAATCAAAGGAGGACCGTGTATGTCGAATCTCGTTCCACCCCATGGCAAAGAAGAAAGGCTGATGCCCCTCCTGTTGGAAGGCGACGCCCTCAAGGCGGAGCAGGAAAAGGCTAAGGGTCTCAAGCAACTCAAGTCCACCACGAGGGAAACCTCGGATCTTATCATGTTGGGAATCGGAGCCTTCACCCCGCTCACCGGCTTTATGGGCAAGGCGGACTGGCAGGGGGTCTGTGACAAGTATCTCATGGCAGACGGGACGTTTTGGCCTATCCCCATCACCTTCTCCACTGACGACGAGGAAGTCAAGGAGGGGGACGAGGTGGCCCTGGTGGACGAAGAGACCGGCACCACCATAGCCACCATGAAGATCTCGGAAAAGTACACCATAGACAAGGAACACGAGTGCAAGCAGGTCTTTAAGACCACGGACAGCGAGCACCCGGGAGTGGCCAAGGTAATGGCCCAGGGCAAATACAACTTGACCGGCCCGGTCAAGGTCCTGAGCGAGAGCTACTACCCCGAGCAGTTCAAGGAGATTTACCATCGCCCTGCGGACTCGCGCAAGATATTCGAAGAAAAGGGCTGGAGCCGGGTTGCGGCGCTCCAGCTCCGAAATCCCATGCACCGGTCCCATGAGTTTCTGGCCAAGATAGCCGTGGAGGTCATGGACGGGGTCTACATCCACCAGCTCGTGGGCAAGCTGAAGCCGGGCGACATTCCCGCGGACGTTCGGGTCCGCGCCATACAGGCGCTGGTGGACAACTACTTTGTCAAGGACACCGTGGTCCAGGGCGGCTATCCCATGGAGATGCGTTACGCAGGCCCCAGGGAGGCCCTGCTCCACGCCACCTTCCGCCAGAACTACGGCTGCAGTCACATGATCATAGGCCGGGATCACGCAGGCGTGGGGGACTATTACGGTCCGTTCGACGCCCAGAAGATCTTCGACGAGATCCCCAAGGGCGCTCTCAAGTGCAGGAATCTCAACATAGACTGGACCTTCTACTGCAACAAGTGCGACGGTATGGCCTCCATGAAGACCTGCCCCCACGGCAAGGAGGACAGGATGCTCCTTTCCGGCACCATGGTGCGCAAGATGCTCTCCGAGGGCCAGGATCTGCCCAAGGAATTCTCGCGGCAGGAGGTGGTGGAGATCCTCAAGGAATACTACCAGGGCCTGGACGAAAAGGTGGAGGTAAAGCTGCACGGCGCGGCCACCGGCGAGATGAAGAAGGACTAGTCGATAAAGAGGAAAAACGGGCTTGCCCGGCAGAACGGGCTCCCAGACCATTGCAAAGAAAAACATCAAAGAAAGGAGGGGATAGGAGAGGTTCACCTGCGATTATTGAAAAGGATGCGTACCATCTTAATTTGCCATTTCAGGAGGTGTTAGGATGCCAAGTTATGTGATTACCGAAAAATGCGACGGGTGCAAGGGGCAGGACAAGACCGCCTGCATGTACATCTGCCCCAATGACCTGATGGTGTTGGACCAGGAGAGGATGAAGGCGTACAACCGCGATCCCCAGATGTGCTGGGAGTGCATGTGTTGCGTCAAGATCTGCCCCCAGCAGGCGATGGACGTGAGAGGCTACGCTGATTTCGTGCCCATGGGCGCCAGCGCCACTCCATTGCGTGGATCAGAGGACATCATGTGGACGGTGAAGTTCCGCGACGGCTCGGTCAAGCGATTCAAGTTCCCCATCAGGACGACGCCTGAGGGATCCGCCGATCCGCTGGGCGGCTTCCCCACCCACGACGATCTGAACAATGAGGCTCTGGCCACTGAACCCGCATCCCTGGGGCTCGACGCGGTCCCCACGAGATAACCAAGAAGGAGGAAGATAATTATGGCGAACTTTGAAACTGTAGAAGTCAGCACCGACCTCCTGATTCTGGGCGGGGGGTTCTCCGGCTGTGGGGCGGCCACCGAAGCCGCCTATTGGGCCAAGAAGAACAACGTCAAGGTCACCCTGGTGGACAAGGCCGCCCTGGACCGCAGCGGCGCGGTTGCAATGGGTCTATCCGCCATCAACCAGTACGTGGGTATTGGGGCCGGTGACAATACCGCCGAGGAGTACGTCCAGTACGTACGACAGGACCTCATGGGCATCTCCCGCGAGGATCTGGTCTACAACATCGCCCGCCACGTGGACGGCACCGTTCACCTGTTCGAGAAGTGGGGGCTCAAGATCTGGAAGGACGAGGAAGGCAAGTACGTGCACGAGGGCCGCTGGCAGCTCATGATCAACGGCGAGTCCTACAAGATACTGATCGCCGAAGCGGCCAAGAACGCCCTGGCCGATGCGGGCGGTGAGATCTATGAGAGGATCTTCATCGTAGATCCTCTGATGGACGGGAACAAGTGCGTGGGTGCGGTCGGTTTCAGCACCCGGGAGAACCAGTTCTATGTGTTCAAGGCCAAGGCGGTTATCGTGGGCCTGGGCGGTGCGGTGCACGTATTCAGGCCGCGCTCCGTGGGCGAGGGCTTCGGCCGCTCCTGGTATCCTCCGTTCAACTCCGGCTCCAGCGCCTACTTCACCATCCAGGCCGGCGCCGAGATGACCTGTCAGGAAGTGCGCTTCATCCCTGTCCGGTTCAAGGATGCCTACGGGCCGGTGGGTGCGTGGTTCCTCCTGTTCAAGTCCCGGGCGGTGAGCGCAGAGGGCGGCGAGTACATGGTGGTGCGCAAGGACGAGCTCAACAACTGGGCTCCGTACGGCCTTGTAAAGCCGATTCCGGCCAACCTGAGGAACTACCTGGGTATGCTGGACGTGGAAGCCGGTCTCGGACCCCTGTACATGGAGACCCATGAGGCCATCCAGAACCTGGCGGATCAGTACAAGGACGACCCCAAGGCCTTCAAGAAGAAGATGAAGGAGCTCGAGAGCGAGGCCTGGGAGGACTTCCTGGACATGACCATCTCCCAGGCAATCCTGTGGGCCTCCATGAACGTCTACCCGGAGCAGAGGCACTCCGAGATCGCCGCCTGTGAGCCTTACTTCATCGGCTCCCACTCCGGTGCATCCGGTGCCTGGGTGAGCGGTCCCGAGGACCTGGACACCCCCTACAAGTGGGGCTACGCCAACATGACCACAGTGGACGGCCTGTTTGCCATCGGCGACGCCTCTGGAGCGTCCAGCCACAAGTTCTCCTCCGGCTCCCACACGGAGGGGCGGATAGCGAGTAAGGCCGCTGTGAAGTACATCGCGGAAAAGGGCGCCGAGCCCAATGTGGATATGGCCAAGGTCGAGGAGCTGAAGGCCAAGATCCTCAAGCCTTTGGATCTCTTCGAGCAGCACAAGGACGAGTTCGTTGATCCTGAGGTCAACACCAACTACATCATGCCCAGGCAGTTCCTGCACCGGCTCCAGAAGCTCATGGACGAGTACGCGGGCGGCGTGAGCTCCGCGTTCAAGACCTCCAAGTCCTTGCTGGAGCGGGGCCTGGAGCTCATGGACTTCCTGAGGGAGGATTCGGACAAGCAGGCCGCTCGTGATCTCCACGAGCTCATGCGGTGCTGGGAGAACACCCAGAGGATGTGGATTGCGGAATCCCACATACGCACCATGCTCTTCAGGGAAGAGACCAGGTGGCCGGGCTACTACTTCCGTTCCGATACGCCCAAGATGGACGAGGAGAACTGGAAGTGCTTCGCCAACTGCCGCTGGGATCCCAACTCCGGCGAGTGGGAGATGATGAAGAAAGACATCTGGACCATGCCCGGTGTCTAGACTAGAATGTGAATGACCGATCTCCCTCCTGCGAGGGGGAGTGAACCCGAGAGAGACCCCGGAGGCTCCTTAACGAGCACCGGGGTCTCTTTTGTCCGGTCCCCGTAAGTGTTATCCCTTCTGGAAGACTTGCTTTTTTTGTTTGCATTCGGGGCGTGGTTTTTGTATATAGAGCCAACCCTGGCCCCGGGGTCCTTTTGGACGGAGACGACTGCTGGGAGCGGTGCTTCGGCTAGAGAGAGCGGCTTCGCGAGAGAGGTCGCTTGCGGTATATTCCAACGAGTCTAGGAGGATGAGCATGGCAAACAACGAGACCCAAAGTATCCTGGTGGTCGGTGGCGGGATGAGCGGGCTCACCGCCGCCATCGAGGCAGCCGAGGCAGGCTACGACACCTATATTGTGGAAAGAAATCCTTATGTAGGCGGCCGGGTGGCGCAGCTCCATCATTATTTCCCCAAGCTCTGCCCCCCGTACTGCGGCCTGGAGATCAATTTCAGGCGCATCAAGAACAATCCGCGTATCCGCTGTTTCACCCTGGCCGAGGTGGACAAGATCTCAGGGGAAGAGGGGGACTTCGATGTCAGTATCAGATTGAACCCCAGATACGTCAATGAGAATTGCACATGCTGCGGCAAGTGCGCCGAGGCCTGCACCATGGAGGTGGAAAATCCCTTCAACTACGGGATGGACAAGATGAGGGCCGCCTACCTGCCGCACGACTTGGCCTTCCCCATGCGCTATGTGCTTGACCCGGCCCTGGTCAAGAGCGATGAAGCCCAAAAGGTCAAGGAGGCCTGTCCTTATGACGCAATCGACCTGGACATGACCCCGCAGGTGATGGACCTCAAGGTGGGCTCCATTGTATGGGCCACCGGGTGGAAGCCCTATGACGCGAACAAGCTTGACCTTTACGGCTTCGGTCAATATCCGGACGTGATCACCAACGTCATGATGGAGAGGTTGGCCTCCTTCACCGGCCCCACCAAGGGCAAGATAGTCCGCCCCTCGACGGGCGAGCCCCCCAAGACCGTGGCGTTCGTGCAGTGCGCCGGGTCCAGGGACGAGAATCATCTCCCTTTCTGCTCAGGCATATGCTGCCTGGCATCCATGAAGCAGGCGACATACGTACGGGAGCAATGCCCGGACGCCAAGATATACATCTTTTATATTGATATAAGAGCCACTGACCGGCTGGAGGGCTTTTACAAGACGGTCAAACAGGATGAGAATATAGAGTTCTTCAAGGGCAAAGTGGCCAAGATCACTCAGGGCGACTCCGGTGACGGGCTGGTGCTGCGCGTGGAGGATACCACCAAGGAAGAGCTCAAGGAGATCACCGTGGACATGGCCGTATTGGCCGCGGGCATGCAGCCCAATACTGCGGAGGATCACCTCCCATTGGACGTGGCTTACGATGATTACGGGTTCGTGGCCTCACAGACGGCCAAGCCCGGGATTTATGCCGCCGGTTGTTCCCGCAGCCCCCATTCGGTCGCCGAGACCGTGCAGGACGGGACCGCGGCCGCCTTGAAGGCCATTCAATCCATCGCGAGGAGGTAGGCTCAATGGACGACAAGAAGATCGGAGTATACATATGCACAGGGTGCGGCATCGGAGATGCCCTGGATATAAAGAAGCTGGGTGAGTCCGGAACCGAAGATCATACCGTTGCGGTGTTGAAGAATCACCCCGGCCTGTGCTCCAAGGAAGGGGTGGAGTTCATAAAGAACGACATAGAAGGGGAAGGAATAAACGCCATTGTGATCGGCGCCTGCTCGCCGCGGGTGATGTATGATGTGTTCGACTTCCCGAAATGCATAGTGGATCGGGTGAACCTCAGGGAGCAGGTGGTCTGGTGCCATAAGCCCCAGGACGAGGACACGCAGATGATGGCCGAGGACTACCTCCGCATGGGAGTGGCCAAGGTGGAGAACATGAGCCTCCCCGAGCCCTTCATGCCCGAGGAGGAGATGTACCGGGACATCCTCGTGGTCGGCGGGGGCGTGGCCGGGTTGACCGCGGCCCTGGAAGGGGCAAGGGCGGGTTACAACATGGTCCTGGTGGAAAAGGAGCCGGAGCTGGGCGGGTTCCAGAGGAAGGTCCGCAAGATCGCCTCCCATCCCTATAAAGACATCAAGGACAATGACCTCGACGAGCTTATAAGCGCGGTCAAGGGAAACGATAAGATCAAGGTCTATACCGGGGCCACGGTGGAGAAGTCAGACGGGGGCCCGGGCGTTTTCAAGGTCACCATCAAGCAGAACGGATCCAGTGCCGAGCACGGGATCGGGGCAATAGTATCGGCCGCGGGTTGGGTGCCTTATGATCCCCAGAAGCTGGATCAGAAGCTGGGATACGGCAAATCGCCCAACGTGATCACCAACGCCGTGTTCGAGGAGAAGTTCCAGGAAGGAAAGATCACGCGGCCGGGAGACGGCAAAGAGGTGAAGAACGCGGTGTTCCTGCAGTGTGCGGGGCAGCGCGACGCCCATTATCTTCCCTACTGCTCCTCGGTCTGCTGCACCACCGCCTTGAAGCAGGCCCTGATGATAAAGGCCCAGGACCCTGACGCCAACGTCTTTGTGGTCTATAAGGAGCTCCGCACCCCGGGCCAGTCCGAAGACCTTTACCGGAAGGCCCAGGAGGAAGGGGTGATATTCATTCGTTGCCAGGATCCCGAGGTGGCGGCCGAAGGCGACTCCCTCAAGGTGGAGGCCGAGGACGAACTCCTCGGCGAAGCCGTTACCCTGGAGGACCTGGACCTGGTTGTGCTCGCCACGGGCATGGTCCCGGTGAGCGCTTTCGGCAAGGACGTGGCCAAGGAAGAGCTGGAGGAATCGGAAGAGGAGGAGCTGGAAGACGTTCCGTTGGATACCATCCGGAGGTCCAACATCCTGAACCTCGGGTACCGTCAAGGACCGGAGCTGCCGGCACTGCGAAACGACTTTCCCGATTCCCACTTCATTTGTTTCCCGTACGAGACCAGGCGCACCGGCATTTACGCCACAGGCTGCCTGAGACGACCCATGGGCAGGGCCACCGCTGTAGAGGACGCCACAGGCGCGGTGATGAAGGCCATACAGTGCATCGAGATGGTGCACAGGGGCGCGGCGGTTCACCCGCGCGCCGGGGACATGAGCTTCCCCGAGTTCGCCATGCAGCGGTGCACCCAGTGTAAGCGATGCACCGTGGAGTGTCCCTTCGGGGCCATCAATGAGGACGAAAAGGCCAATCCATTGCCTCAGGCCACCCGCTGCAGGCGCTGCGGGGTGTGCATGGGTGCGTGCCCGGAGCGCATCATTTCCTTCAAGAACTACTCGGTCGGGATGATCGGCAACATGATCAAGTCCATCGAGGTGCCTGAGGAAGACGAGGAGAAGCCGCGGATCCTGGTCCTTGCATGCGAGAACGACGCCTATCCGGCCTTGGACATGGTGGGGTTGAGGCGTATGGAGATCACGCCCTGGATACGGGTGATACCGCTCAGGTGCCTGGGATCCATGAACCTGGTATGGATAGCGGATTCCCTGTCCAAGGGCATAGACGGCGTTCTGCTCCTGGGGTGCCAGCACGGAGACGACTACCAGTGCCACTTCATAAAGGGGAGTGAGCTCAGCCAGATCCGCCTGAGCAAGGTCTCGGAGACCCTGAACAGGCTCGCTTTGGAATCGGAGCGGGTCCACTTCGACACGGTCTCCATCATAGACTACAAGACCCTTCCGGAGACCTTGCAGGGTTTTACGGAGACCATTGACGAGGTAGGCCCCAACCCGTTCAAGGGCTGGTAGGGCACGGCCGTCCGGTCGTGCCGTCCCGGAGGGTTTGGTATCCGGGGGCCGCGCGGCGTTCGAGGAACACCAGAGAGGAGCAGGAGGATACGAGGCATGAGTGTCAAGGTTGATCCGAATCTGATGAAGGATCTGAAGGCGTTCGGCATAACGGACGCGAACAAGTGTTTTCATTGCGGAAACTGTACGGCCGTGTGCCCGCTCTCCACAGAGGACAACCCCTTTCCGCGGAAGCTTGTCAAGTATGCCCAGATGGGCCTGGCCGACAAGATCCTGCAGAGTCCGGAGCCCTGGTTGTGTTATTACTGCGGGGATTGCTCGGACCGATGCCCCAGGGGTGCCGATCCGGGGGAGACCATGATGGCCATGCGCCGGTACCTGACGTCCAAGTACGACTGGACCGGCTTTGCCCGCAAGTTTTACACCTCGGAGATGTTCGAGATCGCGGCTGTGGCTGTCGTGGGCATCCTGGTGGGTCTGGCCCTGGTCATATTCCGAGCCTCCAATCCCAACATGGAGCACGCACATCTCAACTCGGTGTGGCCTGCACCGGCCATAGAGATAGCGGATCTGGTGATGGCCGGTATCCTGACCTTTCTCCTGTTGAGCAATACGTGGCGGTGCGTGAAGTTCGTCATGGGCGATCTATTGAAGAAGATCCCCCTGGAGATATACTTCAGCCAGGCCAAGGAGTTGGTCATTCACTTCATCACCCAGAAGCGTTTCGGGGAGTGCACCGACCGGACCCAGTGGATCGTCCACCTGCTGATAATGACCGGCTACAGCACGGCCTTCCTCTTGGTGGCCGTATTCCTTGCCGGAGGAATTCATGTGATAGGGCTTTCTTGGGACAAGATCGCATTCCAGAGGGACGTGATCTATCCGTTCTTCCACCCGATGCGCCTCCTGGGCTACTATGCCACGTTCGCCATACTCTACGGCGCTACTTATGCCATGATAGGCAGGCTCCGGAAGAGCAAGGCCCCTTACAAGAACTCCCACTCCACAGACTGGATGTTCCTGATCCTGCTGCAGTTGACCACGCTGACCGGTATCTTCATCCACTTCACCAGGCTGCTGGACTGGCCCATGACCACCTACGTCCTGTACGTGGTTCACTTGATGGTCGCCGTGCCCATGCTGGTCCTGGAGGTCCCGTTTGCCAAGTGGGCCCATTTGGCATTCAGGCCTGTGGTGATCTTCTTGGTCAAGGTCAAGGAGGCCTACGCCGAGCAGCAAAAGGCTCAGGCTTAGCAGCCGGAGCTTTCAGCCTTTTGGACGCCGGTTCAGGCCCCGCACCCGAAGGGGATGCGGGGTCTGGCTGTTTATTGCACAAGGGAGACGGAGGCTAGAGACATGGCCGATCAGGAGCACCCAGCTTGCCCCCACTGCGGCGTGAAGATGAAGAAATGGCGCACCCCGCCGGCCTCGACCTGGACGGCTTACTTCCAGTGGGTATGCTTCAATGATGAGTGCCCCTATTTCGTGCGCGGGTGGGATTGGATGATGGAGAGCCAAAACGTCAAGGCCTCCTACCGGCACAGGTTGGATCCTGATACCGGTAAATCCGGGCCCTTGCCCACTTGGTCTTATCAGGCGCACAAGGACCAGATACTCGAGGACTGAAACGAGCTGCCGCCCTGAGAGGAGAACGCGGGCGAATGAACAAGGTGGGAAGAAACGACCCCTGCCCCTGCGGGAGCGGGAAGAAGTTCAAGCGATGCCACTTGGGCAGGGAACAGGAACTGCCCCAAGCCGTGGAGGATACGGCGATTGAGCCCGGGGACTTGGGCTCCGGGATTGTTTCGCTGCCCGAAGTGGACTACGGCGGATGCCGGGACATGGCGGACGCCCTGGACCTGGAGGCCCTGACCGGCAAGAAGACGGGCGTGCGATTCGTGGATCTACGGAGATACAGGGCGCTGCTTCCCTACGGCGTGGGCGGAGGAAAGGGCTCCGAGGACCGGGCGGGCAGCGTACTCATCAATGTTCACAAGACCGAAGAGGCGGACCCAGAAAATGTCTATATAGCCGTGTCCAAAGGAGTGGACGAGTCCACGCTGGCCCACCAGTTGGCCCACGTATTGGACTATCTGGCGGGCTCCGGGCTCATGCCGGGGACGCTGGACGCCTTGGCTGGGGAATGCGACGTCCCGGTGGAGCACCTGGAACATACCATGGATTTCGGGGAGCGGCTCTGTTACCTGAGGGACCGCTTTCAGGTCCGGCTGGATGCGGACGACACCATTATTGCCTTTTTGTATGATAACGAGATGCTCCTGCCCTCGGATGCCGTTCGAGCCGGGGATCGGAGAGCCAACAAGGAGGGGTCCCGCGGCATGCTGGAATTCCTGAGCCGGAACGGCCCCCGGGTGGAGGAGCTTATCCGCGAGCTCCCGGGATTCATAGGCGACGGGAGGGCTCGGGGAGGCTAGGTCGATCCCTTTTCGGAGCCCCTGCGCGGGGATATGGTCTGTTCCCCGAACAGGCTGAACCTCAGCCAGTCAAAGGCAAAGCGCATCAGGGCGGTGTCGTCCGAGGCAATCGCCCCTCGGGTCTCCGGCTCCACCTCGAATCGCTCCAAGAAGGGGCTCTTGAATATGAAATCGCGGAACCTGTCCAGGTTGTAAGATGCCATATAGAACATGGCCACCTTGCGGGAGGCGATTTCCTTTGGCCCTACGGGCTTTCTGCTGGTCAGGATCCGCAGCCAGGAATCGTTCATGGCGTTGTACCGGTCCACTCCTTCCGAGGCCAGCCACTCCTGGACGGTCCACTCCCTGTCCTCCTGGAAGCCTTTGCAGTGGGGTTCCCGTACCAGGAAGAACTTCTCCCGGGCCGCGGCCGGATCCCCGTCCAAGGTCATGGCCGCCCTCCCCAGGGGGTAGATCCGGCAGGCGCCCGGCCGGTCCTGATAGACCATGCAGCCTTCGGGCGTCACGAACGGGCAGCTTCTTCTCCTGTCGTCTCTCATGACCAGCCTGATCATGGGCCAGGGATAGGGCTCGTCAAGCTTGGGCTCGGTGAACCGGTCGACGAATTCCCCGGAGGAGACGCCCAGGCGGCTTTTCAGCCTGACTATGTCATAGGGCGTCAGCAGCAGATTGAGCCCGGCGCAGCATTCTGTGAAACAGGAGATCCCCTTGTGGCAGCGGAAACGAAACCTGTCCTCCGGGAGCGGCACGAAGACCGGATCAGGCGTGCAGGAGTTCATGCGGACTCCCGGCCGGGGCGCACCCTGAATAGAAGCTGGCCGAAGACGCCGAACTTGATCCAGTCGAAACCGAATTTGAGGAGCTCTTCATCGCTTCGCTTGATCTTTTCTACTCTCACGTGGTCCACCTCGAAACGATCGAGGAAGGAGCTCTCTAACACGAACTCCCTGAAACGATCCAGGTTGTACATGGCCATGAAGATCATCTTGGATATGCTGGGGTTGTCGATATCCGGCTGTTGAGCCTTGAGCGGGTTGGTGATCTCTGCGAAAAGATTGTTCATCCTGTCATACGGGATTATGCCCTGGTCCACCAGCCACTCGGATATCCTCTGGGATTGCCGCTCGTTCAGTCCCTTGCAGCGGGAAGAGTCAGTGATCAGGCGGAATGTGCCGTCTTCTCCCATGTCCAGGGGAAACATCCTGCAGGCCCAAGGGCGGTCCTCGTATATGCGGCAGCCCTGTTCTGTCACAAACGGGCACTTCTTGTCCCCTTCGTTCATCTTGAGGACTACCAGCGGTATGAGCTGCTTTTCCTTGGAGACCATCACCGTATAGTTCTCCAGGAATTCGCCGGAGGGGACTTCAAGCGCGTTTTTCATGCGCATGACATCATAAGGAGTCAGCGCAATAGTTACATCTTGACAACATTGGGTATAACATGAGACACGGGGTCCGCAGCTGAACCTGAAGACGTGTTCCAAATCCATTCTCCGGGGCGTCCCGCTATGGATTTGAGTGCCGGTCTTTTCGTTTTTCATTGTTTTCCCCTTTCAATTATCTGATCCGCAGTTGCAGCGGGAATGCAGGGCAAACACATAAAGATGACGGGAGGTTATTGACTCATGACGGAGAGAACGCTGGCGATTATCAAGCCTGACGGCGTATCCCGGAACCTGATCGGAGAGATCATCAGCCGTATCGAGGGAGCCGGACTGGGCGTCATAGCCATGAAAATGGTCCGAATGGACAAGCAAGAAGCCGAGGGCTTTTACCGCGTGCATCAGGGCAAACCGTTCTATGAAAGCCTGACCGGGTTCATGTCCTCCGGCCCGTGCGTGGTGATGGTCCTGGAGGGCGAAGAAGCCATTCAGCGCTACCGCAGCCTCATGGGAGCCACCAACTACGAGGAGGCCGAGGAAGGTACCATCCGGCGGGCCTTTGCAACGGACATCGAAAAGAACGTGGTGCATGGCTCTGACGCGCCCGAGACCGCCCGGTTCGAGATCGGGTACTTTTTCAGCGAGCTCGAGATGCCCGGGTGAGGCCAGGCCGGTCCGTGACGGTCCCCTGACGGGGCAAACAAAATGCGGGCCCCATGACAGGCCGCCCGCCTCCGGCGCGCGGCCCGTCATGAACCCGCACTGCACAAGCCTATCAGGGTATGGTTGCGAACCGGTCCTCTGAGCAGAGTTACGCCGGGTTCTCCTGTTCTTCCGAACCGTTCTGCTCCTTCTCCTTGAGGGTGTTCAGCTCCTGCTTGAGGGATTCCACCTCCTTTTTCAGTTCCTCTTCGCGGTTCTTTTCGAAACTCTCGGAGGCCCTCTTGTCCTTGATCTCTTCAATGCCCAGGTAGGCGGCGAGGGCCCCGCCCAGGATCAGCATGACCGGCACTCCGGCCATGAGGGCCTTGATGAAATAGCCCCACCAGAGAATAATGCCGATTACACCCAGCACGAGTGAGGCCAAGCCACCAATCAATGCCATCATGTCGCATCCTCCTTCATCGTATTCTGGCTCCACATATCCAGAGAGCTTAATACGTATTTCGCAAATGTCAAACAAAAACCGGGGCGGCGGCGCGGCCGGGAGCGGCCTGCAGGGGCGGGGCGGCCCGGAGCGCCCGGGCACGAAAAAAAGGGCTTGCAATCGGTTGATCTCTGTGGCAGGTTCAATGGCTTATTAAAAAACGGTGCTTTTTTGCTATTGAAAAGTCTTTTTTCCGGGATTAAAATAAAAATTTGCTCTCAAGGCGTGGAGGCCAGCGTAGCTCAGTCGGCAGAGCAACTGATTTGTAATCAGTGGGTCGGGGGTTCGATTCCCTTCGCTGGCTCCAGGCATAGTGACGATGTGGAGAGGTTCCCGAGCGGTCAAAGGGAGCAGACTGTAAATCTGCCGGCTCAGCCTTCGGAGGTTCGAATCCTCCCCTCTCCACCAAAGAGCTTTGGAATCCGGAACGGGCGTGCGGCGGGAATAGCTCAGTTGGCTAGAGCGTCAGCCTTCCAAGCTGAGGGTCGCGGGTTCGAGTCCCGTTTCCCGCTCCAATTCCAGGGGATACTCGGCCCCCGCCCAGGAGGCGGCTGCCGAACAAGGTCCGGCGAAAAAAGGACTCAACGGCCGGAAGGATATTTTTGCTCTCGAGCCCACGTAGCTCAGTAGGTAGAGCACATCCTTGGTAAGGATGAGGTTCACCGGTTCGATCCCGGTCGTGGGCTCCA
>CAZYJR010000023.1:24434-63265 GCA_964647905.1 uncultured Desulfobacterales bacterium | reverse complement strand
CCGGCCTACAGGGCCATCCCCTGCAGGCTCGACCCCGTATCGTGATAGCGTGATCTTTTCATGCTCCGACGCCAAACTGCTGGCGGCGGCCGTCCAGGAAGGCTTTCCCAGCGATCTGCGATAGAGGCTTGCATTTTTGGGGAGCTGGGCGACATCTGCCGAGCCGCATTGCCCTTCATTCTCTGTGATATCCTGGCCATAGCCCTGATCATAGCCTGGCCTTCCGTGGCCCTGTGGCTCCCGGCCCGCCTCGGGTAGCCGGGCGAGTTCTGTTGACTTGTCATCGGCTTTTCAGTATGTGACTGGAAAGGCCCCCTTTGGGGCGGGAGACCAGCGGGCCCATCCCGAAGAGTGCCCTCAGAACGTTCATTTGGGGCCGAAAACGGCTTTTTGAGACTCGACAACAACTCGCCACCCCTCTTTTTTTCAGGAGGATTCAATGCGCTGGCAAGGCCTGACCCGGATGAAGATACGCGAGATCGGAGCGGCGGTCGCTGCAGCAGTCCTGATCCTCATCCCGAGCGCCCCTGCCGGGGCCGATGAGCCCCACCTTGTCGTGGCGAAAAACTTCTTGGCCTTCCGGGGCAGCGACAAGGAGATCGCATCGGTCGAGGAGTTGCGGTTCAACCGCCTGGAGCCGGGAGCGCAGGAGGTGCTTGCAGGGTGGCTGGTGAGGCTCTACCCTGCCGGATATCTCCTGATTTCGGCCTCCACCGAGCACATGCCCGTAAAGGCCTATTCACTCGAGCATGACTACGATAGGCTTCCCGAACGCTATAGGGGCTTCCTGGAAAGAGAACTGGAGATCTATGCAAGGCTGGGCGCCCGGGAAGCCGGGGGTCCGGGGCGGGCGATCGCTTCGGTAGAGAATTCCGCCCGGAAGGCCTGGGAGTTCCTGCTGGGCTACCGGCCGCGGGTCACTCCTCAAGAATATGTACCGGAGACCGCGCTCCTGACCACCGTCTGGGGGCAGGGATACCCTTATAACAAGCACCTCCCCGAGGTCGAGGGCGAGCTTACACTGGCGGGATGCGTGAACACGGCGCTCGCCCAGGTCATGCGCTACCACGCACATCCGGAGATGGGCCGGGGGATCGCCGCGACGGATTGGGAGGGTCAGACCCTGGAGGCCCTCCTTGGCAGGAGATATCACTGGGACAATATGCCGGACAATTTGGGAATGGCCTCGCCCGAGTACCAGCAGGACGAGGTGGCCATGCTGATCAGGGACCTGGCCGTAGTGAACCATACGGACTTGTCCCCGGAATATTCCAGCGCCTCGTTCAGGCCCGATGCATTCGTCCGGCACTTCGGGTACTCCAGCGGTTTATCGAGCATGGAGAACTCCGAGGACGGTTTCTTCGAGACCTTGAAATCGGAAATCGACTCGGAGCTACCGGTCCTCTTGAGCCTGCCCGGGCACATGACCGTTGTCGACGGCTACCGGGATGACCAAAGCGGGAACTGGTTTCATATCAATATGGGCTGGAGAGGGCTCCATGACGACTACTACAACCTGGACGAGCCCATCGAGGTCGGCGATTACACTTTCTCCCCGGATCTGACCGTCTATTACGGCATTAAACCTTGCACCGTCGGTGACTGCGTTTCCCCTGACGCGGTGGCGGAGGAGGCGGCGCCCCGGATACTGAACGAATTTGAAGACAGGGTCCTGGAGGCGGATCCCGAGGAGTCTGTCAGGCTGAGAGTCGATGCCAGGGATGCAAACGGAGACCAGGTGAGCCTGAGATTACGTAATACGAACCCGGGGGCGCTGGATGCGGCCCTGGAGGACGACGTGCTCACCCTCACTCCTAAGGCCGGCGGCGGGGGACAATCGGCCCTCATAGAGATCCGGGCCTTTGCAGGAGGGGACTCGGACTACAGCTCATTCCGGGTCTTGATAACGGATGCCCGGGTGGCCTATGGGACGAGCTTCGATTTGACCGGGGAGTTTCAAAGCATACATGACGTCTTTTCCCACAGGGCGTATCTCCAGGGGCCTTGCACCCTTGCGGGAGACCGCGGATACTCCAATCAGGCCTTCTTCATACAGGTGGAGGATTCCGAGGGCGAGATCGTTGTCCCCTTCATGGATCAGGCGGTAGAGGGTGATTTTCAGGGAGGGATATACGACATAAAGGCCGCGCTAAGTTCCGAGGATACCTACTACAAAATGGGTGAATCCGGGCACGAACAGTACGTGATCCGCGCTGCTTGTCCGGAATCCGGGATTTCCACCGAAGGGATCGCCGACTTGCTCGATGTGGATCTCGGTGGAACTATATCGGTGATGGGAGACCTGGACGGGGATCTCGACGTCACACTAAAGGACGCAATAGTTGCACTGAAGGTCCTGGCACGGATACCGGAAGACAACGCGGATGCCTCCCAAGAAGTGGACGGTGACGGACGAATCGGCCTGGCTGAGGCCGCCTACATACTGAAGTATATCTCCGGAAAAGACTGAGTCTTGATTCTTGAGCTCAGGCATACCATACTGTCACCCTAATAGACATATGTTTGCCTCAGGGGCCGTGTTACCCGCTTGTGGGATGGGCGTGAGGAAAACGGGGAGAAAAGATGCTGGGTAGATTCATCGGGAGTCTTGGAGAAAAGAGCCCTGATACGGGTGGCGGGGTGTTGCCGGCGGGCGGTGCCCCCCCCTCGGGCTCCCAAGGAGACCCGGAGATGCACGAGGAGGAGCGGCTGGAGGGCTACTCCAAGTCCCTCGGCATACCGGTCAAGCGACGCATCCTGGAAGAGCTCCGGCTCAAGGACTCTCTGGACATCCCCATACACTTCTTCAAGCGGGTGGGGCTGATCCCGCTCTACGTGGAGAACGGCGCCCTGACCGTGGCGGTGAACGATCCCTTTCAGTTCCAGCACGCGGACGACCTGGCCAGACAGCTCGGGTGCACGTCGGTAAGGCTGGTCCTGAGTCCGATGAAAGAGATCCATTCGGCCATAAACCTCTTGTTCGATCAGTCGACGGACGACGCCGAGAAGATGGTCCAGGACCTGGAGTCCTATCAGTCGGACAGCGAGGTGTTCAGCGAGCTGGACGAGCTCGAGGACCTGATGGACGCCACCCACGAGGCCCCCATCATCCGGCTGGTCAATGTGATAATCACGCAGGCTCTAAGGAGGGACGCGAGCGACGTACACATAGAGCCCTATGAAAAGGAGATCAAGGTAAGGTTCAGGATCGACGGGATCCTCTACGAGGTCTTTTCCCTTCACAAGCGGTTCCAGGCCCATATCGTATCCAGGCTCAAGGTCATGGCCAACCTGGACATAGCCGAGAAGCGTGTGCCCCAGGACGGAAGGATAAAGATCAAGGTCGCCGACAGGACCGTGGACATAAGGATTTCCATCATCCCCATGGCATTCGGAGAGCGGATCGTGATGCGCCTCCTGGACAAGAGCGTCTCTCTCCTGGGCCTGGGGGAGATGGGGCTTTCCAGGGAAAGGCTTGAGACCTTCGAGAATCTGATCAGGAGGAACAGCGGCATAATCCTGGTGACCGGCCCTACAGGGAGCGGGAAGACCACTACTCTGTACGCCGCCTTGAGCAGCATCAACTCCATCGAGAAGAACATCATCACCATCGAAGACCCAATAGAGTACGAGCTCAAGGGTGTGGGGCAGATCCAGGTCAACCCCAAGACCCAGCTCACCTTTGCCAGGGGCCTGAGATCGGTGCTCCGCCACGACCCGGACATAATAATGGTAGGGGAAATCAGGGACGTGGAGACAGCGGAGATCGCGGTGCAGGCCTCGCTCACCGGACACTTGGTCTTCAGCACCCTCCATACCAACGACGCGGCAGGGGCCCTTACAAGACTGGTGGACATGGGCGTAGAGCCTTTTCTTATCGCCTCGTCCTTGGTGGCCGTCATGGCCCAGAGGCTGGTCAGGAGGACCTGCCCGGACTGCAAGGAGCCTTTTCAGCCGGATAAAGCACTGCTCAGCGAGCTGGGCCTGCCCGAGGACCAGGTCTTCTGGAAGGGAAGGGGATGCGACTCGTGCATGCAGAGCGGCTACAAGGGCAGGACCGGAATCTTCGAGCTCCTGGTCGTTGACGGGGAGACGCGACATCATTTGACGGCCGGGGCGGATTCCGTCACCATCAGAGACGGGGCGGTCGGGAAAGGCATGTCCACCTTGTTTGCCGACGGTCTCGCCAAGGTGGTGAACGGAGTCACCACCTTGGATGAGGTCCTCAGGGTGACCCAGGACGGATGATGGTATACCCTTTCCGGCGATTGAGGTCTTTGAAAGCTCGGCATGCCCGTTTTTGAGTATAAGGCCCTGGACCACAGGGGCAGGAAAAAGAGCGGGATCATCTCAGCGGACGGACCCGCCGCGGCCAGGCTCAAGCTGACCCACGATCGAATCTTCCCCATGGAAGTGAGGGAAGTGAAAGGCGGGGGCAGGAAGGCCGCAGGCGGCGGTTTCCTCTCCAGGCTGCCTTCCTTCCGCCGGGTGGATCCGGCCGAGGTGACCACCTCCCTGCGGCAACTGGCCACTCTGGTCTCATCGGGCCTCCCGATCCTGGATTGCCTGAACGGCCTGATCGAGCAGACCGAGCAGCAGCAGCTCAACAGGGTCTTCACCCAGATCAGGGAGAAGGTGGTGGAGGGCGGCTCGCTTTCCCAGGCCATGGCCGCCCACCCTTCAGTCTTCAGCCAGATCCATGTGAACATGGTAAGGGCGGGTGAGACCGGAGGTGCGCTGGATGTCATACTCAAACGCCTGGCTGACTTCTCGGAGAGGAGGCTCAAGCTCAAGAAAAGGATAGAGTCCGCCCTGGCCTATCCCCTGTTCCTGCTCATGATAAGCAGCATTATCTTGATCTTCCTGATGTCCTTTGTAATGCCCAAGGTGATAGGGATATTCAGCGGTATGGAGCTGGCCCTGCCCTGGTCAACCCGGGCCCTGATATGGTCCACCGCTTTTGCCGAGCGGTTCTGGTGGCTGGTGGGCCTGGCCGGGCTCGCTGCAGTGGTGCTGGTCTCCATGTGGGTGAAGTCGGAAAAGGGGGGAAGGATCTGGGATCTGATCCGCCTGAACACACCGTTGGTGAGGCGGCTTCACCACAAGGCGGTGATTGCGCGCTTTACCAGGACCCTGGCGGTCTTGCTCAAGAGCGGGATCCTGCTGGTGGACTCCTTGGAGATAGCCAGGCTCTCCATGGGGAACCGGGTCATGGAGGACGCGGTGAGGGATACCGCCAGGCGGGTGGCGGAGGGATCTGATTTCGCAAGCCCCTTGAGGCAGACGGGCCGCTTCCCGCCTCTCCTGGTCCAATTGATAAGGGCCGGGGAGCAGAGCGGCGAGCTGGAGGAAATGCTGGACAAGGCGGCGGAGCTTTACGAGGATGACGTGGAAGCGGGAATTGCCTCGCTTACTTCCATCATCGAGCCGGTGGTGATCCTGGGGATGGGGCTGATGGTGGGGTTCATGGTGATGGCCGTGCTGCTGCCCATATTCGATATGACCAGGGGCATAGGATGACGGCGGTCATTGTATGACGGCACGGGAGGCGGAATCGCTGCAACCTGAGGTGAAATATGAATAGGGTTGAGAAAGGTTTTACTCTTCTCGAGATTTTGATCGTAATAACAATCCTCGGCATCCTGGCCAGTCTGGTGGCTGTGAGAGTCATGGACCGCCCCGGAGAGGCACGGACCACCAAGGCGGAGCTGGACATTCAGACCCTGGAGAGCGCTCTGAAGCTCTTCAAGCTGGACAATGGTTTCTACCCGTCCACCGACCAAGGCCTCCGCGCCCTGGTTGAGCCCCCCACCGTGGGGCGCATGCCCAGGAATTGGCGCGAGGGAGGATACCTGGAAAAGGAAGTGGTTCCCAAGGATCCTTGGGGGAACGACTACCTCTACCAGTGCCCCGGCATTTACAATCGAGATTTCGATCTATGGTCCTATGGGGCGGACGGGCAGGAAGGGGGCGAAGGAGAGGACGCGGATGTCACCAACTGGACCCTCAGGGAGGAATGATCCACCCGGATTCACCTTCCTGGAGCTCCTGGTGGTCCTGGTGATTCTGGGGATTTTCGGGGCCCTCGTCTCGGTCCGGATCCACGATGCCTTCTCCGGGGGAGACCTTCGGCTGGCAAGCCGGATCGTCATGGGCGAGGTGAAGCGATTCAGGGGAAAGGCCGCTTACACCCGCGAGGAGCGGGTGATGGAGATCGATATAGGGGGGGATGCTCTTTACTCCGTGGAGGAGGCGCCGGAGGAGGAAGAAGGCTTCTTGGAGCGGCCTCCAGTGGAAGGAGAATACGCCCCGGAGGTGACCCGCCTGCCTCGAGGAGTGATCTTCGAGGATGTAGTGACGCCGGAGGAAGGGAAGATCCAAGGCGGCGCAGCCAGGATCAGATTCTTTGCCGACGGCTGCGTGGAGCCTGCACTCATCCACTTGAGAAACACAGGGGACGAGTCCTATACGCTTGAAATCAACCCCCTGACGGGATATGTGACGGTACATGACGAATATCTGGACCAGGACCCTCAGAGGAGACAAGGGCTTTACCCTCCTTGAGGTCGTTGTGTCCCTAGCCCTCATTGCCACGGCCCTGGTGGCCGTGTTTCGCCTCCACGCACAAAACCTGGATTTTCAGACCGAGGCGCAGTTTATTACTACAGGGAGGTACCTGGCCCAGGAAAGGCTCGCGGAGATCGCATCCAGGGCCGAGCTGATCGAGGGGACCGACTCCGGAGACTTCGGCGAGCTCTTTCCCTACTTTTCCTTCGAAGAGGAGGTGAGTTCGGTGGAGGAGCTGGAAGGTCTTTTCAGGGCCGAGATAAGGATAGTCCTGGAGCAGCGGGGTTACACCAAGGATATGAAGGTTGAGACATACCTCTACAGGCCGGGATCGTGAAAGGGTTCACTTTGTTGGAAATTCTGGTCTCCACCGCCATTATCTCCATTGTGATGGCGGCCCTCTATTCGGCCTTGAGCTCCAATGTGGAGGTCATCCAAGTGGCCCGGGAGAGCGGGGAAGTAAGGCAGGTGGCCAGGGTGGCATTGGATCGTATCAGCAAGGACCTGGCCTCCGCGTACATAGCACCGGGCGGGCGGGCCGGGGACATCAGGACCGGTATGGTCCTGGAGGATCTGGAGAGTGAGGGGCGTCCGGCGGACAGGCTGGACTTCACCTCACTGGCCCATGCGGCCTCCGGCCGGGGGGGCCTGCGGACCGATCTATGCGAGATCGGCTACCGCCTGGAAGAGGACCCAGGAGAGGGCGGGATGATTCTCTACCGGCGGTCAAGCGGGGTGGTGGACGATGAGATAACCGAGGGGGGCGGCTTCCAGATCCTCGCCCTCAGGGTCACCGGTTTTGATCTGATCTTCCGGGACGCGGCCGGAGGGGATCTGACCGAGTGGGACAGCCTGGACGGGGAAGAGGATCAGGCGAACAGGCTCCCATCCTTGATCCGGGTGAGCCTGAGCCTCAGCGACCGGCTGGGCCGAGAAGCCGCCTTTGTAACCTCGGTTCGGCCCGAACTGGGGGATCTGAGAGAGGAGAGATGGTGACCCGGTGCAAGCAGAGGCTCATGGAGGGGTTTGGGCCCCTTGTGAGGCGCAGGGGCTCCGCCCTGGTGGTCACTCTCCTGGTCATTGCCGCTCTCACAGGGCTGACCTTGGGGTTCTCAGGGGAATCCGATGTGGAGCTCAGCCTCGCCGAGTTCTCCAGGGACGGCTACCGGGCCTATGAGACGGCACGCTCAGCGGTCTATTTCGCAATCGCCCTGCTGGACCACCAAGGCCGGGAGGGCATGGAAGAGTTGGAAGAGCTGAAAAGGGAGTGGAGCCGGTTCGGCGAGCATCCCGTCCCGCTTCCCCTGCCGGAGGGGGTTGCCCTTAAGGGGGGCATAATCGATGAGAACGGCAAGCTGAATGTCAACGGGCTGGTAGACCCCAACGGGGAGCTGGACCAGGGGCGTGTTCAAGAGATGGAGAGGCTCTTTGCAGCCATCGGCTTGGGAGGGTCCGAGATGGCGGCCCTCCTGGACTGGCTGGACAGCGACAACATAGAGCGTATGGAAGGAGCGGAGTCGCATTACTACAGAGAGCTCCCAGAGCCCTATGACTGCGGGAACGGCCCGTTCGAGACCCCGGGGCGGATATTCCTGGTAAAGGGGTTGGAGGAGCGAGCCCGGCAGGTTCCGGGGGAAGGCAGGGGCCTCCTAGACTATATTACCATTCACTCGGACGGCAGGATAAACATAAACTCCGCACCGCGTGAGGTCATGGAGAGCTTGAGCGACGGTCTGGACTCGATGGTCTCCGAGGCGATCATGGAGTACCGGGAGGAGCAGGAGTTCGAGAGCGTGGAGGACTTGAGAAGGGTGATGGGGGTCGGCGACGCGTTGTTCCAAGAGATAAAAGGGCGCCTCACAGTGAAGGGATCGGCATTCACCTTGAGGATGGAGGCCGAGTACAGGGAGGCCGCGGCCGGTGTGAAGGCCGTGGCCGCCAGGGACCAACAGGGATTCAAGCTGATTTACTGGCGGGTGGAGTGACAATGGCCTTGGGCTCGGTCAAGCGTTTTACCAGACCAAGAGTGGTGGTGGGGTTCATGATCGACAGCGGCTTCATGAGCGCTGTCCGGGTCTACAGCTCCATGAATTCCCTGGAGATCGATCGCCTGGCGGTGAAGGAGATTGAGAACCCCTCCGATGTGTCCGAGGCGGTGAGGAACTTCTTCAGGACCGAGCGCCTGGACTGTGATGCCCTGATCACCTGTCTTCCCACTTCCAGGGCCTTCGTAAGGACTCTCCCTCTCGGGTTTCAAGACGTCAAGAAGCTGGAGAAGATCATCAAGTACCAGATGGAGCCCTGGGTCCCCCACCCGG
Source organism: uncultured Desulfobacterales bacterium (assembly GCA_964647905.1). GTDB lineage: Bacteria > Desulfobacterota > DSM-4660 > Desulfatiglandales > HGW-15 > CAZYJR01. The sequence continues at coordinate 54,380 of CAZYJR010000023.1, read as the reverse complement.
TGGACGACCTGGTGGTGGATTTCCTGGCCCCCAGGCCGGGAGGAGATATCGTGGCCGCCGGGGTGAGCAAGGAGGTGCTGGCGGGACACCTGGCCGAGCTGGCAGGGGCCGGGCTCGATCCCAAGGCGGTGGCCCTGGACGATATCGGTCTATTTTACCTATACCTCTACACCCGCCCCGGCCGGGACGGGGTCGTGGTCAACACCGGGACCGAGAAGCGGGTGATACAGGTGATCAGGGAAGACCGGCTGGAGTTCATCAGGATCCTTCCGGTGGGGGATGGGGCGGTGGACGATGTCGTGGAGACCCTGGGCATTTACAGGCTGAAGAATCCGGATGCGGTCTTGGAAGAAGTGCTGATGGCGGGGGACGGGGCGAACGGAGACGGCCCTGCAAGGGAGGTGGAGGAGAGGCTGGGCGTACGGGCCGCACCTTGGAGGCCTTTCGACGAGATGAAGCACGGCCTGGGAGAGGTTCCCCCTGAACTCCAGGGCCGGTTGAGCGCTCCTCTGGGTTTTGCCGTGGGTATGGCATTGTCTCCCGCTAAGGGGTTTGATTTGAGGAAGGAGGAATTCGCCCTCAAGAGCTCCATAACGCCCAAGGGGGTGGCGTTTTACGGTGCGGTGGCTCTCTTCATCCTGGGGTTCCTCACCTTCAATCTGCACTACAAAGTCGCCATCCAGGAAAGACACCAGCGGGAGCTGCAGGAGAAGATGGAGGAGGTCCTCGGCAACACCTTCCCGGACGTCAGGAATATCATAAAGGGCCGCGAGCTTTCCCAGATGCGCCAGAAGGTGGAGGAGGAAACCGCCAGAAACAAGTGGCTCGAGGGTGTCACCTCCAAGGGGCCGGTCCTTGACACCCTGCAGGTGGTGTCCCGGTCCCTGGTTGAGTTCCCGGACGTCAGGATCGACAACTTTTCCATGGAAGGAAGGGAGATCCGCTTGGACGGGCGGGCCTCTTCCTTCGAGACGGTGGACCGGTTGGAGAAGAAGCTCGCAGCAGCGGGGTATTTCGATTCGGTCAAACTGGTGGGAGCCAAGATGGACAGGGGGGGACGGGCGGTGAATTTCAACTTCGCCATGGAGAAGGGCGCATGAGGATAAAGCGTCGTGAGATGGGGTTCATACTGGGGGGCGGCCTTTTGGTGCTGCTCCTGTTCTATTACCTGATTGCGATATCTCCGGCTTTGTCCAGGCAGGAGGCCTTGGAGAGGGCCACCGCCTCCAAGGTGCAGGACCTCGCGGACATGATGACCCTCAAGGCCCGGTGGGAGGAGTTCAAGCGGCGGAGGGGGGAGGCCGAGGAGCTCCTGGCCCGGCGCGGGAGAGACTTCACGCTGCTCTCCTTCCTGGAAGGCGTCTCGAGGAAGGTGGGTGTGCAGGACAAGATTCAGTACATGAAGCCTCTGGGCACCCTGGAAGAGTCCTCGGGCATGAAGGTGGTGGGAATGGAGATCAAGCTGGAGGGCATAGGTGTGGAGCAGATGGTGAAGTTCTTGCATGAGATCGAGTTTTCGGACATGCTCCTCGGGATAAAGAAGATCAAGATCCAGACGCTGGAAAAGGGAGAAGAGCATTCCCTCAGGGTGACCTTGCAGGTGGACACCATCACCACTGCTTAGGAGCGGTCCTGAGCCCGAATGGGGAGGACCCGGTCCGGGCGGGAAATGATGCGAGGCTTGTATGGCGTTCAAAAAGGCATGGGCGGGATACACCTTCTACGCGATACTGTTCGCGGCGGTAGTGCTCTGGTTGCGCTTTCCGGCGGGACTCCTGGCGGGGTTCATGGAGGGGAAGGCCGCCGAGGCTTACCCAGGACTGGAGCTCTCCCTCGAGGATGTCCGCCCCTCCCCGACCTTTTCCCTGGTCTTGGGCCGCGTCGCGGTCTCCTCCAGGGGTGGAAAAGGCGAGATCTTTACGGCTCGGGACCTGAGCGTAAGACCCGAAATAAGGCGTGTGCTGAGCGGGGAGCCGGCCTTCCGGTTCAGCGGTCTAGCATACGGGGGCGGGATAAGCGGGCGTTTGGCATCCGTCGAAGACTCCGGGCGGGCAAATGTCAATCTGGTGATGGACCTCAGCGGCCTGCAGTTGGGGGAGTTGGAGCATGTTCGCCGCCTGCTGGGCCGTGAGGTGACCGGGCGTCTCTCCGGGGAGATCGACTACCAGGGGGACAGGGGGGGCGATCCTTTGCAAGGCCGCGCCGAGGCGCGCCTGGTCCTGGCCGGCGTTTCCTTGGAGTACTTGGAGCTCCCCCCCATCGTAAGGCTGGAGCCGGTGCGTTTGGACGAGGTGAGGGCCGTCGCCTTGCTCGAAGGGGGCGAGGTGATTCTGGAGAAGGCCGAGCTGGATGGACCGCAGTTCAAGGCTTCTCTCTCAGGCGTCATCGAGATCCAAGAGCCGCTGTTGCAAAGCATCCTGGACCTCAAGGGGGAAGTCAAGCCCTCTTCCGAGTTCTTTAAGGGCTCGGGGCAGGCCTCCCAGGCGATGGAACTCGTCAAGGAGCAGATGAGGGGAAAGAGGAAGGGAAGCGTTTCATTTTCAGTATCCGGGACCCTGGGCGACCCGGTGGTAAGGCTCTTGTAGATACGCCATGAACAGTTTCTATCGTATAGGCGCCAACCTCTTGGCCGTTTCCGTGATAATCTTCCTGGCGGTGGACTTTTTTTACACCACCCTGGAGGAGAGATTGTGGACCGGGTACAAGGCCAAGGCGGAAACCCCGGTCAGCCCGGAGTCGTCTTCGCCCCGCACGCCAAAGCCGGCCGAGTACAAGGTGATCATGGAGAGAAACGTGTTCGGCGCATCAGAGGAAGAGGTGGAGGAAAAGGAGGAAGAGCCCGAGCCCCTGGAGCCCACCAAGCTCAATGTAGCTCTCCTGGGCACCGTGGTGGGCGACCCGGAGAGATCGGTGGCCGTGATCAGGGACGGGGCCAAGAAGAGCCAGGACTTCTATCGCGTCGGGGATGCGATTCAAGGGGCGGTGGTGAAGCGGATCAGGAGGGGCGAGGTCATCCTCCGCGCCGGCGAGAAGGACGAGATCCTGAAGATGGAAGACGTGACCTCGCCCCGGACGAAGACCGGGTCCGGAACGGCGGCGGCCCCTCATCCCCCCGGGGCGGAGACCACTATCACCGTCAGCAGGGAAGAGGTCAGGCAAAGATTACAGAACATCAACGAGCTCTTCACTCAGGCCCGCATCCGCCCGTATTTCGTGGACGGCAAACCCGACGGCTTGGCCATTACCAACGTAAAGGACGACTCGATCTTCTCCAGGATGGGCCTCAGGAACGGCGACGTAGTCAAGGGAATGAACGGGAGGCCCATCAAGGCCCCGAACGACGCCTTGGCTCTCTTCAGGAAGCTGAGGTCCGGGGATTCCTTCTCCCTGGAGCTCTCCCGCAGGGGTGCTCCCGAGACGATCAGCTACAGGTTCGAGTAGATGAGCGTGTATTTGTCTTTTTTCGGGTTTCGGGAAAGGCCCTTTCATCTGACGCCTGATCCGAGATACCTGTTCCTGGCCCCTTGTCACAGGGAGGCCCTGGAGCACTTGACCTACGGGATCGATCAGCGCATGGGATTCATCGCGGTCACCGGGGGGATCGGGACCGGGAAGACCACGCTCTGCAGGGCGCTCATCAGCCGATTGGATCCTTCCACCAGGAGCGCCCTGATCTTCAACCCCTTTGTCTCCGACGTGGAGCTCCTGAGGCTGATCAACCAAGAGTTCGGGATCAAGATGGACAAGGCGACCCCGACCAGGGCGGATTACCTGGAGGCACTGAACCGCTTTCTCCTGGAGACCTTTGAGGGCGGGGGCAACGCCGCGCTCCTGGTGGACGAGGCCCAAAACCTTTCCCCTTCGGCCTTGGAGCAGATAAGGGTCCTATCCAACCTGGAGACCGAGAAGGAGAAGCTCCTCCAAATCGCCCTGGTCGGACAGCCCGAGCTCGAGGACCTGCTCTCCACCCCTTCACTGAAGCAGTTGGACGACCGCATCATGGTTCGATATCACCTGCGCCCCTTGGATCACCGGGACGTCAAGCGCTACATCGAGCACCGCATGGTGGTCGCCGGAGGGAGGGGCGGAGTACGCTTCACCCGGGGTGCCTTCAAGCGCGTCTACGCCTACACCGCGGGCAACCCCAGGCGCATCAACGCGGTCTGCGATCGGGCCCTTTTGCTGGCATACGGCCGGGGCAAACATACCGTCACCGGGGATATGGTGGCGGGCGCGCTGAAGGAGATCCGAGGGTCCTACCCCTCACATGGAGGAGATTGGACCTGGAGAAAAGCCGCATCCTATGGTCTCCTCCTGGCCATGCTGGTGGCGGTGGCGGGGTACGCAGGCTGGAGCTACGGCGGAGGCGGGTTGCTGGGCCTCCTGGGTGGTGAGCCGGAGCCCCCCACCCGGGCGGCGGTGCTTGAAAAAGACGCCCCCCCGGCCCGGAGGCCCGAGCCGGCGGCTGAGGAGGAAACGCCCGTCCATCTCGACGAAGCCTCATCGCTCTCGACGCTCTTCCGCCTCTCCCGTCCGATTACGGGCGGCCGGGAAGGGGGTCCGGTATCGGGGCAGGTGAGCCTGGTCTCCTTTGATCTGCCCCCGGAGTACTATGTGATGCTCAAGAGACCCTTCAGGGTCAGGCTTGAAAGCACGGGGCCCGGGGACCCTGATTCCACCCCCCGGTATCTGGTGGTCTCCGAAGTGGTGGAGGACGGCGCCCTTGCCGTGGATGCGGGGGGGCGGGAGAGAAAAGTCAGCAGAGAGTTCCTCCTGGATCTCTGGGGAGGGGAGGTCGCTTGGGTCCATCCCTACGAAGGCGGCCGGGGCAACTTGACCCGGGGGATGACCGGCTCCCGCGTCATGGCCGTGCAGGAGGCGTTGGGCGGAATAGGATATCTGGTGGATCCCACCGGCACTTACGATCATGCCACCTCAGAGGCCGTTTCAAGGTTTCAGGAGGACTTCGGCTTGATCCCCGACGGCATCGTGGGCCCGAGGACCAGGGCCTTGTTGTTCGCGTTGTCCGGATGAGCCTGGAGCTATGAGTGCGATCCACGAGGCCTTGAAGAGGGCTCAAACAAAGAGGGACGATGCGAGGGGAGGGCTCGCTCGTGGTTTTTCGGCAGGCGGGTGGCACCGGGCCGGGCTTCCACCCAAGGTCCTCTGGGTGGCCGGGGCCGGAGCCCTGCTACTTACAGCGGCCCTGGTGCTTCACTCCCATCAGGGATCGCCCGTCTCAGGACGGACCCCCGGCAATGGGGAGGCCGGAGCCGCTGGACGGATATCACCCCTCCGTGCGGCCCTCCCGGAGACCCCGCAGCAGGGAGGGAGGGTGGCGGACGCCGGAGAGTATTGCGCCCGGGGTGTAGAGCTCCAGAAGGCCGGGGACATGCGGGGGGCCGAGAAGGCCTATCGGATGGCCCTTGACGCGGACCCGGGCCATGTGGACGCCTTGAACAACCTGGGAGTCTTGCATCTCCGGAAAGGAGAGCTTGAAGAGGCGCGCAGGTGCTTTGAGAAGGCGGCCAGGCTGAGCCCCGAGTATGCGGATGCATTCTACAACCTGGCGTGCCTCCACGCGGTGAGAGGGGAGCACGATGCGGCCCTGGCCCGTTTGAGGCAGGCCGTTTCAATGGACGCTTCGGCCAGGAAATGGGCCAAGCAAGACCCCGATTTGGAGGTATTGAGAGGTCACCACGGCTTCGAGGAGCTGATTGGCGATCCGACATAGAAACGGTCATTTCAGGATGTTGTGATGAGAGGCATTAAGGAACTGTTTATGAAGATGAGCTCTGGAACACGAATTGTTCTCTGCTTGATGCTGGCGGGGTTCCTCCTGACGGCGAACGGAGGCTCTCTTGTACTGGCGGCGCGCGTGGCCGGGCAGGAGGGGGTGACCTCCGCCGCCCGGGCCGAGGATCAGGACTCCGCCCAGGAGGGGGAGGCCGAATCCGACGAGCAGGAGGACACCCGCTACGTGACCATCGATTTCGACAGCGTGGACATCAGGCTCTTCATCAAGTTCATAGCGGACCTGACCGGCAGGAACTTCGTGGTGGACAGCGCGGTTAAGGGCGAGGTGACCATCGTCTCGCCGGTCAAGGTCTCGGTGGAGGAGGCCTACAAGGTGTTCGAGTCCGTGATGGAGGTCCACGGATTCACTGTGGTGCCCGCGGGCAAGATCACCAAGATCGTCCCTTCTGTGGAGGCCCGGTCAAAAGACGTTGAACTCAGGCTTCGTGGAGAGGAGGGGGAGAGGGAGGACAAGGTGATCACGCAGCTGATCCCTCTCACCTACGCGGACCCCAATGAGCTGACCCAGCTCTTCAAGCCCTTGATCTCCAAGAACAGCATCATGGTGCCATACCAGCCCACCAGGATGCTGATCGTGACCGACGTTATGTCCAACCTCAACCGCTTGATTCGAATAATAAAGCAGATCGACAAAGAGGGAGTGGGCCGCGAGATATCGGTCATCCCCCTGGAGCACGCGACCGCCGAGGTTATGGCCAAGACCGTGGATACGCTGCTCCAAAAGAGAGGCCAGCAGGGGAAGGAGGGGGTCCCGGGTGAGGCCGACATCCGGATCGTAGCCGACGAGAGGACCAACTCCCTGGTGCTCCTGGCTTCGGCCGACGACACCGCTATGGTCAAAGGGCTCATAGACCTCCTGGACAAGGAGACCCCCAAGGGCGAAGGAGATATACACGTCTACTACCTCCAGAACGCTAACGCGGAAGACCTGGCCAAGGTCCTTACCACCCTCCCCTCCAAGGAGGGGGAGGGGGAGAAAAAGGGTGAAACCCCGGTGATTTCCAAGGATGTCCAGATCGTGGCGGACAGCGCCACCAACTCACTGGTGATCACCGCCAAGAAGGACGACTTCCAGGTCCTGGAGGAGGTGATCGGTAAGCTGGATATCACCCGCAGGATGGTCTATATCGAGGCCCTGCTCATGGAGGTCAGCGTAACCAAGTCCTTTGACCTAGGGGTGGAGTGGAAGTCCATCAATGTATTCGGCAGCGATGAGGGCCGCGATATAGCGGCCTTTGGCGCCTCCACCCCCGGCAAGAGGGTCTTCCCGAGCGTGGGGGATCAGGGGGTGGCCGGCTTTCCCACGGGCTTTTCCATGGGGGTGCTTGGGGAGGGGATAAAGATCGGGGATGTCTTTTTTCCGTCCGTGGGTGCGGTGGTGAGGGCATACAGGTCGGATTCGGACGTGCACATTCTCTCCACCCCCCAGATCATGACCACGGACAACGAGGAGGCCGAGATCCAGGTGGGGAAGAACGTCCCCTTCCTGACCCGGCAGGACACCTCGCAGACAGGCATTGATTACAGCAACTACGAGTACAAAGACGTGGGAGTGACCCTGAACATCACCCCCCAGATAAATGAAGAGAGGTTCGTGCGCCTGAATATCTCCCAGGAGGTCTCACAGGTAGTGGAGGAGGAATCCCAGCTGGGGCTCCCCACCACGCTCAGGAGACTGGCTAAGACAACAGTAATCATCAAGGATGGACATACGGTAGTGATAGGCGGCCTGATCGATGATACCATGACCCAAACCAAGGACCAGGTGCCCTGCCTGGGCGGCATAACCGGCCTGGGGTGGCTCTTCAAGTCCACGTCCAAGTCAGGGGACAGGACCAACCTGTTCGTGTTCCTAACACCCCACATCATAGAGAACCCAGAGGAGGCCAAGGAGGTCTATGACACCAAGAAGGATGAGATCGACAAGGTCAAGGAAGGGGTCATCAAGCTCTATTAGGAAGGCCCTGGTCCTGTGCCCCCTGCTCATCTTGGCCTTGTCTTCCGGCGCCGAGGGGGCCGAGCTCTCGATTCCAGCTCTCAGCGGCGCTCCAGGAGAGGTCCTGGAAGTCCCGCTCGTGGTGGACGCGGTGGACAACATGGCCGGGGTGAAATTGGTCATGAGGTACGACCCTGAGCTCCTGTCCTTCAAGAGGGGCACCAAGACCAGGCACACCGAGTCTTTGATGCACATAGTAAACGACAAGACCCCGGGGCGGCTGATAATCGTCATGGCGGGTGCAAGGGGGATCAATGGGAAGGATTTTTCCATCTTTAATCTATTCTTTAAGATCAACGATAAGGCAAAAGGGAATCACACCACAGCCATCGAGATCACCCAGGTGGAGATGATGAGCGACAAGCTCCAGCCCGTCCCCTGCAAGGTGAGGTCCGAGCCGCTGGTTGTCCGCACTCCGGACTGATCGGCTTTTTTGTCCCGAAGGAATGACTCATGAGTATCGAGAAGTACTTGGGGCAGGTCTCCATGTTCAAGTCGCTGGCCGGCGGGAACCTCGAGGCCCTGGCCTCGTCGGTTTCTTGCCAGTCCCTCAAGAAGGGCGAGGTCCTGTTTCGTAAAGGCAGCGAGGGAAACGCCCTGTATGTAATCAAGAGCGGGAGCATAAGGATCTCCCTTACATCCAGAGACGGAGACGAGATCACCCTGGCCGTGTTCTCGGAAGGCGACTTCCTGGGCGAGATGGCCCTCCTCGACGGCATGCCCAGGTCGGCGGACGCAGTCGCACTCGAGCCCACCGAGGTGCTGGTCTTGAGCCGAACAGCCTTCATCGGGTTTCTCAAGAAGAACGAAGAGGCCATAGACGCAATCCTCTGCGCCCTTTCCATGCGGCTGAGGAAGACCGACGACCTCCTGGAGGACACCTGTTTCCTCAATATCTCCAAACGCTTCGCCAAGAAGCTGGTGGAGCTGGCAGGGTCTTTCGGCACCCCGGAAGGGCCAGGTGTGATCATAGACCTCTCCCTCACCCAAAGGGACCTGGCCAGCATGGTCGGAGCGACCCGCGAGAGCATCAACAAGGAGCTGAGGAGGCTGCGCGAAAAGGGAGTCCTTTGCACCGAAGGGAACCGGATCCGCATCTTCAACATGGACCTGCTGGAGCGCCGCGCCCGCTAGCCGGCGGTTGTGTGACCGATTTCACACCACCCTTGTGACGGATTTCATTGCCTTGGGGGATTCCCGCTTGATAATCTATAAGGCATCAATCACTATCCGGGCCATGGGTGCCTCTGTTCAAAAGACCCGCCCGTCAAACGCCGGGTTCAACTCCCGGTGCCTTCCGGCTGCTTGTCGAGAGGGTATTTATGTATTTTCAGGTCAAATATTGTCCCATGTTCTTGCCTATCATTATACTTGAGCCTCGGACTCTTCCGCCCAGGCCTCGGCCCGGGGTAATGGCATGGAAGTCCGGATCAGGTGAGGAGGAACCGCTATGGGTAGAAAGACCACCAAAACAGGCCTGTTTGTTATTCTGATCCTTGCCTTCGCCCTTGTCCTGGGCTGGGCGAACGTCTCACCGGCCGCTGCTCCTGACGAGTGGATCGAGATGGGCGAGGAAAAACTGTTCAACGAATCCATAGCAGGAGTCCTGGAGGGCCATTCCATATTCCAAGACGCCTTGGCCGAGCACCCCGATCACCCGGTGATAAACGCCTACTCGGCCTTCACCAGGCTCTTGGATCTGGCCCTCAGGGAAGACCAAACCGGCCTCACCCACCTGTTCGAGCAATACGGCATAACCCGGAGCGGACTCTTTTGGGACACCCTGGACCTCCACCCGTCCACCGCGGGAGAGGGGGAGATATACTTCCCTGTGACAGCCCCCACCGGCGAGAGCATTCGATCCTTCATGGCCGGCACACTGCTCGACACGGTGGAGAGCTCCATAGCCGATCTAACCAAGACCATTGAGGCCTGGTCCGAGACCGACAAGTATATCTTCCCCAAGGAGAGATTCCAATCAGACCTGGACATAGAGTTGGATTACGGCGACGCCCTCCTGGCCCGATCCATGCTGCAAACTTTTCGATTTTTACTCCTATTTGTGACCGCGTATGACCTGGACGTGGATTTGCGGGAGTTTTTCGCAGTAGGCAACACCGGATTCTTCCACCCCGGAGAGTTTTTTGAGAGGTACCCCGACCTGTTAAGGCTGCTCCCCACCGACGCCATCCCTGGCGCCGACGGCCCGGCCATGCTCTCCAACGCCAAGGCCGCCCTGATCGATGCCATAGACGACTACCTGGCCGCCTCTCAGGCCATCCTCAACGACCCCGGCACAGAGCCCGGGGCTGAAGAAATGATCGAGCTCGACCAGTGCGACCTTCAGAGGGAGGAATGGGTCAGGGATAATTTGTCCCGCTTGAAGAACGCCCTGGAGCAGGGCACCGAGTTCGAGCTCATGTTCGACAATGAGATCTGGCTGGTAACCGATTCCGCCACCGGCGCAGACTTTACGGTGGGCCTCTGGGAGAATCGCAGCGAAGGCGACTTCTGGGACGGATGCGACTCCATCGGCTGCGATGGCCGTGTGGATTGCGTGGTGGTAAGTGGAGGCCAAATCTCCATGCGCCTGGTAGGACCTAATGGAGAGATCACCCTCGAGGGCACACTGAACCAGAGTGAAACGCAGATTACAGGCTCATACAGCGGATGGGTAAGAGGTGACGAGGTCTCCGGGACCTTTACCGCTCAGCTCTTGGAGGAGCAGTCCGAGTCCGAGGCCGTCCCCTTCAACCTGGGGCCCTTATTCGGCAGTACCTCGGGTCCTTACGATCTGAGGGACTTCGCGCCCGCGTTCGACTGCTTCGGCGAGCCCATACACGGGACTGTGGGCCAGGGTCTCCCGGACGGCCCGGACGCCACCCTGGGAGGCATGATCCCGGGCATGACCCAGGAGGAATGGGGGCTTGAAGGAACTGACGCAGCAGGGGAGATCTCAATATCGGATGCACCCCAATCAATGTCGATTCAAGACAATACCGTTAGTGACTGGTCGGGAATCGCCCCCGTGTTCACGGATTCGGAGGGAGACGGAGAGCAAGAGGGTACCGACATCCGGGACCTCTACCTGGCCAAGGACGCCGACCACCTTTACGTGCGCATGACCTTGGACAGCTCACCGGTTGAATCATCCCCCTCTGAAGGTGAAGTATCTTACCATGTCCACTTCAGGGAATTCGGCGATCTCCATTCCGGCTCCAACGGCATACAAGTCCATTATGATCAGCACGAGGAGGCCTGGGAGGTATTGGTGTACGACCCGCGGGGCTTCTCGGTCATCTCCGAATCCTATGGCGTACAGGTGGTGGACAAGGAGCTGGAATTCCAGGTTCCCCTGAGTGAGCTGGGTTCCCTAACCGGCCGTTATCTCTCCACCTGGGTCTACCTGGGCTACGGCGGACCGGCGGATTACAACAAGACATGCCTCCAGGTGGGCCCCTTGACCAGCCTCACCCTGAATATCGACGCGCCTGAGCATGACGGAAGCGGGCCGATCTATGTAGGCGTATTCCGCTACGACGGCACCAGGGAAACGCGAAGGGACAACCTCATTCATCGGAGCGTCATTTACCCTGATGAATTCACCCCGGGCATGACTTACAGGATAGACGGACTCCCGGCGGAAGCCGAGGTCTTCGCGGCCCTGAGGTGGGACCACGACTACACCGGCTATGTTAAACCCGGCGACTACGCGGGCAGGAGCGAAACGGTCACTCTTGCAAGCGACGGCAGTACCGAGGCCGGCGTCTCCATCCAAACCCCGTATGCAAAGGACGAGGAGGGCCCGCCGTTCTTCGAGTGGGCCAATGTAATCGAGCACCATACCCCTGACGGCGTCTATACCGCGGTTGCCGCGGCTGTCAGAGACCCTATGGGCTCTGTACCCCATACTATAGAATCTCTTGAGGTGACAGGTCCTGGCGATTTCACCTATACCTTTTCCCGCTCCGACTTCCTGGAATCCCATAGGGTCTATTACAGGGAGCTTCCCGGGGCCCCGGCCGACGGGGAGTACTCCTTCACCGCGGTAAACGAGCAGGGCGAACAAGCAAGAGCCCATTACCACCTCACCGTGGGCGAGGCCATCCCGGTGCCTGATACCGCTACGTTCCAGGCCTCGGGCGATCCCCTGGCACCGACCCTCAGTTGGGGAGGAGTGTCCGAATATCAGGGCAACCTGTTCTATCGGGCCAGGATCTACGACGCAGGCTTGGGGAGTATGGTTTGGACCTCAGGGCTTTCGCCCGACACCTCGCTCACCGTCCCGCGAGAAACGCTTTCTCAAGAGGGCGACTATATCTGGCGGGTGGAGGCGTTTGACAGGTACAGCTATATCATCTCCAACAAGCGCGCCGTGAGCGAGAGCATCCCCCTCAACATTGACAACAGCAGGCCCTTTTTCGATAGCGCCTGTGTCTATGCGGTCCCGGAGGCCGGCGGGACCTGGACTGCTCTGGCCGTGTGGGTCAAGCATCCCAGCGGCTCGGTCCCGGAGAATATTCAGGAGATCACCGTCACAAGGCCGGACAACAGCCAAATCACCATGGTCCCCGACGACTACCTGGAGGCCTGGGATATGTTTTGGAAGACGCAAGAGGGGCTCCCAGCCACGGGGATCTACAGGTTCGAGGTAACCGATACCGAAGGTAACAAGGCGGTCACCTACGACTATGTGGACGGTTCGACCGTTCCTGTAGTGGATGTGGGTACCATGCAGGCGACCGGCGGTGAGGGCCGGCCGCTCGTGCTCAGTTGGGCGGCCCCTGAAGGAATGGACCGGCCCGTCTACTATCGCGCCATCATAGAAGACGGCCAGGGAAACCGGGTCTGGAGCTCGGGCATGAACACCTTGACCGCTGTCACAGTACCCCAGGATGCAGGTCTCCAGCCGGGCACATATTACGAGTGGAGTGTGAGGGTCAGGGACCTCAGCCGGTGGGGGCACCACAACGCGGAGTCGACGTCCCCGAAGAAGAGCCTGGCCCTGGACAATTCCTCCCCCTATTTCCAGTGGGCTGCGGCCTATGTGTGGGAGGACCGGTGGGGGACCTCCACCGCCTTCGACGTATCCGTTTACCACCCTGACGGAGAGGTCCCTGGAAGCATCCGGTCCCTCAAGGTGGAAGGGCCGGGCGGTTTCGAATTGGATATCCTCAATGATGACTCACTGCACTTTAGTCCTGAGTTCAGCAGCTTTTGGGTCAGGGGCCCTGATGGACTCAGCCCCGGGGTCTACACCTTCACAGTGGAAGACCAGGACGGGAATACGGCCGTTACCAGGGACTGGCTGGGCGAGGCCCCGGTGCCCCCTCTGGTGGACCCTGCGACCATCCAGGTGACGGGCGACCCCATGGCCCCCACGGTGAGCTGGGAAGGAGTCCCAGGGTATAACGCAAGGCCCTACTACCGGGTCCGGGTCTATGACAGCGAGGGCAATACCCTCTACCGGACCGGAAGGGAGCCGCAGACCTTCCAGACCCTTCCCGACGGCATTATCCAGCCGGGCAAGGTGCACCTGTTCCGGGTGGAGACCCAGGACCACTACCATTGGGTGACCTACAACGCCCGCTCCAACTCGGACAGAGTCTTGTGGGTGGCCCCTGAGCATGCGGCAATGCCGGCGATATCAGGCAGGGTTACCGACCGGGACGGCCGCCCCATAAAGGGGCTCATGGTGTATGCGTTCGACCGGCGTTGCGGGGGTGAAGTCGCAGGCTGGGCCTGGACCGATGGTGACGGTGAGTACCACATGGGTGTCCGGGCGGAGGAGGTCTATATCAAGACTGACGCCCGCTACAACCACCTGCCTTATAGAGACAAGTGGTTCGACTGGTCCGGGGGAACCGTGAACTGCTCTCATGCCGCACGCCTCACCATACCGGGCACCCGGGACCTCACCGGCATAGACTTCTCCCTGGAGCGACTCCCCAAGCGGGCCATGTTCTTCGAGGTGGTTGTCGGCAACGGCGATCTGGGCGGCGGCTTCTCGGTGGAGCCCGGTTACAGGGATAGGCTGGCAAAGGCGTCCATGGTCCTTCCCAACCCGGCACGCAACGGGCCGTACTTGTTCGACCTGGAAAACGACAAGTTCGTCTGGGACAGCGAATGCAGGCATCTCCGAGCATGGTGGCACCAGTTCGGGCCCGTAGAGGACGCGGACTATGGCGAGTACACCCTGGTCCTGGAGTTCAAGGACGGCTCGCAGGAGAGAGCTTACTGGAGTCTCGAGCCGGCCTCGGTGGATGCAGTCGACTCGGACTCGATCGCCGTTACCGTGTACGAGAACGGTGACGCCTTTGTCGACTGGGACCGGCCCGGCGGTACCAACCAGTACTACCAAGTGCGAGTGAGAGAGAGTGACTCAGGCAAGGAGATCTATAGGAGCGATACGCTCTACAATGCGGGGCACCTGTTCATCCCGGCATCGGATCTGGGCTGCCTGGAGCAGGGGGATACCTACCGCTGGCTGGTTCGCGCATACGACAACGTCTGGCCGCTGTATAACAGGAGCGAGACACGGGAGACCACGGCTTCTTATGCCCCTGCCGACCTCCAAGATCGTGTTACATACTGGGAGGTGGTGGCGGCCGAGGGCGATGTCATGGTCGTTTTCCTCCTCAGGCCGGCATCAAGGGATCATATAACCGGTGCGGTTGTCACACATCCCAATGGGTCTACATCATCATTCGACTTGGCTGAAGACCGGTTTGACCTCAGCTCCGAGACAAGGCCGGGCATGAAGGGTTGGTACAAGCGATTCGACCTTACCCAAGACGGCTACGGTGAGTACCGGTTGGCTGTGACCTTCGAGGACGGCTATACGGAGACCCTGGAGGGGACACTCGCGCAGGTTCCCGTTCTCCCGGTGCCGGAGGATTCCATGAACACCCAAGTAAATCCGGACGGCTCGGTCAGGTTCTCTTGGGCCCTCCCGGCAGACGCGGGCCGTCAGGTGTACCAAGTGAGAGTCAGGAGCAAGGACGGATCCATAGAATACTACGCCTCCCCGACCATGACGGATGCGACCGAGATCACAGCCTGGCCGTACGACCTTCGAGCCCTGGAACCGGGCTTGGTCTATCGCTGGCATGTAAGGGCCTATGACGAAGGCCGCAACACCAGGGAGCAGGGTCAATCCAAGTTGTTTGTCTATGATCCATACTCCGAAGGGCGGGTTTTCGACTTGTCGGAAGCCATCAGGGTTTTCCAGGCCCTGGCGGGCTCGCCTGTTGAGCGGCCTTTCCCCGGCGGAGATATGGACGGCGACGGCAGGCTGGATATGCCGGATGCCATAACCATTCTCCAGCATGTAGGCGGATTGAGGTAAGCGTTGCAGGCCCCGCCTCCGGGCGGGGCCTGCTAATCCATCACCCAAGGCGCTTTTCCGGGGGCGCGGGAGGCGGCACTTGCACAGCAAGCGTACTAAGATCATCCTGCTCGCACTCCTGTTCTTCGGAGCCGCGGGCGGCCTTTATGCCTGGGCTCGGCTCGCGCCTTCCCGGAAGGAGCCGGTGAGCCTCCAAGAAAGGCCCTTGTCCCAGCACCGCATGCAGATCAAGGGGCTCAGGTTTTCGGGCCACCACCAGGGAAGAAAGACCCTGGAGATCCGTGCGGATGAGCTGACGGTGGAGAAAATGAAGCTGGGACACTTCAGGATCAGCCTCTTCAATGTGGCAAGACTGAGAAACGCGGAAATCGACATATTCGGGGCCCCGGCGGAGACTACAGGCGATCCCGCCCCTGATTCATCCACCTCTCCTGAGACCCAAGGTGTAAGCTTCAACGGCGTCCTTGAAAGTGACTCAATCCCCACTTTCGGGGCAAAGCGCATATCATCCATAACCGCCGAGCCGGTAACAGTGAGCCTCTATGACCGGGACCGGCTTCTCACCAGGGTATCCGCCTCATCCGCCCAGGTGGATCTGAAGGAGAGGGGCATCACCTTCGAGGGCGATGTGCATGTGGTCTCAGGGCCCAGAGAGATCCGGACCGGGACCCTCAGATTCATACCTGAGAAGACAGCATTGGAGGTCAGGGGGTCCTACCGGCTGAAGACGGAGTCCGGAAGGACGATCAGCGGAAAAGGCCTTCGTTGCAACCTCTCTCTTCAGCCCTGGGGCGCCGCCGATGAGCGCGCCCGGGTGACCTGGATACCTCCAAGCCCCTCTCAACCAGATCAAAAGGGGCACCTGTCCCCCCCTATGCCTTGAAGACTCCTCTCCCTAGATTCTCGGCCCGGCCTGGAACCGGCTTCTCCCACAGGCGCTTCACATCTTGCCTGCTCGCGGCGGTCCTCGCCTTTTCCCTCCTATGGATCCCTGGTCTTGCCCATCCCGGCGAAGAGCGGATCTTTCCAGGACCGGACGAAGACCACCAGGTCGCCCTTGATATTCGCATCCGGGAAGGCCTGGTATACATGGATGTAAGGGATGCCGATCTACGGCAGATCCTTGAAGATCTGTGCATGATGGCGGGCGTGGAGCTCACTCTAGGGAGCGGATTGCGCGGCACGGTGACCGCGGAATTTACCGGTATCCCCCTGGAAGAGGCCCTGGAGAGGATCTGCGGCAATCGGGCCCTGGTATTTGACTTTCTCCCCGATGAGAAGGCGTTCAAGGTGACCGCCCTCAGGGCCTACGCAGGCGGGCCCGAAGAAGGCCGGGTCCCTGAGCGGCAGAGCCCCGGCCGGGCGCAAGAGGCCGAAGAAGCCGCCGTCAGGCATGAAAAAGACTCGGGTCGAAAGACGGAAGGCCCGGCTCCCCGACCCGCTACGGACTCCCGGGGAAGGCCCCTCTACAAGCAAGGCGAGATCCTGATCAAGCTCAAGAAGGGAGTAAGTCGAGAGGCCTTATCCAGGCTCCACCAAGCCTTGGGCACAAGGGTCCTTGGCCGACTTGAGCGCCTCCGGCTGGTGAGGCTGGCACTACCTCCCGGCCTCTCCGAGGAGGAGGCCGTATCCGCCTATGAGGCCTCTGGCCTGGTGGAGTATGCCGAGAAGCATGCCCTCAGGTATCCTCAATCAACCCCGAATGATCCCTACTTCCCTGATCAGTGGGCCCTTCCCAGGATCCAGGCCCCGGCTGCATGGGATGTCGCCCTGGGCCGCCCGGAGATCATCATAGCAGTGATAGACACCGGCGTAGGCTTGGACCATCTCGACCTGGCCGAAAACATCTGGGTCAACACCCCGGAGCTGAACGGCAATCCCGGCGAGGATGACGACGGCAACGGCTATATAGACGACACCCACGGCTGGGACTTCGGAGGGGATTCTTACGGGAATCAGGACAACGACCCGACCGACCTGAACGGGCACGGCACCCACGTTGCCGGGATAATCGGGGCCCGAGGGGGCAACGGGATAGGCATAGCCGGAGTCTGCTGGGACATAAGCATCATGGCCCTCAAAGTCCAGGCCGATGACAGCGGCACCATGGAGGATTTTGCCATTATCGAGGCCTTGGACTATGCCGCGGAAAACGGCGCCCGCGTGGTCAACTGCAGCTTCGGGGGTGAATTGTACACCGACTCGGAGTATGAGGCATTCCAGTACCTCCAGAGCCGCGGTGTCCTTGCGGTATGTGCCGCGGGCAACGACGGCTATGATTTGGACGACCCGAACTACGCCAACTACCCGGCATCCTATGATCTCGAGAACATCATATCCGTAGCGGCGAGCGACAAAGATGACTCCCTGACCGACATATCCAACTACGGGGCCGAGAGCGTGGACTTGGCGGCACCGGGTTATTCCATCTACTCAACCATCCCGGGACTTGCCTACACGGAGGCCTCGGTGAAGGCGACACTGGATTCGGACACCACCACCTACCCCGCCGCCGGCCTGGAGTACGCTGGCATCACCGACTCCCAAGGAATCACCGCCACAGCATACTACTGCGGCCTGGGAGGCCATCCTTCTGATTTTCCAGAAGAGGTAGAAGGAGGCATCGCCCTGATCCAAAGAGGCGGGGACATCTACTTCTCCGAGAAGGCCGCCAATGCCCAAGACGCGGGCGCCCTTGCCGCCGTCATATACAACCATGAGAAGGGAGACTACGACAGCTGGACCCTGCAGGACCCGGACGACTGGATCCCGGTAGTGGGCATATCAAGAGAAAACGGCGAGGAGCTGAAGGCCCTCGCTCCCCTCACCCTGACCATCACCAACAAGCTGAGCGACGATCCCGCCTATTACGGCACCAAGCAGGGCACCTCCATGGCCGCCCCGCACGTCTCCGGCCTGGCGGGCCTCCTGCTTTCAGCAGCGCCGGACTTGCAGTATGACGAGCTCAAATCGGCCATCTTGAACGGAGTGGATCAGGTCCCTGATCTAGAGGAGAAGATGGTCTCTGGCGGCCGAGCCAACGCCCTCCGCTCCCTGTGTGTCCTCGGCATGGCTCCGGCCGACGTCTGCTGCACCACAACAGACCCGGGCCTGGAACACGCAATAGCCGCCCTCCAAACCCTCACCGGCCTCACCCCCGACCTGTCCACCGACTTCGGCCTTCCCTGCCCCTTGGATCCGGACCAAGACGGCTCCACAACCCTCCTGGACATAATCCTGCTTCTCCAAACCCTCTCCGGCCCCAGAGAGTAGTGTCAATATGAGGAATTCATGGATGGGCACTAAATCCGGCCGCACCATAGCCCTGGGACTACCATTGCGAGTGGACTGGGTACCGGGTGATCAGGGGGTCGGGCGTCAGCAGGCACAGTCCATTGACGATGGCCTGGCAAATGAGAATCCGGTCAAAGGGGTCCCTGTGGAGGTCCGGCAGCTTGGGCAAATGAAGTGTTGCCTGCTCGTTCAGCGGAAGGCTGTCGATGTTATGGAGCTCTCTCTTTTGCGGAATATAGTTTTCCGGGGCTTCCGGCAGCGGCAGTCTGCCCAGTTTGTATTTTACGGCGATCTCCCAGGTCGAAGCCACACTCAGGTAGACTTCATTTTCAGGGGCCGCAAAAAAGGTTTTCGCCTTGAATGAGAGTTTCGGGTCATCAGTGATGATCCAGAGAAAAGTGCAGGTATCCAGAAGAATGTTCGCAGAGATTCACCGTTGAATGCAGCAACCATGTCTTCAGGTAAAGGGTCGAAAAATGCTTGAGGGACCTCGAAGTCACCCTTAGCCAGGCCTATGGGGCGCTGGTGTTTCTCCTCCGGTGACCGGATCCCTCTGATCTCGGCGACCGGGACATTCCTCTTGCACAGAATAATGACCTCCCCCTTTGCCAGATCTTCGAGATAACTGGAAAGGTGCGTTTTTGCCTCGTGTATGTTGACTTTTTTCATAATTCATTTCTAAGCCATATAGTGGACTAAGTCAACAGGTGGTTCTTGACTTCGAGGGTCCGGAGCCCTCCTGTGGCAGGATGGGCGAGGGGTTGATGAGGAGCCGGAATAAACAAGACTGGAGCGCAAAAGGTAGGAGACTCTTGATTTTCTTCTCATTCCTTGCCAAAAGTGTGCTATGAGTCAAGAGAACATTCACCGAAGTAAGGAGACTATGAAGAGAACACAATTCATGCTCGGAGTTTTCGTGTCGGCGGTCCTGACTTGCACTCCGGCGGCGGCGGACAGCCTTTACCGCCGGGCGGCAACCGGGTTTCTCCAGTTTCTCAACAGCCCGAAGTCGATCGTCTCCATCGATGTCCTGAATGAGAACAGCCTCAATCCGGACCTGCCCGAGATAGCCGGCGGGGCCCTGGTCCGTCTTGAAGGCGGCGGATACATCCTTGTCGCCCCCAGCAAGAGCCTGACGCCGATCAAGGCCTATTCCCTGACCCGCCGATTCGAGGATCTGCCGCCGGCAGTGGCGGAGTATTTGAGGCAGGAAATGGAGGGCAATGCGCGTGCGGCACGAGAGCACGAGGCGTCCGGGGCCCGCAGGACCCTTTCCATGTCTGAAAACGAGGCCCGCTGGGATTTCCTGCTCAACTACGAGGCCTTCCGGCGCCCGCTTGAATATACCCCGGGAACCCGGCTCCTTTCAACCACGTGGAACCAGAACCATCCGTACAACAAGTTTACGCCCAGGATAGACGGTGCGCCCACGTATGCAGGCTGCGTCAATACCGCCATGGCCCAGATCATGAAATATCATCGCCATCCCCTGGAGGGGAAGGGCGTGGTGGCCTACGACTGGAATGGACAAACCCTCAAGGCCATCCTCTTCAAGAGGTACAACTGGGACCAGATGCCCGAAAAACTCGATGCCGCAACCCCGGCTTGGCAGGCCGACCAGGTGGCAAGTCTTATCCGCGACATAGGCGTAGCCAACCATACCGAGTACGGGATTCAAGATTCATCGACCTCCATCAAACTACAAAGCTTTATCCGTAATTTCGGTTATTCCTCAGAGCTGGACAGCCTCTCCAATTCGGATACAGAGGCCTTTTTCAACAGCTTGAGGGATGAAATCGACGCGGAGCGCCCGGCCTTGCTGAGCCTGCCGGGTCACATGGTGGTTGCGGACGGCTGCAAATCCGAGGACGAAGACCCCACTGGGCGGAACATACATCTCAATATGGGCTGGGGCGGAAGCCATGACGACTATTATTACCTCGATTCACCCATCGAGCTGGAAGGGACCGGCCATTCTTTCGAGACCAGTCCAGGATACCTGACCATATATTTCCCTATCAAGCCGTGTGAAGGGGCGGATTGCGACTGGACATCTGAGACCGGCGCAGCCGGCCCGCCTGTTATCAATACCTCTTTGCCGGACCGCGTTCTCCCCGGCGAAAAGGAGGCCGCCGAAAGGCTCTATCTGGATGTGCGCGCGGAGAACGGCGAGGAGGTGACCGTGCGGGTCGAGTCATCCAACAGCTCGGCGGCCAGGGTGGAGCTCGACCGGGACATACTGACGCTTTCCACTGGGCCCGGGGGCATGGCCGGCAGGATCACCATAGAGGCTGAAGCCGGCGGCGAAACGACGCGGAAATCCTTTGTGGTCATGACGCTGGGTCAGGGGGTCGGGTATGGAAGCTCATTCGGCGTGACCGGGAAGTTTTCCGATCAGAGCGAGCTCTACGAGCATAAGGTGATCCTTGATGGACCTTGTACCATCAGCGGGGACCGCGGTTACTCCAACCAGGCGTTTTATGCGGCAGTGTTCGATGTAGAGGGCAAGCGGATCGCCGGATGGGACGACCAAACCATCCAGGCGGAGTTTACAAGGGGGGTCTACATCATAAGGACATCGCTGGATAATCCGGAAACATCTTATTATTACAAGTACGAGCCGGGTGTTAACGAAGGTTATGTGTTGAACATATCCTGCCCGGAGGCCGATGAGCGGGTCGAGACGGTAGCCGGGCTCCTGGACATAGACCTCAGCGGGATAGAGGCGGGCGACATGTATGACCAGTTCGAGAGGGCCGGGCCGGAGTCTCACAAGTGGAAGGATCTGAGGCTCGTTCGCGAGGTCTCGGAGGGAAGGCTCAATCTTTCGGTTCAGGCGATTGGTTCCTCGGAATCCGTCGGCATCCATCCGACCGGCAATAGCAATTATCTTCAGGCGGACATAAGTGTGGCGGGTACGAGCGAGATGCGGGCGGGCGCCTCGGGCTACGCCAGGTTGGGGGGCTGGTTTTACAACGACACCTTTGGTCCGGGGAGCGGAGAGGCCTACAACGGCCGGGAAGGGGACGTCTTCCCTTACGCGGGTCTTGTGCTCGAGAGCGACGGGAGCCTCCGGGCGGTGGCGGTTGTGGTGAGGTCTGAGGACGCACAGGCCGGCCGATGGAGCAGTCTGTATTCTCATACGTTTTCAGTACCGGTGTCCCTGGATACCGCCTACACGTTTTCCGTGGAATATACGGAATCGGCCGTAATCTTTACCTGTGAGGATGAAACGGTCCGGTACGAGCTCGAATCCCGGGTCTATGAGCCCTCCTCCCCCGGCCGGCTGCTCTATTCCAAGATCTATGCGGGGCCGGGCCGCGGCGGCCTGCTGGATACACACTTCGATAATGTCTATTCGGAGAAGTCAGGAGCCCTCTACGATGACTTCGAAACCGGAGTCATTGATCCGGATAAGTGGAGCGATCTGAAATTCGAGCGGAAGGTGGCTCGCGGCCGCCTCCACATGAATGTGGAGACCCTGGATTCTTCCCGGGATGTATCCATTGCTCCCACCTCGACGAGCAGATACCTCCAGGCGGACATAAGTGTGGCGGGTACGAGCGAGATGCGTGCGGGCGCCTCGGGCTACGCGAGGCTGGGGGGCTGGTTTTACAACGACACCTTTGGTCCGGGGAGCGGAGAGGCCTACAACGGCCGGGAAGGGGACGTCTTCCCTTACGCGGGTCTTGTGCTCGAGAGCGACGGGAGCCTCCGGGCGGTGGCGGTTGTGGTGAGGTCTGAGGACGCACAGGCCGGCCGATGGAGCAGTCTGTATTCTCATACGTTTTCAGTACCGGTGTCCCTGGATACCGCCTACACGTTTTCCGTGGAATATACGGAATCGGCCGTAATCTTTACCTGTGAGGATGAAACGGTCCGGTACGAGCTCGAATCCCGGGTCTATGAGCCCTCCTCCCCTGGCCGGCAGCTCTATTCCAAGATCTATGCTGATTCCGGTCAATACGGACTATTCGAGACTTTTTACGACAATGTGCAGATGAGGCGGATGGTGCTGGCATACGACGACGGAACAAAGGAGATGAACTCTTCTGTTGAAAGCTCGGAGCCTGGCAGCGAAATAGCCGTCCGGTTCACCCCTCCTTCGTACCCCGCAAGGTTGGAAAGCGTGAAGTTCTTCATACCCGACTACGGCGTACCCGGCATGGAGTTCGGGGTCAGGGTCTACCGCTCGACTCCTGGAGGCGTTCCAGGGGAGCGTTTGGAAGGCGGCGGTATTGCAGCTTCGGGTAACACCGGGGACGAGTGGGTCGAGGTGGACCTGTCTTCGGAGGACATCGTATTGAGGGAGGATGATTTCTTTGTCGGCATGCTCTGGAATACAGCGGAGAGCGGGGAGGATTCCCAATCTCTGGGCACTGATACCTCTCCTCCGGCGTACGGCAGGGGGTGCTTCAAGGCCGGTGAGTCGGGTTCATGGTCCTTTTCGGGCCATCAGGATTACGACCACATGATCCGTGCCGAAGTCCGGCTCTTCGAAGAGGGGGATATCGACATAAGCGGGTTTGTGGATCTCTCGGACCTAATTCTGTCGCTTCAGATCCTCTGCTGTATGCCGGGTTCTTCACCCGCATACCCTGGATCCGGAGGCACTGGCGCAGGTGCAATAGGTCTTGCCGATGCGATCCATATACTGCAGAAAATAGCCGGTCAAAGGTGACATTCCATTTTCCCCGGAGGCAGTCATGCGATACGGTCAGGGGCCACGAGAGAGTCCTTGCCTGTGCGAATAGAGGCGGTCTTCATGCCCGATCACGGCGCGGCCTATATACATGGGACCAAATGGAATTTGAGCTTGCCACAAAAGATGAGCAATATAAGTAAGTTGGTCCCGGAATGAACCTCTTGGGCCGGGGGCTCCAGGCTAATCCTTCATTTGGGAGATCTCCTGGAGGACGTGGAGCGCTTCGCTCAGTCCCAGCCTCGAGTCCCCGTCCGCATCCGCGCCTGTGGGATCGGGGTAGCCGGGCAGCGGCGGTGAGAGCCCTGCGGCGATCTGCAGGCCCAGCACCGCATCGGCCAGATCCGGAGGCCGTTGCCGTTTATATCCCCATGCTCGTGCCCCTGATCGCCCTTGACGAGCACCTGGACGGCCTGAGGCGGCTTCCTCGGCCCGGTGACATCAAAGACATAGACCGCGGTCCTGACCGAGCCGTAGAAGTCAAAGCCGAGCGTGGTCGGGGCGGCCACTGTCAGTTGCCGCCCGCCGGCTCCAGTCTCGGGCGTTACCGTGATCAGGCCGGGATCAGCGGCGACAGCCACCCATTCCAATTCCCCGCTCCCCTCGTTGCTTATGGCGACCTCTTTGCTCTTGGCGGTTCTGGTGAGGCTGACCGCCGCGGGGGCAAGGACCATCCGGGTCCGGAACTCGGCCGGTGCCGGGGCAACGGACAGGTGATCCAGGGGTGCGCCGTCTTGGCCGTCCGGAGTGCCGTCGCCGTCCGTATCCGGATTCAGGGGATCGGTCAAGAATCCGTTCAGGGAGCCTTTGAGCTCCACACCGTCCGAGACCCCGTCTCCGTCCGTGTCGGCCAGGTTCGCCCTGGCCAGGAGGGCCTCTTCCTCCGCGCGCACACTGTTGAGGAGGTAAAGAAGGCCCGGGGGGTCGGTCCGTGTCAGGGCGTCGGCGGCGCTCGACCGGACTGCCGTTCATCTCGGATCCTGATATTTCCACCAGGCCCGCATGAGAGGAATAGAGCCCGGCCACCGTGGAATCAATTATCCTGATGGACCCTGTTTCCTCTACGTATATGCCTTCCTCTTCCCCGCCGGTCACTACGCAGTTCTCGATCCTGAGATTTCCATCGATGTTGGAGCCGCCCAGGTGGACAGCGTTCCCCTGCGCGGAGGTGATCGTGAGATTGACCAGCCTGACATCGATAGGGTTTCCTCCTCTGATGCTTGTCTTGGGGTATTTTTCTCCTCGGGCGGGTGGTTGAGGCCTGCCCCCATGGAAGCATGAGGGCTTTCCGGTGCCGGAGACTCGACGGTTCGGGGCAGGATGGGCGGTCGCTAGGACGGACGGAGAGTGGGAGCGGGAATCGAGATCGGCTTAGTCTCCCGGATTCATTCCAATAACGATAGGTAAGACCAAGTTGTTAGTCAAGTCGAATTGCCGTAGTCGTGGTACACAAGCAGAAACGGGCTCCTTTTCCTGAAGAAACGTTTTTCTTGACAATAGTGGCGGCCAGCGGCTACTATTACATCCCTCTTCACAAGACTGGAAGGCGGTCTTGAAAACATGAAAGTAATTGCTGCGAACGTATTTGGTTTACCCTTTCTGGCCGCTTTCCCGGCAGTAATTGCACCAGCCGAGGTTCTTAACCACCAAATAAAGGTTCACGCCGGAACGGATTTCTCGTCGAACAAGCATCACTCTTCAGGCCAGGCGGCTGTAGCATGCCGTCCAGTAATGATGTAAACAGCGCTTCCTATCGGCGCCCTTATAATCAGAAGGCCGGCATGAGAAAACCAATAAAATGAGTCCCCCTGCAAGGATCTTGGGGGAGTGTTTCCTTGGGTCTCCTCGCGGTTTTCAACTGGAAAAACTTTTAAGTTGCCTTGTGAGGTTGAGCAATGTTTAGAAAATACACGGGGTTCTTGACTTGGTGTGCCGCAGCGCTCATTTGCGGCTGGATCGCTCAAGGCAGTGCATGGGCGCTTCCGGGAGACATCGACGATTCCGGGCGGGTGGACGGTTTCGACCTGATCGTCTTTTCTCACGCATACAATTCAACCGAAGCCGACGCCCATTGGAACCCGGTGGCCGATCTCAACAACGACGGTACCGTGGACGACTCTGATTTCGCCATCCTGAGGGATTACTTCGGCAAGCGGGGCGTGGGTCAGAACTGCTGGGTGGCGGATGAATACAACAGCCGGATAGTAAAGCTCTCGGGCGGGACCGGTCAAGAGCTGGTGCGGGCGGGCGCCGGAGAGATTTCTTATCCAAAGGCGGTTTGGGCCGATCCGTCGGACAGCTCCTGTTGGGTGGCCTCGAGCAACAGCCGGGTCATGCACTACTCGGCCGACGGAGAGCTGCAGGTAACGGTCTCGGGATTCAACGCCCCCCAAGGGATCACCGTGGACCCGCTCAGGAACACTGTGTGGGTCGCGGACAAGAACGGCAATCGGATCGTCAAGTTGAGCTCCGGCGTCCCGGACGGCTACGACATCGGCTCGGACACCGGATCCCACACCATCATAACGGGCCTCTCCGGTCCTTCGGACGTCTCGGTCAACACCACGGACGGATCCTGTTGGGTCGCGGATACGAACAACAACCGGATCGTCAAGATCCTTCCGGGCCTCCCTTCGAGCGGCTATGATCTGGGCTCCGAGACCGGATATCATGCGGCGTTCACCGGCTTTAACCGTCCTTTGAGCGTGTCCGTGGATCATATAACAGGTGAGTGTTGGGTTGCGGA
The DNA here is from genome assembly GCA_964647905.1 of uncultured Desulfobacterales bacterium. Taxonomy (GTDB): domain Bacteria; phylum Desulfobacterota; class DSM-4660; order Desulfatiglandales; family HGW-15; genus CAZYJR01. The sequence continues at coordinate 28,477 of CAZYJR010000023.1, read as the reverse complement.
TACGAACAACAATCAGGTGGTGAAACTCTCCTCGGACGGCCTCCCGGAGGAATATGCGGGAGGCTTCAAGGCCCCTAACAGCGTCTCCGTGGATCCGACAACGGGAAACTGCTGGGTCTCGGATAAGAACAACGGTGAGGTGGTCAAGCTTTCTCCCACCGGGGCGGAGCTCGTGCGCGTCTCCGGTTTTTACAATCCCAGTTCGGTTTCTGCGGACGTGGTCAGGGGCAACTGCTGGGTGGCGGATAGAGACAACAATCAGGTGGTCAAGCTGGCCGTAAACGGAGCGGAGCTTCTCAGGATCTCCGGATTCTCGAGACCTAGCTGCGTAGCCGCGGTGCCTCCCGAAAAGGGGCAGGAGCCGCCGACAGCCAGGGTGCAGGTGAGTGCGACCCAAGTCGACCCGGAGGTGGTGGTCGGATTCGACGGGAGCGCCAGTACCGATTACCTGCATGATATCATCCTCTATGAATGGGATTTTGAAGGAGACGGGGTCTTTGATTACCGCTCCGAAGACCCGCTCGCCGCCCACAGCTACGACCAAGTGGGCGCGTATGTCGCCGCCTTGCGCGTGACCAACGATATCTGGCTGTCCGACATCGCCCACACTCCGCCCATCCGCGTGGGCAGGGTCACCGCAGTGGCATCCGCCGACCCGCTGACCGTGGAGGCCGAGCAAAGTGTCACGTTCACCTTCGATGCAATCGATCCCATAGACGGCCGCGTGGAGAAGTTCCTGTGGGACTTTGACGGAGACGGAAGCGACGATGCGGAGTTTACAGCTCCAAGCCAACACCAGCGCACATACCCCAAGGAAGGGACATATAAAGCGAGGCTGAGAGTCCTGGACGAAGGTAACGTGACCAGCGATCCCGTGTACATTACCATCACAGTGACCAATGCCGCCCCCACGGCCCAAACCTATCCCTCCACCACCCAGGGGGCCGGTGAGCTCCAGGTGGATTTCAACGGCACCGGAACGGACAAGGACGGTTCGGTAATCTTCTATGAATGGGATTTCGACGGAGACGGGGTCTACGACTGGTTCAACCATTCGACAGGCAAGGCCTCCTATCTCTACACCAAGCCCGGCACTTACACGGCCACCCTGCGGGTTACCGATGATGACGAGAATGAGGCCACGGCCTCGGCCGATATTACCGTGACGCACCTCCCTCCGGATGCTGGTATCAGCGCGGATCCCGGTACAGGCAATGCCCCTCTTCAGGTTACCTTTGACGGAAGCGCTTCGTCGGCCCCTGAAGGATCCACCATTACGGAGTACGCCTGGGATTTCGGGGACGGTGAGACCGCATCCGGTACTGATTCCGGTGTCACCCACACATATACGGAACCCGGCGGGTATACCGCCGTCCTGACCGTCACCACGGACCACGGCCTGACAGACGATGCCTCCCTCAAGATTAAGGCGTTCCCACAGGGCACCCCCACGGCCAAGGCGGGTGCGGATCCTGATTCCGGGCTCGTCCCGCTCGAGGTGACCTTCTCCTCCGAGGGATCAGCGGATCCGGACGGCTCGATCGTAAAATACGAATGGGATTTCGACGGCGCGTTCGAAGACGATGTGGAGTCCGGCGCGGGCGTTTGGACCCCGGACGAGCCCTGGGCGATTACCGACAAGTATGCTCACAGCGGTGTTTCCTGCTGGACCGACAGCCCGGAGGGCGATTATGCCGCCAATTCGGATACCAGCCTGACCGGCGGCCCCTTTGATTTCACTGCAAGCGAGACCATTGTCCTGTCCTTTTGGCATCGTTATGTATTCAACTGGTACGCCTACGGAAGGGTGGAGGTCTCCACGGACGGTGGCGACGCCTGGAACGAGGTCACCTCGTTCGGCCGAGGAACCCAAGATCAATGGACCCGCGCACAAGTGGACCTGAGCGATTATGCGGGAAACCCCGATGTAAGGATTCGATTTCGTCTGACTTCGAGCTACTCCTATCTCGCGGATGGATGGTACATCGATGATATAAGGCTCGAGGGGGTCATGGGCGAGGTGGACAGCGAAGAGACCTCCCCCACCCATACCTATGATCAGTCCGGTACATACCATCCCATGCTGATGGTCACGGATGACGGCGGCCTGACAGCAACCGGCAGCGTGGAAGTCATAGCCCGCTCCAAGCCCGAGGCCATGATTGAAAAGCCGGAGGCCGGAGGGTCCTATTTCAAGCAGGACGTGGTCTTCTCCGGCGGGGCGACCGACCCGGACGGAGTGGTTGTACTCTACGAGTGGGACTTTGACGGAGACGACACCTATGATTGGTCTTCCACCGCTCAGGGGAACGTGCTTCACTCCTTCTCCTCGGCGGGGACCTATACGGCCTCGCTCCGGGTCACCGATAATGACGGCCTGACGGACACGGCCTCGGTGACCTTTGATATCATCGACCAGGGGCCGGTTGACATTTCTGCGACTTCGGATGTGTCCAAGGGCAATGCACCCGTCGTGGTTTCCTTTGACGGCTCGGCCGTGGATGAAGACGGAAGCGTGGTCAAGTATGAGTGGGACTTCGACGGGGACGGGACCTATGATTGGGGAAGCGCTGGTCCCGGCCAAGTGGTGAGCTTTTCCACTCAATACAACACCTCAAGCTGGGCGGCCTCCAACCTGATCGACGGGCTGGTCGCCACCAGCGAGAGCAGGGGTTGGAGGAGCGCCTCAAATGCCGAGTTCCCCCATGAAATAATATTCTCTCTGGGCCAGGGGCGGACATGGGATATAGACAGGGTCGCCATAGATCCTCAGACCACGGATTCGAATACCTATTGGGCAAAGGACTTTGAGCTCCTCGTATCCACTACGGGCGTGGAAGAGGGGGATTTCGAGCCTGTAGAGTCCGGAGTGACCTACACACTCGCCCAGATGGCGGGCTTCCAGGAGTTTTCCTTTGCTCCCAAGTCGGCCAAGTACGTAAAGCTGGTCATCACCTCCAATTATGGCGGGTACTATACGCAGCTCGGTGAGGTGGCGGTCTACAGCGGCCACCTGAACGTAATCTCCCCCCTCACTGCGGCCGTAGAGCACACCTATGACACCCCTGGGACCCACAGCGCCGTACTGCAGGCCACGGACAACGAGGGGCTGACCTCCACGGCGTCGACCGACGTTACCGTGTTCGAGAGCGACTTCCTTGGTGCCACCGGGATCCTGTCGGTTACATCGGGTTATAGCCCGCTTGAAGTCGACTTTACCGGGTTTGGGTTTTCTGGGTACGAGGTCCTGGACGATTTCGAGGACGGCACTATCGATGCGCTCTGGGGAGCCCCTGTGGGGGGCGGCTCGTGGGCCGAGGAGGACGGGGTCTTCAAGCAGACCAGCAATGATGGAAACGACGCTGATGATCCGGATAAGGATTTCTACGGTGTCTATCTAGTCGCGGGGGACGGGACCTGGGACGATTACAGCTTCAGCGTGGATATGCGGTCCTCGGACGACGACACCATGGGCGTTCTTTTCAGGTATCAGAGTGATACCGAGTACTACCTCTTCGAGTGGAATCGGCAGGGCAGGACCGGGATCTCGCCCAGGCGGCTGCTCAAGAGAACATCGGCCGGTGTGGAGGAACTGGCTGCGGACGATGTGGTTTATGAGACCAACCGGTGGTACCGCGTCCGGATCGATGTGGCAGGCGGTCGTTTTGCGGTCTATGTGGATGATGAAATGGTCTTTCAGGGAAGGGACTCGGATTACACCAGCGGTGGTGCGGGGCTGTGGTGCAATTGGAATGCGAATACTTGGTTTGATAACGCATATCTTGCCGGTGATGCCCCGAGCCTCTATGAGTGGGATTTCGGGGACGGCAGCAGCCCCTTCTCCAGCACCACAACCGGCCATACAACACATACCTACAACACCCCGGGCACCTACACCGCCACATTAACCGTCACTGATGCCGGGGGCACGCGAACCGATACGTACAGCAAGACGCTTCGCATACTTCCGAAAGGCGTAGGGTTCGGGAAGGCCTGGGTGGCCGACCGATACAATGACAGGCTGGTCCTGCTGGCTGCGGACG
>CAZYJR010000023.1:0-24334 GCA_964647905.1 uncultured Desulfobacterales bacterium | reverse complement strand
AAGGCCTGGGTGGCCGACCGATACAATGACAGGCTGGTCCTGCTGGCTGCGGACGGGGAGACGGTCATCAAGCAGGTAGGGGGGTTCGGCGACCCGCAGTACATCGCATTCGATAGGATACGTGACGCCTTGTGGGTGGCGGACCTCTACTCGCCGCACAAGGTCTATAGGATTGACGGGGACGTTCCGGACGGGTACAGCGTCTCCGGGACCAGCGGATACCACAAGGTCTATTCAGGGTTCTATTATCCCAATGACCTGGACGTGGACGAGGGCAGCGGCGCCTGCTGGGTGGCGGATCGCGCGAACGACCGGGTGGTGAGAATCCCGGGCACCTTGCCCGATATGTACAACACCTCATCCAACGGCGCTCCGGATCTGACAGCCAATGAAAACACGGGCTGGCTTGAAGGGAACGCCCAGTTTGCTGCAGGCAAGATCGACAACGGGATCCTCTTTGACGGATACCGCGACTATGTGCAGATACCTGATGACCCCGACAGCTTCAGGGTGGGTTCCTGGACCATGGAGGCGTGGATCAAGCCGGCAAACTTCGGGAGCAGCGGGCAGATACGTACGATTTTCGGGAAGGTGAGCCAGGGCAAGGACTTCGCCCTGGTCCTCAATGGTGACAAGATCGCGGTGCTGGTCAATGACGGCGGCCGGCAATATGTGGCTTCTTCGGATCCGGCAGCGGCCGACACTTGGTACCACGTGGCCGGTGTCTACGACCAGGATGCGGGCAAGGTGCGGCTCTATGTGGACGGGGCACTCGAGGCCGAGGGCGACTACTCCTCGGATACCTCCAATACCGATCCTTTCAGGGTCGGCAGCTCCTATTGCTGCGGCGAGTGGTTCAACGGCGTGATCGATGAGGTCAGGCTGTGGAACGTGGCCCGCAGTGAGGCGGATATAGCTGGAGGAAAGGACTCGGAGCTCGCCGGGAACGAGGCCGGCCTGGTCGGTTATTGGCCCTGCAACGGGACGGCGGAGACCCCCGAGGGGCTGGTGCGCATACTGGGGTTTTCCAATCCCGTGGATCTGGCCGTGGACAGCTCGGACGGCGTCCTCTGGGTGGCGGATGACGGCAGGGACAAGGTGTACCGGTTCGAATCCGGTGTAACCGACGGCGTTGCGGTCGACTCCGACCCGGAGTCCTACATTGAAGTGAGCGGGTTTTACAATCCGGCCTTTGTGGAGCTGGATGAGAGCGACGGGAGCTGCTGGGTGGCGGATCAGTCCAACCATCAGGTGGTCAAGCTCTCGGCTGATGGGAGCGGGGAGCTCTTGAGGGCGGGGGGTTTTGATGACCCGAATCGGCTGGCCGTGAACCAGAAGGACGGCTCCGTATGGGTGAACGACCGGGATCGCGACCAGGTGGTACACTTGTCCTCGGACGGCTCATTGGAGCTTGCCCGTGTCGGAGGCTTCGTTGACGCTTGGGGCCTGTCAGTGGATTCACAGACAGGCGAGTGCTGGGTCTCGGACATCGGATACCAGCGTGAGGATGTAAAACGCTTGTCTCCCAACGGCACCCAGCTTAGCAGAAAGGGCGGGTTCAACGATCCCTATGATCTGGTGGTCCTGAGCGGGGCTGACGCGGAGGAGAATCAGGATCCTCCTTCCGCCTCGGGTTCGGGGGACAAATCTTCCGGCACCGCACCGGTGGAGGTGAATTTCACCGGTGACGCAAGCGACAACGGAAGCATCTTCCTTTATGAATGGGACTTTGAAGGAGACGGCGTCTTTGATTACCAGTCGGCCGACTCAGCGGCGGCGTCTCACACCTACACCGATAGAGGCTACTACCAGCCGGTCCTTCGGGTGACGGACAACGAAGGCCTGGTGGATTATGTGCTGCTCGATCCCATCAGGGTGGGTCCGGTGAGCGCCGGGATTTCGGCCAGCCCGCAGCAAGGGCCCGCCCCCCTGAGGGTCAACTTCACGGGTACGGCATTCGATCCGGCGGGCTCGGTTACGGGGTATGCCTGGGATTTCAATGCGGACGGGACGTTCGATGCGACGGGAACGGCCCCGACCTATACTTATCAAACCCAGGGGACCTACCCTGTGGTCCTCCGCGTGACCGGTCCCTCCGGCGTCTTTCATACCATGACCACGGTGGAGGTCTCTCCGGTCTCCCCAACGGCAAGTGCATCGGTGAGCAAGGAGAGCGGTCCGCCGCCCCTGAGCGTCCACCTCCAGGGGCAGGGGAGCGACCCGGACGGGAGCATCGTCATCTTCCAGTGGGATTACGACGGAGACGGGATCTACGACTGGAGCTCTAGGACCGAAGGCAACACCTATTTCACATATCAACAGGCCGGTGAATACACGCCCACGTTCCGGGTGATCGACAACGACGGCAACCGGACCACGGTCTCCAAGAGCATAGTGGTGAATACACCTCCCCAGGCCGCGGCGGCGGCGGATCCTTTGGAGGGCAATGCGTCCCTGGAGGTGACCTTTGACGCTTCCGGGTCGATCGAAAGCGATGCGGGCGACAGCATAGGATCGTATCAGTGGAGCTTCGGCGACGGCGGATCGGATGCCGGCGCTCAGGTCACGCACACCTATACCTCGGCAGGGACCTTTCAGCCCAAGGTGACGGTTACCGACTCCTACGGGGCAACGGCCGAGGCGAGTGTGACCGTGACGGTCAAGCCTACCGGGACGCCCGAAGCGGTGGCCCAGGCCGATCCCGCAACGGGCGACGCCCCGCTGGCAGTCGCTTTCACAGGGAGCGGCTCCTCAGATGATGACGGCACGATCACCGGCTACGACTGGGACTTCGGCGAGGGCTACCGGCTGAATGAAAACGGCTACCCAACAAGGCAGCTCTTCCTGGGCACCTGGCCCTCCACCGGATGCGGTGATCTAAGCAGTATGCAGGAGGGCATACTGGACCACGAGCCCAATGAGGGAAATACGTTCGGGGGGAAGACCTGGTTCGCGGCCCAGGATGCGGACGGGAACTTCAACTGGGACGGAGTCTTCGGCGGGCACTCCAACAGCTACGCGTACTCGCACATATATCTCTACTCTCCGGTGGAGCAGGACGTGCGCATCAAGTTCGGAGCGGACGATGCGGCCAGGTTCTGGGTCAATGGAGAGTTCGCTTATGAGAAGGATGACTGTGAACCGGTGTACATTGATAAGTACAGCTTTGACGTGACCCTGAATCAGGGCTGGAACCGGATACTGGCAAGCGTCTCCGAAGGCGGCGGCGGCTGGGGCCTGGCCTATCGCATCACCGACACCGGCGACAACCCGCTGCGCCTTGAATACAGCCTGAACAAGCTTGAGGCCGCACCGGCTTTCTTCTCGGATTCCGCTGACCCCACGCATACCTATCAGGATCCGGGGACCTACGAGGCGAGGCTTACAGTAACGGATGACGAAGGCAAGACCGACACCGCGAGCGTGGAGATCACAGTGACCGTTCCTGGGGCGCCCGTGGCTGAAGCGTCCGCCGATCCGGTGGCCGGTGACAACCCGCTCCGGGTGGAGTTCACCGGGACCGGCTCTGATCCGGACGGGAGCATTGTGAAGTACGAGTGGGATTTCAATGGGGACGGGGTATTTGATTGGAGCTCGGAGACAACCGGTGAGACGCACCATATCTATCAGGACGTGGGCACCTATCAGGCGGTCTTCCGGGTGACTGACGACAACGGCTACACAGGGACCGACGAAGTCACCATAACCGCAGGGCTTGCGCCCGAGGCCCGGCCTTATGCGTTTCCAACGAGGGGCAGGGCTCCCCTCGAGGTCAAGTTCACCTCGAGCGGGCATGACGAGGACGGGACCATTATCTGGTATAGGTGGGATCTCAACGGCGACGGGGAGGTCGAGTCCCTCGGGGACCTCAACGGAGACGGCTGGCCTGACAACCCGTCGGAGATAGCAACAGCATTTCCCTATACTTACACTGAACCCGGGACCTATGACGCCACGCTGACGGTCGAGGACAATGAAGGCCTGACCCATTCGGCCACCATTCGGATCGTGGTCGAGGCGCCGCAGCTTCCCGAGGCGGTGGCGGATGCCGACCCCGTGTTCGGGAATCCCCCGCTGGAGGTGAGTTTCTCGGGATACGGGACGGATCTGGACGGGACCATCACCAAGTATGAGTGGGATTTCGGGGACGAGACCACTGCAACAGGGCAGTTCGTGACCCATACGTACAGCGAGCCGGAGGTGTACCGGGCCGTGCTGAGTGTTACGGACTCGGACGGGAACATCGGGCAAGACTCGATATACATCCGGGTGAGGGAGGCGGGTTTCCCCCAGGCGAGCGCCGGCGCCGACCCGGTGTCCGAGGAGTCGTCCTTTACGGTCCATTTTACCGGGACCGGGTCGGATCCGGACGGGAGCATTGCCAAGTACGAGTGGGATTTCGACGGCGACGGGACCGTTGACTACAGCTCCAAGGTATCCGGGGACGTGGTCCACAACTATACCCAGGTCGGTGAATACGAAGCGGTGTTGAAGGTGACCGACGATGAGGGCAATGTGGATGTGGACTACGTCACCGTGCAGGCCGGCTTCGGTATAAGGGCGGCAAGGGATACGGAGATATTCGATCCCACAATGGGCCAGACCGGGGTCATCGACTTCTCCCTTACCTCGGGGGCTTCATTGACCTTGAGGATCCTGGACAGGCAGTTCAATGTGGTACGGACGCTTTTTGAGAATGAACCGTACGAACCGGGGGCTCATTCCGCGGCCTGGGACGGGAAGGATGACGGCGGCGCCGTAGTGGGGTCCGGCATATACTATTTCGTCATGGACTACCAGACCGAAGGCAGGTCGGGCAGCCTGGATCTTACCGGGGATGTCTCCCTGGCCAGGCGGACTCCGGGCAAGGACTATCCTTCCAGCTTCAGCACGCTGGAGGACAGGCCCCTGTTTGTCAAATACAGCCTTGATAAGCCTTCGGAGACAACGATCTACGTTGCGGAGTGGGCCGGCGGCGCCATGGTTGAAGACAGGGTGAAGACGGTCCTACTGAGGGAGCCGCTCCCGAGCGGGGACTATGTCACCACATGGGACGGCACCGACGATCAGGGCAGGATTCCAGAGATGGGGGTCTATGTATGGACGGTATTCGGGTATGATTTGCCGGACAACGCCATCATCGTCAACAGCAAACCGGTCATCGAAGACGTGTCCAAGGAGCCGGATTTCTATATGCCTGCGGACAATCCCTATACGGAAGACCCGGGCAAGCCGTTGGCCGTGTCGTTCCGGTTGTCAAAGCCCGCCACGGTGGAGGCGTTCATAAAGAACGAAAACGACGTAACGGTCCTTACCCTGGCTCCCCAGGAGTTCCAGGCCGGGGTGAATCAACTGACTTGGGACGGGCGAAACGCCTCGGGCGCTCTGGTCCATCCGGGGGTCTTCAGGATGGGCATAAAGGCTACAGATGCATTCGGCAACGAATCCACAACGGAATACGCCGTGTTCCGCGTGTTCTACTAAACAAGGAGATCTTGAACATGGTGCGCAAAATCCGCTTGATAGGCTTGCCTTTCCTGTTTGTCTTGCTTTGTCTCTTTGTTGCAGGAGGGGTGACGGACCGGATGGACTTTGTGGCTTTCGGCTATGACGAACCACATGACACTGGGCATGCCACATCCGATGAGGACGACAGCGACGAAGACAACCCGGGCGATGATGACAACGAAGATGAAGACGAAGACCCGGTCGAGCTGCTTACGGGGAATTTCAAGTACGAGTATGAAGACCTCTCGTTCTTGAGCGGAAAAGACCGGATGCAGTTGATCCGCTACTACAACAGCCAGGATCGCTACAACGGGGCCGTCGGATACGGATGGAACTTCAATTACAATATGAAGGCCATCCCCGTGACCGATGAGGGCCGGAATTATGTGATCGTGCGTGACTTCACAGGTGTAAGGTACAAGTTTCAAGAAAATGCGGACGGATCATATCAATCCCCTCAGGGCTGGTTTTTGGATCTTACAAAGGATGTCGATGGGGGGTATATATTAACGGATTCCTGCGGACTAACATATCTTTTTGACGCCGAAGGAGATCTAATACAGATCAAGGATTGTTGCAGTTCGACGGAGTGGAATCTGACTTATGACACAAACAAGCGCTTGATAAAAGTCGAGGATACGTACGGCGGCTCTTTTTCCTTCTCTTACAATGATGTGAATAAGATTTCTTCGGTAGAGGATCATGCAGGCAATGAAGTTTTCTACTTTTATAATCAAAAAGGGGAGCTGAAGGAGGTTGTAGGCAAGGGCGGCGAAATCTATCGCTATGCATATGATGAAGACCATAATTTGACTGCCATACTGAATTCACAAGGGCAAACAATTCTTGAAAACACCTATAACGACGAAGATCGTGTATCGAAACAGACAAACAGGAATGGAACATTTACATTCAGCTACGATATAGCCAATCGCAGGGTGACCGTCACCAATGAGGACGGCAAGAGCCGTATTCACAAGATGAACGAGTACGGCCAGCCCCTCGAGATCACGGACGAGAACGGCAAGACCGAGTACTATACATGGAATGAACAGCACAGGCTGACCGAATATACCAATAAGCTCGGCGAGACCATAAAGTTTGAATACGATGAAAGCGGAAACCGCACCAAGACCATAATGCCCGACGGCGGCGAGATCGTCGTGGAATACGATTCCTCCGGAAACCTCTTGAGCCTGACCGATCCCACCGGTGCCAAGACCGTCTATTCATACGACGGTGGCAGGCTGACCAAGAAGACTTACCCCTCGGGACAGCGGTACAGGGGCCTCACCTATGATCAACAGGGTAGGGTGCGGGGAATATACGACGCCTCATCCTCTCCTGAACAGCCCACCTACGAGCTTTACTACACGGATAGTGGAAGGGTGGAACATGTGGTCTATCCGAACAACCTGGCGGAGACCTTTACCTATAACGAGGCGGGAAAGGTTCGAAAGTGGGTGACCAGGGCCGGGCAAGAAATCTTTTATAGATACGATCAAGCAGGACGCATGGACCGAGTTAGTTACAAGGTGGGCGCTGCTTATGCGCTTTATGATTATCAGTACGATGAGTACGGGCGGTTGAAGGCGATTGTCTATCCGAACGGCGAATCAATGAAGTTCGATCTGGATAAGTACGGCAGGACCGTTAGGGTAACCGATCCGTTGGGAAACAGCACCGAGTATACTTACAGCAAGGGCAACCTGGTCAAGCGTACCGATGGAGAGGGCCGCATTACGGAGTATACCTATGATGCGACCGGCAGGCGGACCGGTGTGGCTTACCTCGCCGGCGACGGCAGTACGATATCCAGCATATCATATACCTATGATGCAATGGGGCGTTTGTCCTCTGCGGATGACGGGACCGTTGCAGTGACTTTTACCTATAATTTCTTGGGAAAACCGACTAAAATGGAGTGTCCTTATCTCCAGAAAACCGTTGATTACTCTTATGACAGCGCAGGCCGATTGATACGGACAGTCATCACGGATCATTCCTCAGGCGATGTTACCTATACTAACGGATATGCCTATGACGAGGACGGTCTCCTTACCAATTTGATCGCCCCGAGCGGCGTAACAACTACCATACAATACGATGAAGCGGCTAGGCCGGTTGCAACGGCTTATCCCAACGGCGTGGAACAACAACAGAGTTATACCGCCATGGGACTGGCTGAGAACATTGATTACAAAAAGGGGACGGATACACTGGAGTCCTTTGATTACTCCTTTGATGACTTTGGGAATGTAACCCGGGTAGTCGGAAGCGGTGTCACCACTACCTATAAGTACGATGATTTGAATCGTTTGATCGAAGCAAATTCGCCGGATGGCTCCGTTATAGAGTATACGTATGATTTATCGGAGAATAGGACTTCCAAGACGGTTGACGGCGAGGCCGCCAATTTCACCTACGACAAGGCTGGCCGGCTGATCGAGGCGGACGGCGTTACTTATGACTACGACAAGAACGGGAACTTGATTCGGAAGATAAGCGAATCAGGGGTGACCACCACTTATCAATATGATTATGAGAACCGCCTGACGGGCGTCACGCTTGGTGACGGTACAGAAATCGCCTATCGTTATTACCCGGTCTTGCCCGAAGAGGCTGGAGAGGTGGCTCCCCTGGGCGACCAGGTGATAGCCAAGACGGTCAACGGCTCGGACGGCGCCAGGTACCTGGTTGGGCAGGATATGGACCTCCTGTTGACGATGGGAAGCGACAACTCTTTCAAGGCCTGGCATTCAGGCGGGGTGCGCAAGGACGATATCGTCTTCTCCGCAGGCAGCGGCACCACCACATATTATTTGAAGGACATTCTCTCTTCCGTGATCGGGCAAGCGGATGAGACGGGCTCGATGGCAAAGACCCTGTCCTATGCCCCTTATGGGGCCGTAACGCCTCAAGATCATGATGTGTTCGGCTTTACAGGGCGCTATCATGAGAAGGAGACAGGGCTCATTTATTACAGGGCGCGTTTCTACGACCCCGAGATCGGCCGGTTCATGACCAGCGACGACTTCGACAGGACCCTTTTCAACCCGCGCGAGAGCAACTTGTACGTGTACGCCATGAACAATCCCACCAATTATACTGACCCCACAGGGTACAGCGCCGAGTGCAAGGACGGGGCCTGGACCGGGACTCAAGCGGGGGGGGAGGCCCACTTTGTCCTTGGTGCCTCGGTTACCGTCACCACGGTGTGCTGCACGACGAGTCCGTCCCTTTGCTGCTCGTTTTTCAGCCTGGCCGGAAGCGCCGGCCTCGAGGCTTCGGCCAGCGGCGGGGGCATGATCATCCAGTTCCTGAACTGCCCCACTGCCGGGGATATTGCCGGGTGGGGCGGCGGCGTCTCCGGGGAGATAGCCCTTGGGGGCGGTATCGATGTGGGCGGATCAGTAGGGACTACCGGATGTGTGGCGGTGGCCGGTGGCGGCGGAGTGGGAGTCGGCGGCGGCGTGTCGGTCGATTTCGGATATACGTGGAATACGGGCTGCACCGACTAGGGATGGGGAGAAGCACGGCACCGGAGTTTTGCGGCTTATGACTTATAAATATAAATTTAACGGCCTGGTATGCCCCTATTTGATGCAAGGGGTCTTTGGTGTCTTTCTTGTGGTGATCTGGACGATCGCCGTCACTTCGGGGGCCCCATGGTTCGCACTGGTCATGACCGCTTTGATAAGCTGTTTTATCATTTGGTTCGTCTATACTGGGTACCCGGCCGGGTTCGGGTTGTCGCAGGAAGGGCTCACCCTGGTCTTTTCCATGGGAACCAAGGCCTTCTTCGAATGGAAGGATGTAAAACAACTCAAGGTGACCGGCCCGGTGGCGGTCATCGAGGTGAACAAGCGCAATTGGGCCAGCCGGGTGTTCAACAAGTATCTAGTATTCCTGTGGCTGCTGAATGACCGCGAGGAGTTCCGCCGGACCCTTGATGAGCGGATCCCTGCGTGATGTGAGATGGCGGTATGAACGGATTCCTGATGAAGACTGCGCTTCTGTCCTGCGCGATCTTGACGATCCTCTGCCCGGCAAGAATTGAGGCCTTTGAGGTGGTCTACAGCTCCTGCCGGGGGGGCGGGTGGGACCTGTGGGTGCTGGACCCGGTCGAGGGGACCGGGCCGAAACGGATTACAAGCAGCGTGGAGGTGGAAGAGTCGGGACCCCGGTGGTTCGCTCAAGACAGGAAGATAGTGTTTTCAGACAACTCGGGGCGTATCGGGGTGTTGGATGTGGAGACCGGGGAGACCTCGTTTCCGGCCCTGCCTGAAGGGAAGTATGTCCATCCGGCCGTATGGCCGGGCGATGAAGGCCGGTTGGTGTTCACCTCGCTGGTGGCGGTCCCGGAGGATGACAGCGACATCTGTATGGCCCGTTTCGACAAGGAGAGCGCATCCAGTATTGCGCCGCTGGTCGCCGGGCGCGGCATGGAGACGTTCCCGGCCATAAGCCCGGACGGCCGGAGGCTCGCCTACGTGTACTGGCCTGAAGACAAACCGCGGTCTCGTGTTTATGGGACCCTGGCCGAGATCCGGGTAAGGGAGGTGGACACGGGCGAGGACCGGCGGGTTACGAACCTGGAGGCGGACAGCTTTGCCCCGGCATGGTCACCCGACGGCAGGATGATCGCGTTTGCGTCCAATAAGTACGGAAGTTACGATATATGGACTGTCTCCGCCGAAGGCGGGGATGCAATCAATGTGACTGCACACGAGGCCAGGGACAGCTCTCCGGCTTGGACGCCGGACGGCGAGCACTTGGTTTTCGTGTCCACCCGGACAGGTATCCCTCAGCTCTGGATGATACGGCTGGGCACGGACGAGGCAAGGCAACTCACGCATGACGAGTGTGGAGTGCGGGATCCTGACTGCTCGTGTGAATAGCCGGTGAAACCAAGAAAGGGTCAAGGGCAATGATTGGAAAAATACGTTCAGTGACGATACGGGGAGTCTTGTTTTGCTGCATTTTCGCATGCCCTTTTCTTCCAGGAGAGCTCGGGGCCGAGGTGGGAAGACTGAGACAGGTGACCGTGGCCCCTTCGGTCTTCAGTCCGTCCATGGACGAGACCGTGGCGGTCTCTTTCCTGATGGAACGGGCCGGGAGGAGCGAGGTCTCTTTTTTGGGCCCTGATTTCAGAGTGGTGAGAAGTATTGTACGGGAGAGCACGCCGAAGGGCTTGAATACGGTTGTTTGGGACGGCAGGGATCGGGAGGGAAGGATCGTCCCCGATACCGCCTATTTTGTAAGGATCCACACCCGATCCGCGGGAAGTGACGAGCGGATATATGATCCGGCGAGCTTCACCGGAGGGGAGAAGCTCGACATCTCCATTTACCCGGAGAGCTATGACCCAGCGACCGGCCGGATAACCTACAACCTGCCCGAAAGCGCAAGGGTGCGGATAAGGGCGGGCCTCCAAGGTGGGCCCATGTACAAGACGATTCTGGATTGGGCTTGTCGGCCCGCGGGCAGGCATGAGGTTCATTGGGACGGGTGGAGTGAGGACCGGATGGTGAGCCTTTCCGGGAACAAGGACCTTGTCATCCTGATGCAGGCCTATTCATTGCCCGAAAACAGCATTATTGTAGAGGGTACGGGCAGCGACTACCAAACCTCGCTCCGGGAGGGCGGCGCTCCGGCGGGCAGGCGGGCCCTGTCCATGGACGCGGGCGCCCGGCCGAGGCTCCCCAAGGCCTATTTGATCAGAAGCCGGATGGAGGCCTCTCCTGAATTCGATATAATGGTGAACGGCGCGCCGGTTTCCGGCTCGATCGCCGTCACCGAGGGCGATCAGGTGACCCTGTCGATCGATGCGGACGATGCGACCAGGAGCATGCTGAACCAAAACCGCTTCGAGTGCGTGGTCTTTGTGGACGACAAGCGCTGGGACGAAGTGGAGTACGGCTACATCCCGATGACGTATACGCTGGATACCAGGGAGCTGGGACCGGGCTCGCACCTTGTCACGGTCACCCTGGTGACCTTGACCGACCAGCGGGCCTCCCGTTCCGCAAGGATCGAGATCGAGAGCCCGATGTGAGTGGAGGCCGCGGCGTCTTGAAAGGGCCGAATACATTTTGCATTCATCACTTGGCGCTTCTCTTCATGGTCTTGGGGATGGTAGTGGGCCCGAGCCCTGGGGAGGCCGGGCAGAAAAAAGGCGGGCTCTATGTGACCTGGGAGGGTATAGAGGTGGACAAGTGCGCCTCTGCGTGGCTTATCCGGTCGCATGTGGACACCAGGGCGCGATTCAGCATGGTCGAGCGCGGCCGTGTGATAACGGGCGATGGTATTCCCTTTGACACCCCCCAGGGGGAGCTCAGGACAACCCACCAAGCCACTACCTTTGATTCCATTTTGAAGCGGTATGAGTTGAATGATGAGTCCCTCCTCCATATAGCCGGGGTTGTTCGAGACGTAGAGATGAAGCGCTGGGATGCGGATCCGGGCGGCATCGCCAGGGGGGTGGAGGCGGTCATATACGGCTTGAGTCTGAAGCAAGGCGAAGGCATGAGAGCGCTCGAGGCAAGTTTTGATATTTTCGATTATCTTTATGAATACTTCAATGCATTGGAGAAATGAGATGAGATCCATACGAGCATTAGGGTGTGCAATCATTGGAATTTGTGTGCTCTTCCTGCTGGCTTTTCCATATCCCGGGACGGCCGCTGTTGGTGTGTCTCTCAAGACATACAAGGATGATGTTGAGATAAACCAAGTGGAAAAAGGCCACGAATTTCTGGTGCGAGTTTATGTATCGAGCGCAACTGACCTTTACGGGAGTGCATTCGACTTGGTGTACGACCCGCAGTTCCTGAACGTGATTGACACAAAACCCGACCTTTCAAAGGTTTACCCCAGGACTACCGAGGGGGACTTGCTCAGTGAAGCCGGAACGGCAAAGACTTTCTTGCTGGCCGCATTGGAAGACAATGCTTCGGGGAAGGTGGTGGTAGGCATCAGCCGTACCGGAGCGACCGCCGGTCTCGATGTGGGGGAGACCCCCGGTCTCTTGCTGGCTGTCCATTTTCAAGCGGTTGCAACGAGCGAAGAAGCCACGAATATTGCTTTTGCCCTACAGGGCCTCCAAAACAGCGAATTGAACGATATTGCGGTCGATACCTGGCAGAGCGGCGGTATTACCGTCATGGATTTGATCATCAGAAAGTTGGATTTGAACGACGACGGCCTAATCGATATGAAAGATCTCATCCTTGCGATGCAGGTTTTTACCGGTCAACCGCCGTCACAACCGGTCTTCACATCGGCGGATTTCTCGGGCGACGGAGTCATCGGCCTGAGCGAGGCGGCCGGAATCATGCAGGTTATGGGTGAGTTGCGCTCCCCGCCGGAGGATTAGCCCTTCTAACCGGGTTTCCCCAACCCGGGGGGAAAGGCCCTGCGTCTTATATCAGCGGCCAAGAGGGTGCTGGATGAACTATCCTCTGAGAGAGCCTGGAAAAAAGGTTTTTCCGAGTCGGAAGACGTCTTGGAGAAGCTCGCCGAACAAGAATTGCTTTGCAACTGAATAGGTTTTGTATCGTACGCCGTTGAGCTACTATGGAAAGTTCGAACGGGAGTTGTATATCCACTTACGTACTCTCAGGAGAAGATGCATGGTTGAAAAGAGACACTCTTGGTTTTCAGGTATCCTGTTGGCTGTCGCCTTGGCCGCGGTCTCTCCTCAGGGTTCGGCCGCATCGGAAGAAGGTCGCAAAGCCGTGAGCAAGACCCGGGAGGCCGGCCTGCGCTTGAGCCTGGATGATCTGATAGAGATGGTCCACGAGAGAAACGAGCGCATTCACTATCAGAAGTTGGAATGGGACGTCAGCCGGGATGCGGTGGAAAGCGCCGAGGCCGTCTTTGAGCCGGAGATGGTGGCCTCCTATGACCACATCAAGAACAGCGTCCAAAACACCAGCACCGAGAGAGCCAGCCAGGACCCCTTGAGCTTCCTGTTCGGACCCCAGGACGAGGTCAGTGAATTTCACGAGAGAAACGACGAGTACAGCGTGGCGGTGGAGACCCTGGTTCCCACAGGGGCGAAATTCCGGGTTGGCTATGACTTGAGAGACCTCTCAAACAGCGTCATGCGCACCCGGAATGAGTATAAGTCCTTCCTGGGAGCCAGCGTGGTACAGCCCTTGCTGAAGAACGGCGGAATAGAAGCCACCATGGCCAATATCCACGTGGCCGAGGCCGATGCGGACATGTCCCTTCAAGGCTACCGGCGGGAGATGCTTCAGGTGGTTGCGGAAGCGGCTTCGGCTTACTGGGATCTGTGTCTGGCCCAGGAAAAGCTCAGGGTGAGGCATGAATCGGTGCGTATAGCCCGGGAGATACTCCGCGACAACAAAGAGCGGGTCAGGACCGGAAAGATGGCCGAGACCGAAGTGCTGGAAGCCGAGGCCGGGCTTGCCGCCAGGAAGTCGATGGAGAGCGCGGCCAGGCAGGAGGTGGTCTCGGCCATGAACGACGTCAAGACCTTGTTGTCCTCACCCGCAGGGGAGATCAAAGGTGCGGTGATCGCCTCGGAGAGACCCGCGCTCAGGGACATAGAGGTGGATTTTCAAAGCAGCTACCGGGAATCGCTGGAGATGAGGCCCGAGTATCTCTCCACGAAAAAGAAGGTCGAACGCGAGGGTATTCGCATCGCTTATGCCGAAAACCAGAAGTGGCCCCAGCTCGATCTCAAGGCCAGCTACGGGATCAACGACCTTGACGTGGACAAGCCGAGGGACGCTGTGCATCTGGCCGGTAACAGGGATTACGAGAGCTGGAGCGTGGGCATCGAGCTCCGGATCCCCATATGGGGAGGGCGAAAGACCCGGAGCGAGCTGGCAGCGGCGAAAAAGAGAAAAAAGCAGGCGCTCCTGGAGCTCAAGGCCACTGAAACGGCCCTGGCCAATGCGGTTGACACCTCGATCAGGAGCGTAAGGAGCGCCCTTTCACAGGCCGAGAGCTACGCCGAGGCCGTGCGGCTGAACGAGCGCCTGCTTGCGGTCGAGCTCTCACGCCTGGACGCCGGCAAGAGCAACAGCAGAACGGTCCTGGATCGCGAGGAAGAATTGAACAAGGTGAGGGAGTATTATTTGGAGAGCCTGATCAATGTACAAAAGGCCTCGATTGCGCTCGAGTCCGTCAAAGGGACTCTGCTGAGGAACCACGGAATCGATGTCATGGAGGAGTCATGAAAATGGTCGGTTGTCGTAGGATCGCAGGGATGCATCTATCTCTTTTGTTTTTGATGCTTTCGGGTGCTCTTGCTGTACACTTATCGATGAGCGGGGAGGCCCTTGCCGAGCAGTCGCCTCCGATCTCCGGGATAACGGAGCCGATCAGTGACAGGACATTGAGCCTGTCCGTCCCGGGCATTGTTACCGGGATCTTCGCCGACGAGGGTGACTTTGTGAGCAAGGGCGGGCTTATTCTTCACCTGGACAAGCGGGCCGAGGAATTGGAAGTGGACCGGCGGAAGGCGGTCTGGGAGAGCAAGGCCGAAGAACAAGGTGCAAGGAGCCGGGTGAAGACCCTGAGAGAGATATATGAATCGACTCTGGAGCTCTATGAGGCAACAAAATCGGTAAGCGAAGAGGATTTGAAGAAAAGTGAGCTCGAATATAAACTGGCTCTTTCCGAACTGGAACGGCTGATCTCCGCCGAGCAGAGGGAAAAAATCGAGTACGAGATGGCCCGGGAGGCCCTGGCCAAGCGAAATCTGCGGTCGCCTATAGACGGCACCGTGATCAAGATATTTCATGAACAGGGCGAGAGCTGCGAAGAGCACCAGCCCCTGGTTCGTGTAGTGGATACCAGCCGGTGCAGGTTTGTGTGCAATATGGAGGAGCATCTGGGACGGCTCCTCGAGAAGGGGCAGGAAGTAGATATTTCGATAGGATCGAGTCGGGACCGGGTTGAAAGGAAGGGCACGGTTTCCTTCGTATCCCCAGTGGTGGATTCGGCAAGCGGTCTGATGGAGGTGAAGGTGGAGTTCGACAATAGGGACGGCAAGGTGCGGCCCGGTTCGGCCGCAACCATGGTCTTCGATATGTAAGCGGTTCACGCCTTCCTCGGGGTCTTGCATTGCTGCACAGCCGGAGAGAATACGAAAACCAGGAAGCCGAAATCGCTCAGGTCCTGGAAGCGCTGAATCGGGTGAGGCGTTTCGATGGGCAGCCGCAGGAGTTTTGGCCGGCTTTTCTGGAAGCCGCATCCATGCTGGCCGGCGCGCGCTTCGGCTTTCTCCTGATTCGGGCCGAGGACGAAGACTCCTGGCGCACAGTGTCGCTGTGGCCGGTCGGAGGGGCGGGGGAGGTCCGCCGGCTGGGGCTGGGGCGCGTTGTTGAGCAGATTGCCGAAAAATCCGGGTCTCAAGGCCGGGCCTGGGTCTCCTCGGTCATGCCCGGGGTCGAGGCTCCCTCCGGGCTGGTGATAGGAATCCGCCTGGACCTTCAAGACGAAGGACGCCGGAGCGTCATCGTATTTTTCGTGGAGGGGGCCGATGAGGAGGCGGTGAACGACCTCCTATTAAGGCTCCATTTGGCAGCCGACATCCCTTCCACCTACCAGATGAACCGTGCGGCCGATCAGGCCAGGCACGATGTGGTCCGGTTCTCGGAAGCCCTTGACCTGATGGTGGTCATCAACGCCGAGAAGAAGTTCATGGGCGCCGCCATGGCCTTGTGCAACGAGGTGGCGACCCGTTCCGGCTGCCAGAGGGTCTCTCTGGGATGGATCAAGGGGGCCTACGTGCGCGTCCAGGCAATAAGCCACCTGGAGCGGTTCGAAAAGAAGATGGATTCGGTGCAGGCCCTGGAAGCGGCCCTGGAAGAGGCGTTTGACCAGGACGAGGAGATCGTCTATCCCCGGCCTGAAGGCGCATCCACCGTTGTCAGGGACCACGAGGCCTACTGCAAGGAACAGGGCGTGGAGCACATGGTCTCTTTGCCCGTTAGGGTGGATGAAGAACCCGTCGGGGTGCTCAGTTGCGAGCGCATGGAGCCTTTTTCCGAGCTGGATGTGCGCGGGCTGCGCGTCATGTGCGACCAGGCCTCGCGGCGCATGGCCGATCTCAAGGCGAACGACCGGTGGTTCGGAGCGAAAGCGGCTTCCAAGCTCAGGGAGGGGCTTTCCTGGTTCCTCGGGGTCGAGCACACCTTTCCGAAACTCCTTGGTTTGATATTGGCCGCGGCGCTTGCCTTCGGGCTCTTCGGGCAGTTGAGCTACCGGGTGGAGGGCAGCTTCATCCTGAGGACGGATGACCTCGCCTATCTGCCCGCCCCCTTCGAAGGCTATATCAGCGAAGTCCATGTGAATGTGGGCGACATAGTTTCCCGCGGGGATCCATTGTTGTCCTTGGATACTCGGGAGCTGCTGCTGGAAGAATCAAACGCCCTGGCCAATAAACACCGATACAGCCGCGAAGCCGAAAAGGCCCGGGCGCAAAACGCCCCGGCCGATATGCGGATAGCTCAGGCCCTTGTCAAGCAAGCGGAAGCAAAGCTCGACATTGTAAGGTATCACCTTGAAAACGCGGATATCAGGGCCCCTTTTGACGGCGTCATAGTGGAGGGGGACTTGAAGGAGCTCCTGGGGGCGCCGGTCAGCAAGGGAGACGTGCTGTTCAAGGTGGCCCGCCTGGCCGAACTGTATGCCGAGATCGAGGTCAAGGAGCGCGATCTGCATGCGATATCCGAAGGGGACCAAGGCGAGATCGCCTTTGTCAGCCGGCCGCAATTGAAGTTCCCGATAACTGTCGAGCGTATAGATCCCGTAGCCGTGCCCAAAGAAGAAGGCAACGTGTTCCTTGTCAAGGGCGTTTTTCAGGAAGCCCCCCTTTCCTGGTGGCGGCCGGGGATGAGCGGTATAACGAAGATCGATGTGGGGAAGAGAAACGTCTTGTGGATCCTGACCCACCGCACCGTGGATTTCTTCCGTATGCTCTTGTGGTGGTGATATGGCCAAGCCGGGCAGAACCTTCAGCGAGTCCTGGCATCGCATCGCCAAGCTCAGGACCAGCCTGGGCCCCACGGTCAAGGCCAGGAAGCAGCTTTTCCGGGGCGAGATCTGGTACGTCCTGTACGACCCCTTCAACAATCAGTATTTCCGGCTGAGGCCGGAGGCCTATGAGTTTGTCATCCGCCTCCGCCGTGACCGCACCGTGGAGGAGGTGTGGGAGGAATGCCTCCGGAGGGGCCCGGACAGGGCCCCGGGCCAGGAGGACGTGCTGCAGCTTCTCACCCAGCTCTATTTCGCCAACCTATTGTACTTCGACGTACCCGCGGACAGCGCCAAGCTCTTTGAGCGTTACAAGAAACGCCGCCAGCGGGAGGCCCGCTCCAAGTTGCTCAGCATCATGTTTTTTAGGCTTCCGTTGCTTGACCCTGAGTTCATGCTCCGGAAGATCAGACCGCTCCTGAACTTGATAGTCGGGCCGGCCGGTGCGGTGGTCTGGATTGCGGTCGTGGCCGCGGCGATCAAGATGGTAGTAGACAACTTCGATGCGGCCACGTCTCAGTTCCAGGGAATCCTTTCTCCGACCAACCTCCCGCTGCTCTACCTGGGGTTGGTCATAGTAAAGACGATACATGAGTTCGGCCACGCCTTCGCGTGCAAGAGGTTCGGGGGTGAAGTGCACGTGATGGGTGTGATGCTGCTGGTCTTCACGCCGCTTCCCTACATAGACGCTACATCGAGCTGGTCTTTCCGGAGCCGGTGGCGCAGGGCCCTGGTGGGGGCCTCCGGAATGATGGCCGAGATATTCGTAGCCGCCCTGGCGGCCTTTTACTGGGCCTATTCCGCTCCGGGCACGTGGAACAGCATCGCCTACAACATGATGGTGATCGCATCGGTCTCCACGGTCCTGTTCAATGGAAACCCTCTGCTGCGTTTCGACGGCTACTATATCCTCTCGGACCTCCTCGACATCCCGAATCTCCACACCCGGTCCACCCGTCATCTACGGCACCTCTGCGAGTATTACCTGTTCGGATACAAGGATTCCGGCAGCCCGGCCGAGACCCGAAAGGAGGCCTCATGGCTGACCGTTTTCGGCGTCTTGAGCGGCTTGTACAAGGTGATCGTATTCACCGGGATCATCCTTTTCGTAGCGGACAAGTTCTTGTTGCTCGGCTTGTTGATGGCCGCTTTCTGCATCTTTGCCTGGGGATTGGTCCCGCTCTACAGATTCATCGTATATCTGGCATCCAGCCCGAGGCTGGCCAGGAACCGCTTGCGTGCGGTCGGTGTAAGCCTCCTGATCTTTTGTACGATTTTCGGTCTCCTGGGCTTTTTCCCGGCCCCCAACCGCTTCAGGGCACCCGGCGTGCTCGAATCGGTTAATTATGTGCGCGTGGTAAACGATGCACCGGGCTATGTCTCGGAGCTGCCGGTCCGCTCCGGCGCCGAGGTCTTTCCCGGGACACCCTTGATGGTCTTGAAGGACAAGGAGCTGGACCTGGAGATTCAGCGGGTACAGGCACAGAAGCAAGAGACCCTTGCCATGGAACTGAGAGCGCGCACCGAAGAGGCGGCCGATGTGGAACCCATCCGCAAGCGCCTGGAAACCATCGAGGCCAATCTCCAAGATCTTGAACGTCGGAAGAAGGAGCTCACGGTACGCGCCAGGCAGCACGGAATATGGGTCTCGCCCCGGGGCAAGGAGATGCTGGGCTCCTGGCTGCCGAGAGGGACGGTGATCGGGGAGATCATCGACCCGGAGGCCTTCCGCTTTTCGGCCGTCGTATCTCAGGAAGAGGCGTCCAACCTGTTTGAGGACGAAATAAAGCGGGCCGAGGTCCGTCTTTACGGCCAAGCGGGCGGCAATGTGGACGTCTCCGAGATGAGGGTGATCCCGTTCCAGCACGACAAGCTTCCTTCAGCGGCCCTGGGATGGCGTGGAGGCGGGCAGGTGGCCGTTTCCCCCTCGGACGAGGAGGGAGTGCAGGCTGCAGAGCCCTTTTTCCAGATATACGCATTTGTCCGCTCCCATGAAGATGTGATGTTTTTCCATGGAAGATCGGGGAAGCTCCGGCTGACCCTCGATCCCGAGGCCCTCTTGGTCCAATGGGGAAGGGAGCTGAGGCAGCTCCTGCAGAAGAGGTATCAGATATGATGCTCCCTGCCCACGATTATCGCCGAACCCGAATCGTGACTCCGGAAAAGCTCCACCAGGGCCTGGACGGCGCGGTCTACGGCCTCGTTGGACGGTACAGGAGGTTTCCCGCCAGGAGGCGCAAGTATCGCGCAAGGGCTGAGGCGATTTCGGAAAAGTCGCTGTCCTTGCGTAATCTCTCTGACCGGAGGCTTCGATCCCGCATTGAAGACGTGGCCGGAGAGTTCAGGCGGGTCGGAAAGACTTCGGATTCAAAGGTGGAAGAGGCCATGGTCCTGCTCGTCGAGGCCGCGCAGCGCACCCTGGGACTCAGGCCTTTCATGGTGCAGGTATGGGGCGCCCTGGCTCTCCATGACGGGTACCTGATAGAGATGGCCACCGGCGAGGGCAAGACCTTGACCGCATGCCTTGCCGGGGCCCTTGCCGGGTGGAGCGGCAGGCCCTGCCACATCGTCACGGTGAACGATTACCTGGCGAATCGCGATGAAGTGGAAATGCGCCCTTTCTATTCCTATTGCGGCGTCACCGTAGGCAGCGTCACAGGTGCCATGGACCCTCGGGAGCGGCAGGAGCAGTACAACAGAGGAGTCGTATACACCACCAGCAAGGAGTTGGTGGCGGATTTCTTGAGAGACCGCATCATCCTGGGGCGGTATCAGGATGCAGGGCGCAGGGTCCTTCGGAGTGTGCTCCAGCCGGCGAATCGGGCGTTTCAAAACCTGGTCCAGAGGGGGATCGATACCGTGATCGTGGATGAGGCGGACAGCCTGTTGATCGATGAGGCGGTGACCCCTCTGATCATCTCCAGGCCGCAGGAAAACCGGCCCCTGGTGGATGCCTGCGCCTCGGCCTACGAGGTTTGCCGCGGGCTGGCCCGCGGTATCGACTACAAGGTGGACTACAAGTACCGCGAAATAAGGCTGACCAAAGAGGGCGAGAACAAGGTGGAGGATACGGCCGAGTTGATGCCGGCCATATGGCAGGGGGCCTCCCGCCGGGAGGAGCTGGTTGTCCAAGCCTTGACCGCGAGGGAGTTCTACGACCGGGACAAGCAATATGTCGTACAGGACGGCAAGATCGCCATTGTCGACGAGTTCACCGGGAGGCTGATGGCCAACAGGACGTGGCGGCACGGCCTTCACCAATCGGTGGAGGCCAAGGAGGGCGTCGAGGTGACCAATCCGAGCGAGACCCTTGCCAGGCTCAGTTTTCAGCGGTTTTTCCGCTTTTTCAGAAAACTCGCAGGAATGACCGGTACGGCCAGGGAGGCCACCGGGGAATTCTGGCACATATACGGGCTCCCGGTGATGGTCATCCCTACGAATCGCCCGTGCGTCAGAGAGGAGTTTCCGGATCGGGTCTTTGCGCGTGATGAGGAGAAATGGGCGGCCGTTGTGGAGGAGATCAGGGAGCTCCATGAGTCCGGCCGTCCCGTTTTGGTGGGGACCAGAAACGTCAAGGCGAGTGAGAAACTGGCAGGGATGCTCGAGGCCGAAGGATTGGAGTTCAGTCTCCTGAACGCGGTCAGGCACAAGGAGGAGGCGCGCATCGTAGCGGCTGCAGGCGAGCAGGCCAAGATAACCATTGCCACGAACATGGCCGGCAGGGGGACCGATATCAAGCTCGGCCGCGGGGTACCGGATATGGGCGGGCTCCATGTGATAGCAACGGAAAGACATGAGTCGGGCAGGATCGATCGACAGCTGTTCGGCCGCTGTGCGCGCCAGGGAGACCAGGGAACCGCCAGGGCCTTCATGAGCGCGGAGGACGAGCTCCTACGCAGGTTCCTTCCCGGCGCCTTGCGCCGCCAACTGGCTGCAGCCGTTGACATGGGGCTTCCCGGCTCGCGTCTGCTGGCCCACCAGGCGGTTCTACGGGCCCAGCGCGCAGCCCAAGGACTGGCCTTCCGGCAGAGGCGGAACGTGCTCAAGATGGACACATGGCTTGAAGAGGCCCTGTCCTTTACCGGGAGTTCCGCAAAATTCTGAGGTCGGCGAGCGGGACCATCCGTCAAGGGCTGATTGGATGCTCCATAAGTTGACGATGCGCCAATTGAATGACGATTCTTGGTTCGAGCGACAAAATAGTTGTTGCGAACGCCCTTTGCTTCGGCTACAATTTATCTCCGCCATCGGCCTGGAGACTCGGAAGTGTCTGGATCACTCTTACGGATGGGCACCGAGTTGCGCCTTTGGTGACGGACAAGCGGTGTTCATTCAGCAGTAGCCATATCAACCAGGACTCCGATGGCCGGATCAGACCCAGACAGGCAGTTCGAGCTAGAGGCCCTGGAGCAGCGGATAATGCTCTCGGCCGATCCGCTGGTAGGGGCTCTTGCCGCTTGGCAGCTCGATCAGGAAGACCCCCTCGAGGAGGGGGCGTCGGGCTCAATACCTGTCGAAGAGGTCCTGCTCCCCTCCGATTCCGGCGCCTCTGAGGCGGCGTCGGATGTTTCCCTCAAAGAAGACCCCGAAGATTCACTGGATATCCTCCAAGATTTGGTCGGCCTGGATCTCCTCTCAGAGGCTTCTCTAGGCGATGAAGACTCCTCCCCCGGCTCATTCTCCGATGGAGAGGAGCCGAGCGGCGACTCCGCCGAAGCGGCGGCACCTGTCACGACCGATGAAGCGGTCTTGATCGAGGGCCTGGGCGCTCTTACCGATGCGGCCGGGGCCATCGAGACCGAGGGCGTGTTCTCTCTTTTTAATGAGCTCGCCGGCCGGGTGGAAGGTTCTGGCCCGGGACTCTACGAGGCGCTGGACAGCCGCCTGATGACGCCGGTCCATGAGTTCTTCGGTGATGCCCTGGATCCGCCCGGCGGATGGTCGGTTGAAGACCTCCTCGCCTTTTTGAGACAGGATCGAACACAAGGCGAGACCTCCTTCAGTGTGACGGACGGATTAGACGGCGATTCCGGCGGGTTGACCCTTGCCTTCGAGCTGGGCTCTACTGTCACTGCGTGCGACGAGCCCGGTTCGCCCTTTTCGACCCTCTTTGAAAAGTCTCAGGAAATTCAGTCTGTTGAATCAGTATCCATACAGTACGAATTCTCCTTTGAGATCCGAATCGGACCAGGTCCCCACCCCGCTCCTTTCATAACACTAGACTCACTGCATGCGGATGTCACGGTTCAGACCGGTGACGGCTCGGAGTATGGGGCGGGCACCGTCGTGGATTCGAGCCCTCTTTCCGATCGGAGCGGGCGACTCGAGCTCAGTGCCGTTAGGGAGCTCGGTCTGAATCCGGGCCCATATGTCTCCACCACCGGTTCCCCTGAAATCCTATCCTTATTATACACCCTCTCTTCAGAGGGCGAGTTTGACCTGGTCTTGAGCCCCGAGGTCGCCGTCGAGGGGGATGTGACCGTTCCTGAGGGCGGGACCCTTTCAGGGAGTGGAACCATTACCGGCGACGTCTTCAACCAGGGTCTGGTCAGCCCCGGCTATTCACCCGGATATCAGAAGATCGACGGCGACTATACCCAGACCGGGGAACTGGAAATTGAAATATGGGGTCCGGAGCAGGCCGGTGAAGGCACCGGGGGAGACGGCACCTATGACTATATGGACATAACCGGCAAGGCTACCCTGGGAGGCGACCTCGCCATAAGCCTCCTCGACACCTACATGCCTTCTCTCGGCCATACTTTCACCTTTATGACATTCGACTCCGTGTCCGGTGATTTCGACACCTTCACGGATCTCTACATTGGTGAAGGCCTGTATTTCAAGCCCGTGCTCGAGGCTGATGCCTATGAGCTGATCGTCTCCGAGCTCCCCGGCGGCATCCAGGACCTGGAGGTGGACGATCCGGAGATGGCCGACGATCTCTTGGTGCTTTTCTCGGAAAAGAGCTTCGATGACGTATCCATCACCGGCAGCCTGGACATGGCCGGGTTCGTGACCGTATCCGGGACCATCGGCTTCAAGAAGGACGGGGATGAGTTCAGAGCCGCCGCCCAGGACGCGACCGCCCTTCTGAACGCCGGTTCATTTTCGGCTGGTGTCCGCAACTCAGATTTCGCCCTGGCCATCAACGATGCGAACAGGGTCTTGTACGCCACAGGTGACTTTCAGTTGAGCGGCGGCGAGTTCATCAACGCGCTCGGCACCGTAACCATCAAGGAAAACGATACAGGGGGGTTGTTTTCCGCCCAAGTGGTCACTGTAGGCGCCGTTTCGGTCAGCGTTCCAGAACTGGCCGACGGGCTGCAGAGCGTATCCGGGACGGATCTCAGCTTCGACGTATCCGGCTTCGTATCCATCACCGGCGACCTTGGCTTCGAGAAGACCGATACAAACATCATAGCCGTGGGCAGCTCGGTAACCGCCGCTTTGGAAGCCGGCGACACAGCCCACGTAACGCTGGCCGAAGCCGATTTCGGCCTCATGGCCGGTACGGGCTCCACGGCGTTTGAACTCAAGAACGGCTCCTTTTCCGCTTCCATCGATGGCCTTGCCGGAATCACGGCCCAGACGGTCCTGGTCCGCTACACGGATGCGAGCACCACCGTTGATGCGAATACCACCCTGACGGTCGGCTCCACCACCTATACGTTTGAAGATGCCATAGCCGCCGACACGGTTGCTCTGGAAGTGACCGGCTTTGCGGCTAACGTGGCCGACTTTGTCTCGCTTTCAGGTGACCTCGGCTTCAAGAAGGAAGGCTCTGATGAGATTATCGCCGTAGGCGCTT
>CAZYJR010000022.1:0-65206 GCA_964647905.1 uncultured Desulfobacterales bacterium | reverse complement strand
TTGTTACCATTTCCTCATTGACACACAATCATCTTTTCAGCTAATCTGCTCCCCAAAAAGCAACTTCCTATCATGACATCCATTCGGCGGGCTTGACCGGCACAAGCCTTTGATATAGGCTTGAACAAAACGCATAAGGCATTCAGGACATAGATGGGAGGATGGCAAATGAATTCATTCCTCGATCATATATCGGAAACATTGAACGTTCCACCGGAGCACATCATCCATACTGGAATCAGGGCGTTTTTAGAAAGGGAGATCCGGTTGGCCGAACTGGACATCGCCGATATCAGAGAAAAATATCTTGTCGCCTCCAGAGAGGAAATGGAAGACAAAATCAAGAAAAAGAAAATGCATAGTCATCCTGCATGGGAAGACCTCATCACCTGGGAGAATTCCGAAAGGCATATCAACCGGCTAAAGGCTATTCTCGAAGAAGAGTGGGGCCATGCTGAAACAGTACAAACAGATTGAGTCAATGGCCCTTGCTGATTTCCCGGACATTATCACTTCGTCCCGGATCATCCATCGACGATCCCCGGGATCGGCCAAATTGCGCTTTCATTTCAAGGATCAAACCTACCTCGACATCTGGCTCAGTGAAACAGGGAAGTATTCCTTCCACTGGGAGCAGAGGGCTGAAAGAGGATTGATCCATCGGCATGACAATGCCCCTGACCACCCTGAAATAGACACGTTTCCGAACCATTTCCATAACGGCGAGGAACAGAATATCAATTCAAGTCATCTGAACCCCCAACCCCTCTCGCAGTCAAAGAATTTCTCGAATATATCAGGGGAATCATCAGATCCTATGGCTAGTACTACGTCTCAAAAGTGGTTCATCCGACTAAAGCGTACTTGGCCTCATGGACGGCCATGATTTTCAGCTTGAAGAATTCCTTGTCCCGAAACCCGTAGGCCTGCTTTTACAGGGTGTGGGCGTTGGCATTTTTGTTGCCTACGGAATCTTTTTCAAACCGTTGTTGACGGATTTCGGATGGTCGCGGTCGGCAATCTCCGGAGCCTCATCCATGGCCTTTCTCCTTATGGGATTTCTGGGAATGCTCGCCGGGAATCTGAATGACCGTTTTGGGCCCCGGGCCATCATGACGGTGACGGGCGTTTTTTTCGGTTGCAGCTACTTGCTCCTCTCTCGGCTCGAGACAGTTTGGCAACTCTACCTCTTTTATTGGTCTGGTGGGCGGTATCGGCCTGAGCGGAATCGACGTGATCCCTCTTGACCACCACGGCCCGCTGGTTCGTGTTGCGACGGGGCATACTCACCGGCTTGCTCCTCAGGACCCTCGGGGCCAGGTTCACGGATATAGTGGAGCGGATAAGCCGGGCGGCGGCGGAACAATAGGGAGAGCTACAACCCGAGCTCCCTCCTGGTCGATTCCAGGTCCTCCTGCCTCCTCTCCCACTCGCCCATCAAGTCCTCCAGCTCACCCCTGAGGAGCTCGTACTCACGGAGCAGAGGGACACTCCTGGCCTGGTCCCGGAAGAGCTCGGGGTCTGCAAGGTCTCTTTCTATCTCCTTCTGGCGTGATTCGAGCCGGTTGATCCTCTCCTCAATGGTGCGAAGCGACCCCTCCAGGGGTTTCAGTTTGTTCCGGAGCAACCGGCGCTGCTCGGCCCTCTCCCTCCTGACATCCTTTCTGCTCCTGCGCCTCCCCGCCTCGGAGGATCGGCCGCCTCCCTCCCCTGAACGCAAGACCTCCCCGGCCTCAGGGCAAGCACCCTCGCGGGCGAGGACATGCGCCTCGTATTCGTTGAGGGTGCCCGGGTACTCCTCTATCCTTCCGGCGTCCACATCCCAGATCTTGGTGGCCAGCCGGTTTATGAACGAGCGGTTGTGGGAGACGAAAAGGATTGTCCCGTCGTACTCGTCCAGGGCGTCTATCAAGGTTTCCGAAGAAATCAGGTCCAAGTGGTTGGTGGGCTCGTCCATTACCAGGAGGTTTCCCGGTTTGACCAGGATCCTGGCCAGGCACACCCTGGCCTTTTCCCCGCCTGACAACACTCCCACAGCCTTGTCCACATCTTCTCCGGGGAAGAGAAAGGCGCCGCACACCCCTCGGACAAAGCTGACGGACTCGGTGGGCACCACCCTGTAGACCTCTTCCAGCACGGTCCTTGAAGGATCCAGCATATCCGAGTGGTGCTGGGCATAGTAGCTCTTGGTAACCCCGTGACCCAACCTTACGGTGCCGGCGTCAGGCGGCACCTCGCCTTCCACCATGCGAAGAAGAGTGGTCTTGCCGGAGCCGTTGGGACCTATCACCGCCACCCTTTCCCCGCGCAGGACCTTGAGGTTCAAATCGCGGTAAAGCACTCGCTGCCCGTACTGCTTGCTCACCCCTTGGAAGTCCACCACCACCCTGCCGCTGCGCTGGACCTCCGGGAACCGGAAGCGCACGGTCTTTACCTCCCGGTGGGTCTGGACCAGCTCCATCTTTTCCACCAACTTGAGCTTGCTCTGCGCCTGGCGTGCCTTGCTGGCCTTGGCCCTGAAGCGTTCTATGAACCTCCTCGCCTCGCGGACCTTGGTCTCCTGATTTCGGGCCCGGTTCTCCAAGGTCCTCTTCTCCTGTTCGCGGGCCTCCAGGTAGGCCTCGTAATCGCCTGTGTAAAAGCGGAGTCCCTCGGGCTCGAAGCTGATGACCCTCTTGATCCGGCGGTTCAGAAACTCCCGGTCATGGCAGACCAGGATCATCGCCCCGGGGTAGCCGTCTAGGAATTGCTCCACCCAGCGGACGGAAGGCACGTCCAAGTGGTTGGTGGGCTCATCCAGCAGGATCAGGTCGGGCCTCCTGTAAAGCAAGGCGGCCAGGGCGGCCCTCATCTTCCAGCCCCCGCTCAGCTCTGAGACCGGACGCCCGAAGTCCGCCGGGTCGAACCCCAGTCCCAGAAGAATCTTCTCGGCCTCGTGCTCCGGATAGTGGGCGTCCAGGTGCCCCAGCTCCGAATGGGCCTCGGCCAGGCGCGCGGCCAGGCGCTCCGCCTTTGAAGGACCCGGTTCTCTCGCCAGCTCCTCCTCCACGCGCCGGATCTCCTCTCTGAGACGGCGGCGGCCGGGCACACTCCCCAAGACATATTCCTTGAGGCGGCCCTCCAGGGTCTCCTGGATCTCTTGGGGCAGGTATCCCACTTCCGTGCCTTCGCTGCACTGCACCCTGCCCTTGTCCGGGGACAGCTCACCAGAGAGAATCCTGAGAAGGGTGGTCTTTCCCGACCCGTTGGGGCCCACCAGGCCGATCTTCTCCCCGGGCTCCACCTGGAAGCCCACCCCGTCAAGGATGGTCCTGCCCGTCACGCCGTAAGAAATATCGCTCACATGAACAAGACTCATGATTCCTCCCTCACCGCCCGCCCGGCGGAAAATCCGGGAATTATAGGCGGCCGCGGCCCGCCTTGGCAAGACCCGCCGGATCCGAAAACCGTGGTTGCCCACTCCTTCCCTGGTGTTCTAAAATACCCCCGATTATTGTGCGCTTCAGGAGGCATACAAGATGGAAATCATCAGAGACACCGTGGGCGGCCTGCTCCTGGACGTATCGCGCCGTTATCCCTCCAACGAGGCCCTGGTCCACACAGAGGCCGGAGTCAGGTTCACCTATGATCTGCTGTTGTGGGAGGCCGGGCGCGCGGCCAAGGGCTTGATCCGGCTGGGCATAGAGCCCGGGGATCACGTAGCTCTTTGGGCCCCGAACATACCGGAGTGGATAGTGGCTCAAGTGGCCCTGGCTCGAATGGGAGCGGTGATGGTCCCGGTGGACCCGGGCCTGGAAGCGGAAGAGCTCGGTTACGTGCTCGAGCAATCCGAGGCCAGGGCGGTCATGCTCGCACGCGGCCAGGAGGGCGAAGAATACGTCTCCTTGATGCAGTCCATTCGGGACCGGATTCCCTCCCTGGAGCACGTCGTGCTTTTCGGCGACACGGCCCTGCCCGAGACCATACTGTGGAACGAACTCACCGCCATGGGAGACGAACTTTCGGAAGAGGCCTTGCAAGAGCGGGAACAGGCTGTCTCCCCCGAGGACCCCCTGGCCGTCATGTATACCTCGGGTACTACGGGTAAGCCCAAAGGAGTGGTCCTGGATCATCTCGGCCTGGTCAACAAGTCAATGGCCTCCACAGAAAGGCAGGGGATAGGCCGAACCGATCGGCTCTGCCTCTTCTTCCCTCTCTTCCATATGTTCGGCAACACCTGCGTGGCCTTGGCCGGGCTGCTGCGCGGAGCCGCACTGGTAATGCCCTGCCGGGCCTTTGAACCCGAGGCGATCCTGAAGACCATAAGGAGCGAGGCTTGCACCGCCATCTACGGCTCCCCAAGCATGATCATCGCCCTGCTTGATCACCCCAGATTCAACCCCAAGCACTGGGGGTCCTTGACCAAGGGCACCTTGGGCGGCGCCCCCTGCCCTATGGAGCTGATGAAGAGGTTGGTCGAAAAGATCGGCGTCAGTGGTATCACCGTGGCATACGGAATCACCGAGACCGCGTCCTGGGTCACGATGACCCATCCGGACGACCCTGTCGAATTGCGTGTCTCCACCATAGGCAGGCCCCTGGAGGTAAACGAGGTCCGAATCACGGACCCGCGCTCGGGGGAAGAGCTCCCTCCATTGACCCAGGGTGAGCTCTGCGTGCGCGGATTCATCATGAAGGAGTATTTCAAGATGCCCGCGGCCACGGCGGCTTCAGTGGACCAAGATGGCTGGTTTCATTCGGCGGATCTCGGAGAGATCGCCGAGAACGGGTATGTGAGGATTACCGGACGGATCAAGGACCTGATCGAACGTGAAGGCGTCCCGGTCCATCCGACCGAGATCGAGGAGATACTCTACGGCTTTCCGGGCATAAACGAGGTCCAGGTCTTCGGCTTCCCTGATCCGGACAAGGGACAGGAAATCGCGGCATGGATAAGGCCCGGGAAGGGGACTGAGGTGGATCTCGACGATGTGCGAAGCTATGTGGAAGAGAGGGTCGGGCCTGAAAAACGCCCGCTCCATTACAAGCTGGTCTCCTCGTTCCCCACTACGCGTTCCGGGAAGGTACAGAAGTCCAGGTTGGCCGAGGCCGCAAGCAAGGAGTACTCCTGACCGCCGCCTGTCTCCACCGCCACGGGAAGATTCAGTCCACCAGCCTGCGGACCTGATCCACCTTCTTCTTGACGCCCATGGCCCTCCTGACCCCCGGGACCTGCTCAATGACCTTTCCCGCCATTTTGTGCTCCAGGGTCTCGGGCTTGCTCGCCTCCTCGTCCTCTGAAGAGCGGGGCTCGGTCTTGGCTTGCGGTTTCTCGGGCGTGGACTGGATCTCCTTCTTGACGTTCCTAAACTCCCTTACCGCCCCTCCGAGCCCCTTTCCTATGTCGGGAATGCGTTTGGCTCCGAATAGGAGAAGGAGGATGATCCCGATTATCACCAGTTCCCAGGGTCCGAGCCCAAACATGTCACCCTCCAGCAATCTTGGTTTGCTCCGCCCGGGTGCCGGGCTCAGCCCGCAAACTCGACTGCCGCCTCGTTCTCGCCCCGGGCCTCCACCGTACCCACATGGTAGGCGGTCTCGCCCATTGCCTTTAAGCGCAGCAGGACCTCGTCCGCATCGCTCTCACTGACCACCACCACCAGGCCTATGCCGTTGTTGAAGGTGCGCATCATCTCCCTCGGCGAGATGCCGCCTTCTTTCTCCAGCACCTGAAAGACCGGGGGAGGCGACCAGTGGTCCGGGTGGATTATGGCCTTGCACTGCCCCGGGAGTATCCTGGGCAGGTTCTCCACCAGGCCGCCGCCGGTGATGTTTGAAATGCCGTAGATCTGGAAGTCCCGCCTCAGATTGGTGACGGCCCGCATATAGATCCTGGTGGGCTCCAAGAGCTCTTCCCCGAGGGTCCTGCCGAACTCGGGCACATGATCGCGGACCGCCATGCCGAGTTCATCGAAGAACACTCGCCTTGCAAGCGAGTAGCCGTTGCTGTGGAGCCCGCTCGACGCGATCCCTATGAGCTGGCATCCCACCGCGATCTCGGATCCGTCCAGCAGCTGCTCATTATCGCAAAGCCCCACCACGAAGCCCGCCAAGTCGTACTCGCCCTCGGGGTAAAAACCCGGCATCTCGGCCGTCTCTCCGCCGATCAGGCTGCACCTGGCCTCTGTGCAACCCACTGCGATCCCCTTTATGATCTCCAGGGCCTTGGTGTTATCCAGTTTGCCCATGGACAGGTAGTCCAGCATGAAGAGCGGCGTTGCCCCCTGGACCATGATGTCGTTCACGCACATGGCCACCAAGTCGATTCCCACTGTATCGTGCTTGTCCATCATGAAGGCTATCTTCAGCTTGGTACCCACCCCGTCCGCCGACGCCACCAAGACCGGGTTCTTGTACTCCTGGGTGTGCAGCGAGTAGATACCCGCGAATCCGCCGATGTCTGTTATCACTCCGGACTTGAAGGTCTTGCTGACTATTGGGCGTATCAGGTCGACAAAGCGGTTCCCGGCTTCTATGTCTACTCCTGCCTCTGCATAACGATCTTTTATGCTGCCTTTTTTTGCCTTCTTTTTCTCTGCCATATATCTTTTCTTTCCGCTATAAAGACTTTGTGGTAAAAAAACAATCCCTGATCAGTGAACGCCCCCTAACACAAAGAATTTTTATTTAGGCATTCAATCGGCTGCTTGTCAAGCATTCGCGAGCGGCCGGGCAGTCCTGAAACGCGCAAGGCTCAGGCCTCGGGTTGAATCTCTACTCTCAGGTAGAGGTCGCCGGCCTCGCCGTCCACCCCCTTGCGTCCTAGCCCGGAGAGCCTCAGCACCGTTCCTTCCCTTACGCCGGGGGGTACATTGACGTTGAAAAGCCGCCGCTCGAAGCCCCAGGGGATGTTCACCAGCTTCCGCGTCCCTCTCCCGGCCTCCTGGGGCGTGATCCTCAACCGGCCGTACAAATGCGGCGTCTCCGGCCCGCCTGTGGGGCGGACGACCTGGAGGTGATGGCTCTTCCTGGCCGGCCCTACCCGCCCGCCTTCCTTCCGCTCATCGCGCCTTGATTGCATCAGATACTTGAGAAAGATGATGCCGAAGACGAACCCCCCAACATGCGCCCACCAGGCCACCCCGCCCGCCTGCCCCTGCGAGCCGGCCGCGCTCATGAACTGGAGAAGGAACCATATGCCCAGGAAGAAAAAAGCCGGGATCTCGACGAAGTAGGGTATGAAAAAAATCGGGATCAGGGTCAGGATGTTGGCCCTGGGATAGAGGACGAAGTAGGCCCCCATGACACCGGCTATCGCACCGCTCGCCCCGATGGTGGGGACCTGGGAGTGGTGGTTCAGTACCAGGTGAGACAGCCCGGAGGTGATGCCGCAAAGCACGTAGAAGACGAGATAGCGGCCCCGGCCCAGCCGATCCTCAACATTGTCCCCGAAGATATACAATGACCACATATTGCCCAGCAGGTGCAGGAATCCGCCATGCAGAAACATGAAGGACAGGAATGAGAAGCCCTGCTGGAACAGAGTGAAATGAGAGCTTATCTCCTGGATCGTGTACCGCGCAGGGACCAGCCCGTAGATAAGGAGGAATCGATTAAGGTCCCTTCCCTGGGCCAGCTCTATGAAGTAAATCAAGACGTTGGCGGCAATAATGGCGGTATTGACCAGGGGATAGCTTCGTGCCTGGATTGTATCGCGAATGGGTATCATTAAACAGCGGGGGAAGCGCCGACCTGGGCCTGGATGTAAGCGGGTTCCGCGGGCAGTCCCTGCGAGCCCTGGACAAAATACTCAGCTACTCCATACCGTGCGACCGGAAAAGTCAAGGGCCATTTCCCTAGCCCTTTCGGTCGAGGAACCGAGGAGGCACCCGCCCGGGTCTTTTGGCATATCCCCTCAGGCCCTGCCGGCCCTGCTTGAGCTGCATCACGTCTTGGAGCGCCTCGTTCCTCTTATCCTCGGCCAACGCCCGAATCCTTTTGTTCGCCTCCATCAGGCGAGAGGCCGCCTCCTGAATCTCTTTCTCCAGCTCAAGCAGCCTTTTGTCCTCCGGGCCTCGCGCCCCCCTCCTGAGGAGACCTCGGATCTTCTCGCTCCTCTTCTGGATTTCCTCCTGCAAAGCATCCCGGCGGCCGGAGGCCCGAAAAAAGCCCTTGGCGTCGCCAACGGCCAGCTTGGACTCCTGCTCCTCCGCCAGGCTCTCCATACGGCGGAAATCAGCAAGATTCATCATCAACAACTCACGGGTATCCATCTTCTCGGACCCTCCTTATCTCTCGCCGCCCGGATGCCGACGCACCCGGAACTCTCGGCACATCTTGGTGCAAAGGCAATGCCATTGGGCGGGCTCGAGTTGTTCGTCAAAATAATGACATTCCAGGCGGACCCTCATCTCCTGGGCGCCTTTCCCGGGCCCGGCCGAGGCCGGCGCGAGTGCGGGGCGGCGCACGGACGGAGGTCCCCCGCTCTGGCACAGGATGTGCTTCAGCACCGAATCGGAAGACAAGAACGCTCATTCCAAGGGAAAGCGAGGATGAAACATGAAGTCCACGGCCTTGATTAGGAGCCTGACGGCGGTGTTTTGCATGGCGGCCTCATACACGGTCCCGGCCGGGAGCGCCCTGGCCCAAGACAAGTCTTACGCCCCCCAGGGGGTATACCTGGAGCTGACGCGCGACTTTTACGAAGCGCTCACTGAGGGGCGAGGAGGCGATGCAACCGTTTACAGCAACGACCCTTCAAGCAGGCGACTCGAGGAAATCGCCGTTTCCACGCGCTTTATGGTTCAGACCAACCTGGAGATATTAAAGCAGCAGGAAGTCATGATCCAGTTGCTGAGGAGCATCCTCGAGAAGCAATGATGCCGGCCGCGCCAAACAAGCGGATGCTTATCCTATCCCTTATTTGCTGCCTTTCAGCCGGGGTGATGGCAACGCCGCCGCAGTGCGTGGCAGCGGCCGAGGCCCTGGGCGTCAAACTACATACGGGAGAAGCCGGTCTGAGGTGCGTAATCCCACTGGACAACCGGCCCGCTTACACCTTGGCCCATACCGGCGGCGGGATCAGCCTTGTGTTGGAAGAGACTTCACCAGCGGAAAAGTTCCTAAGGGAAGCCAGGGCACTGGAAGACCGATTGACCGTCCGAGAGGAGCCGCAAGCCGGGGGCCTGGAGATCCTTTTCCCTATTCCCTCCGGACCTTCCAAGGCAAGCGCTTACTGGCTCGAGGACAGACCCGGGATCTATGTAAAAGTCTCCTGGGAGGACTCGAAGACCAAGGCCGAATCCCCGGGGGAAGCGATATCCCTTGAAAGGGCCCACTTCGGGGTCAAAGGCACAAGGACAAGGATGGCGCTCCACCTAGTGAATCAACCCTCCTGGAGAATCACTCAGAGCGCGGACAAGAGCCTCTACTTGAAGCTTTTGTCAGTGGCCCCCGTGATCCGGGACAAGAAATTCGGGCCGGCGGGCGACCTTGAATCCGCCGATATACGCAGGGAAGGCGAAGACACCGGCATAAGCCTCAAGACCAATTCGTTCATCCACGGCATAGGCCTCGAATGGAAGGATGACGCGGAAATGCTGGTTGCGGACGTATTCGGCGATGAGGACCCGCCGGCCGCGCCTACGAGTCCGGTCGCCGAAAGCCTTTCCGGGGCCTCAAGGGCGGGCACGGTCGCCGGAACCGGACCGGAAGCAGGGCCTGAGAAAGAGGCGAACTCCGCCCTGGTCCAGGCCTCCGGTCCGATGGTGAGGGGCAGGATCCTCGGAACGCCCAATGCCCAAGGGGGGGGCAAAGGGCCCGAGCCGGCGGGGGATCGCCACGGAGAGCGGCCCGCGGAATCCGAGGAGGAGCTCCTCAAGAGCGCCGGACCGGAAGAAGCGGTCCTCTACGGCGAGATACTCCAGGCCCACAAGGAAGGTGAACATAAACAGGCCGCAGCCCTGTGCAGGAAATTCATGGAGCGGTTCCCGGCATCCGTCCTGACCGAGAGGATCTCCTACCTGGAGGGAGACAGCGAATACGCCCTGGTAATGGCCGGGGAGACGGATCGACACTCATCCATGATGAGGGCTTACCAGCGCGCCATCGCCATTGACCGGAAATCACCGAGAACAGCCGAGGCCTATCTGAACATGGGCCGGGCCGCCTCGGCCGTGGGCAATAACTACGCCGCCCTGGGCTACCTCAACATCGCCTTGAACTCCCCGGGAGAAAGTGAGCTAAAGGTGCGCGCCCACCTGGAGAGAGGAAGGATCTACCTGGCTGTAAACCGCCCTGAAAAGGCAATAGAGGACTTCAAGGCGGTCATGTCGAACTTTCCGGAGACGCGCTTCATTCCCGAGGCCAGACTGGGGATCGCCCGTTACCACCTCGCCATGGGGCTCTATGAAAAGGCGGAACAACTCATGAAGGAGCTGGTCCTGGACCACCCCCGCTTTCCCTTGGAGCACCCGGAGCTCCTCTTTTTCAGGGCCAGGAATCTGATATATCTCGAGCGCTACGAGGAAGCCAGGGAGACGCTCTTCCGCGCCCTCAACATGGGCGGCCAGCCCGAGACCCCGGATCTCCTCCTGGCCAGGATAGGAGACACCTTTCACCACGAAGGGCGCCTGAGAGAGGCCGAGGACATCTACGAGGCCGTGACCCAGGAATACCCGGAGAGTGAAGGCGCGGCCATAGCCAAGCTGCGGCTGGCCGGATACGACTCGGATCAGGAAGGCTTCAGGGAGATTCACGCCGAAAACCCGGGTAGGCCCATCGCTGATTTGGCCCTCCTGGAAATGGGCCGCAAGTCCTTCGAGAAGGGTGATTTCCTCCAGGCCATGGAAACCCTGAAGACCCTGGTGGAGCAACCCGTCCAGGGGGAGATCCACGAGGAGGCCGAACGGCTCTATTACAGGGCCGCCGAACAGGAGATCACCAGGCTGCACAAAGAGGGCAACCCCGGAGAGCTGGCCCGATTCTATGAGGCTCACCAGGCGGGGCTCCAAGGGAACGTGGACCCTGAAGTACTACTCCTGGCAGGGCTTTCGCTATATGAGCTGGAACGATACCAAGAGGCGCTCTCGGTAATGGAGAGGATACGCCCTTTTGATCTGAGCCGGGTCTCCAAGGGAAAGCGGGCGCTGGCCATGGTCAGGGCATATTTGGCCACAGGTAGGCAGAAGGAGGCCCTTGCAATACTGGAAGACCAAGAGGCCGCATCGCGGCTCACCGCCTCGGACACCCAAGAGCTCCGCCTCATCCTGGCCGGGCTGTATCAGGAGACAGGGAGGTCGAGACAGGCATTGGAGATATATGAGGATTTGGTCGACGGCCGTCTCTTGCTGCCGGACAGGGAGATAGCAAAGATCCATCTGGAGATGGGCCGCATCGCCAACAAGGCGGGAGAGCCCGATCAGGCAAGGGCTTCCATTAACCGCTGCATCGGGCTGGCATCCAGGGACCCGAAAAACCGAGTCATCCTGAGACAGGCCTATGCGGAGCTTGGAGACTCATACTTCCGGGAGACAAGGTACGCAAAGGCCCTCGAGGCCTATGAACTGGCATTGGAAGCAGGCTATGGACCGGGCGAGGAAGGTTACTGGGGCATGAGATTTCGCATGGCGCAGTCCTACCTGGAGGTAGGGGATTACGAGTCGGCCGAGCCGCTCTTGGTCGAGGTCTCGGAAGAAGCGGATCCTCTCCTTCAACAAAGGGTCCTCATACGACTGGGCATGATCGAGCTGGAGCGGCAGCTAAGGAGGCTCCCCGTGGGGAGGGCCGAGCCATGACCGAGAGGACGGAAAACATCCTTTGGACCGCTCCCGGCCTTGCCATACCGAACAGCCTCTGGAAACGGATAGAGGCCAGGGGTCTGAGGCTGGTGGTGATCGAGGACCGGGACGGGGTCCTCGAGGTCATGGAGCGCGCGCAGCCGCGGCTATGGGTATGCCAGGTAAACGGGGACTCGGAGGCGGGTCTAGGCCTTGTCCGGGAGGTCCGCTCCCGCTTCCCCGAGGTCCCGGTCGTCCTGTCCAGCGCCAATCCGAGCATCCAAGAGGCTACTTCCGCCATTAAGATGGGGGCGGCCGAGTACATCCCGAGCGGCGCCGGCCCGGAAGGACTCTGGGAGGCCCTGGAAGGGATACTGGAGGACCCCCCTTCGCCGGGCCCGCTCCCCCGCCCGATCAAGAAGACCGGCGGGCAAGCCCGGGAGCGGGCCCGCCCCATAGCGGCCCAACCCGAGACGAAACGCGTGATGGAGCTTGCAGCCAGGATCGCAGGAACCCGGTCCACGGTCCTCATACTGGGTGAGAGCGGTACGGGCAAGGAGGTCATGGCTCGCTACATCCACGAATCCAGCGGGCGCTCAGCCGGGCCCTTCGTGGCGGTCAACTGCGCCGCCCTGCCCGAGACCCTGTTGGAGAGTGAGCTGTTCGGACACGAGAAAGGGGCCTTTACCGGAGCGGCCTCGCGAAAGAAAGGCAAATTCGAGCTGGCGCACGGAGGGACCCTGCTCTTGGACGAGATTAGCGAGACCGCGGTCCCTGTCCAGGCAAAGCTCCTGCGGGTCATCCAGGAAAAGGAAGTGGACAGGGTGGGGGGACAGGCCCCGGTCGCGGTGGACACACGGGTGATCGCCACGACCAACAGGGATCTCCAGGCCGAGGTGAGAAGCGGGAGGTTCCGCCAGGATCTCTTCTACCGGCTGAACGTGGTCCCGCTGGTCCTGCCGCCCCTTCGGGACCGCCCGGATGACATCACACCCCTGGCTGAGCACTTCCTGAGGGAAACCGCCGAAACGAACGGCCTGCCCTGCAAGATCCTCTCGCCAGAGGCTTCCGAGGTCCTCCGAGGAATGCCCTGGCCGGGCAATGTCAGGGAGCTGGAGAACATGATGGAGCGAGCCACCCTGCTGCTCGACTGGGAGGAGATCGGTCCGGACGACCTGGCACTGCTTGCCGACCCCGGAGCAGGGGCGGCACCCGACCCCCGGAGCCACGGACCGGAACGGATCATTCCCCTCAAGGAAATGGAGAAGAGAATGATATACAAGGCCCTTGAGGACCACCAGGGGAACCGGACCCGCGCATCCAAGGTCCTGGGCATAAGCGTACGCACATTGAGAAATAAGCTGAACGAGTATGAAAAAGGGGAAGAGTGAACCGGGGTCGTCCGGGTAAGAGGCGCCGGCACGGCTGTCAAGGGTTTGACATGGCCGGTCCTCCGCACGGATACGGTTTCCGGGATCAGTCAGGGGGCGGCAGAATCTTCCCGGCCCGGGGAGTGAAGGGAAAAGTGGGCCCGAGTGGTTCCCCCGGCATGGAAGCCCGGATGCAGCCGGGTTCGATGTTTTCCGCCGCATCCAACAGGCGTGAACCGAGCCGGAGATGATTTGGTATTCCTTTTGCAGGATGAAAGGGAACAAAGCGGATTCCCAAGGAGGCGTTGATGGACATACAGGGGTTGATCGCCGGCCGATTGATGGGCCGGACCATGCGGCTACTCAAGAGCTCCCTGGACTTCAGGGCGGCCAAACAAAGCGTGATCACCAGCAATCTTGCCAACATAGAGACCCCAGGGTACGAGCCCAAGAAGGCCAACT
The DNA here is from genome assembly GCA_964647905.1 of uncultured Desulfobacterales bacterium. GTDB lineage: Bacteria > Desulfobacterota > DSM-4660 > Desulfatiglandales > HGW-15 > CAZYJR01. The sequence goes on along the minus strand of CAZYJR010000022.1, from coordinate 51,618 downwards.
TCAGTCAGGCGCTCAAGGAGGCGGTGGACGGGAACGCAAAAAAGATCCGGACCGACCTGAATCTTACGAGGACCCATGACGCCCACCTCCCCTCTTCCGCCCGGACGAACCCTGCCTACACCATAGGCCCGGCCGAGGCCGGGAGATCGGACCTGGACAGAGAAATGGCCGAAATGGCCAAGAACAACCTGCTCTTCGAGGCCTCCACAACGCTGCTGGCCAAGAAGTTCCAGTCTTTGAGGACCGCCATAGAGGGAGGAAGGAGGTAGATCAGGATGGATCTGGTACGAACCATTGACCTGGCGGCCGGAGGCATGACCGCGCAGCGGACCCGGCTCAACGTCATATCCATGAATCTTGCCAACGCCAACACCACCAAGACCGAAGACGGGGGGCCTTACAGGCGAAAGACCGCGGTGTTTCAATCCACTCAGGTGGAAAGGGGCAATTCGGGCGGCCGATTCCAGGAGGCCCTGGATCGGGAGCTCTACGGAGTGGAAGTCCGGGAAATAACGCCTGTTCAGGGACCGTTCAAGCAGGTATTCGACCCGAGCCATCCGGACGCTGACGACAAGGGCTATGTGTATCTCCCCAACGTCAATCTCATTGAGGAGATGGTCCTCATGCTGAACACCAACAGGGCTTACGAGGCCAACGCATCCGCGGTCAAGGCGGCCAAGGATATGGCCCTCAAGGCCCTGGAGATCGGCCGCTGAGACCGGAGGAGCTACCGATGGATCCCATTCGCGGCATGATCGACCTCACCCCGGGGCCTTTACAAGAGGGCCACCGGGGAGGAGAAAACGAGGGACCGAGCTTCAGCGAGACCCTGCAAGGGCTCTACAGGGAGGTGGACTCACAGCTCAAGTACGCGGACCGCAAGGCGGCCGAGTTCGCGGTGGGTAACGATCAAAACATCCACGAGGTGATGATAGCCGCGGAAAGGGCCGGGATCGGGTTCAGGTTTCTCCTGGAGATCCGCAACAAGCTCCTGGAGGCGTACCAGGAAATCATGCGCATGCAGTTCTAGGGCGGGACACCTTCAACGGAACCGGTGCCCGGCAACCGGAAAGGTCCCGGGCACAAACCCGGGAACAGGGATGATTGATGGCAGAACAAGAGAGCCAAGGCAACTTCCTCCGGCAGTTTTTCAACCTTCTAAGGGGCATGCCGCCGGCGAGGCGGCTCTCCCTGGCCGCGATCCTCATCCTGGTGGTGGGGGGATTCGTGGCCCTGCTCCTTTGGACAAACCGGCCTTCCTACCAGGTCTTGTTCTCCAACCTAAGCACGTCGGATGCGGCCAAGATAACGGAAAAGCTAAAGGAGCAGCGCATACCCTACCAGCTTAAGGAAGGAGGCAGCGCGGTCCTGGTTCCCGAGGAAATGGTCTACGAGCTCAGGCTGGATCTCGCGAGCGAGGGCCTTCCCAGGGGGGGCAATGTAGGCTTCGAGGTCTTTGACGATCTTTCCTTCGGGACCACGGAGTTCGTCCAGAGGCTCAAGTATCAGCAGGCGCTTCAAGGAGAGCTGGCCCGAACCATCACCCAGTTCGACGCCATCAATCAGGCGCGGGTGCACATCGTGACCTCGGGCGATTCCCTGTTCGCAGAGCCCGAGAAGCCCGCGACCGCGTCCGTGGTCTTGAGGATGCAATCCGGGCGAGTTCTGGACCGCCAGGAGCTCCAAGGGATCATAAACCTCGTGGCCTGCGCAGTGGAAGGACTCAAGCCCGAGAACGTGACCGTGGTCGACATGGCCGGCGGAATGCTCTCGGGCGGGGAAGACCGGGAAACCGCCGGGGGGTTGAGCCGTTCCCAGTTCGAGTATCAGAGAAAGCTGGAAGAGAACCTTCAAAGGCGTATTCAGACCATGCTGGAGCCGGTGGTGGGAGCGAACAACGTGGTGGCCAGGGTGGCCGCCGAGGTGGACTTTCGCCAGGTAAGGATCTCGGAAGAAAGCTTCGACCCGGACAGTGCGGTGGTCCGAAGCGAGCAGAAACAAACCGAGGTCTCCGGCGACGGCCGCAGTCTCCCCGGAGGGAGCCCGGACCTGCAGTACCAGCCTTATGAAGACCAGACGACCCGGACCCAGGTCTCTGAGAGCTTCCAGAAAGAGAATTCCACAGTGAACTACGAGATCAACCGGGTGAACCGCCAGATTGTGGGATCGGTAGGGGATATCAGACGCCTTACCGCGGCTGTTGTCATTGACGGCCCTTACACCTCGGAAAAGGGGGAGGACGGGGAGACCGTCCGGAAATTCTCTCCGCGCAACCGAAGGGAGATGAAGACATTCGAGGAAATCGTAAGGCAGGCCATAGGATTCGACGAGTCAAGGGGCGACCAGGTCACGGTCACCAATATCCCCTTCGCCCTGCAGCGCGAGGAGCTTGCAATGGCAGGGGCGGGGCGCACGCCTTCCTGGCTGGAGTACATCAAGAAGGCCTCCCGCCCGGCGATCAACCTGCTGCTGGTGGGGCTGTTCTTCTTCCTCGCCGTTCGTCCATTCAGGAAGTGGCTCCAGAGGGCCGGCCAGGAGCAGGCGGCTCTTTCCAGGGGACGCCAGACCCCGCAGCTCGAGGCCGGAGAGACAAGTGAAGCTGCCGAGCCGGACGACAGGATGCGGTTGATCGAACTGACCAGAAAGAATCCTGAGATGGCCGCTGAGATAATTCGAGGTTGGCTGAGCGAAGGGAGCAGGTAATTGGCGGATCTGATCCGGGACATAAACGGGCCCAAGAAGGCCGCCCTGCTTCTCATGGTGATGGGAGAGAAATACGCCACCCATGTCTTCAAGCACCTGGACGAGAACGAGGTCAAGCTCATAGGGGAGCACATGGCCCAGATCAAGAACGTGGATGCGAATGTCATCGGCACGATAATGGATGAGTTCTTCGCGGCCTACCGCCAAAGCAATCTGCTGGGAGTCAGCGGAACGAACTTCTTCAAGCGCACCGTGAGCCAGGCATTCGACTCCCGTAAGGCCGACACCCTTCTGAGCGAATTCACTACCGACAAGGGCGGAAGGCCGTTTGATATGCTCAAGAACTTGAGCCCGCAGGTCCTGGCCAACATGCTTATCGACGAGCACCCGCAGACCGTCGCCCTGATCCTGGTCAACCTCAGCCACCAGATGGCGGCTGAGGTGATTCAACTGCTGCCCGAATCGGTCCAAAGCGAGGTGGTGGTCAGAATAGCCGAACTGGACAACGTCCCGGACGAGATCGTGGACGAGATCCAGGAGGTCATAGTTGACCAGATAGCCGACATAGGCAAGGAATCGGACGAGAAGCTGGGCGGGATCCAGGCCGCCGCAGAGATAATGAATCAACTGGACCAGAAGACCGAGAGTTCGATACTGGAGCACATAGAGAGCGAGCGCGAGGAGCTTGCCGAGGAAATCCGCCAGTCCATGTTCGTTTTCGAGGACTTGATCCACCTGGACGACCGCTCCATACGCACGCTGCTAAAGGAGATCAGCAACGACGAACTGATCCTGTCCCTGAAGACCGCCAGCGAGGCGCTGGCCGATAAGATCTTCAGCAATGTGAGCCAGCGGGCCGCTCAAATGATGAAAGAGGACATGGACGTCATGGGGCCGGTGCGCCTGAGAGACGTGGAGCAGGCACAGCAGAACATACTCAAGACTGCCAGACGCCTGGAGGAGGAAGGAAAGATAGTGCTGGGGAGCAAGGGAGGCGACGATGTCCTCGTCTAACATAATCAAGGGCGGAGAAGTGGCTTTCAGGATCCATGCCTTCGACCCCGAGGCAGTGGAGACATCCGGGCCCGATCCGGTTGCCGCACCCGGTTCAGGCAGCGTCAGGCTCCCCTGCGGGCCGGGAGGAGAGGATACTTCCCTCCAGAATAGCACAGGGGAAAGCGAAAGCATTGAAGAGAGGCTCTCGCGCCTGGAACGAGAGGCATATGAGAAGGGATTCGAGCAGGGCAGAAAAGACGGCCTGGAATTGGAAGAGAAGCAACTCTCGCAGCAGAGAAACCAGGTGAACGCTGTCTTGAGCGAGCTCCAGGAGTTCAAGAGAGCAATCATGCGTGAGGCGGAGCGGGACCTTGCCGCCCTCAGCACCCTGATCGCCAAGCGCATCGTGGGTGAGGAGATACGAACGGACCCCGAGGTGATCCGGCATACGGTGCGAAGGGCGTTGGAGTTCGTCTCGGACAGGAGCAGGCTTCGAATCTCCTTGAATCCCGAGGACATGGAGGAAATGCAGCGCATAATGCCGGAACTGGCATCCATGACAGAGGGAGGGCGGATACAGGTGGTCGAGGACCAGGCTGTCGAAAGGGGCGGGTGCATGCTGGAGACCGGGTTCGGCCGCATAAACGCCACCGTTTCCGAACAACTCAAAGTGGTGGAAAGGGAGATTGAAAGGGCCTTTGCGTCCCCTGAGCCGGAGGGCTCATGAGCGCCGGCCTGGACCTGAGCAAGTATTTCGAGGCCGTTGAGGCGGCGTCCCTGATAACCACCGAAGGGCGGATCACAAAGGTTATAGGCACCATCCTGGAGGCAGACGGCCCTGCCATGCCGGTCGGCGGAATATGCCGGGTCATCCCCCTCGGCAAGGGGCGCCCCGGCGTGATGGTCGAGGTGGTGGGATTCAGGGACGGACGGCTCCTCCTGATGCCTCTGGGACAAGCAGAGGGGGTGGAGCCGGGCAGCACCGTGGTCGCCGAGAACTACAACGCACTGGTGGGTGTGGGCTCGGATATGAAGGGCCGGGTAATCGACGGCCTGGGCCGCCCCCTGGACGGCGGCCCGCCCCTGGTGCCGGAGGCGAGGCTCCCGCTCTACGCCGAACCTTTGAACCCGCTGGGCCGGGCCCGCATACGCCGGCCCCTGGACGTGGGGGTGCAGTCCATAAACTGCCTGGTCACCCTGGCCAAGGGCCAGCGGGCCGCCATAATGGCCGGATCAGGGGTGGGAAAGAGCGTCCTTCTCGGGATGATGGCCAGGTACACCGAGGCGGACGTAAACGTAATCGCCTTGATCGGTGAGCGGGGAAGAGAGGTCAGGGAGTTCATAGAGCGGGACCTGGGGGAGGAGGGACTGAAGCGATCCGTGGTGGTGGTGGCCACTTCGGACTCCTCACCGCTCGCACGAATGCGGGGGGCCTATTTGGCCGCGGCCGCAGCCGAGTTCTTCAGGGACCGCGGCAAGGACCTTCTCTTGATGATGGACTCGGTCACCAGGTTCGCCATGGCGGTCCGGGAGGTGGGCCTGGCAGCGGGCGAGCCGCCCACGAGCAAGGCGTATCCCCCCAGCACTTTCGCCCATCTGCCCCGCCTGCTGGAGCGGGCCGGTACCAACGGGACCAAGGGCTCCATAACCGGCATCTACACGGTCCTGGTGGAGGGCGACGACATGAACGAACCCATAGCGGACGCGGTCCGTTCAATAGTGGACGGTCACATCGTCCTGGACAGGCGCCTGGCCGCCAGGGGGCACTACCCGGCAGTGGACGTCCTCTCCAGTGTGAGCCGCCTCATGGCCGAGGTGGCGTCCAAGGACCACCAGGAAAAGGCCCACGAGTTCAGATCGCTCCTGGCGGACTATGAAAAGATCGAGGACCTGGTGAACGTAGGGGCCTATGAAAGAGGGACCAACAAGCGAACCGACTATGCCCTGGACATGATCGACGACCTCAGAGACTTCCTTGTCCAACCGGTGGACAAGCCTGCGCCGTTGGCCGAAGGGGTCAAGGCCATGACCAGGCTGTTGAAGGTAAGGAAGCTGGGACAATAACTCATGGGGTTTTCCTTCAGGTTCGAGAGCCTGCTGTCCTACCGGGCCCACCAAAAGGAGCAGGCCCAGATAGCCTTGGCCGGAGCGAGGGAGCGCCTGAGGGAGGCAAACGAAACCCTTGCCGCTCTCCGGGCGGAACAGCAAAAGGCCTTGGAGTCATTCGCCAGGGTGCGGAGAGGCCCGGTTGGCGCCGATGCCATAAGGAATCACGCGGACTACTTGAGCGCACTGGGTCGGCGGATACAAGCCAAGGAAGAGGAAGTCAGGGCCGGGGAACAGGAAGTGGAAAAACGCCTCCAGGACCTCCTGGAAAGGACCCGCGCCCATAGCATAATGGAGAAACTGAAAGAGAAGGACTACGAGACATGGCTCAGCGAACAGAGGCGTCAGGAACGGAAGATCCTGGACGAGACAGCGATTCTAAGGCACGGGAGAAGCCCTCTCTGATACGTGCCAGGCCCCTGCTGCTCGCGGGCGTCCTCCTGGGTTTGCTCCTGCTGGCCAAGATATTGGTGAGCGGGCTCTACATCCAGGGTCTGCCCTTTTCCCTTTCCGGTGCCGGGACTGCGGGCGCTGAGCAGGAATCAGGACCCCGGGCGGCTTCCACGGCCGAAAGGGAGCGCCTCCTCAGGGAGAAGGAGGAGCGCCTTCGCAAGTGGGAGGAAGAGCTAAGGAGACGCGAAGAGCAACTCGTCCCCCTCCAGGAGGAGGTGGACCGCAAGATGGCGGAGCTGGAAGAGATCCAGGCCGAGCTGACCGCCTTTGCCAAGAAGCTTGCCGAGCGGGAGGAGGCCTTGAACGACCAGAAGGTCCAGCACCTGGTCTCCGTATACCAGGCAATGGAACCCCAGCGTGCCGCCGCCATAATGAGCAAGCTGGAGATCCCTACCGTGGTGCGCATCCTGGCAAACATGAGAGGCAAGTCCGCCGGGCTGATACTGGCGGCCATGGACCCCGAACTGGGCGCCTTGATAAGCGAGCGCCTGAGCAACCCCTGACCCCCGACCCCCGGCACCCGACCCCACTGCGGCAATTCTTTCCCCCCGGCCCCGTGAGATGGCAAATCATGCCGGCCGCGGCACCTCCCAGGCTGAGAGACACCAAGCCGATTAATCAATTATTACACACCTATAAAAGAAACGAACCCAATGGCATGGGGGTTGCTTTTATCCGGGCCGAACACCCGGAAGAAGCCTTTAGGAGGCGTCATGAGCCTGCTCCCCTGCCAGATACAGTTACCCACGGAAATATCCGGGGCAAGCCCATTGCCCGGCAGGAAGGCCACGCCCGCCCAAGTGGGAGACAGCCTGTTCCAACGCCTGATTGACGATCTCGGAGGTCAGGCAGGAGACTCCCGTTCCATCTTTTCAGGGACGGACGTGGCTTCCTGGTTCCAATCCCCCCGGTGTGCTGAAAGCGAGAGCAAGGGAGGAGAAGACATCCTCCAGCAGCTACTCAAAGGCCTCCGGGAACTGGGGCTCCCTGCCGGGGGCCTGATGCTCTCTGAGTCCTCAGCCGCCGCGGTCGCCCGGATGCTTGAGCACAAAGGATTCTCTCAAGAGGAAATCGACCGCCTGCTCCGCTCGGCCGCCGACAAGGACGGCCTCATAAGGCTTGACACGCTAATGGCCCGCCTCGATCACACGGGAAGGGCTGGGAAAGAGACTTCCTCCGGCCTGGTGGTATCCAGATCGGATATCCCCCGGGTCCAGGAGATGCTCTTCAAAATGGGCCTCGGGGTGGATCAGGTGAAGGAGGCGGTGGAAAAGTCCATGGGGCGTTCAGGAGACTTGGCCCTGGACCGGCTGGCAGGGACCCTCAAGGGGTTTTTCAAGGAGGTCGGTCCTGGGACCGCCCGGAGGCTGGCCGGCATACTGGAAAGGGAGATGGGGGTACGCCTGCAAAACGCCTCCCTGGAAAAGACACTGGAACAAGCCGGGCTGGACAGGCTGGCATCCAGGCTCCACCGGGCGACTCAGGAGGGCGCAGGCTACGAGCTCAAGAAAGAGATATCCGCCCTGCTCCGGGAAAAGGAAATCCAGCCCCAGGAGATCAAGCGGTTCCTGGAGACCCTTGAGGCAAAGGAAATCCGCCTTCCCAACCGCGGATCAACAGTCTCGGCCGAGACCCTCGGGCTGCTCCAAAAGGAGCGCTCCCGGAGTCGACCAGACGGTTGGAAGGCACGAATCCTGGAGATCCTGAACAAGGAAAACTTCAAGACGGCCCGCGAGGCTGACCCCGCAGCACAAAAGGGCGTATCACGGGCAGAATCCTCCGCCCTTTTCGAGAAGATCGTCTTGACCGTAAAGGACCAGGGCCGCCGGGCGGCCCCCGGACAAGACCCCTCTTCCAACCTCCGACCGGGAACCGATGAATCCCGGCAAGACAAAGGCCGGGGGTCGGCTCACGCGGCCCTCAAGGTAGAGGCCCGGCCCAAGACAGAAGAGATCCCCGCCTTCAGGAACACCTCCTCAGGGGAGTTCGCGGTTCACCGCGCGGAAAGACCCGCCCAAACGGAACCCGGGGCCAGGACGGCGGCCACGGCCCCTCCCCTGCCCGAGCCACTGCCCAAGATAGTGGACCGGATAGTCTTGATGGTAAGGGCGGGCGAGCAGCACGCCAGGATCCATATCTCTCCGCCTGATCTGGGCCGTCTGGACCTGGACCTGGTGATCAAGAACGGACATCTCCACGCGCACCTGGGAGCTGAAAACCCGGCGGCCAAAGAGCTCCTGGAGGCCAATATACAGCAGCTCCGGCAGCAGTTGAACGGCCTCGGATTCGTGGTGGAGCGCTTCGAGGTGGGAGTGGGGCTCAACGAGCGCCGGGGTGCCGAAGCCGACGGCTGGGGGGGATCAAAAGGCCGGAGGGGAGCTGGTCCGCGCAGAGGCGGCTCGGATGCGGCAGGGGACATCCAGGCAACCAAGCCCGTCCGCATGGGAAAGCACGGGCCCTACCGAATAGACGTGGAGGCTTGAGTCCGTCCCGGGGCGGAATGAAAGGAGCGGCATATGGACATCTCGCAGATCAGCGGCATTCCCAAGGTCGAAGAGCTGGATTCCTACACCACCAAGTCCTCGGACGCCATGGGGAGAGACGAGTTCCTCAAGATGTTCCTGGCGCAGATGCAGCACCAGGACCCCTTGAATCCCATGGACGGCCAGGAGTTCGCATCCCAGCTCGCTCAGTTCAGCTCCCTGGAGCAGCTCTACAACGTCAACACCTCGCTTGACGACCTCAAGACCTTCGGGGAGGACCAGAGGCGCTTCCAGGCCATCGGCATGATAGGGAAGGAGATCCTGGCGGACGGAGAAACCATTCACCTGGGCTCTGAAGGATCCTCCGGGGCGGGCCTGGTATTGGAAGCGCCGGCGGTTTGCACCGCGGTGATAAGTGATGCCCAAGGCAATGAGGTCAGACACCTCTCTCTTGGGTATCTGGGGAGCGGGCCTCATGAGTTCGTGTGGGACGGGGAGGACGACGCGGGCGATCGCATGCCCTCCGGGAGCTACTCTTTCGAGGTCATCGGAGTGGACGGCTACGGGGACAAGGTCACCCCGCAGACCAGGATAATGGGGCGGGTGGACCGCATCCGCATGGACGGGGAATCGCCCGTGCTTTACGTGGGCGGGACCCCTGTGGAGTTCAACAAGGTGGCTGACATCCGGGCCCCTGGTTCCTCGGGCGGGGAGTCCTGATCCGGCCGGGCAGTGTTTTTGACCGAGTTTTATTTAGCACAAACAACCATATAGGAGGTAAAAACCATGGCACTCTCTAGCGCACTCTTTTCGGGGATCAGTGGGCTGGGCTCACTGGGCGAAGCCATGCAGGTGATCGGGGACAACATCGCCAACGTAAACACGGTAGGTTTCAAGGGGAGCACATTCACGTTCCAGGATCTCCTCAGCCAGTCCATAGCCACCCAGGCCGGCACCAGCCAGGTGGGAAAGGGAACAACGCTGAGCGACGTGTACCAGAGCTTCCAGCAGGGATCATTCGAGACGACCTCGAGCACCACGGACCTCGCCATAGGTGGTGACGGATTCTTCGTGGCAAGAGAGAGCGAATCCAACTCGACATTTCTGACCAGGGCGGGGAACTTCCGATTCGACAAGGACGGCTATATGGTGAATCCTGAGGGTTACGTGGTACAGGGCTGGGGCCTTGACGAAAACGGACAGGACATAGGATCCATAACAGACATAAAGCTGGACTCCTTCACCTCTTCCCCTCAGGCGAGCGATCAAATAAGGCTTATTGTTAATCTGGACGAAGGCGCTGATAAAGCAAACGACCAACCCCTGGAAGAGTCATGGGACGGCAATGATACGGAATCACCCATGGGAGCCAACTCCTACCTGTACCAGAGCTCGGTCAAGGTCTACGACGCCCTGGGCGAAGCTCATGATGTCACCGTTTTCTTTGACAAGGGTGAAACAAACCACCAATGGGAGTACTTGGTGACATGCCACCCCAGCGAGGAGGAGCGCAGCGGATTCAAGGGAAGTGAGGCAGCCGGACTGCTCGCCCGGGGAACCCTCTCGTTCCTGGAGAGCTCGGGCAAGATAGACCCGGGCGGCGGAATCACCATGGAGATCCCTGACGATGAGACTCTCAATTCTTGGAGCGAGGCGACAACCAGTGATGACGGGTACCTGCAGTTTACATCTCAGTTCATAGACGGCGTGGATATGGCGGTGGGCCTTAACTTCGGTGCATACTCGGACGGGGCCGGGACCTGGACCAACGACTCCCTCACCACCACCCAGTTCAGCAAGTCCTCCACCACGGTGTTCCAGAGCTCCACCGGTTACGGGGCGGGCGATCTCCAGGGAGTCAATGTCGACGTTGACGGTGTGATCACCGGTGTTTACTCCAACGGGGAGGTGATACCGCTCTATAGGGTGGCCCTTGCCAAGGTGGTCAATCCACTGGGGCTCAAAAAGGTGGGGGGGAATCTTTTCAGCGTGACCAGGCTGAGCGGCGAGGCCCCGACCTATCACCCCGGCACCAACGGATGCGGGGACATCGCTCCCAATTCGCTGGAGCAATCCAATGTGGATATCGCCAACGAGTTCGTCAAGATGATCACCACCCAGCGCGGCTTCCAGGCCAATGGGAAGATCATCACGGTGACCGATCAGATGCTCCAGGAGCTGATCAACCTCAAACGTTAAGATTCCGCTGGGGGCCTTTACCGTCAAGATCTTGACTGAAAAGGCCCGCCCGAGGCCGCACCATCCAGGAGGGCCGCCGGTTCCAGGCCGGCGGCCCTCCCTCGGGTGAGCAGCATGACGCCCTTGACGCGGCGAAACCCGCTTCTCAAACCAACGAACACCGCCTTTCCGAGCCGGCCGCACCGCTCCGGGCATGAATCCCCGTAAATGGCACAGAGGTTGCTTTACCTAGAGGGGCATGGAACGGGAACGCTCTTCTAGTGGAGAACCGCCCTAATGGACATAGCAACCCTAATAGGAATCCTCTCGGCTTTCACCCTGGTGATCGGCGCCATCCTGATGGGGAGCAGCCTCACCCTGTTTCTCAACATCCCCGGTCTGATGATAGTGGTGGGAGGGACCCTGGGAGCCACACTGATCAACTACCCATTGCCCGACCTGCTCAAGGTCGTACGGGTGGTCAAGAACGCCTTTTTCCACCGGAAGCAGACCGCCAAGGACCTGATCGCCGAATTCGTGGCCCTGGCCGGCACCGCCCGCAGGGAGGGAATCCTGGCCTTGGAATCCAATGTGGGGGACATGAAGGACGACTTCATGAGAAAAGGGCTCCAGCTCTCCATAGACGGGCTGGAGCCCGGGGCCATAAAGGAGATCCTGAACACCGAGATCGTCTCCATACAGGACAGGCACAAGCTGGGGGCCGAAATCTTCACCACCCTGGGGACCTTCGCCCCTGCCCTAGGCATGATCGGGACCCTGATCGGCCTGGTGCAGATGCTCCAGACAATGGACGACCCGAGCACCATTGGACCGGCCATGGCCGTGGCCTTGCTCACCACGTTCTACGGAGCGCTCCTTGCCAACGTCCTCTTCCTGCCCATAGCCGGGAAGCTGAGGAACCGGAGCAGCGAAGAGGTGATGATGAAGGAGCTGATGGCGGAAGGCATCATGTCCATTGCCAAGGGCGACAACCCGCGCCTGCTGGAGCAGAAGCTCAACGCCTATCTCCCGCCCCAGCTCAGGGAGACCTCTTTCGAGTAACAGGCCGGGTCGTGTTTCGGGAAGAATGAGGCCTCAAGAAGGGAGCGATATCAATGGCTGAGAAGAAGCAAGTCCAGGAAGAGAACGACGGCGCCCAGGATGCGGGCAAGGGGAAGGGGACCCTGAAGCTGGCGGCTGCGGCCTTTGCCGTGCTCCTGCTGGCAGGCGGGGTGGGTTTCATATTGAAGACCGGCTTGATAAGCGGGCTCGCAGGAGGGGGCGAGGAGGCCGCAGCCACCACCGAGGGCAAGGGAGTCGACATAGGGCCCATATATCCTTTGGAGACCTTCATAGTGAACCTGGCGGATCCAAGGGGGAAGAGGTTTCTCAAGGCCAAGCTGGAGCTGGAGTTGGACGGCGCCCAGGTCGTCCCCGAAATAGACAAGAGGCTCCCTCAGTTCAGGGACACCATCTTGACCATCCTGAGCAGCAAGTCGTTCGAGGACGTCAGAGAGCTGGAGGGCAAGTACCAGCTCAGGGCGGAGATCATGGCCATGCTCAACCAGTACCTGAACACCGGCGAGATCACCAACATATATATTACCGAGTTCATAGTGCAATAGCCCCGCCCGGTCGGCGGGGCCCGAGCGAGAGGGATGAAGTCGTGAGCCAGTTATTGTCCCAGGAAGAGGTGGACGCACTTCTCAGCGGTCTGGATTCGGGTGAGATCGAGACCGAGCAGGAGCCCCAGGAGAAGAACGAGGAACTGGAGCTCTTCGACTGGACCACCCAGGAAAGGGACATCAAGGGCAGCATGCCCCTCTTGGGCGTGGTGAACAACCGTTTCGCCCAGAGGATGAAAGGGGCCCTTTCCACGTCCATCCGCAAGATGGTGGAGGTCTCGCCCGGATCCCCGGAGATGATCAAGTTCAAGGACTTCAAGCAGTCTCTTCCCATCCCCACAAGCCTTCACCTGTTCAAAGTGGATCCCCTGCGGGGGACCGGGATACTGGTAATAGAGAGCCACCTGGTCTTCAACCTGGTTGAGGCCTTCTTCGGGGGGCGCGGCACCAAGTCCACCAAGATCGAGGGGCGGGATTTCACTCCGATAGAGAACAAGATCATCGAGAAGGTGGTCCACATTGCCCTCACGAACTTCATGGATTCGTGGGAGGACATACATCCGGTAAGGACCGAGTTCATCAGGTCGGAGAGCAATCCCATGGTCATCAACGTGGTGCGCCCGGATGAGTACATGGTCTCGGTCAAGTTCGATATCGAGCTTGCCAAGCCTTTGGGATCGGTGACCGTGTGCATCCCCTACTCGGCGTTTCAGCCCATACGACACAAGCTGGCCGGGGGCTACCAGAAGGAGGAGGACGGCCAGGGAGACCCGTTGTGGTTCAACAGCATACGGGAGAGGATCAAGCAGACCACGCTTGAGCTGACAGTGGATCTGGGCTCCACCCAGTTGTCCATCCGGGACCTCCTCAACCTGAAGGAGGGGGACATCTTGATACTGAACAACAGCTATAAGAGCGCCCTCACCGGCTATCTGGAAAGGATTCCCAAATTCCGGGGCTACGCCGGGAGGGCAAGGAACAGGAAGGTCTTCAAGGTGGAAGGGTCAGTCTCCAATGCGGCGTGAGAGGCCCGGTTACGCTCGCATTGTGAAGGGAGAGAGGGTTATCCGATGGCGCAACAGGAAAAGAACATGACGGCCGAATCCATGAATGACAGCGGGAGTGCGGCCGCGGCCCAGGACGTGGACTTCGCCGAGATGGAGCCGGGGTTCCAGGATGAAGACGAGCCCCAGAGCATGGATTTTCTGCTCGACATACCCCTGGATATCACGGTGGAGCTCGGCAGGACCCGAATGCCCATAGGGGACTTGTTGAAACTAAGCCAAGGCTCGGTGGTGGAGCTGAACAAGCTGATCAACCAGCCCCTGGACATCTATGTAAACCACAAGCTGATGGCCCAGGGGGAAGTGGTGGTGGTAAACGACAAATTCGGCGTGCGGCTCTCCCACATCATCAGCCCGGGCGAGCGGGTCAAGAGGCTCTCATGAACGAGAGACCCGAGGGAGAGGGGACGAAAGAGTGACCGGAGACCTTGCCGCCAGCGCAGTCAAGACAGTGGGCGCCCTGCTGGTCGTATTGGGGATCATCATATGCCTGTTCTACCTCATCAAGAGGTTCAGGTTGGGGGCGGCGGGCGGAAGGGCCCCCGACATGCGTCTCCTGGGCACCCTCAGCCTGGGCCCCAAGCGGGCCGTGGCACTGGTGGAGGTCCTGGACAGATGGCTGGTGGTTGGAGTGGGGGCGGACACCGTGACGCTCCTGACTTCCATGGAACGGCCCGAGGGTGCGCCGCCCCGGACAGAAGGGGGCGGCGCTGACTTCCGCTCCATATTGAAGAGAAGGACGGGCGCAGAGGCATCGACCGATCAACCAGGGCCCGGGGGCTGAGTGAAGACATGAGAGCAGGGAGAAAGACATGCCTAAGAAGAGGCGCCGCAGCCCTTCTCACAGCCGCTCTCTCGGCCGCACCGGCCCTGCTCTGGGCCCAAGATCTCCCGCCCCTGCCCTCTCTTCAGTTGGGAGTCCAGGGCGCGGAGAGCCCGGAGCAGGTCTCGGTACTGCTCCAGATAGTGCTTCTCCTCACAGTCCTCTCCCTGGCCCCTGCCATCCTGATAATGATGACCTCGTTCACCAGGCTGGCCGTGGTCTTCTCCCTGGTGCGGCACGCACTGGGTACCCAGCAGATGCCGCCCAACCAAATACTCATAGGACTGGCCCTCTTGCTGACCTTTTTCCTCATGTCGCCGGTATACGAGGAGATAAACGAACGGGCCCTTCAGCCCTACCTGGCTGAGGAGATCTCACAGGAGACGGCCATAAGGGAGGCGCTTCAGCCCATCCGGCAGTTCATGCTCAAGCAGACGCGGAAGAAGGACCTCTCTCTTTTCATCAACATCTCGGGCTCGGAAAAACCCTCGGACTACGAGGAGATCCCCACCACGGTCCTGGTCTCGGCCTTTGTCATCAGTGAACTCAAGACCGCGTTCAGCATAGGGTTCCTGCTGTACATCCCGTTTCTGGTGATCGACATGGTGGTGGCAAGCGTACTCCTCTCCATGGGCATGATGATGCTGCCGCCGTTCATGGTCTCGCTCCCCTTTAAGATGATGCTCTTCGTGCTCACCGACGGCTGGTATCTGCTGGTGGGATCCATGGTGAAGAGCTTTTCCTGAGAGGGCCGGGAAGGCCCGCGTGCCGTCAAATGAGGAGAGGTTTGAGCTGATGACTACGGAGTACGTAATTTCACTGGGAAGCGAGGCCATACAGATGGTCCTCCTCCTCTCCCTACCCCTCCTTGGAGTGGGGCTGGCGGTCGGCCTTCTGGTGGCCATCCTACAGGCCACCACCCAGGTCCAGGAGATGACCCTCTCCTTTGTCCCCAAGATCTTGGCCGTGTTATTGGCCCTGCTGGCTGCTTCGCCTTGGATGCTCAATAAAATAACCTACTTCGCAAGTCATGTGATTCAGAGCATCCCCGAGGTCATCCGCTAGCGCCCGGACGCCCGCAAGGGGTGCCGCCCGAAGGAACACGAGGACGGCCAATGCCTTTTGAATTGGAAACGTTCGACCAACTGAACGGCTTTTTCTGGGTATTCATCCGGGTGAGCGTATTCGTGTTCCTTATGCCTCTTTTCGGGGCCCGCGGCGTCCCGGGCCTCTGGAAGGCCGGGCTCTCCTTTGTGCTGGCCATTGTAATGCTCCCGGTGGTCCCGGCCCCTGAATGGCTTCCACTGACAGCCCCGGGGTTCCTGCTGGCGGTGGGCTCCGAGGTCCTGATGGGGCTCACGGCCGTGTTTGGAGTAATGGTGGTATTCGCCTCGGTGCAACTGGCCGGGCAGATAATGAGCTTTCAGATGGGGTTTTCCATGGCCAGGGCCATAGACCCGGCCACCGGGGTGCAGAGCACCGCCCTCAGTCAATTCCTATACCTCTTTACCGTGCTCCTGTTCTTTGCCACCGACGGCCATCACACTCTGGTGCACGCAATGGCGGCCTCGTTCCACCTGGTCCCGCCGGGCGGGATGACGTTTCACCCGGGCTTGACCGAGGCGCTGGCCCGGATCACCGCACGCATGTTTTTGGCGGGGCTCAAGATCGCCGCCCCCATAGTGGTGGCCTTGTTCCTCAGCAATTTGTGCCTGGGCATAGTGGCGAGGACCGTACCGCAGG
The DNA here is from genome assembly GCA_964647905.1 of uncultured Desulfobacterales bacterium. GTDB lineage: Bacteria > Desulfobacterota > DSM-4660 > Desulfatiglandales > HGW-15 > CAZYJR01. Next base: position 35,444 of record CAZYJR010000022.1, on the reverse strand, counting down.
TGAATATCCTGATGATCGGGTTCCCGGTGAACATAGGGATCGGTCTGTTTCTCTTCGGGCTCCTGCTCAGGAACCTTGCCCCGTTTCTCACCGGGCTTACCAGGGAGATGGGAACAGCCATGATACAGCTCCTTAGAATGATGTGATCAGGGAATCCCCATGCCTGAGAGCGGTTTCCAGGAAAAGACCGAGCAAGCGACCCCGAAGAGGCGGGAGGAGTCCAGGCGAAAGGGCCAGGTGGCCAAGAGCCGGGAGCTCAGCTCCATCGCGGTCCTCACAGCCGGGGTGGTCTACCTCTTTTTTCAAGGGCAGGACAAGGTCCTGGAGCTCGGGCGTATAATGAAGCACACCATACTCTACATCCCCACCCTGACAGGCGGCACCCACGACTTGACCGGCTACCTCCTGGAGAACGTAAAGGTATTCATCTGGCTGGTGCTCCCTGTGATGCTGGCCCTCTGCGCAGTGGCCATCCTGGCCAACTACCTCCAGACCGGAGCGATTTTCAGTGTCGAAGCGTTGGCACCGAAAGCGTCAAAAATAAACCCGATCTCGGGCCTCCAGAGGCTCTTCTCCAAGCGCTCCCTGGTGGAGCTCGGAAAATCCGTTGCCAAACTCATCATAGTGGGATGGGCCGCAGCCAGCACCCTCAAGGGGGCTTTTGACCGTTTGATGCCTCTTATATATCAAGACTCAAGCCAGATAATGTCTCTGCTGGGCTCAGAAGCCATGCGGGTGATGATCAAGTGCTGCTGGGTCATAACCATCCTGGCGGTATTGGACTACTTCTACCAGAGATGGGAGCACGAACAGAGCCTGAAAATGACCAAACAGGAGGTCAAGGATGAATACAAACAGACCGAGGGAGACCCCATAGTAAAGAGCCGCATCCGTTCCATACAGAGGGAGATGGCCCAAAAGCGGATGATGGAGGAGGTTCCCAAGGCGGACGTTATCATCACCAACCCTGTCCGCCTCGCAGTGGCCCTCAGGTACAACCCGGAGCGAATGCATGCGCCGGTCCTGGCGGCCAAGGGGGCGGAGAGATTGGCCGAGCGCATCAAGGAGATCGCTCGAGAGCACGAGGTGCCGGTGATCGAGAACAAACCCCTGGCACAGAACTTGTATCAACTGGATCTCGGGCAGGAGATCCCGGCGGAGACGTATCAGGCAGTGGCTGAAATACTGGCCTACGTCTACGGGCTCAAGAACAAAGGGGGTGCGGGGCGTATGTCCTCGTGAGCCGGCGGACGGGCGAGCGGAATACCCCCCCTGATGGGAAAAACGCCTTATGGACGTGATCAAGCTACCATGGAAAGGGCAACCTGTAGGGGCCAATGTTGACATAGGCATCTCCGTCGGCATCGTGGCCATCCTCATGGTCATGATAATCCCTCTCCCCACCGGGGTCCTGGACGTCCTGCTGGCCTTCAACATCACCGTGGCGGTGCTGGTCCTGCTGCTCACCATATATGCGGTAAAACCCCTGGACTTCTCAGTCTTCCCGTCGCTGCTCCTGGTCACCACCCTCTTTCGCTTGTCTCTCAATATAGCCTCCACCAGATTGATACTCCTGAACGGCCACAGCGGCCCCCTGGCGGCCGGGAGGATAATCAAGAGCTTCGGGGCGTTCGTGGTCGGGGGGAACCCCACTGTGGGTCTGGTGGTCTTCGTCATCCTGGTGGTCATAAACTTCGTGGTCATCACCAAGGGGGCGGGGCGCATAGCCGAGGTGGCCGCCCGGTTCACCCTGGACGCCATGCCCGGAAAGCAGATGAGCATAGACGCGGACCTCAACGCGGGACTCATAGACGAGTCCGAGGCCCGCAGGCGCCGCGCCGAAATCGCCAAGGAGGCCGAGTTCTACGGGGCCATGGACGGCGCAAGCAAGTTCGTGCGGGGAGACGCCATCGCCGGGATACTAATCACCCTGATCAACATCATGGGCGGTCTGATCATCGGGATACTCCAGATGGGGCTGGATCTTTCCACCGCGGTCCAGAACTACACCTTGCTCACCATCGGAGACGGCCTGGTATCCCAGATCCCGGCCCTGGTCATTTCTACGGCGGCCGGCATCCTGGTCACGAGGGCGGGTGCCGAAGGCAACATAGGCAGCGAGCTGGCTCATCAGTTCGGGGTGAATCCCCGCGCATTGATGATAGGCTCCGGGATCATCTTCCTCTTCGGCATGGCCCCGGGCATGCCCATGGTCCCTTTCCTGCTCCTGTCCGGCTCTGTCCTTCTCTTCGGCCGTGTACTTACCGGTGCGCAGGTCAAGAGGGCCGAAGAGGCAGAGGAAGAGGCAGAGCAGCCCCCGGAAGAGGCCGGCCCCGAGCAGGTGGAAAGCCTTCTCCCCCTCGACATGCTGGAGCTCGAGATCGGCTACGGCTTGATCCCCCTGGTGGACAGCACCGCCCAAGGGAATCTGCTGGAGAGGATCCGCTCCCTGAGGAGGCAATTCGCCCTGGAGATGGGCCTGGTCATGCCCTCCCTACACATCAGGGACAACCTCGAGCTAAAGCCGAACGAGTACGCGGTCTGCATAAAGGGGAACGAAGTGGCTAGGGGCGAGGTCATGGCGGATCACCTGCTGGCCATCGACCCGGGCGACGTGAAGTCCAAGGTCGAGGGAATTCCCACCAAGGATCCGGCCTTCGGGCTCCCGGCCTTATGGGTGGCCCAGGACAAAAAATCGGACGCACAGTTCGCCGGGTACACCGTGGTGGATCCGGCCAGCGTGATCACCACCCACGTCTCGGAGGTGGTGCGACGAGACGGCTACGAGTTCCTGGGGAGGCAGGAGGTACAGCGCCTCCTGGACAAGGTCTCCGAGACCAACCCCAGGGTGGTCGAGGAGCTGGTCCCCGGCCTGCTCAGCCTGGGGGCGGTCCAGAAGATCCTACAGAACCTGGTCAGGGAGCAGGTCTCCATAAGGGACATGCTGACCATCCTGGAGACCCTGGCCGATTACGCGCCCATGAGCAAGGACACGGATCTCCTGACAGAGTACGTGCGGCAGCGCCTGGCAAGGTCCCTGATCAAACCCTATATGGCGAAGGACCGCGTACTCAGGGTGCTCTCGGTGAGCCAGGGCCTGGAGGAATCCGTGGCCTCGGGGATCAATCAGAGCGAGTACGGCGCGTATCTCGCAATGGACCCGGGGCATGCCAATCGAATAATCGAGGCGGTCAAGAAGGCCGTGGAGCGGGCCTCAGTCAAGCTCGACCAGCCGGTCCTCCTCTGCTCCACCGCCATACGCAGGCACTTGAGGAAGCTTTGCGAGCGATTCCAACTGCCCCTGGCAGTGCTTTCCTACAACGAGATCCCCAGTGGATTGCAGGTTGAGACTGTGGACGAGGTTCGGGTGGACAAGAAATGAACATCAAGAGATTCATAGCTGACACCGCCCAGGAGGCGATGCGGCTGGCGAAAAAGGAGATGGGACCCGAGGCCGTTGTCCTACGAACCCGCAGTGTGCAAGTACCCGAGCGGAACAACGGCGGGTACAGCTGGAAAATCGAGATCACAGCGGCAGTGGACTACGACGCCCCCGTGATCACTACGTCGGGTGCGGCCGCCGGAACACCGGATCATTCATCCATGATGGAAAGATGGGCGACTCTGGAGGCCGAGCTGAGAGAAATCAAGGCCGCCATCCTGAGCGCGGACACGGAAAGAGGGCTGTCTCCGGAAATATACTTCGACGGCTACATTCGTTCCGTCTACGGGCACTTCCGGGCCATGGGCCTCAGCCCTGAGCTCATCCAGGACCTGATGAGGGAGGCCAGGGAAGGCCCCAGGCCGGAGGAGCAAACCGACGCAGCCATACTCCACGACGCCCTCCGCAGGGTGCTGAGGCGCATCAGGGTCAGGGTCCCCGGGGGAGAGCGGGAGGACAGGGAAGTTTATGCCTTCATAGGGCCCACCGGGGTGGGGAAGACCACCACCCTGGCCAAGCTTGCCGCGCTGAAAGCGGTAAAACAGGGAATCCCGACCGCCCTGATCACCCTGGACACCTTCAGGATCGCCGCGGTGAGCCAGCTCCAGACCTATGCCCGCATAATGAACATACCCCTGGAGATAGCCTCCAGCCCAAAGGAGCTGCAAAGGGCCCTTGCCCGCAGCCGCGATGCCCGACTGGTCTTGATAGACACAGCGGGCCGAAGTCCCAACCATGAAGAGGATATCGAAGAGCTCTACCGGATCTTCAAGGACAGAGACGACATACATCACTTCCTGGTACTCAGCGCCACCACCCAGCTCGGGAGTCTTCTCAGGGCGGCGGAGCGATTCGGCCGCCTGCCCTACCGGAGCACCATCTTCACCAAGCTTGACGAGGCGCAGGACATCTCGCCCATGATTAATTTTCTGGCCTCCGCAGACCAGCCGGTCTCGTATTTCACCACCGGGCAGCAGGTGCCCGAAGACATTGAATCCGCAACCAAGAAGCGCCTTGCCGGTCTCATGCTGGGCAGTCTGAACGGCAAGGCCGCATTTACCCGGAATAACAATGAGGTAGGAGAGCATGGATCAGGCAACAGGCCTAAGGTCCTTGGTCGAGGATCACATGGCGGAGCTTAAGGCAACCCAAAGACAGGCCCCGGATCGAACGAAACACGGCACCTCCTCGAGGGGCATCAGGGTGATCTCGGTCACCAGCGGCAAAGGGGGCGTCGGAAAGACCACCATCGCGGCAAACCTCGCCCTGGCCCTCTGCCGGATGGGTCAGCGGGTCCTGGTCCTGGACGCGGATTTGGGTCTGGCCAATATGGACGTAATGCTGGGGTTGAACCCGCATTATACCATCTATCATCTGCTCAGGGGGGAGCGGACCCTGGAGGAGATTATAGTCCGGGGGCCGGGCGGATTCCAGCTCCTCCCGGCCGCCTCCGGCATACCGGAGCTGACCGAGCTGGACAGCTCCCAGCGGCTCTTCCTGCTGGACGAACTGGACGCATTGAAGGACAGCTTCGATGTGCTCCTGATAGATACGGGCGCCGGCATTTCCTCGAATGTCATGTACTTCAACTTCGCTGCCATGGAGAAGGTAGTGGTGGTGACCAATGAGCCCACCAGCCTCACCGACGCCTATGCCCTGATCAAGGTGCTTACCGGCAAGTACAAACAGAAGAGGTTCAAGATCCTGGTCAACGCCGCCAGGAACGGGAACGAGGCAAACCGGATCTACCGCCATCTGAGCCTGGTGGTGGACCAGTTTCTGGGCTCGCCGTCCTTGGACTACGTGGGATGGATACCCTATGACCGGCAGATGTCGGCCGCCATAAGGAGACAGCGGACCGTGCTCGAGCTCTACCCCGAGGCAGCGGCTAGCAGGCACATCCGGGCGCTGGCAGGGACGCTGCTCTCCAGCAATGAAGGGGCCGTGTTGGAAGGGGATATCCGCTTTTTCTGGCAGAGGTTCCTGGAACAATGAACAGGACGGGCATATGTCGTCTAATCCGGCCCTAAAAAAGCTGAAGAGATACTCGGAATCGGGCTACAGCGGCGAGTCTAGAGGAGATGCCGCCCACCGCGAGAAGCTCATCCTGGAGTACGCCCCCCTGGTCAAGACCATTGCCGGGAGATTGGCAATGCGTCTCCCTCAACACGTCAATCAAGAGGACCTTACCAGCGCCGGGATCATGGGCCTGCTGGACGCGGTGGACAAGTTCGACGAGGACAAGGGGGTGGCTTTCAAGTCCTACGCCGAGTTCAGGATCCGTGGGGCCATGCTGGACGAGCTGCGTTCCATGGACTGGGTCCCGCGCTCGGTGAGGCGGAACGCGCGCAGACTGGAGGCGGCCTACAGCAAAGTGGAAAACGAGTACATGCGCCCTGCATCAGACGAGGAGGTGGCTTGTGAGTTGGGCATGGACCTGGATGGGTTCTACAACCTGATCGACGAGACCCGGGGGATCTCGGTGATCTGCGAGGAGGAGGCCGGACAGTTGCTCCAGCAAGGGATCTCGGAGCAGACCCCGTCCGAGTCCCTGGATCTGGTCGAACTGAGGGATGTAATGGCCAAGGCCATAGAAGGCCTGCCGGAAAACGAGCGGATGGTGGTCTCCCTCTACTACTACGAGGAGCTGACCATGAGGGAGATCGGTGAGATCATGGACTATACCGAATCCAGGATTTCACAGCTCCACACCAAGGCCGTCCTGAGGCTCAGGGCGGGCCTGAGGCCTTACTTCCAGGCGGAGAAGTGACGGTTCCCGGAAACCGTCCGAGGACGGGGAGATGATGGATCCCAAGGATTCGGAGCTGGAAGCCGAGGCCAACGGCGAGGACGGGGAGGCCCTGGAAGACGACCCCCGGTCCGGTGACACCGGCGAAGTGCGCCACCGGCTGCGGGGCCTGCTCCACAATAGACGTTTGTTTGCAGCGGGTATAGGGGTTCTCACCCTGCTGGTGCTGGGAGGGGGAGCGCTCCTCTGGCTCCTGCCCGCCCTGGAGACAACGGGCACCGACCAGGGCGGGAGCGGGGAGGCCCTTGGTTCGATCTCAACCGGGCCGGGTTCGGGCCGAGCTCTATTGGAACAAGACCTGGCCCCGTTTTTCATTCTCCTGCCGGAGGGGCGGAATAATAGGATGGCGCGTCTGAGCCTGGGCGTGGTCTGGGACGGGCGCGCATCCCGGCGGTTCAGTGAGAGGAGGGTGGAGGTCCGAGACATGCTCTTCAAAGGCATCACCAAAGCGGCGTCCAAGAGCGAGGACATCACCAAAGAGTCCGTCAAGCTGCGCTCCGAAGCGAGAAAGGTCCTCCAGGAGCTGATTCGTCCGGACGAGATGCGGGTGGTCGTAAAGGGAGTGTCGCTTCTCTGATATGGATATCAAGCTCTGGATCATAGTGCAGATCGCAATCGACATCATCATGGTGGCGGTGCTGGTCTGGGTCATAAGCTCCAACAGGAGGCAAAAGGGTTCGGAGCCGGAGGAAGCCCCGGACATGGGCCGCCCCGAGGCCCTGCTGGCGGAAATCAAGGAGATAACCCGCCACCTTGAGGAGAACCTGGAACAGAAGCGCGAATTGAGCCGCCGCCTGCTCGGGCGCATGGACGAGACCTTGGCCAGGGCTGAGGAGAGATACCAGCAGTTCAGCCGCCTGTTGGATCAGGCGGACAGGGTATCCAAAGGAGACAACTACAGTGAGGCCCGGGAGCGGGACAAGTCGGGATCCATCCGGGAGCTCCTCGACCAAGGCATGACCAAGAATGAAGTGGCGCGGCACTTGGGAATCTCGGTGGGGGAGATAGATCTCTTCCTCAAGCTCGGCAAGACCGAAGCCGGCCGGGATGCATAGGGCCGCCGTGTTGGAACGGGTCAACAAGACGATCCTTCCCGGCATCCAGCGGCGTGAGCCCGGAGGCGGGCCGGGATTGCGCCTGGAAAGGGGGGAGACTTTTCGGGGGACGGTTTCTCAGGTCAGGGAGAGCGGTGAGGTGACCGTGCTGGCCCGCGGGTCCAAGTTAACGGCCTTTGCAACAACAAGGCTTCAGCCCGGCCGGAGCTATCTATTCATGGTGGACCGGGCGGGGCGGCGAACGGTCCTCCACGTCCTGGAGGGCCGGGAACCGCCCCAAAACCAGCCGCTGAGGCTCTGGGCCGAGGGGCGCGGAGCCAGGATGAGCCTGGGGCGAACCCTCGCCTCACTTGCCGATGCCTCGAAAAGGGGGGAGCTCCCGGCCCGTGCGCTCTCTTCCCTGGAGGCGCTCCGGAACAGGCTCCCGGCGCTGGTCTATCAAGGGGGCACGGAACGTCCGGTTGACTGGACGGGGCGACAGCTCCTCAGGTCCGGGATGTTCCTGGAGCACCGACTGGCCCGGCTGATAGTCCAAGGCAAAGAAGGATCGTTTCAGCGGGTCGCCCTTTCCGACCTCAAAGGCATACTCTCGGCCCTTCGCGAGGGCCTCCGGCAGGCGGAGAACACCCATGAAGCGGCCCGCGCCATGACGGCCCGGGTGGATCAAGCCTTTCATCTGATAGAGAACGATCAGTTGCTCAACCTCTCTTCTCTCAAGGAAAACCTCGGGTGGTACTGGTTCATTCCCGGCCGGGACGAGGAGGGATTCAAGGGAGCGGACATCTTCGTGGAGCAACCGGGGGACGAGGAACAAGGAATCCGCCTGGCCCTCTCCGTGGAGTTTACCACCCTGGGGCGCTTGGACGCCCTGCTCCTTCTCAACCCGAGCTCGGTCTTGGGCGTCCGCCTGACTGTGGGGGACTCGGAAGCCGCGGGGATGATGAACGCCCACATGTGGGAATTGACAAGGAGCCTTGAAGAAGCAGGGATCCGAACCGGTGAGATATTCTGCAGGGAGAGACGGGAGGACGAGCCGGAGTGGGCCCCGTTCATGGAATCGTTTCGGGACCGGGGCGCGGTGGATCTCACGGCATGAGGAGAGACTTCCTTGTTTGACAAGCTCAAAAAGGCCGTGTCCCTGGACTACGATCCCCAGCGGAACAACGCCCCTCGGGTAACGGCAAAGGGCGCGGGTCGGGTGGCCGAGAGGATCATCGAGCTGGCCCGAGAACAAGGGATCCCCATCACGGAAGACCCGGACTTGGTAGGCGCCCTGATCCAACTGGACTTCTACGAGGAAATCCCTCAGGAGCTCTACCAAGCCGTGGCCGAAATACTCGCCTTTGCCTACCGAATGAACAACCGTCTTAAAGGAAGTCAGCGAACTCCCTGAAGTCATAGCCCGCCGCCCGGGGCAGTTTTTTCCCGGAGGGGAAACCTTTTCAGCCCTGCCGGGCCAGAGGCCACTGCGCTCCAGCGGGACCGTCCCGCCTCTTGCCGAAATATATATGTTATTTCAGCATGTTCATAAAGAGACCACTTTGCAAGGCATGTCCCCGGGCAACGGTATGGGAATTGCAGCAAGACCATTCAAACTTCAATTTCCCTGGAGGACCCCATGGACCGAGGGATGATCGATTCGGTAAAGGCCTGTCTCAAGGAAGAGATGCGGATGGATGTAATCGCCAACAATCTCGCCAATGCCGCTGTCGTAGGCTACAAGAAGCAACGTATCTCCTTCCAGGATATGCTCGATGGAGCGGCGGGCGAGAGGCAGGGACGGACCGGAGGCCCCGGAGCGGCCCCCGCCTCGCCCGAGCTGATCCGAACCGGGTTCGACTTGACGCAGGGGGACATAAAACAGACCGGCAATCATTTGGATTTAGCCATATACGGCGATGGTTTCTTTAAAGTGATGACCCAAGAGGGCGTGAGGTACACCCGGAAGGGGAATTTCCAGCTAGATACCCAGGGATTCCTGGTCACCCAGAACGGAGACCGTGTACTGGGGGCCGGGGGCCCCCTGCAGATCGGCGATTCGCCGATCACCGTGGATGACACGGGTTTTGTTTACGCCGACGGGCAACAGGCCGGCCGGCTGGATATCGTGTCCTTTGATCGACCGGAAGCGATACAGGGGGTCGGACGGGCAATGTTTGCCGCGCCCCAAGGATCCGAGACCCCAGCTCCCTTTGAAACCCGGGTCAAGCAGGGCTATCTGGAGCTCGCCAACGTGGAGATAGCGGATGAGATGGTCTCCATGATTCACTCCATGAGGGCCTTTGAGAGCTATCAAAAGGCAATCAAGGTCATAGATGAAATCAATAACAGGGTCATTAACGAAGTAAGCCGAATACGCTGAATCGACGAGGAGGGAAAAAATGATACGCAGCCTCTGGACCGCCGCCTCGGGAATGGCAGCCCAAAAGCTCAACATGGACGTTGTCGCCAACAACCTGGCCAATGTGAACACCGCCGGCTTCAAGAAGAGCCGGGCGGACTTCGTGGACCTCCTCTACCAAAACCTGAGGTCTCCTGGCGCTGCCACCAGCGCGGGCGAAGAGATCCCCACAGGGATTCAGGTGGGCATGGGCACCAAGCCGGTCTCTGTGCAGAAAATCCTGTCTCAGGGAGACTATGTTCAGACCAAAAACGACCTTGACCTCGCTATTGAGGGCAAGGGGTTTTTTAGAATTCTGAGCAATGGAGAGGAGCTCTACATGCGGGCCGGCGCCTTCAAGATGGACAGCGAGGGTTACATAGTAACCTCGGAAGGGGAACGCCTGCAGCCCGAGTTCGCCATCCCCCAGGAGACCGTCAACTTCACCATTGATCCCGGAGGAAACATGGTGGCGTTGGGTCCCGACGGGACGGAGCTCGCCAGCGCGCAGCTCACGCTCCACAGCTTTCCCAACCCGGCAGGGCTCCTCAGCGTGGGCGGCAACAGATTTCGACCCACCGAGGCCTCGGGCGACCCTGTTGAGGGCAACCCCGGGGTGGACGGCATGGGGACGGTGGCCCAGGGATATTTGGAGATGTCGAACGTGGACGTGGTGGAAGAGATGGTCAACATGATAGCCGGGCAGCGTGCCTACGAGGTGGCATCCAAGTCCATTAAGACAGCGGACGAGATGCTTCAAATGGCCAACAACATCAAGAGGTAGTAGAGCAATGAAGACCAAGGCGGCCGGGTGTACCATGAGTTTTCTCTTGCCGATACTTCTGGCGGCGGCCTTGTCGGCCCCGCCCGCCTGGGGCTCACCCCAGCGCAAGGACCTGGAAATCAAGGTGTTGCGACAGGCCACGGTCCGAGGAGACAGCGTGAGCCTGGGCCAAATAGCCTCATTTCACCCTTCGGGAGATCCCAGGGTGCCCGAGCTGAGGGGCCTGGAAGTGGCCTCCGCGCCGGCCCCGGGCAACACGTTGAGATTCAACAGGCGCTTCCTCAACTACAAGGTGGGGTCCATGGTTGCGGCTTACGGAGATGGGGTCAGCCTCGAGACCCCTGCCGCTCTGGTGGTGAAAAGGACCGCGCAGGTAGTCCCGGCCGAGCGCATAGAGGCGCTCTTCAAGGAGCACATCTTGGACTCCGCCCCCTGGGACGGCGAAGAGATGACCATAGAGCTCCTGAGCACGCCGCAAGACATAGCGCTCCCCGAGGGGAGCCTCCACTGGGACATACGGGAAAACGGCAACGGAGACTATCTGGGTAACATCTCCGCCACCATGACATTTTACGTGGACGGGTCCCGGGTGCGCCGGATCCCTCTGTCCGGCCGCATATCAGTGAGCGGAGAGGTGGTCCGGGCGGTAAGGCCCATCCGGCGAGGAGACCTGGTGCAGCCAGAGGATGTCTCCCTGGTCCGGGTGAACTCCACCTCGAGACGACACCAGGCCTTGAGGGACATGGACAGGGCGGTGGGTATGCGCGCGCTGCGGAGCATCCGTCCGGGGCAGACCCTGACTGCGAGGATGGTGGAGGACCCGCCGGTGATCCGCAAGGGAAGCCCGGTCACCATAGTGGCTGAAAACGAGATCCTGCGCATATCCACCCTGGGAGAGGCCCTGGAAGACGGGCGCTCCGGAGAGCGGATCCGGGTCAGGAACTTGAGGAGCGGCAAGGAGATACTATCCACGGTCCAAGGCCCGGAGAGGGTGTCGGTCACGTTTTGAGGGCTTATAATCCGCCCCGGTCAACGAGTGCCCGGACCGGACGGGCAACGAGAGGGAAAGGATCATGACTTCGAGACCGAGATTGTTCGTTTTTCTGCCTGCCCTGCTCTTCCTGCTGGGCGGATGCGCCGCCGCGCCTTTCAAGGACGATCCGCGGGAGCCGTTGACCGCCCCTCCTCAGCCCCCGCAGCCGCCGCTCGCAGTCGCCCGGCAGGAGCCGCCGGACCCGACCGCGGCCTCAGGCCTCTGGACCGAGGCGCGGTACAGGAACCACTTCCAGGACCTCAGGGCCCACCAGGTGGGGGACCTGATAACCGTCAACATCGTGGAGAGCTCCAAGGCCAACAAGAAGGCCGCCACCAAGACCGGCCGCACCTCGACCATAGATGCGGGAATCAGCAACGTCCTGGGCTGGGAGGGAAAGATCGGCGAGTTGGGCTTCCCGACCGGCTTCAACAACGAGGCCATGTTCAAGGCCTCCATGGAGAACGACTTTGCCGGGTCCGGGGAGACCTCCAGGAACGAGAGCATGAGCGCCTCGATCACCGCAAGGGTGGTGGAGGTGGCGCCCAACGGGAACCTCTTCATCCGGGGCTCCCGCAAAGTCAAGGTGAACAACGAGGCCCAATACATAACCCTGACGGGACTGGTGAGGCCCGCCGACATCTCTCCTGACAACACTGTCCTGTCAAGCTACATTGCTGAGGCCGCCATCGAGTACACGGGCAGCGGGCCGGTCAGTGACAAGCAAAGACCGGGCTGGTTGATGAGGGCCGTGGACTTCGTATGGCCTTTCTGAGGAGGATGACCATGAGTTTCAGGCGCCGTGCCCTAATCACTATATTGTTTCTGGGATCCTGGGCGATTTCCAACATCCTGCCCGCACCGCCCGCCCTGGCGGTCCGCTTGAAGGATCTCGCAGACATAAAGGGCAACAGGACCAACCAACTGGTGGGCTACGGCCTTGTGGTGGGCCTGGACGGCACCGGCGACGGCGCCGGCACCCAGTTCACCGTACAAACCCTGGTCAACATGATGGAAAGACTGGGAATCCACAGCCTGCCCGACAAAGTCAAGGTGGACAACGTGGCCGCGGTGATGATCACAGCGGACCTGCCTCCCTTCGCACGGGTGGGCAGCAGGATCGACGTCCTCGTATCCTCGGTCGGCGACGCAGAGAGCCTTCAAGGAGGGACCCTGCTCCTGTCGCCCCTCAAGGGGGCCGACAATCGTGTCTATGCCCTGGCCCAAGGCCCTCTCCTCGTAGGCGGTTTCAGCGCCTCGGGGCAGGCCGGCGGGGGAGTGCAGAAGAATCACCCCACCGTGGCCAGGATCCCGGACGGGGGGACCATAGAAAGGGAGATACCCTTTGAATTCAACACCCTGGATGAGCTGACAATCAGCCTCAAGAACCCGGACTTTACTACAGCCCTCAGGGTGGCCGGGGCCATAAACCGGACCATGGGCTCAGGGGCGGCGGTCCCCTCGGATGCAGGCACCATCCGGGTGAACGTACCCGAGAGATTCAGGGGTCAACTGGTCCCCCTGGTGGCGGAGCTCGAACAGATCGATGTACGCCCGGATACCAAGGCCCGGATAGTCCTGGCCGAGCGGACCGGGACCGTGGTCATGGGCGAGCATGTCAGGATCTCGCCGGTGGCCATCGCCCACGGGAACTTGAGCGTGCTGATCAAGGAGGACAAGGAAGTGAGCCAGCCCCTGCCCTTTTCAGAGGGAGAGACGGTGGTCACCGACGAGAGCGAGGTGGAAGTGAGCGAGGAAAAACGGCAGTTGATGCTCCTCCCCGAAGGGGCCGACCTGGGAGAGGTGGTAAAGGCCCTTAACGCCATCGGGGTCTCCCCGCGCGATCTGATCACCGTATTCCAGGCCATACAGGCCAGCGGGGCCCTCCAGGCCGAGCTGGAAATCATGTAAGGCCGAGCAAGCCGACAAGAGGAGCCGTTCTGATGAAGGGTCCAAGCATTGAAGCGGGTGCCCATATCCCGGCCGCGGGCAAAGGGCAAGACTCCAGGCAGGACAAGCTTCGCAAGGCGTGCAAGGAGTTCGAGAGCATATTCACCTATCAGCTCCTGAAGAGCATGCGGGATACGGTACAGAAATGCGACCTGTTCCACGGGGGGACGGGTGAGGAGATCTACGAGTCGCTCCTGGACCAGGAGCTAGCAAAATCCATGGCCGGCCTAGGGGCAAACAGCCTCTCCGAGCTCCTCTACAGGCAGTTGAGCCGTGAGGAGGACCCCGCCGCCGGGCCCGCTGCACCCGGGACCTTGCACGAGCCTGCAACGCCGGGGTGGCCCTTGCGGGCCACGGTCTCCTCTGAGTTCGGATGGCGCAACGACCCCATCGACGGGCAAAGAAAGTTCCACTACGGCCTGGACTTGGCCGCCCGGGAAGGCACGCCGGTGCGTGCATCCATGGCCGGGCGGGTGATAAGAAGCGAATACACTGAAGGCTATGGAAACGTCGTGGTCCTGGACCACGGGAGGGGGCTGACCACCCTTTACGCGCACAACCGGGAAAACCTGGTCAGGCAAGGCGACTGGGTGGAGGCCGGAGAGGCCGTGGCCCGGGTGGGCTCGACGGGCAGGAGCACCGGGGCACACCTACACTTCGAGGTGCGCCGCCACGGCCGCCGGCAGGATCCGGTGGCCTTCTTGAGCCCCGGGCAAATCAGGCCCGAGGCGTGAGAAAGTTGTTCTTGAGATCGGAGGGCGCTCTTCCGATATATCTTCTGAGGGCCCCCGGTCTCGAATTCATCCAAAGCGGAATCACCGCCTAGGGGAGGACCAATGCAGACCAGTGAACGGATCAAGGAATGCGGGCACACCGGCGGCGATGCGGATCTCTTCCGCGGTCTGGTGGATTGCCTGGAGCGCGAGAGGAAACACCTGAAGGAGATCGACGTGGAGGCCCTGTGGGCGGTTATGGAGGAGAAAAAGCGAATCATAGAGGCCTTGAGCGCAATCCCGGACGAGGAGCGGGCTCCGGACGCCGAGACTTCAAGGCTCAAGGAGGAAATCCGCCGCAGGACGGAGGAGAACATAGGGTTCATCAAGGAGTCCCTGAGCTTTTTCGACGAGCTGATAGCCATCCTGGCAGGAGGCGAGCCTGAAACACGAGGGTACCGGCCGGGTGGATCCGGACGCCTCGGGACCCGCCCTCTCCTTTACAAAAGGGAGGCCTGACCATGTCTGGAATAGGACTGGTACTCAGCACCGCCAAGGATGCCCTGCTGACCCAACAGTACGCAATGGATGTGACCGGGCACAATATAGCCAATGTGAATACGGAGGGCTACTCCCGCCAGAGCCCGGTTATCGAGGCCAAGACCCCTGCACCTTACGGCGGGCTGATCTTCGGCCGGGGAGTGGAGCTGCAGAAGATAATCCGCCAGAGCGACAGCTTTGTGGAGACCAGGCTTAGGGAACGACAGTCCGACCTCTCGGCCATGAACGAGAAGGACAAGTACATGTCGGTCCTGGAAGGTATCTTCAACGAGAGCTCAGGCAACGGCTTGAGCAGTCATTTCGAGAAGTTTTGGAACGCCTGGCACGACCTGGCCAACAACCCCTCGGGCCCGGCCGAGCGCACCATTGTCTACGAGGCTGGTTCGTCCTTTGCCCGAACCTTGCGGGAACTCCGGAGCGATATCCGGCAATTTGATCAGGAACTCGGCCTCTCGATAGACGCCGGAGTGGGCAAGGTCAACCAATTGACAGCACAGGTGGCCACGCTGAACGAGCAGATCTTCAACATGGAGGTCACTGCGGATGCAAACGACTTAAGGGACAGACGGGACGCCGTGATCCGAGAGCTCTCCCAGTATCTTGACGTCAAGGTTTTCGAAGACGCGGAAGGACACATGACGGTCATAACAGGGAAAGGCTACACCCTGGTGAGCAAGACCGACTCCTACCAAATGAGCATGGATGAGGGCGAGGTCAAGTGGGAGGGCTCCGGGGGCAACCGGGTGGTGGTAACCGACGACATCCAAGGGGGCAAGCTCGGCGGATGGCTGGAGGTGCGGGACGAGATCCTGCCCAAGTACACGGCCGAGCTGGACGAGCTGGCTGAGGCCCTGATCTGGGAGGTGAACAGCATCCACACCCAAGGCGTGGGCCTCAAGGCCATGGAGAAGGCCGTCTCCACCTACGCGGTCTCTAATCCGGCCGAGGAGCTGGCCTCGGAAGACTCGGGCCTCGCCTTTTGGGAGCGCGTAAGTCCTGGGGAGTTCACCATCACGGTTTACGACGAAAACGGAGAATTGCAGGAAACATCGGATATCTCGATAGATAACAGCACGGCATTGGACGATGGGTCCAACGACAGCCTGGTGGGCCAAATAAATAATGATCTCTCAGATTTTCTTACCGCCTCCCAAGGGAACGGCAAGCTGACCCTGGCAGCGGATGACGGGTACAGCTTCGCCTTTTCCGGTGACACAAGCGGGGTCCTGGCCGCGCTGGGAATAAACACCTTCTTTGACGGGGAAAAGGCGGCGGACATATCAATGAACTCAGTGCTCCAGAATGACAAGGAGCTGATTGCGGCGGCCCGGGTGGACGGCGAAGGGGCCTTTGCGCCCGGTGACAACACCAACGCATTGGAGATGACCGAGCTCAGGGAGCGGCAGGTGACGCTCAACCGCATCAGATACGAGAGGGGCGAAGAAGATTCCATAAAGACCGAGGTCTCGGACTCCCTGGAGGGATTCTACCATTACATAGTGGGCGATGTCGGGATCAGGAGCCAGGGAATCCAGCGGGAGAAGGAATACAACGACGTCCTGGTGGGCCGACTTATGGAACAGAGGGATGCTCTTTCCGCGGTCAACCTGGACGAGGAAATGACCAATCTGATCAAGTACCAGCACGGATACTCAGCGGCCGCCAAGCTGGTTTCCACGGCGGACGAGATGTTTCAGACCCTGCTCCAGATGCGCTGAGGCGGGGCGAGTCACCTTGGATGAAAGACAGGGGGGACGCATAGGATGCGAATCGCCAACAAGACCATCTACGACACAATAAAGAGGAATCTCCTTCAGACCTCCGATGCCATGATACGCACCAATCAGGTGGTAAGCTCCGGGAAGAGGATAAACAGAGCTTCGGACGATCCGGTGGGACAGGTGACTGTGCTGGGCCTTCGTTCCTCCCTGGCCAATATCGAGCAACTGGGCAGGAACATAGTCATGGGCAGGTCCTGGTTGAACATGGCAGAATCAGCCATGACCCAGACACAGGAGATACTTTCTGATGCAAAGGCCCTGGCTGTTCAAATGGCAAACGCAACCCAGGGCCCTGCACAAAGAGAGAGCGCAGCCCAAGAGGTGGAAGGCTATATCGAGCAGGTCCTCAGCGCGGCCAACACCGATGTGGACGGTCGTTACCTGTTCGCCGGCACCAAGACCGACACGGGACCGTTTGTATACGACCGGGACCAGAGGCAGGTGGCCTACGAGGGAAACGATACGGGCTTCAAGGTCAGGATAGGCAAGGACATGGAGGTTGAGGTTGGACGGGACGGAAGAGACGTCTTCGGAGCCCCCGGGGGCGATAACATGTTCGAAACCCTCATCGACCTTGCCGACAGCCTGCGGGGGAACGATGTAGCAGGTATAGAAAAGGCCATGGGAGAACTGGACGCTCACTCGGACTCCATCAACTCCAGCATCGCCGAGAACGGGGCCAGGTCTGTAAGGCTGGACCTGCGGGAGAGCATCATCGAGGACCTGGATCTTTCCTACACCGAGCGCAAGTCACAACTGGAGGACGCGGACTTGGCAGAGGCGGTGGTAGATCTCAAGACAAAGGAGCTTGCCTACCAGGCGGCACTGGTCTCATCGTCAAAGGTCATGCAGCTCAGCCTGGTCAACTACCTATAGAATGAGCCGGAGGATCCCGCCGGCAGGAGCTGACGGGTCGTGCTGGGCCATGGAGGGTGCCAGTGCTGGTACTTACCAGGAAGGTGGACGAGAGTATTTCCATAGGGAACAGGATTACGGTTACCGTGCTCGAGATCCGCGGGAACCAAGTGCGCATAGGGATAGAGGCGCCCAGGGAGACGCCGGTCAACCGGACTGAAATCTTTGAAACCATAGCCAGGGAAAACATCCAGGCCTCCAAGACCCCCGCGGACTTGGATAGCCTCCAGGACTCCCTGCCGGACGGCCCTGAAGGGCCGAGAGATCCGAAGCAATCATGAACGACACGAGTATGATCAAGACCACCCGCTTTGGAGAGATGGAGATAGACAACGGGCGTGTCATTCACTTCCCCGAGGGCATGATCGGGTTCCCCGACCACCGGAACTTCGTGCTGCTGGAGCACAAGCCCGGATCCCCTTTCATGTGGCTGCAATCCACCGAAGACCCTGACCTTGCCTTCGTACTCATCAATCCCTACAGGATGAAAAGCGACTACCTGGAGGACCTGCCCCATGATGAACGGGCCCGGGTGCTGGGGGAGAACGGCCGGAGTCCCCTGATCCTGGCGGTGGTGACCATACCCCGGGGCGAGGCCCACCGCGCCACGGCCAACCTGCTCGGGCCGCTGGTGATCGATGTGGAAAAAAGAACCGGCAGGCAGGTCATTCTCGCCGGCTCGGCTTATCAGACCCGCCACCCACTGCGGTAGTCACCAGCCGGACCTCCCCGGCCAGTGCTCAAAGGAAGAGACCCCGCCTCAATTTGCCAATGGTTTGACGGCACTACACCAAAAAATGGATTGCCATTCCAGATTTCGCTGTTAATATATTGGCGTGGTTATGGACTAAGCCAACATTTTGGCGACTTCCCGGTTGAGCCGGCGGCGGTCGCCCGGAGCGGTGGACATGGCGGAGAACAAGATCCTGGTAGTGGATGATGACCCCAAGATCAGGGACCGATTCCAGGAGTTCCTGGCCCGGGAGGGCTACTCCGTGGACACGGCCAAGGACGGTGAAGTGGCCAAGGAGATGCTGGACAGGGAATTTTATGATGCGGCCCTTATAGACCTGAACATGCCCCGGGTGGACGGCATGACCCTGCTCAGGTACCTGGTGGACAATCACCCTGATACGGTGGGGATCATACTGACCGGATATGCGACCATCCGCAACGCGGTGGAGGCCATGAAGCTAGGGGCCTCGGATTACCTGGCAAAGCCGGCCAAGATGGAGGAAGTGCTGGTCGTGGTGGAAAGGGCGATTGAGTTCCGCGACTTGAAGCGGGAAAACATCGCCCTCAAGAAGCAGTTGAGGAAGAAATACAAGTTCGAGAACTTCATTGGCGACAGCCTACCCATGAGCAAGGTCTTCAGGGTCATAGAGAAGGTGGCGGACACGGACAGCACCGTGCTCATCCTGGGGGAATCCGGCACGGGGAAGGAACTGGTCGCCCGCGCGATTCATTACCACAGCATGCGCAGGGACAAGCCCTTGATCCCGGTCAACTGCGGGGCCATCCCTGAAGAGTTGCTGGAAAGCGAGCTCTTCGGCCACGAAAAGGGGGCCTTTACAAACGCCATCCGCACCAGGATCGGGCGCTTTGAGATGGCAAACGGCGGCACCATATTCCTGGACGAGGTGGCGGAAATGAGCCCCCACCTGCAAGTCAAACTGCTCCGGGTCTTGCAGGAGCAGGAGTTCGAGCGCCTGGGGGGTGCAAAGACCATAAAGTGCGATGTGCGCATACTGGCCGCCACCAACAAGGATCTGGACAGGCTGGTGGAGGACGGTTCCTTTCGCGAGGACCTCTACTACCGGCTCAAGGTCATCCCGGTCTCACTCCCTGCCCTGAGGGAGAGGAGGTCGGATATACCCCTGCTAGCCCATCACTTCCTGGACAACATGGCCCGGACAAGGAAGGGCCGGTCCATCGATATCAGCAAGGAGGCCATGAAGGCCCTGATGAACTATGATTGGCCGGGCAACGTAAGAGAGCTGGAAAACATCATAGAGCGGGTGGTGATCCTAGCGGAAGGAGATCGGATCACACTGGACGACCTGCCCGAGAAGATAGCCCAGGGGCTGGCCCTGGGCCTGGACAACGGGGGCCTAATACCCGAGGAAGGCCTCTCCCTCAGCAACGCGGTCAACGAGTACGAGCGCCAGCTCATAATTCACGCCCTGGAAAAGGCGGATTGGGTCAAGAACCGTGCCGCCAAGCTCTTGAAGATGAACCGAACCACCTTGGTGGAAAAGATAAAGAAGCAGGGAATAGACAAAGACAGGCTGGCCGGTTGAGCCGGAGCTCCCCGGAAGTGGTTTTAACGGCTCATTTCTTGTACACACTGGGCCGGATGTAACGCAGGCGGTGATTCACGCCCGTAAGGCTCTCCGAGTGTCCGATAAAGAGGTAGCCCGGGGCCTTCAGCACCTCGTAGAGCCGATTCACCAATCTTTCCTGGGTGTTCTTGTCAAAATAGATCATCACATTGCGGCAGAAAATGACGTCGAATCCCTCCCTGAAGGAGAAGGGTTCCATGAGATTAAGCCGCTGGAATCTCGCCAGCCCGCGCACGTGAGCCTTGACCCTGTAGTACCCTTCCCAGCGGTTGAAGCCCTTTTGAAAGTACTTGCGACGCCATTGGTAGGGGACTTTCTCCACCCGAGCGGCCTCATATACTCCCTGCTCGGCTGTCCGCAGCACCTTTGTGGATATATCGGTCCCCAGTATGCGTATGTACTGCCAGCGGCGCTCGGGCAAGGCCTCCATCAGGGTGATTGCTATGGAGTAAGTCTCTTCCCCGCTGGAACACCCGGCGCACCATAGGCGAATCTCCCTGCGGCCTCGACTCGGGCCTTTCTCGAAGAGCTCCGGGACCACGGTCTCGGAAAGGAACTCGAAGTGCTTGGGCTCACGGAAGAAGGCGGTCAGATTAGTGGAAATGGAATCCAGCAGGGGGATAAAGGCGTCCCCCGAGGTATCTCTCATCAGGAAGTCATAGTATTCGGAGACGGACTTGAACCGTGAGTTTCTGAGGACCTTGGCCAGCCTTGCCTTGAGGAGCTCCCGCTTGCCCTGGTGAAGGTTTATGCCGCACTTTTCGTATATTAAATCACTGAAGTTTCTAAAATCCCGCTCGCTCAGCTCCATGACCGGTGGTGCCTCCTCCAAGGCGTCCGCGCTTCCCGCCGCTGAAGGCCGAGGCCCTCCGGCAGTCCGGACCGCTTCACGTTATCGATGCAAGAAGTGAGCCGTTACGATTGAACAAAAATGGATGGAAAAAATCCTAAAGTTTCTCTCCGGAGTGCCGATATCTGGGATTGAGGAGGAGGATGTTGGTTACCACTCATCAAATACGAAACGTACTTCGCGTGTATGCGGACCAACTCAAGCGGAGGAACACCTCCGTCCAAGAGATGATGAATCCGGAGCGCCGTTACGCGGATCGAGTGGATATCTCCAATGAAGCACGGCAGCGGCAGATGCTCCACAAGATATCCGAGAGGGTGGTCTCACAGGTCACCCCGGGTTCGGAGGAGCCCCGGCAGGGAGCGCCGGAGGGAAAACAAGCCCCAGTCAATGATAAGACAGGAGACAACCAAGACCAATGAAGTCAGCCGGAGGGTGCTAGCATGAAAATTGACGAAATCTATCAAGGCGCAAACGTGATCGAGAGCGCCAGAGAAAAGACCACCGTTAACAGGGAGACCGAGCAGGCAGCCACCCGGGGCACTCCTCAGGAACCCGAGCCTGGGGCGGAAGTAAAGCTCTCCACTACATCAGTGGAAGTACGGCTCGCCAGGGAGGCCATGGAGGCCCGGCCCCCGGACCGGGCCGAGAAGGTGGCCAGGATCAAGGAGCAGATTTCGGAGGGGACATATGAAGCGGACGCCAAGGCGGTCGCCGACAAGATGCTGAGGACCACCATATCGGATCTGATCTGATGCCTCGCCGTTCACCCCGCCCTTCGCATGTCGGCGGCTGGATTCAAGCGGCCTGATCTAGTCCAGGAAAAACCATTCCAGATACACGCTCTTGACCGGACTGCTCATCTGGGCGCTTACCACCCTGGAGACATGCTCCCTTACCGACTCCAGGTCCCGGTCCATTACGCGACGGGCCACAACAGGCCGGCGGAGGGTGTTTATCAAGGCGTGCTGGATGCGAGGGGTCTTCCGCTTGATCTCCGAGCGCTGTGCCTTGTCCCGGCAGGAGACGTTCAGCTTCAACCTCAGGACTTTGGATTCATAGTTGACCACGCAGGGGATGCTGATCTCCGAGCCCCCGCCCTTGGTGGTAAACCGCTCGATCAAGACGGGTATTGAGAGTTCCTCTTTGTACGTATAGCCAAGGAACCCAAGGCCCGCAACCACCAAAACTCCTACCAGCGCGCGGAGATATCTACTTCGCACCGATTTGGCTTCCCCCATATCAATAAACCCCGACGCCGCCTCTCACCGGTCAGCCCGGCGAATATTCACTTGTTTTTTGTCTATTAACCGGCTATATATAAGGGAAATCCCTTTTTCAACCACGTCAAGCCGAGCGGCCGCCGAATGGATATCACTCGAGCCACAGCGCTGGTCCCAGCTTTCATGCCTCCTGGAGCCCGCCTCCCGGAGCAATGGAATGGGAAAGGCGCTGGGACCGGAAGCGTTGCCCATAAGGAAGAGCCCTTGGTTTTCCTGGGTTTCGGGTGCCGTGACCTGCTCGACGGGCTCTATGACGGAGGAGGCAGGCCTGCGAATCAGGCCGCCCTTACAGGTTCCCTGGTGGACCTCTATGCCTGAGGGTCTCCCGGGATACCCGGAGTCAAGCCGCTCCTTTTCCTCAGAAGCCGCCTTTGGCAGTAAAAGATGAACTCCTCAAGGACCTGCTTCTCCGCTCGATCCATCTCCACGAACTGGAGCGCGAACGTCATGCGGTCCGTATCCGGGCTCTTCTCGGCTCGCTTCACCAAGGCCTTATCAATGGCTATTTCTACTTGGCCCGCCCCCTTTTCCCCTACAAGCCGGAGCCCGGAAAGTGAATTCCCGGCCTGGAGTTCGTATGCTTGGTGCCCCGACAGGATCGGGCTTATGACCAGGGTCCCGCCAAGGCTTATGTTAACCACGTGCGCCTCATGATCGCTCCGGCCAAAGCTCCACAAGAGCCTGGTCCCGTGTGGCGGCTCCACGCGAAAGTGCTTCCTCCTCTGGATTCTTTCCACAAAAGGGGGAAAATCGAGCCAAAGATCCCTCTCCCCCACATCAGAGATCTCGGTGCGGCACGAATGGGGGATGCGATCCTTGTCAGTGAACTCCAGCCTGACCCCCCTCCCCTCGCTCTCCGGCACCTGGTCCTTGAAGCCCCAGGGGTAGTCCACCAGGATAAAGGTGCGGCCTTCCCTTCTCTCGATCCCGGTCACAATGGTCAGGCGGTCATAGTCGAGTCCGAGGACCAGGATCCGCACCGGAGTCCGGTTCTCCTCCAGGCGGCGGAAGATCTCCACCGCCTTCACGCCGCTTATTCTCTCCGCGAATTCCATTACTCGATTCTCTCCAGGCCGGCTCGGATCCGGGCCCGGCCCCCGGGCGCACCGCATGATACAGTCCGGCGCCCTGGGATTCGATCATGCAAGCCACATGCCACGCTATTGCCCGTTATTCTTTGCCCGTGCCCGGCTCCGGCCGGATGCGGCTCATGGGCCGCCCGTCCTTCTCCTCTCCCCCCACCAATAGACCAACAACACCACCAGACACCCGAGCAGGGCCAGGCCCAAGGCCCATGCCGCCTCGGCGTTCCAGGCCCGGGGCATCGCATTCCCCTGGTATGCGATATCACCTGAAGCCGTGTCTTTCCAGGGCCATACCTTGCGAAGAGACCCCAGCATCAAACCGGTTAACAGCGCAATGGTTGCGTCGTGATACCGCCTGAAGAGCCACCCCAAGACGCGTGCAAAGCTCAGGAGCCCGAAGGCGGCCCCGGCGGCCACTATCCCCAGGACCGCAATCTCCCTCTGATTGACCGCCTCCAGAACGAACAGGTACTTGCCCAGCAGGACCAATATGAACGCCCCTGATATGCCGGGGAGGATCATTGCGCACACGGCCAGGGCTCCGCTCAAGAAGAGGAACCAAGGCGCCTGCGGGGTCTCCATGGGCACCATGCCCACCAGGGCGTAGATGAGCGCTGCGCCGGAAAAAAGGCAGGCAAGGGCTGCAGCGCTCCAACGGGTGATGCGGCGGCTCACCGTAAAGACCGAGGCCGATATCAGACCGAAAAAAAAGGACCAGATCAAGACCGGCTGATTGACCAGCAACCAGCCCAGGCCCCTGGCCAGGGAAAAGATGGCCGCCAGAATTCCGACGCCCACAGAGACCAGGAATCCCCATCGGACCCGCTCCATCGCCTCGCAGAGGCGAAGTCTGATCAACAACCGTACAAATCGGGTGTCAAAGGAACGGAGGGCCGAGATGAGCTCTTCGTAAATACCCAGTATAAAGGCCATGGTACCGCCGGAAACGCCCGGCACCACATCGGCCGCACCCATGCAAAAGCCCTTGAGCCCCAGTACAAGGTAGGAGGCCCAACTCCGGGCTGCAGGCTCAAGGGCCGTTCCCCAAGGCTCTTCTTCTGACTTCATCCCGGCTGGTGTTCCCTTCGGAGGAGATCCAGGACCGTCTTCACCGGGTTGAACGTCTCTATCGGAACCTCCACGAACACGGTGTTCCAATAGGCCATTGAGCCGTTCCAGAGGCCCGGGAGCTCCAGGGCCTTGAGCTCGCGGCCGCCCTTGGACTTGGTGGATATGAACCCGGTGGCGGGGTCCCTGAAGTCCTTCAGATCAAAAGGCCGCCCCCGGAAATCCCGCAGTCCGCAGACCAGGTCCACCGGGTTGAAGTGCGTGGACGAGCGCCAGATCCCCACCTGTCCAGGATCATCCATATCCACCTGGCTCGCCTCCACGATCTGCTTGGAGACCCCGCCTCCGGCATCCCCTACCCAGAAAGGCCCTCCCCCGGGCTCCCCCTGATTGCGCACCATGCCGCAGACACGCAAGGGCCGGTTGAGCCTGGACCTCAGAAAGGCTATCCGACCCTCCCGTGACCACTCATCCTGTCCCTGGGGCGGGCTCAAGTCCAGGGTCTTTGTGGCGAAGGCCCAAATGCGCTCCAGCGCCGCATCATCCGGGTCTCCCGCCTCCAGGGCCTCCAAGTGCCTGAAGAGCTCCTCCTGTAGCTTGACCAAGTACCCTCCCAGGGCCTTTTTGTAAGTCACGGTCCGGCCCTTGAGCCGGTCAGGGACCACATTGTCTATGTTCTTTATGAAAACGATGTCTCCATCCAGGGCGTCAAGGTTCTCCAGCAGGGCTCCGTGGCCCCCGGGGCGGAAGAGCAGACTGCCGTCGTCATTCCTGAACGGGCGGTTCTCCATATCCACGGCAATGGTATCCGTGGACGGCTTCTGGGCTGAGACCTCGACCTCGAACCGGGTGCCGTCCCGCTCGTACCTCGGTCTTACATCCTCCAAGTGTCTCCAGAACCTATCCTCCCACCCCGGGGAAAAGGTGAAGTGCAACCTGGCGGTTCCCTCCGCACTCCGCACGTACCGGGCGGCCTCCACCAGGTGTTCCTCCACCGGGGTTCGAGGGCCTTCGGGATAAGGGTGAAAAGGGATCAACCCCTTTGGGAGGTCGGCCGCGCCAAGGCCCTTTTCAGTCAATAGGTAGTCCAGGATCCGGTCATAGCGGCCACGGGCTATCTCTTCCTCGGCGTCCACGCCGCCCTCTCTCATCACCGAGCACAGCTGGTCCCAAAAGGCGAACGACCTTATTCCCCGGGCGAACTCCATGAACTCGGAGCACTCGCGGTCCCCTTTCTGGGCCTCCGCCTCCACCTCGTCCGCCCTCGCCTCCCCGAAGCGGTTGCGAACGGAGAGAAGCGTCTTGAACATCCTGGTGGCCGCGCCCGAGGCGGGCACGAACTTCATGGCCCTGCCGTTTCTCTCGACCCGTTCGTAGCGCCTTGCAAGGTGCTCCGCCTCGTCCGGGCCCAGGACCACGATCCCGTCGTCCGGGGTGCAGGGGCGCTCCAAACGGGCGAAGGGGAATCCCTCCCGGAAGGCCTGTATCTGCTCGTGGACGTCCTCCGGGCTCATCCCACGCCCGCGGATCTGCTCCAGGTCTCTCTGATCGAATATGGTATCCGGCATACCGCAGCCTCCTCCAGGCCTGATCCTGCCCGAGGATACGGCAAACCGCCCGCCCTGTCAATCGCCCTGCCCCCGGGACCCGGACCCGGCCAAGAGCTGAGCCGGTCCTGAGCCCACTGACTGTGTAAGCGCATCCTGGATTTCGAGGCCTGACGAAACCCTTTTTTTACAGCCTGCTCAGTGTGTCGGCGGGTTTCATCCGGGCCGTGCGCCTTCCCATGAAATAGGCGGCCAGGACTCCCGCGAAAAGGGAAAGGGCCAGGGCAGCCGCAGATAGCCCGAGGGATAGATGCACAGGTAGCCGAACCGCATTGGATGATGCGCCTTCGGCGCTCTTGGCAAGGGCGGGAAGGAGGTTGATCTCCCATGGCGTCGCCACCGGAATGGAGGCAAATCCCAGCAGGGAAAAAACGGTATATCCTATGATCAGACCCAAGACGCCTCCTGCCAGGGACTGGAGCAGGGCTTCGCCCATCAACTGATTCCGGACGTCTCTTTCGGTCCAACCTACCGCTTTCAGGATACCGATCTCCCTGGAACGGAGAACGAGGTTGGCGACCATGGTCTTGATAATGAGAAATACGGCCCCACCGAGGGCGATTATGGATATGAGAAGCGCAAATCGGTTCCCTAGCTTCGAGACGCCGCCCATTAACTCCAAAAACGAATCGGAGCTCGCAACCGACACACCATGGAGCTGTTTATCAACCTGCGTCTTCACTCGGCTCAAGAGCGAGGGGTTTTTGAGCCTAAGGTATGCGATGTTAACAGCCTTGGACTTTTCGCCGAGCAGCTTCTGAGCACCGGCAAGAGAGAGGTACACATTCGCCGCGGCGATCTGGGATCCTTCCCTGATCTCCAGGAGCCCCACCACGGTAAAATCACGGCCTCCGATTATTATCTTGTCTCCGAGCTCTGTATGATTGAACTTGGCATAATGCTTCTCCAAAACCGCCTCACCCCTTTGCTTCGGAAAGCGTCCTTCGTTGAGCCATTCTTTTACTTTGACCGGGCCCAGACTGGGCTGGGATACGTCCACGCCCATTATGGTCCTGAACCCTGCCCGGTCAAATTCCCAGAGGAGCAAAGAAGCGGACATGGTTCCTACCCCCTCGATTGAAGCGAGCTTCCTCAGATCTTCGGATGACAGGGGCTGGTTTGAAAACGGAAGGCGTATCCCCCGCATGGATTCAGGGGCCGGCTGTGAACCCAGGCTTTGCTTCTGCGGCCTCTGGACCACCAGATCGGCGCCCAAGTTCGCGAAAGGCAGCCTCACGGCTTCCTGATAGGCGGCAGAGACGGCATTGATGGAGACAAAGAGAGCGATGCCGACAGCGATACCCAGGATATTGACAAGAGTCCGGTGGTGGCGCACTCGGAGCTCTTTGAATACGTAGCTATAGTTCATGGCGGATTCACTGTTGTGCGATTGCCTGATCGAGGGCCGTTTTCAAGTCCTCCATGGTCCAGTTGCCTTGAAAAAAGGCCGGTCCTGCACCGGTTGGAAACCCAACGAATTCTATTCGCTTTTGGCCCACCTCTAGGACCTCATTGCCGTCGATCCAAATGACCAGGGGCACATGCCGATTAATCCCTTTTTGGGCCTTGAAATCCTCCCCCTCCTTGCTCTCGAAGTCATACCAGGAGACACGGATCCTGTCGCCGCAGGCGGAGAAGACGCCTTTCATCTTGTCCAGCGTGTCCATAAGAGGGCCGTGGTTCATGAAGAGCACCTCAACCCTGGTGGGACTTGCGGCGCCGGCCCGAACAGCATAGGCGTCGGGGGAAAAGGACGTGGCGACCAGCAATAGACAACCGAAGAGCATCTCTTTCATGATAGAACCTCCCCGTCATGCATGCGGATCAATCGATCCGCGCGTTTTGCCAGTTCGACTGCATGTGTGACCATGAGAATGGCCGCACCTTCCTGAGCGTGGAGGCGGCTTAAGATCTCCATGATGGCGTCTTCAGTGCCAGAATCGAGGTTGCCTGTCGGCTCGTCCGCGAAGAGGACCTTGGGGTGGGCAACCAGGGCCCTGGCAATAGCCACCCGCTGCTTCTCTCCTCCCGAGAGCGCTGAGGGCAGGTGCTCCATCCGGTCCTCCAGTCCCATGCTTTCCAGGAGCTCGGCCGCCCGCCGCTTCCTTTCCTCGCCCGCGATTTTTACGGGAAAAAGAGGCAAGACCACATTCTCCCAGGCCGAAAGCGTCGGTATCAAATTGAATGATTGAAAGATAAAACCCACATTCTCCCTCCGGAAAAGTGCGAGTTCGTCTTCGCTCGCCCTGGCGATATCCCTGCCGTCGAGTTCTACGTGACCGGACGTGGGCCGCTCAAGGCCTGAGAGGAGTGATAGAAGCGTAGTCTTGCCGCTCCCTGATTTCCCTGCAAGGCATACGAATTCTCCCTGTCCGATGGAAAGGGAGACGTCCTTGACCACTTCAAGATCGCCGTATTTCTTACTGAGACGGGTAGCTGTTAAGATCGCTCCGTTATTCATGCCGCAAGACCTCCGAAGGTTTGATTCTTGAAATGCTTCTTCCCAGCAGAGCCGCTGTGAGGCATCCGATCACCCCGGAGACAACAACGGCGAACAAGGCCAAAGTCCAGGATACCTGAACTGGAAGCCTGAGGGTCTTGAAGAGCTGATCTCCGCCGCCCGGCAGAAAGTGGGGCCGAGGGCTCATCTCCCACGGGATGGGGATGTGGACTCGGAGAAAACTTATCCCATAGGCGGCAACGAGGGCTATTAACAACCCGAGAATACCTGCCAGGAGACATTCGACTACCGATTCTACCACGAGCTGGGTCACGACATTGCGGTTCGTCCACCCGGCGGCCTTGAGGACCCCGATCTCTTTTGCCCGTTCGGTCACGTTGCCTGCCATGGTCTTGAAGGCAATCAATACGGCAACAAGGATGGCAATAAAGGATGCACTCAGGGCAAATTTATCGGAGAGGGCAAACATGCTGCCAAGCAGCCTCAAGAAGGAATCAGGAGTGCCGATGGTAGCATTCATTCCCATCATAGTCCTCAGGGCTGAAGACAAATCGCCTATTTTTTCTTGGTCCGCTCTTAGAAAGAGGAGGTTCACATCACCGGGGTTGAACGGAGAGACCGCCTGCAGCTCTTTGGATGAGGCCGCAAGCCTTTGGGCCTCCGAGAGCGGTAGATAGACATTGGCCACCGCAATTTTGGCTACTCCGGATGCATCTACAAGTCCGACCACCGGATAGTCTCTCCCCGCCACTGAAATGGTGCCTCCCACCTTGATGCCGAACTGGCGGGCATAGGAAACTTCCACTACTGCTTCCGGCTTGTCTTTCTTGAGAAAGCGTCCCTCAATTACAGAGTTGCCAAGAATGGAAGGACCTATGGAATTTTGCTGCTCAACCCCCAGAACGATCCATGCCCTCTTGGGATCGAAGACCCAAAGCAGGACGGCCTTGCCTACTCCGCTTACCCCTGGCAATGTCTCGATCCTTTTCACATCTTCATCTCGGATTGTCACGGCCGAACAGGGAAAGACAGGACCTGCAAGTTTTTCCGGAACGTTGCCGCTTCGCTGGACGGTTATGTCAGTCCCAATCTCTTGGAGAGGCGCGCGGGCCGCTTCACGGTAGCCCGCGGACACGGCGTGGATAAGAATAAGAAGGGCCACTCCTATGGAAAGCCCCAGGGTCCCGGCCAAGGCTCTTCGTTTGCGATAGTAGAGCTCTTTGATAAGATAACGAAACTGCATCATTTGCCTCTATCCTTGGATAACAAGAAATCCCCTTCATTTTCCATGCTGGTGCGTAGTAGATCGAAAAAGCGCTTTTCCTGCTCAGGGTCCAGAATGTCCTTGATCTCTTGAATGTGAGCAATCACTTCTCTCTGGATTTCATCCTGTATATTGGCAATATCTTTACGCAAGTGCTCTACCTTTTCCAAATCTATTGGTTCCTGTCTTAAAAGGTCAACCAACAGTCCTCTTTTTCCATGCATTCTGGAACCCAGCCTTTCCAGCTTGGCATGAAATACGTGAGCCAGGGAATCCATTCTTTTGAGCTGGGATGATGATAGCCCCAGCTCTTTGTAAAGATGTCCACCTGTTGAGTACACGGGGCAAGAAGGGGAAGGCGTGAAAAAAATGTCACAGTAGTAGTTGTATCCCACAATCGCAAAAACGGCGCCGTTCACGGTCAAAGAAAGGATAAGAACAAGTACCCACCATTTTACTCTCATTAGTATGCCTCCTCTTGAGAACCGGCCATGGCCAAGTACCCATGGGCCAAGGTGCCGGGAGGGACGGCGTCAAAAGTCCTGATGGATGCCAGGCTCACGTGGTCATGGCTGGGCTGATGCCGTTGGAGTGGAGGCAAACCCTCCTCCAGGAGAACGCTTCCCAGATAGATCCCCATGAGTAATCCCACGAGCAGCGGGGCCCCTACGGCCAAAGGAGAGGGAAGAACTTGAAAGAGCCTTCGTATTCGAACGCCGGAGCGGTCTTTCCTCGGATCGGATATTCTCCGGTGGATTCCAGAATAGAATCCAGGCGCGGCTTGGATATCAGGCAAATTGTCCAGGGTTTCCCACACCTGCTGCAGCTCTTTGTACTGCTTGGAGCACTCCGGGCAGTCTGCAAGGTGGGCCTTGATGAGGAGGCGCTCCCCTTCGCTGACCTCCCCGTCCTGGTAGGCGGAGAGTCTCTTTTCCACTTTACGGCATTTCATTCTTGTCTTTTCGCTCTTTCGACATTTCCGGATCAATCTCTTCTCTGAAAAATCAAACAACCCGCGAACGAAAAACCTGCTTCTATTCTTCATATGGGCTCAATTTCTTGTGAAGATTCCTTCTTGCCCGTACCAGCAGGGATTCTACGGCTGATACCGAGCACCCCAGGATCCGAGCAATCTCCTTGTAGGAGAGATCGTGGTACCTCTTTAGGATCACGGCCAATCGCTGATTGGCTGGCAGGCTTTGAAGGGCGGTGAGGACTTGTCGCTTCCTCTCAGCTGTAATCAGGAGATCTTCGGGGGACGACAATCGGCCAGGATTCTGTTCAAAGTCCCCGCCTCCAGGGTCGCCCCCTCGGCCATCAGAAGAGAAAAACACGAGCTTCCTGCGAAGGGAAGATCTCACCTCATTCAGACACAGATTCGTTGCAATGCGATAAATCCAGGTGCTGAATTTGGCGGTGGGCCTATAACGCCCGGCGGCCTTCCAGACACGAATAAATACCTCTTGAGCCAAGTCCTCGGCCCTCGCCTCGCTCCCCACAAAGCGATATGTGAGGTTCAACACACCTTGTTGATGCCGTCTCACCAGGATTTCAAATGCAGACCGGTCCCCCTTGGCCACTCGAACCATAAGATCTTCACTGGAAAGCAGTCTATCCTGGTGCTCGCTCATTTATGACCATTGAACAGCTCTGAATTGAAAAACCTGCGCAGCAGATATAGAGATTCTCAGAGATACCCCGGTTCCGTTCTCAAGCCTCTTTTCTTTTACTGGAAGGGAAATTGGGCCTTATCAGAGGCGCCTCGTCGGATTCGAGCCGCCGGCTCTTGCCAGATCTCCGATCCAGCCCACGTTGACTGTTATTGCCCCGAACTCCTCCTCCACCCTGCCCTTGATCAGATAGGGGCGGTCCTCCTCCAGAACGGGGCTGAAGCGCCTGTACTCCCGGGGGAAGAAGACCGCTTCATAGAGGGCGGTTTGGTCCTCGAAGGACATGAAGGTCATGGGATCGCCGTCCCGGGTCTTGACGGTCTTGGAGGTCACCGGCCAGCCCGCCAGGGTGACCAATGAGCCCGGCCGGGAGGGGAGCTCCCCGGCGGGCATGGGCCGTATTCTTTTCAGGGCCCGATCATAGAGCTCGAGGGGGTGGATGGAGAGGGGGAGCCCCAGGGCCTCGTACTCCATGGCGGCCAGGACCTCTTTGGACATGGGCTTGGACCGGATGCGCTCCTTCAGGCCCCGGTCGGGGAACAGCCGGCCCTGGACCGGGTCGGTCTCGGTTTGGAAAAAACCCAGGGCCTCGCGGAGGAGTCCCGGGCGGCCGCCCGGGGCGGCCATGGAGTCCAGACACCCGGCGCGTATCAGGGAGCGGACGTCCTGGAACTGCACATGGGGCCTCATCCGGTCCAGGAAAGAGCCCAGCGAGGTGAAGGGCCCGCTGCGCGACCTTTCGTGGACCAGGGCCTCGCGGGCCTCGCGGCGCAGGTCCCTTACCTGCATCAGCCCCGCCCGGACCGACTTGCCCTTGCCCGTGTAGGCGATGTCGCTCAGATTGGCGTCAGGCGGGAGGATCTCGAGGCCCATACGCCTCGCCTCCGAGAGATACCCGTAGGTGGAGTAATACCCTCCGCCGTTGGATACGACCGAGGCCATGAACTCGGCCGGGTAGTGGGCCCTGAGCCAGGCGGACTTGTAGGCCACCATGGTGTAGCTGGCCGAGTGGGGCTTGCAGAAGCTGTAGCCGTCAAAGCCCATCATCATGTCCCATGTCTCCCGGGCCGCCCGGGGGTCCACCCCCCGCAGCCTGGCTCCCTCGAGGAATCGGGCGTGGAAGTGCCGGAGCTTCCTCTCCCGGTCCTTCTTGCTCACCACCTTTCTCAGGGTGTCGGCCTCGGCCGGGGAGAAGCCGGCCATGGCCATGGCCGCCCGGCTGAGTTGCTCCTGGAAGACCATGACGCCCAGGGTCTCGGCCAGCACCGGCCGGAGCAGGGGGTGCGGCGGCTCCCAGGGGGCGCCGTGGAGCCTGGAGACCCAGTCCCGAATGCTCCGGTTGGAGGCCGGGCGGATGATCGAGGTCACCACCACGTTCATGTGGAAGTGGTCCATGCGGAGGTACTCTTCCAGGGAGAGGCCGTGAGCCGCCTTGGTGAGGACCTGGCGGGTGGCCGGGCTCTCGAAGTAGAAGACCCCCATGGTCTCGGCCCGGTAAAAGACCGCGGCGGTCTCAGGGTCGCCCACCGGGTCCCACGCCGCGTAGTCGATGCGGCGGCCGTGGTTTCGCTCCACCATGGAGAGGCAGTCGCGGATGACCGCCAGGCTCCGGTTTCCCAGGAGATCGATCTTGACCAGCCCGGCCTCCTCAACCGCGTCCTTTTCCCACTGGAGCACCTGCAGGCCCCCTGCCGAGACCTCCACCGGGCAGTAGCGGCGAATCTCGTCGGGCGCGATGACCACGCCCCCGCAGTGGACCGAGAGGTGGTTCAGGTGGTCGTCCAATCGGGCGGCCGCACCCCGGATCACATCCCAGGGCCGGCCGCCCGGGGCGGGCCGCGATCGGCCCTGCGAAGCCCTGGCGATCTCCTCCTCGGTCAAACCGAAGACCTTGGCCACCTCGCGCACGGCCGACCTCCGGCCGTAGGTGTTGTGATTTGCCACCATGGCGGCCCGTCCGTGGCCGTATCGGGCGAAGACGTAGTCAAGCACCAGGTGGCGCTCGTCCCAGGCGAAGTCCACGTCGATATCCGGGGGGTCGGCCCGGTCCGGGTTCAGGAACCGCTCGAAGAACAATCCGTGCCGGATGGGGTCCACGTGGGTGATCCCCAGGGCATAGGCCACGATGGAGGCCGCCGCGCTCCCCCTACCGCAGGAGCGAAGGCCGCGGCGGGTGATGTCGGCCACCACCAGGAAGTAATGTGCGAAGCCCTTGTCCCGGATTATTCCCATCTCATGTTCCAGCCGCTCCCGCACTCCGGGGGTGATGCGGCCGTATCGCCTCCGGCACCCCTCGACCGCGGCCTGGCGAAGCCGCTCCCACGCCTCCCGGTCGGACATCCTCTCAAACCTGGGGAACACCACCCGGTCGAAGGACCATTCGGTGCGGCAACGCGAGGCCGCCTCCAAGGTGTTCCGGACGGCGTGCGGTGCATGGGGGAATCTGTGGATCATCTCCCCGGGCGAGGCGAGGAAACTCTCCTCGTATGCCGTATCGGCCGGGCTCAGCCGGGAGAGCTTGGTATTCAGGGCCACGGCCCGGAGGATGCGGTGGAGAGAAAAGTCTTCCCTG
Organism: uncultured Desulfobacterales bacterium; assembly: GCA_964647905.1. GTDB lineage: Bacteria > Desulfobacterota > DSM-4660 > Desulfatiglandales > HGW-15 > CAZYJR01. The sequence goes on along the minus strand of CAZYJR010000022.1, from coordinate 1,819 downwards.
GAGAGCAGGCAGACCCGGTTGGTGGCCACGGGAGGGATGCCCGTCTCCCGGGAAAGGGCCAGGGCCCTGGACATGCCGTGGCCGGGAGAGATCTCCACGAAGAGGTCTCCCGCCCCGTCGCGGCGGAGCGCTTTCAGGAGCGGGGCATCGTCCGAGAGCACCACCAGGCCGCGGCGCTTCTCCCTGAGGGCGGCCGGGAGCTCGAAGCCCGGATCGCAGTGAATCCGGGATATCAGCCGGCAGAGGTTGGCATACCCGTCCTCGTCGCGCACCAGGCACACCGCGCGGTGCCGGCCGGAGACGAGCTCGCTTCCCACCACCGGGTTGATCCCCGCCTCTCCGGCCGCCTCCACAAAGGGAATCAGGCCGTAGAGACCGTTGGTATCGGTGAGGGCGAGGGCCTCCATGCCCTTTTCCCGCGCCGCGCGGCAGAGCTCTTCCACACCCGGGATGCCCCACCCCCGGGAGTAGTAGGAGTGGACATGGAGGTGGGCGAACGCGCCGCCGCCCTGCGAGTCCCTTCCCATGCCGCCAGCCTCCAAAGATAAAGAATCAGATCACGCCGTAATCTATGGCTCGGTCGCCGTGACGGGCCCTGATCCGGTCCAGGGCACGGGTGAGGACGGCCCGGGCCTCTCCGGGCGAAGGCTCCCTGGAAAAGAGGGAGAGCTGCCGCCCGCAGGCCGTCTCCCCGTTAAAGGAGACCCGGCGCGATACCTCCCGCCTGTCGGCATAGCGAAGGAGCAGGGTCCCGGAAAGAGGCGCTTCTCTCCGCTCCCTGAGCCTGCGGCCGCAGGCCTCCACCAGGCGGTAAAGCGCGCGCAGGAGCCGGTGCTCGTCGTTTTCCCCCTCGGGGAACGCCTGCTCTTGTCTCAGCGCCGGGGCCCTGCCGGGAGGGTATACCGGGGTGGGGTCGATCCCCCGGGCCCGCCTGTGGATCACAAGGGCCCGCCTGCCGAAAAGCGGCTTGAGCAAGGCCGGGTCCAGGGACGCGATCTCCCCCACGAGGGTTATGCCCAGCTCCCGGAGGAGCGACAGGCTCCGGGCGGGCCGCACGCTCCACCGCAATGGGGAAGGCGGGCACATGGAGGTGTATGATGTGTCGTTCCATACCAAACCCGGGGCTCACTTGTAATGCCTGATCACCCCTACCACTTTTCCCTCTATGCGCAGGTCCCCCTCCCGCACAATGATCGAAGCCATCCCCTGGTGTGCGGGCCTGAGCTCCACGTACCCCGGCATGCGGTAGTACTTCTTCACAGTGGCCTCGTTTTCCAGGAGAGCCACCACGGTATCGCCGTTCTCAGCCGTGGGCTGCCTCCTGACCACCACGTAGTCCCCGTCCAGGATGCCCTCGTCCCGCATGGAGTCCCCGGCGACCACCAGCACGAAGTGCTCGCCCCCGGAGGCCATGGAGGGCGGGACCTCGATCACGTCCTTGTCCTCCACCGCCTCGAGGGGCTTCCCGGCCGCCACCCTGCCCAGTAGCGGCACCTCGAAGCTCCGGGACTCCAACGGGCGGATCACCCGGATCCCCCTTTTTCGGTTCTTCTTCTCCGGGAGCCTGACATAGCCCTTCCTCTCCAGGTGCTTGAGGTAGGTGGTCACCGTGTTGTAGGATCGAAAGCCGAAGTGCCCTCGGATCTCCTCAAAGCTCGGCGGCCGCCCCCACTCCTCCTGGTACCGGGAGAGATAGGCCAGGAAGGCCTTTTGCTTATCGGTCAGCTTCATCATGCCTCCCCTTCGGTTTTGGGATTCTCGGACGAGCCGTAGAGTAGGGAGGGGGGTGAACCCCTCCCCCTCGTCAAACCGGACAGGC
>CAZYJR010000021.1:0-66369 GCA_964647905.1 uncultured Desulfobacterales bacterium | reverse complement strand
TTCTTTTCAAAAAGTCTTCGAGCTGATATGGTATATAGCTGGTAAAAGAATCATTTGAGGAGTAATGCGTAATAGAGTCATTGCTAAGAGGAGTTAAGTAATTGAATGGAAAGCCTCCTCCCACGTCGATTGTATCAATATGAATTCCAGCAGATGCAAACATGTCAAACACTTTGAGTTGCTTATGGAGCGCTTTGTCAAAGTGAGAAGGGGTTGATAGTTGCGTCCCGATATGCATGTGAAGGAGTTGAATATCTAAATGGGATAAAGTTTTCACTTGGTCGATAAATTGCTGAAGATCCTCATGGATTCCGAATTTGTATCCGACAAATACTCTGTTAGAGTCAATTCTATCTTCCATAAGATTGATCCTGATACCGCACTTAACTTTTTTATTGAATCTTGTTGCTGCGCCATTGAGTAATTGCAGTTCAGTAATGTTATCGCATATTGGGATACAATCGTGTTCAATGATGGTTTCAATGTCCCAATCATATTTTCCCGGTGATGTATGATAGATTCTGTTACCTTCAGCAATACTATATGCGATACGCATCTCTTCACAAGAACCAACGTCAAAAGCGATTTGTTCTTCGCCAGCAATTTGTGCAAGCCTATCAATTGGAGCGGATTTCATAGCCCATATAATACTATATTTATCACCAAAATAGCTTGTCATTAAGTTCTTTGTTTTACATATGTTATCTCGGATGATCTTCTCGGAATAGACAATAGCACCTCTAAAACGGCTTGGGTATTTAGTTTTGATCGAAGTGAATAGACTCTTAGCACTAATAGGTGTGGCCAAATTGTAGATAATTATATCATTGTTGTCTTCATCATATACCATATCTATTTTACTAAATATATCATTAGTATAGATTGTAGTCATGTAAAAACCGGCTTTGATAAAGGGTCTCCTGGAAGAGCTTCTCCCTGCTTCAGCTTGAGGTTCTATCTATCCCTTCGGTGAAAACTGCAGCGATTTTGTCCGTCTTTTGCAGGACGCCGATGTCTTTCAAAGGGTCGCCGTCAATTACGATGAGATCTGCCTGTTTGCGCGGCTCCAGGACTCCCACTTGTTCTTCCACCGGTTTTCATCAGCTGAATTATCGTCCTTTGCCTAAAGGACATCAAGAGAGGAGCGTAGCCAAATTTCATTCCATTATGTGGAAGAAAGTTCCGATTTTTGCAAAATACCAGGTTTATTTCGCGTTGTCAACAGCGATGATTCATCAGCATCGAGGATCACGAGGCCCGGCGAGGTCGATTCGGTTCATGGTCTTTGGTGTAGGTCAGAATATGGTTGACACCGCCCGGCAGCCGTCGTATCATTGCAGAAAACGGAACGGCATTCCAAATAATGGAATTAACCGGTGCTATTTCAACCCCGGGATGCAGCAACCGCACCACAAAATGAACCTCTCGAGTCGACGATGGCTTTTCAGGTTTGAACGTAAAAATGACGCCAAGGCATGATGGGAGAGCAGCCATTGTCTCGGACGCCAAGGACCTTCGATGAGTACTGTTCACAAGGCATTCCAGGTGATTGAGACGGTCAGTGAGACCGGGCGTGCGGGCATCAACGAGATCAGCAGCAAGACGGGTTTTCCGCCTTCCACCGTGCATCGCATTCTCACAAGCTTGCTCGAGATGGGCTATGTCTTGCAGGAACCTGCGACAAAATCCTATTCGCTCTCCCTTCGGTTTTTCGAGCTTGGCTCCAGGGTTCAGGAAAAGTTCAATGTAACCCCGTATGCCAGGCCCTACCTCTTGGCGCTTCACGAGGAAACGAAAGAGAGCACCAACCTCGTTGTCCTGGACAATGATGCTGCCGTCTACTTAGACCATGTGAATAGTGACTATGGACTCCAGTTGTTTACAAAGCTAGGAGCGAGAGTCCCATTGTACTCAACTGGGGTTGGAAAAGCATTTCTTAGCAGATTCACTGCTGAGCAATATGCTGAATACATAAAAAGAACATCACTGGTACCAAAAACACACAATACTTTTGTGGGCAGTGATGATTTGCTCGTGGAGCTTGAAAAGATCAGAAGAACGGGCTATGCAATTGATAATGAAGAAAATGAATACGGTTCGAGATGTGTTGCTACTCTGATTTACTACCATAATGAGAATAATGCTGCAGCATTATCTGTTTCAGGCCCTGCTGTGCGGATTACCCCTGAACGCTATGAAGAAATTGCAAATAAAGTGAAAACTAATGCAGAAAAGATTGCTAAACGGCTTGGTTATTCAAACCAAGAAATCAATCAAATGTTGTCCGGGTAGGTTTGTGTAGAGATGACGAATTTTGTAATTGTCCAAGCAGAGGAAAGAAGAGAAAGAGGTTTGCCATGAAGAGCCAAGTTGAAGTGATTCAGGATCCTGTTGCCGTCAATCGTACACTCATGGGACCCGGTCCCAGTGATATCGACCCTCGTGTGCTCGCCGCCATGGCCCGACCATGTATCGGGCATCTCGATCCGTTTTTCCTTTCCATTATGGACGACACCCAAGATCTCTTGAGGTATGTGTTCCAAACCGCAAATTCACTCACAATTCCGGTTTCCGGTACCGGGAGCGCGGGTATGGAGACGTGCTTCGTGAACTTCGTTGACCCGGGTGACGAAGTGGCTGTCTGCGTCAATGGGGTTTTCGGGTCGCGCATGTGCGAGTTGGTAAGAAAAGCTCAGGGCAAGCTGACGATGGTGGAAGAGGACTGGGGAAGAGCCGTTGATCCAAACAAGGTCAGGGAAGCATTGAAGGGTAAGACCCCCAAAATCCTTGCCGTCGTTCATGCGGAGACCTCGACAGGGGCGTGCCAGCGTCTCAGCGAGCTCTCTTCCGTAGCAAAGGACTGCGGAGCTCTGTTTCTCGTGGACACCGTGACTTCACTGGGGGGTATTGAGGTCAAGGTGGATGATCATGGAATCGATATCGTCTACAGCGGGACTCAAAAGTGTCTTTCATGTCCGCCCGGCCTTTCCCCGGTTTCATTTTCAGACAGGGCTATGGACGTTCTGAACTATCGAAAGACGGAGGTCCCCAGTTGGTACTTTGACATGAATTTGGTCAAGAACTACTGGGGTGATGACAGGACCTATCATCACACAGCTCCGGTCAATATGATTTTCGCGTTACACGAAGCCTTGCAATTGATCCAAGAAGAAGGTCTGGAAGCACGATTCAAGCGCCACCGGTTGAACCACGAGGCCCTTGTGGCCGGCGTGGAGGCCATGGGGCTTTCCATGTACGTGCCTGAAGCGGAACGGCTGCCGATGCTGAATGCGATCGCCATCCCGGAGGGGATCGACGATGTGAAGGTGAGAAAGGCGTTGCTCCATCACTATGGCATTGAGATCGGGGGAGGGCTGGGTCCGCTGGCAGGAAAGATATGGCGTGTGGGACTGATGGGACATTCCTCAAGCAGGAAGAATGTGATCCTTTTTCTCTCCGCCCTTGAGGCCACCCTGGGTTCCGAAGGGTTCAAGCTTTCCCCCGGGAGCGCCATTCGAGCAGCTACCGAGGTGTATGCGAATGCCACATAAAACTTTTATAAAGATCAAATTCTATAAAAGTCGTGCAATTGGAATAGAGTGATAAGTCATTCTTCGCCAACTTACCTCAAGGAGAAAGTCCAATGAAGAGCGAAGCGGAAATCAGAATTCCAAGGATTATTTCCGATGCAGAACTCGAACGTCGATGGGCGGCTGTGCGTCGCTCCATGCGAGAGCAAGATCTAGATTTCCTGGTCATTCAGAATTCGACGGACTATCTCGGGGGCAACGTAAAGTGGTTCACGGATATGCCGGCGCTGCACAACTATCCGGTGACCGTCATCTTTCCCAAGGAAGACCAGATGACGACCATTTGGAGCGGTCCGCAATCTCCGGCGGAACCCTATCCGCCGGCTTGGTCTCTACGCGGGGTTCGCAAACGCATCAGTGTACCCATCATCCCGTCCCTCTCGTACTCCGCAACGTTTGATGCGGAAAAAACCGTTGAGGAACTCTCCCCTTATCCATCTTGTAAGATCGGCCTTGTGGGAATGGGCTTCATCTCCGCTGCGTTCTACAAGTATGTTCGTGAACGGCTGCCGGGAGCGACCTTTGTAGACGCAACGGATTTGGTTGACTCGATCAAAGTAATTAAGAGTGAGGAAGAGTTTTCTTACATTAAGGAAACATGCTCCATGCAAGACAAGGCCTTTGAATACGCTCTCACCAGAATTGAACCAGGAAAACGAGATTATCAAGTCTACGCTGATATCCGGCAGAAATGTATGGACATGGGAAGTGAGCAACAGCTGGTCATGGTTGGTTCCGCCCCTGCGGGTTCAACGGGTGTGATGTTTTACGAGCACTTTGGAAACCGAATCATTCAAGAAGGTGATGTGTTTACACTTCTCATTGAGTCCAATGGCCCTAGCGGGTTCTATGGGCATGTAGCCAGGATCGTCTGTCTCGGGGATATTCCCGAAGCTCTGGAGAAGCAGTTCGAGTTGGCGAAGCAGGCTCAAAAAGTCTCCCTGGACATGCTGAAACCCGGCGCCGAACCAAGAGATATTTGGGATGCCAACAACGAGTTCCTTCGAAGCGTCGGCTACCCCGAAGAGAACAGGATCTACGCGCATGGGCAAGGATATGATCTTGTCGAGAGGCCTTCACTCGATCCTTATGAGACGATGGAGATTGCAGCCGATATGAATATTTCGGTTCATCCTTCCGTAGTATCCGACAAAGCTTTCGCCTTCGTATGTGAAAACTATCGAGTAAAAGAGGACGGGCGGCTCGAGTGTTTGCACGATACTCCTCAAGAAATATTCACCATCTAGGTTGCAGATTAGTGAGGAAGAAATGAAAATTGGAGTTGTCGGCGCCGGTGCGATGGGTAGTCTTCTTGGATCTTGCCTTGCGCGAGGCTCGAATGAGGTTTGGCTCATCGATGTGTGGCTCGAACACATCAATGAAATCGTAACAAAAGGCCTGAAGATTATTGAGAATGGGGCACAGCATATCGTTCATTGTAACGCATCAACAAGGTCAAAGCATGTCGGCATCTGTGATCTTGTTATAATATCAACAAAATTCAAAGACACAGAATCGGCAATCAAAAACAGTTTGTCGATGATAGGAAAACAAACATATGTAATGACTGTCCAAAATGGAATAGGAAATGTTGATATTTTAGAAAAGTATGTAGACCCTGCACACATTGTGTTCGGATTCACAACGCTTGGGGCAGTGACAAGGAATCCGGGTGAAATTGAAATGACCTTTGGCAGTCAAGCTGAGACCCATGTCTGGCCTCGTCTAGGGCAGCCTGATGAAAGGCTGAAGAACATCATTCGAAAAATGAACGAGTCAGGCCTGGAGATTCAGTTGTCACCCGATGTCGAGTCCAGAATATGGAAAAAAGTTTGCTTGAATGCTGGGTTTTCCGTTTTAACCGCGATAACACAACTAACCTGCGGCGATTTAGTCGATCAGCCGGCCGCTGTAAAGCTCATTCGTGCTCTTGTAGGAGAAATATGTCATGTTGCTCGTCATGAAAATATTGATATCGATACAAATGAATCTATTGAATATGTCATCAAGTTGGGTCATGAAGCTCCTAGGCATCAAACATCATTCCAAATGGATATGCTAAATAAGAGTCAAACAGAAATTGACTCGTTAAATGGTGCTGTTGTTGTAAAGGCCAAAAAATATGGGTTAGATGTACCAGTAAATGAAACGATTCAAAATATTGTAAAGGTGCTACAGAATACATATGACCAAAGGTTGACGAATTCTTAATATATTCGAATCCTTAACTGCAGAGTATTTGTTTATTAAAAGGAGTTTATCATGGCTGAAAATGAGATCAAGTTTTTATGGCAAGGTGGCAAATTGATCCCCATGGAAGAGGCGAAAGTACATATATTGACTCCGACTGTGTTTTGGGGGACCAATGTGTTTGAAGGATTGCGTGGCTACTGGAACCCTGAGCATCAGCAGATGTATTGCTTTCGGCAGCAGGAGCATTTTGACAGGCTCGGAGAATCGGTCAAAATGATGCGAATGTCGCTGCCTTTCGAGCCGGATCGCTACGGAGAGTATGTGAAAGAGGCCATTGTGGGAAATGAAGCGAGGCAAGATATTCACTTTGATATTCGGGTTTACTTGGATGGAATCGGCCGGTGGTATGATACGGAACCTTCGAACATGTTTATAGCAATCTTTCCCATAGGTAGGGCTATGGACATTGAAAATGGCGTATCCTGTAATATCAGTTCATGGAGAAGGATATCAGATAACTCAATTTCTCCCAGGATTAAGGTTGGATCGAATTATCAAAACAGTCGGCTCGCTGTTCTCGAAGCGATGGCAGATGGATACGAAGCGACATTGATGCTCAATCAAAATGGTAAAGTATCTGAGGGTCCAGGATACTGTGTCTTTGCTATTAAGAAAGGTGTTGTGATTACCCCTTCTGTTACCAGTGATATACTCGAAAGTATTACGAGACTTACATTAATTCAACTGTTTCGAGATGAATTGGGTTTACAAGTTGAAGAGCGTGATATCGATCGGACTGAGCTCTACATTTGTGAGGAAGTATTTTTTTGTGGTACTCGTGTCGAGATCGTGCCCGTTACTTCTTTGGACGGTATCCAGATTGGAAATGGCAAGCCCGGGCCGATCACCAAACGCATACAAGAGCTGTATTTCTCCATTGTCAGAGGAACGGATGAGAAGTACTCAGGGTGGGTCACCCCGATTTACACGTAGATGAAACAGTTGGGCGGCCTTGGCCTTATCCGGGCCATGGCCTTCATCTGAACATATAGACGTGGAGGGGACGAATGGGTCCTCAGCATCCATAGACACCACACATCAAAAAAGGAGATTGACGATGAAAGCCAAAGAAAAAAGGAACCGAGTGCTTGGTCAAATGGCTGCAATGCTCACGGCGTGTTTCCTTCTCTTGGGTTTCGCGTCCACGGCCCTATCGACGGAGGTGACCCCGCGTGACATTGCAAGGGGGTCCAAACTTACGGAGATCATCAGTCGTGGGGAGATCCGGGTTGGGACCTGTGCGATCTATCCGCCTTTTGACATGGTCGACAAGAATGGAGAGTACTTCGGCTATGACATTGACATTGACAAGATGCTGGCCGAGGAGCTCGGCGTTGAACTGAAGATTGTAAATACAGCTTGGGACGGGATTATTGATACGCTGTACACGGGCAAGACAGATATCCTCATCATCGGAATGACCCGGACACTAAAGAGGAACCTGAGGGTGAGTTTCACTGAGCCCTATTTCGTCCATGGACAGAAGCTGGGTGTGAACAAAGAGAGACACCCAAACATCAAGAATTGGAAGGATTTAGACAAGCCAGACAATGTTATTACTGTAATGCTCGGAACAACGGGTGATTTTGCGGCAACAGAAATGTTTAAAAAGGCAAATATTCGAAGGTTTGAAACGGCTCCTGAGATGATTATGGAGGTCATTCGAGGCAAGGCCGATGCCTGGCAGTGGGACGAGCCTCAGACAGCGATCCATGTCGGAAGAAATCAAGACAAGGTCTACATGGTGGATGTACCCGGGCAGGAAGAAGAGATGTCTTTTGCCATTCAGCGTGGGGATCCGGACTTTCTCAACTGGCTCAACCTGTTTATTCATGAGCTGAAGCGGAAGGGAGTCCTGGATGACCTGTATGAAAAGTGGTTCGAGAGTGCCGAATGGCAGAAAAGACTCCCTGAGCAAAAGTAGGCGGACATCCAGTGAGAGCGGAAAGGAAGAGGCTTCGAGCGCTGCACTTCATCGATTTTTTGTATAGACCCGAACCCAGACAGCCGTGGGAACCTGCTGGGGACGCTTCTATTCCTGAGATCTTTCGAAGATCTCTGCTGATTGCGGTATGCATCGCGATCTTTGTCTGGGGGGTCTATACAGAAATCAGCAAGAACTACAGCTTCAATTGGCGTCTCATAGTCGAGTACCTACCTGATTTTCTGGAGGGTTTCAAGGTTACCCTGCAAGTCTCTGTTTTGGCACTCATTTTTTCCTTGCTGTTGGGCCTCGTCGTTGGACTCGGGCGTGTATCACGCCGGGTCTTGTTCAGCGATTTGTCTCTCGTCTATGTAGAAACGATCAGAAACATACCCCTTCTGGTAATTATCCTCTTGATGTACTTCGGCTTCGGCTCGGTTTTCGACATGAGCCGGTTCACAGCCAGTGTCTTGGCCTTGACCGTGTTTCAAAGTGCCTATATCGCCGAGATTGTTCGAGGAGGGATCGAATCGGTTGACAAGGGACAGATCTGGGCGGCGCGCTCGCTGGGGGTCACTGAGCGTGCGACTATGAGGTACATCATCTTGCCTCAAGTCACGAGACGAATTACGCCGTCAATAGCTGGCCAGATTATCTACCTCGTTCAGGGGTCATCTCTGTGTAGTGTCATATCTCTAGCAGAGCTGACTTTAACGGCCAGACGTATTCTTACCATAACATATGCATCAATGGAAAGCTATATTACATTAATGATGTTTTATTTTGTAGTATGTTTTACCTTGTCAATTGGCACAAAAATCCTCGAATCAAGGCTCGATGTGGGGTAGGTCAATGATCAATATTAACAGGATAAGCAAATCTTATGGGCATTTTAATGTGCTCAGAGAATTCAGCTTAGATGTCGAAGAAGGAGAGGTCATTGTCATTATTGGGGCAAGTGGATCCGGAAAAAGTACCTTGCTCCGATGTATTAACGGCTTAGAGTCAATTCAGGACGGTGAGATTTATGTTGATCAAACCAAAGTTAATGGTCCGAAGACAGACATTGATCAATTGAGATCGCAGATCGGAATGGTCTTCCAAGATTTCAATTTGTTTCCTCATATGACTGTTCTGCGGAACATTAGCTTTGCTCCAGTCAAAGTCAAAAAGGTGCCGCAAAAGGAAGCGGAAGCCATTGCCCACTCGCTCCTCAAAAAGGTCGGCATTCCCGAGAAGTGGGATTCCTATCCTTCGGCTCTCTCCGGAGGCCAGAAACAGCGGGTCGCCATTGCAAGGGCCTTGGCTATCCAGCCAAAGGTCATGCTTTTTGACGAGCCGACCTCTGCCCTTGATCCTGAGATGATCAAAGAGGTCCTGGATGTCATGATTGATCTGGCCAAGGAAGGGATGACCATGCTTGTGGTCACCCACGAGATGGGCTTTGCCAGGAAAGTTGCGGATCGGGTGGTTTTTATTGATGATGGTGCGCTTGTCGAGGACGCAAAGACGCAGGCGTTCTTTCAGCATCCCCAACACGAGAGAACCAAGCGCTTCCTAGAGCAAATACTATGACGGAAAACACGCTGAGCAACCTGAAAGGCTTTCTTGGCAAAGCGTTTCAGCGCAAGCCAGGGTTCTGGGAAAAGCAGGAACCACCTGAATTTTGGGCGGTCCTGCTGAGGGGTACTGTCGTTGCCTTCATCTTATTTGTAATCATTGTAATTACCTATCTAAAGGCAAGAGAGCACTATAACTTTAACTGGACAATCCTTTTCGGTTTCAAGAATGCTTTTTTTGTCGGCTTTCTTATGACCATGAAAATATCCGTTGCAACACTGTTTGCATCGATTCTTTTTGGGACCCTGCTTGGCCTGGCAGGGGTTTCCAGATTTGTCTTACTGAGAGATCTGGCGAAGGTATATATTGAAGGCATTCGAAATCTCCCTCTACTTGTTATTATCCTATTGGTATATTTTGGTATTGGCAATATTTTCCATTTAAGTTCTTTTCCTGCTGCAGTAATTGCACTCACAGCCTTTGAAGCAACCTTTTTTGCTGAGATTATCCGAGGCGGAATTCAATCTATTGAAATGGGACAGATGCTTGCAGGGAGATCTTTAGGGTTGAGCCATGGCATGACAATGCGATATATTATTCTACCCCAGGCTTTACGTAGAGTTGTGCCTGCTCTGGCTGGACAGTTCATCAATCTTGTAAAGGATTCATCATTGGCTAGTGTGATATCTCTTGTAGAGCTTACCCTTATTGGTAGACAAATAATGACATCTACTTTTGCAGCGTTTGAAACCTATATAGCAATTGCGTTGTTTTATTTTGTGATATGTTTCTTGCTCTCACGCCTATCCCATTTTCTTAGAGAAAAGCTTCTAGCGGGCTGAGCGGATAAGAAGCTCGGATGAAGGCCGGTTCCATGCACCACAGGCTCTCGGAAGATTGTCACATTGTCTGCTCGAACTGCGGTTGGAAGGGCTCGATCGCATATTATGGTGGCTGTTCCAGGTGCAATGGCCCTCTTGCGTTTCGATACACTTCCTCTCGGCTCAGGTCTCTCGATCGGATCCAACAGGGAAGAGGTCTTGCGCGCTATGCACCGGTTCTACCTGTGGACAAAGCTTATCTTCCATATCTGGGCGAAGGTGATACGCCTGTTCTCTTTTCGCGGCGACTGTCTCGACGCATGGGCCTTTCCTGTCTCATGTTGAAGAACGAGACCCTGAATCCGACGGGGTCTTTCAAGGATCGTGGCATTTGCGTCTCTCTTGCGGCGGCCAGGGAGTCCGGAGCATGGGGCGTGATGACGGTGTCCTCAGGGAATGCCGCAGCGTCCCTCGTCACTTACGCCGCATCGGTTGGGATGGACTGTCTGGTTCTCGTCGACTCCGGTGCGCCGCTGGAAAAGATTGCCCAGATTCGGTTCATGGGGGGGCGCTGCATTCTCGTGGACGGCCTGTTCGAGAGAGGACCGGAGGTTCTACTCGATTTCATCCGGGGGCTTTGCGATGGGCTCGACTTCTGCTGCGCCTTCTCGTTCGCGCCGATCAATCCGTACTCCCAAGAAGGAACCAAAACGATCGCCTATGAGTGTGCCTCTCTGGCCCCGGATGTCGTGGTCTGTCCTGTGGCCGGGGGCGACAACCTAGGAGGGCAATGGAAGGGGTACTGTGAGATGCATGAGGCCGGGCTGCTGCCTAAGCGCCCCAGGATGGTCGGTGTGCAGGTGGAAGGCGCGGCTCCTCTCGTCCAATCCTTCGCCGGGGGAAAAGCAACGGTAGAGACTTTGGAGAAAGCCGAGAGCGGACTGACGTCCCTTCGGACTACATTCAGCGGCGGGCATGCACTTTCAGCGATCTATGAATCGGAAGGGTATGCCCTGGAGGTCACCGAGACCATGTGCCGGGTTGAGAGGGAGCGCCTCGCAAGAGAAGAAGGGGTATGGGTGGAAGGCGCTTCGGCCTCGGTGATAGCAGCGATCCCCCTGCTGCTCTCCAAAGGGATCATCACTTCCAATGACAGGGTGCTCTGCACCATGACCGGGTCGGGCTACAAGGAGCCCCTCGGCATGCCGGACAGCAGGGACCTATTGCATGCAGGTATGGATTCAAGAGAGGTCATTGAGAAGTATATGAGTCTCAAAAAACGGACATATTAAACCCGATTTCCCTCGGACAAAATGCCCCCGACTTTTCATGAGGTTGATCAAGCCTCGAAGTCGAGGATGCGGTTACCCAGCCAAGGGATTTTTCTCGGGCGGACCTCTTTGAGCATCTCCAAGGTCGGGGTGAGTGAAAGTTGACCCCTGCTATACCGGCGGCAAAGTAAGGCTCTCGAATCTGAATCAAAATCAGTGTCAAATGTCATTATTCTTCCCTCTTTATATCTTTAGCATGTACATTGGACTGCCATTCGGGTCCAAATCGCTTTCGATAGTACAAGCCAAAGCGATCGAGCCATCGCCACCAAGAATGCTTCCCTTTCAGTTGTGCTTCGAATACATCTTTGAGGTAGGTGTCGATGTTGGCCAGCTCATCTTTTGGAATGTAGGAAGCCGCACCACCTTTGTACGCCCTCCACGTGTTCTCGAGGCTGACAGCATGCCCGGTTAACATAACTGCAAGAATCCCTACCTGGTTTGCGATATCCAATAATTCGTAGCCCTTAACCCCCATGATGTCCAATATCGCCATATCAAATGAACTGCTTTGGAGAAGCTGTTTTCCTTCTTCAAAAGAGGATGCCTTTGTAACAGCACATTGGGGCAGAACTTCCTCTATTGTGTCAAGTACGTCCTGTTCATCGTCGACTACCAGTATACGTTTAGATTGAAGTAGATCTCTTCTAACAATAATACATGTCCGGTCCGATTTGCTGCAAACTCTTGAACACACACTTCCAAGAGAATCCTTGTTACTTCTGCCTGCGCCATTTGCGCCAATAATGATGGTATCAATTCCAAATTCTTTGACGTACTTAATGATCTCGTCTGCGGGCTCTCCCATTAAGAGTGCGCTGTTCGGATGCAGCCCCAGCTCACGTGCTCTGTCCTCAGCCAATCGTATGATATGCTTGCCTTCCAGCTGCAAATAGACAGATTCAGGGGATTCCTGGACCCCTTCTGCACGCATATACTGCAAAACTTCTGTGGGTGTTTTTCTGTGTCTTACGATGTGAATCATGTGGACTTTGCGATCATGCTCTCCGCACAAGCGGGAGGCCAGTTCAATGCCTCGAAGGGATTCTTTGGACCCATCCACAGGAACAAGAATTCGACCGATCATTTGATTCTCCAGGATTGAGGTTTTGGACCAGTTGCGACAGGGCTGGTACCATGAAAATCCATCGGACAATTACGTCATTATATCGGGCGCATGTGCCTGACTCAAAGAAAAAAGACGCCATGAGCGAAAATAACCGTAACCAGGCCATTGTACCACCTGGAACTCTGTCTTCTGATCGGTGAAGACTTTCACGGTAGCACTGATTTCCAAAGCATGCCAATATGTCATTCGAATTGGGTCGTGCAAGCGATGGGGCTACGATGGTGGGTGTGTTTACCCCCTTGATTTTCCTCGTGGGGTGGGGCACCCTTTCTTGCACTAACTCACCCTTGGCGGCGGGAAGAGGCTGAGCCGGCCGAAGGGGCGGCGGTACAAGGAGGAAGCTCGATATGGGAAGTGAATTGAAGGGAAAAAGAATACTGATAGTGGATGATGAGCCGGATGTCCTGGACGCACTCGAGGAGATTCTCGGTATGGGCGAGGTGGTCAAGGCTGCGGACTTCGAGACCGCCGCAGGGCTGATGGATTCTCAGAACTTCGATTTCGCGGTCTTGGACATCATGGGAGTGGATGGGTACAAGCTTCTGCAAAAGGCCAATGATAAAGGCATCCTGGCGGTCATGCTCACGGCTCACGCCCTCACGGTAGAGGATACGGTCAAGTCGTACCAAGAAGGGGCCGCCTCGTATGTGCCCAAGGAGAAGATAAACGAGCTCCCCCAGGTCCTTGAAGACATCCTGGAGGCCAAGAGGAGAGGAAAGCACTTCTGGTGGCGATGGCTCGATCGAATGGGGGCCTATTACGACAAGCGATTCGGGCCGGATTGGAAGGAGCAGGATCGTGAGTTCTGGGAAAAACACTACGGTATATGATCACGTTTTCAATAGTCCTGCCTTTGATCCCGGATGCCGCTCGTGATGGCGGGCCGCAGTAAGGCTTTTGCCGTGAAGAAGAAGTTAGAAATGCCTGCAATAGACCATCCTGAAGGGTCCGGGCTGAGCGGGGCCCCACGGCCGCAAGGGGACATTCTCCACTACCCTCAAAGGGGCTGGTTCGAGGTCGGCCACACCCGAATGATCTTCTTTGATATCGTCCAGGGGTTTTACAACCTGAGGAAGGTCATCGGCGAAGAGGTGGGGGATAATGCAAGTTATCTGATTTACCAGGCCGGGATCAAGGGAGGGTTTTCTTTTCTCGAACCCATGATTCAAAAGAGGCGCATCAAGCCTTCCGCCGAGGGGTTTTCGCGGGGTTTGGCGGTGTTCACAGACGGCGGGGCCGGCCATTTCATCGTCAAGGAGATGCGTTGGGAAGAAGGCTGGGCCAGGATAGAGTGCACCAATACCTTCGAGGGATGGATGTACTCCCAAAGGGGGGATTCCCCGGGTAGGCCCTCGTGCGACTACACCCGAGGGATTATCCTCGGATTCATGCAGGCGACCCACCAGTATGCCGGAACTGGAGTGGAAGAGGCCCTTGACTGCGTTGAGGTGGCTTGTCTGGGCAAAGGCGACCGGCATTGTGAATTCCTGGTGGGCTCCAGAGAGAAGATCCTGGCCAGCGGTTTCAGTCCCTCGGCCCCGAGGAAGTCCATTCAGGAGCAGCTCAAGGAACTGGTCTGGGAGAAAACCAGGGAGATCCAGGAGGTCAATCGGTTCAATGAGCGGATCTTGGAGAATGCCCCGGTCGGGATTCTCACTCTTGATGTCAACGGCGTCATAACCTCGGCCAATCCCGCCATGGCGGCCATCGTCGGCGGTCCTTGGCCTCGTCTTATCGGGCTGACGATCGAGGGGATCACGGAAGGGCTCCAGGGGGAGCTTGCCGAGTGCATGACCAGAGGCCTCGAGGGGGAGCGGTTTGCTCTGGTCGACTATCCTTACCGGGGAAGAGGAGGGGAAAGACGTTTCCTGTCCATAAAGGGTCTTCCGTTGATGAATGAGGGCGGGGTTTCCGAGGGGCTGCTCTGCATTATGGAAGATACCACTGACAAGACTTTGAACGCCCGCCGCATTGAATATCTTAAGAAGTACAATGAGAATATAATAGAGAGCATGACAGAAGGGATTATGGTTCTGGATCCGGACTTGCGAATACAAACATGGAACCGCCAGATGGAGGCTATATTTAATATAGATGCAGCATATATATTAGGCAAGACCTTGGAAAGTGCCATTCCTATGCTCAACTATCCCGAGATTCTGGAGCGCTTGGAAAACACCATGTATTCGGGGGAGCCTTTTGAGAAGAAAAGCGTTCACATTCATAGAGGGCCCAATAGTGTCAGTATTCTCAACATCAAGGCGGTGCCTCTTTTTGATGAGGAAGGCCAGGGAGCCGGGATCATAGTACTGCATGAGGATATCACCGAGCGCGAAGGCATTGAAATCCGCTATCGCAATCTGTTCGAGACGGCTCAAGACGCGATCTGCCTGACTGATCTGCAGGGCCGTGTGATATCGGCGAACCGGAAGGTCCTTTCCCTCCTGGAGACTGACTGGAAGGAGCTGGAGGGGAGGTCTCTCGTGGGTTTTGTGGCCCCGAGGCACCGTTCGGGTTTGAGGGAGCGGGTTCGCCGGGTGCAGAAGGGCTGCGAGGTCGAGCCGTATGAGGTGGAGCTGATAAGCCTTTTAAACCGGGTGACCCCGGTGGAGCTGAGTATGAGCGTGGTGCGGGAGGGTGACAGGATTTTCGGGCTCCACCTCATCAGCAGAGACATAACCTCCAGGAAGCGAATGGAAGAGCAGATGATCCGCGCGGGCAAGCTGGCTGCGGTGGGGGAACTGGCCTCGGGCGTTGCGCACGAGATCAACAACCCCCTGGCCTCGGTCGCCGGTTATGCAGAGGATCTGCTTGACTTGATCCAGGATAATCGGTCTCAGGATACTGAAGAGAGGGAAGAGTTCAAGGAGTACCTTACCACCATCATGGAGCAGGCGCACCGCTGCAAGGAGATAACGCAGAATCTCTTGAATTTCACTAGGCAGGAAGATTTTCAACTCGTGCCCACCTGCTTGAACTCCCTCCTGGAAAAGGCGGTGCTCCTGCTCGAGCCTGATGCCAGGCGCTCAAAGGTGAGAATCGTATCCGACCCGGATCGGAAGCTTCCTTCCGTTCCCACCGATCCGTCACAGCTCCAGCAGGTGTTTCTGAATGTGCTCAGAAACGCTCTGGATGCCTCTCGGCCAGGCTCTGAGATACATGCGGCCACGGAATCCTCCGGGGGAATGATAAGGATAAGGTTTCAAGACCAGGGCCCGGGGATTCCCGAGGCCGATTTGGAGCGTGTCTTCAATCCGTTTTTCACTACAAAACCTCCGGGAAAGGGAACGGGGCTGGGACTGTCCATCTGCCAGAGTATCATGAGCAGGCTCAAAGGAGGCATCCACTTGGAGAGCACCCCGGGCCGGGGCTGCACCTTTGTAGTGGAGGTCCCCGTGACGCATCCTGAGCTTGACCAAGGAGAGTCTTAGCCATGACTGAGAGCGGAAGGCGGATCCTGATTGTTGAAGACGAGGAGCCGTTGAGGCGGCTCCTGGAGAAGCGCCTATCCAGGAAAGGCAATCTAGTGGACGCCTTTGCGACAGCCGAGGACGCCTCCGGCCTGTTGAAGAAGGTCAGCTATGACGTCGCCCTGGTGGATATCCGCCTGCCGGGGATGGACGGGATCGAGCTCTTGAGAAACATAAGGGAGGAAGGAGATACCGAGGTCATCATCCTCACCGGTCACGGCACCATAGAGTCTGCAATATCAGCCATGAAGTTGGGGGCCTACGATTATCTGACCAAGCCGTGTAAGCTGAGCGAATTGGAGGTGGTGGTTCAAAAAGCCCATGAGAAAAAGAAGCTGAAACAGGGATACTCTGATCTCAAGGATGAACTAAGGCACAGAAACCGGTACGGAGAGGTTATAGGCCGAAGCCGGGCGATAGGCGAAGTGATGGACCTGATCGACCGGATCTGCCGGACGCATTCCACCGTGCTTGTGGAGGGAGAGACCGGCACGGGCAAAGAGTTGATCGCAAATGAGATACATCGCCGCAGCCTTCGCAGGGAAGGCCCTTTTATCGTGATCCACTGCGCGGCGTTGCCCGATACGCTCCAGGAGAGCGAGCTGTTCGGATATGAAAAGGGAGCGTTCACCGGGGCGGCGAAACAAAAGCGAGGGCTTGTGGAACTGGCCCATGAGGGGACCCTGTTCATAGATGAGGTGGGGGAGATTCAACCGCAGTTGCAGGTCAAGCTGCTCAGGTTTTTGGAGTCTGGGAGGTTCAGGCGGCTGGGCGGAGAAGCTGAACATCAGATTGATGCCAGGATCATCGCCGCAACAAACAGAGACCTTTTCCAGGAGGTCGAGTCGGGTCGGTTTAGGCAGGACCTGTATTACCGGCTGAAGGTGGTGAGCGTGAAGCTTCCCCCTCTTAGAAAGCGAAAGGAGGACATTCCTCTTCTGGTCGAGCATTTTCTGGAAAGGGAGGGGGGCAAGCAGCAGATCAGCCGCACCGCGCTTGACAAGCTTGTGGGATACGACTGGCCGGGAAATATCCGCGAATTGGCAAACACCCTTGAAGTAGCGGCGGCCCTCTCAAAGAACGGCCTGATTCGAAGTCAAGACCTGCCGGTTCAAGGCGCTTCAGGATCCGCCGAGTGGAGGACCCTCTCTGACCTGGAACAGGAGCACATCCAAAAGGTCCTTTCCTCTTGCGCAGGAAACAAGACCAAAGCCGCCAAAATCCTTGATATCAGCGTCCGCAACCTGTACCGGAAAATCCAGAAATACGGCCTGAGCTCCTGAGAGGCGCACCCCCCCTGCGGCCGAGTCAGCCCTCCGGGCCATGGAGGACCTGGTCCGGTTCCGAGCCCTCAGAGAGCATCCAGTTCACGCAAAAAATCGATAAAACCGGCCATGTCGCTTTCGGCGGATGCAAAGCAGTCAAACGCACTGTCCGCCAATGCTTCCAGGCGGTCCGGTTTCAGATTGAAGGTATAGATATTTCTCACCAAGTGGCGAAATGCCCGGTATTCCTCCAGGCAGTCCCGTGTTGCATTTTGGATAACAGGAGGGCGTAGCCCCTTCATATCAGCGGCCATCTGCTGCAGTAGCTCCTGATGCCAGTTCGCGCCTGAAGGCAGCCCCCCGTCCACAGTGCGGGCGATATCCTCGAAGCAGGATTCCATGCCGGCATAGAAGCCGTGCAAGTTAAGGGCTATCCCATCCAAATAACCATCGTCCCCGGTTTGGCGGGCCTTCCTCAACAGGTCGCCCGCCCTTTTGACAACCCGATCGATATCCTGCAGGGTACGTTCCAGGCGCCCGGCAAGGGCCTGATAGGGACCTTTTCCTGAAGTCATATATCCACCCCCTCTTCGACCTGCCTGCAGAGCGAAGGCGAAGCCTGTTCCAGTCGGATAAGATCCACGGTTATTTCGCTGTCCAGGCCGGTAACCGCTGCAACAGCCCGAAGGTAGTCGCCGTCCGAGACTCCGCGGACCGCAAGGTCCACATCCGAGCGTTCATCAAAGTCTTCCGGTCT
The DNA here is from genome assembly GCA_964647905.1 of uncultured Desulfobacterales bacterium. GTDB lineage: Bacteria > Desulfobacterota > DSM-4660 > Desulfatiglandales > HGW-15 > CAZYJR01. The sequence goes on along the minus strand of CAZYJR010000021.1, from coordinate 48,269 downwards.
AATAAGAGAACCAAAGACCACAATCCTCTCCGCCCGGAATCGGTTCCTGAGCAATGATGCAGCCTTTTCAGCTACCTCCCACCCCCGTCTCACCCATATACGGCGTCTCCTTTCAGACTCTTCCCTAATTCGCCTTGCGGTCCTGCGATAAACCTCCATGTCATATTCGGATGGAGAGCACATCGTCTTCCCCCGATCTCGGCGGTCCTGCCGCCGCCCCGCCATTACAGGCGCGGAAAGCACGGATCCGGGCCTTTTGTGACTCCTTTTCACGCTTGTACATGGAATAGGATGCCATCATATGACTCGGTTTGCGGGAGGTCAATTCCCATGCCCGGGGCTGCCGGGGTGCAATGGTTCATCGAGCAGCCGATCCCGCTGGGACCGGGTGGAAGAACCGCTCCAGGATCAGGATCTTCTCGAGGAACAGCAGGTGGTCTCCAAGCCCTTGTAGTTCCCCGCGGGAAACGGCGGCCATGACATCCGGCCTAATGATCTCCCTGAGACTCTCCGGAGGGGAGGCGCATACGGCCCTCATGCGCCGGGCCTTACGGCTCTTTCTGTCTTCGCCCCGGCCGGCCTCGGGGATGTCCTCGCTGATGACATAGGGGGCCAGCGCCTCGGGGTCGGTCTCATTGGTGGAAGGTATGGCGGAAAGCCCCGGCATCACCCGCTCCAGCATCCCGCGATAGAGGCGCTTGTCGAGCCTCAGGGATAGAGGAAGCGACAGGGCCTTGGCCAAAAACTCCGGGTCGCAGAAGGGCAGGAGCACCGCTCCGCCCCGGCTGAAAAGGAGCCTGGGAAGCGGTGCTATGCCCCTGCGGGTCCTGTTTCTCAGGAGAAACAACGTTACAAAGTCCTGCTCCTCTATTAGCCTCAGTTCCTCTTCCAGCTCCTCCATGAGGCGTCGGGAGAAGGCCTCCAAGGCTTCCTTCTTCAGGACCTTCCCCCATTCAGCCGCACTCCTGGTATAGGTGTTGAATCCCTCGAGATAGCGGCCGTGGAGTATTTCTCCGGCTTCCTTCCTGTCGCCTTTCCCCACGGTCTCTTGCAGCTCGGCGTCGATGTAAAGGCCCCTCAAGAGGATATCCCCGGCCAGGCCGTCCACCAACGGATGCCCCGGAGGGATGGCATCGGCCATGGTAAAGGCCCAGTCATGGAACCACGTGGAGTGGTCCAGGGCGGCCGAACGCTCTTCCATGTTTTCCGGGCTTCGATAGACGGGGGCAATGAACCTGTTCTCAACGCCGAGCAGCTCGGCGACCTCCCCGGCGATCAGCTCTTCCGCGACTCTTCGTCCCTCCACCTGTATGCGCTGCCTCGTGCTCAAGGTGAGCTTGACCCGGCCCGCCCGCGCGAAAAGAGCCGCCAGCAGCCGGCTGTCCCAACCCCCGCTGAGAAGCCCCACCACAGGCTTCCGTGATAACTCTCCATAGGCCTTCACCTTCATCTCGAGGTGCCCCAGGAGCAATCCGCAGGCCTCTTCGATCGTCCCCGGCCCGGGTCCGGGAGCCTGAAAAGGGGAGGCATAGCGGGTGACCTCGATGTTTCCTGATACGGCCCTCAGAAAAGACCCGGCCGGTAAGAGCCGCACACCTCTGAGCAGGCTTTTCCCCCCGATCAAGTGCCCTATCAGGAGGAACTCCAGTGCCGCCTGGATTTCCGGCTCCGCCTTTTCCCCCAGGAAACATCTCAGGAAGGTCTGGTGGGAGGAGAACGCCAGGCTGCCGCCCTGTTTCAGGTAGTAGACGGGGGCCAGCCCCAAGGGATCCGTGGCCAGTACGGTCATGACGGGGTGGTTCTTGGTGACCAGGGCCAGGCTGAAATGCTCGAACGCGGATCCAGGGTCGGGTGATTCTTTCCGGAATTCGGCGTCCAAGAAGCCAAGAGCGCTATCCGAGCCCGGGATGCTCAGCCATTGGCCCCCTGATGCCACGGCGTCAAGACTCGGAGATGAGATGAGCTTGGGGCCCTGCCATAGCCCTGCAGAGGCCCCCTGTGCCAGTATATGACCGCCCCCCGCCACTCTCTCCAAGGGCTTGCCAAGGGCTTGCTGGAAAGTATCCAGCGCTCCGAGGAACCTGCTCCTGTCCTTGTCATAGAGCCTGCTTCTACGAAGAGCGCTGATTCCCGCTATGAAGGTCATGATCAGGGCACCCGAAAGGGCTAATGGGCCCGCCTTCCGGGCATTAACAAGGCCGGCTCACTCGAACCACATAATGCGGCTGGACCCCTCGGACATCTTGGAGAACTGTCCCTTCTGGCATCCCAGGTAAATAGTGCCGCCTTCTTCCTGGATATCCGCTACCGCATACTGGATCTCCCTGGTGGTCCAGGCCTGAGACAGAGAAGTTCCTTCTGACTTGTATGCGATCAGCTTGGAGGTCTTGTATACCCTCAGCCGTTCCAACACATCCATGATGGATATGTTCTTGGCCGCTATCACCTCTCTGGTGCCGTCTTTGTCCACGTCAGCCACGATCACCCGGCCGTTGATCTCTTGTATGGGTGGGAGGTCACCGGGCCCGGGGAGGTTTCCAACCTCTACGGTGTTGTTGGAGCCTCCCAGCTTCTCATTCCCCTCCCAGAGGGCCTTGCCGCCCGCATCCCAGACGGTCAGGTAGCCCTTTTCATCGAGGCCCAGGAACTCCATGCGCCCGTCTCGATTGAGGTCGGCCAAGGTCAGTGAGTAAAGCTGGGGACCTTTCAGAGGGAGACCCTCTCCCTTGGAGATCGAGCCGTTGGATCCCGGTTCCATACGGTGGATCTTCCCTGAGAAGAACTTGTTGAGCTTGGAGCCCAGGGACAAGAGCATGGTCCTGCCGGCCCTCTGGTCCTTTATGACATTCAAATGACCGCTGTAGGAGCCGATCTTTCTGAACCCTCCGTCCCAGGTGTAGATGGTGCTCTGCGCGCGCTTCCCCGAGAGGCGCACCAAGTAAATTTCAGCCTTTCGGTCTCCATCGAGGTCGCCCGTGCTCACCCGGAGGAATTCCTCGCCCATGCCGGCTTCTATCTGGTCCTTCAAGATCAGGGAATCCCCTTCCCGCTGGGTCACCAGGAGCCTGCTCCGGCTCACCGCAACAATTTCAACCTTTCCGTCGCCGTTCAGATCTCCAGTGTCAAGAGATACGATCGCGGTTCTGAGTGTAGAGTAACCCGAGGGTTGGAATCCGTAAGACTCGGCCGTGGGGCGGAAAAAGAGCCCCATGCTGCCTTCCCCCTCGGGGAGAACGCCACCCGGCGAGGCGGCCTGATAACGGCGGACGTCCACGCCTTCCACCACCGCCCTGAACTGATATGCGACATCCGCCAGCTTGGGAATCAGCTGCTCCTCGTTTGTGGCCTCGGAGATCCGTGTAAGCTCTGGAGGGTCCTTTTGTAGATCCAGTATGCCAAGGTCCAAGCTGTAACCGCCTCCGAGTGCTGTCACCGATCCGAAGATCACGTAGTCGGCCTGCACCTCTTGCCCGAGCTCCTCGGCCCTTCCCTCGCCGGATACTCCCTTGAGCTCATCGGTTGAGAGCATTCGCCTGGAGACTTCCTGGGGTATCAAGTCCAGGCCTTCGCTCTCCAGGCGCGATACGAACATGGAATGCAGGCCCTGCCCCAAGAATCCCTGTTTGTCCTCAGGGGCGAATACCCGGAAGGGAAGAAGCAGGACTCTGGGCTTGTTCTCGCAGCGCGCCGGCGGTGCTGCGGCAGCCGCCCAAAAAAGAAAGAAGGACAAAAAGGCCGCTGCCACAACGGTGCACGGGCCGCCTTTCCCCTCAAGAGTGGATAGGTGAAAGCCTTTGATCATATGTGTTTTGCCCCCGCTTGGTCTCTGGGTGCATGAGTGTAGGGGAAAGCCCCGGGCGAGTCAAATCAAAAACCCTGATGGAGATAGTTGCATTCGGCATAAGCAAGGGTTGAGCTCCCAAGTCTATAGTGAACCCGGGGGTCAAAAAAAGGGGTACGTGCTTCCACGTACCCCTCGAGCGATTAAGCTTACTCGGTTAAAGCGATCCTAGAAGCTGATCTTCCACACTGCGCCGAAGTAAACGCTATCGCCTTCGTCGTTGCCGTTGATGTCGTTCTTGTAGTCCCTCTTGCCGATTTCAGGTATGATCACCAATCCCTTGGCCGGCGTGACGCGGGCCTGCAGGTAGTAAGCGGCGACTTCATCATCGATCAGGTTCTGCTGGTTGGGCTCCATCTGGTTCTCGCCGTAACCGGCTTCGAGAGCCAGCAGGTCGTTCACGTTGAAACCGGCCACCAAGTGCCAGCCCCAGTGATCGCGGTCCACGATGGTGTCGTTGACCGCATCATACTGCGGCATCGCGGCGTCGAAAAGGAACTGTCCCAACAGGGAGTTGTTCTCGCCGGTGTGGATGTTGCCGTTGGCGTAAAACGGCCCCATGGCGTACTTGAGGCCCATGGCCAGGATCCATCCTTCCAGATCATAGGTGCGCTCGGCGCCGCCCACGATCGCGGTCTCCTCGAACTCCACCCAGCCGCCGTTGAACTCGGCCTGCAGGGCACCCCAGTTGACCAGCATACGGGCCTCGATCTGGGGAAGCGTGTAGTCCGTGTCAGTGTTGATGCCTGTGAAATTGGTGGAAAAATCAGCAGCAGCACTGTTTTCCCACTCATTGGAAGTTCCCGGCTCTATAAGGGCGAAGTCCAGGTCGATCATGTCGGCCAGGCCCTGGAACCGAAAGCGGATCATGCCGTCCGCACCGGTGTAAAGACCGCCGGTGTTCAGCATGGCGATTTCGTCGTACGCCGCTTGCTGGCTGTAGAACATGTTGACAGGAGTATAGTTCTTGCCGATGCCCAGCTTGCCTGCGCCGAAGTCCCACTCGCCCCACATGACACGGAACTCGTCCGTCTCACGGATCTCGACCCGGCCGGAGATGTCGCCGGCGCTCACATTGGCACCGAAGCGGCTGGTGCCCTGCATGGACCAAACGGTGTCCCGGTCGTCAAATCCGTTGACGCCTGGGTTGGGGGCCAGCCCGGACATCTTGTCGTCGTCATAGGAGAAGGTTTTTACACGGGCGCTTCCGTAAAAGCTCCACTCGGCCTTGTCCTGCGCCATTGCGGGCATGGCCATTGCTCCCACAAAGGCGACCGCCAGCAGTGCAATAAGGATCTTTTTCATGTCTCTTTCCTCCTAGATGGTCTTAATGGATAAGGTTAGAAACGAACTCGAAATACGTGTTGCGGCTTGCTCTCCATCACCTCCTTTCTTTCGAATGGTCGCGCGCGCCCTTCTCCCGTTCGGACACACGCCCGCCTCCAGGCGGAAAAACTGGATGGATTGAACAACATTTCAAAACGCTTGTCAAGCAATTTTCGAGGGTTCAGGTCGCAAAAACTCCAATTTATTCACCCGCTCCGGTGGGAGCGGGTTTTACTTCCTCGCTTATCCAGGCCAGGTAGTCGGCCTCGCCCGTCTCTATTGGAAAGCCTATGATTTCGGGAACTTCGTATGGATGATTCTCCCTGATCAATGCTTCCAGCGCCTGGTACGCGCTTTTGTGGGTCTTCATGACGCAGAGAAACTCCTGCGCCTCTTCCACCTGATCTTTCCACCAAAAGGTGCTGGTGACAGGGCCTGCGACCTGGGCGCAGGCCGCGGCCCGCCCCCTTACGACCTCCCTGGCTATGGTCAGTGCGTCATCGCGGGTCTCCGTGGTGGTGATCACCTGCAAATATTCAGCCATTTCTCTCCTCCCGCTTTTAATATTGACCCATGGGCCTCTTTCCGGGTCTTCTGTCCTCCCCGATAATGGGACACTGCGGTCTTGGTCTCTGATGCCCCTCGGTAAGGCTTCCTGCTCCCGGGGCCGGAGGGGAGCGGATGGAAGCCGCAAGCGTCTTCATGATAAGATATGAGGAGTCGACCGGGCAATAGAACATCTTCACTCACTGAAAAGAGTCTCGTATGCCGCCCGATCCCCAACGTGTCGTAATCGTCAGACCCGGAGCGCTGGGAGACACCCTGATGCTTGTCCCCCTTTTGGCCGCCGTCGCCGGGATTGCCGAGGTGGTTGTGCTCGCCAGGCGGCCAGGGCTGGATGTCCTCGAGTACTGCGGCACCCGATGTATGAACTTCGAAGGCGGAGGCTGGCACCGGCTCTTTGAGGAGGGCCCTGGGCCGGGAACCGCCCTTGATCCGGACGGCGTAAGCCGTGTGCTGGCCTTCTTGAGTGATCCGTCCGGCCGGGTGCGGTCCAACTTGGCCCGCTTTTTCCCGGGTGCCGGGCATTGGGTGTTCCCCGGCCGCCCGCGGGAAGGGGACGCCGTTCATGCCGCCCTTTATCTGGCCCGGTGTGCGGCCCGAACAGGCATTCGGGTTGATCCGGAGGCGGCCGTGGCCAAGGCCCTTGAAAAACCTCTCCTGAGCGGGTGTAAAGGAGGAAGGGAACAAGGCGGAATCATCCTCCATCCGGGCTCCGGGGGGACCCGTAAGAACTTTTCACCCGAGTTTTGGATGGCGCTGATGGACCGGCTTTCCGGGGTCGGGGAGCGGGCGGGGAGCGGGGATGTGACCTGGCTCCTGGGCCCGGCCGAAGAGGGCCTCCGGTCGTGGTTCCAGGAACGGATTTTCGGTGCGAGGGCCCGGGTGGTGTTTTCGCCCGATATGAGAACGCTCGTCTCCATGCTGGGCCGGGCCGCGCTCTACGGAGGCCACGACAGCGGTGTCACCCACTTGGCCGCCATGCTGGGGACCCCCACGGCAGCCCTTTTCAAGGATACGGACCCTGCCGTGTGGCGTCCTCTCGGGCCGAGAGTCAATGTGATCCGAGCCCGGAACGAGGGGCGCTGGCTCTTGGAACAAGCCCTCCGGGCCTCAATGCGATTGATTAATGATTTTCTAAGGAGGGAGCTCTCTTGAAGGCGGAGGAGTCGGTCACCGGGACAGTCCGGTCCACGCTGGAGGACCATGCAATGGTACGAGAGGGTGATCGTGTGGTGGCGGCGGTATCCGGCGGGGCCGACTCGGTATGCCTCTTGGATGTCCTGGCCCGGATCTCCCATGAGATGGGTTTTGCCCTGGTGGTCGCCCATTTCGATCACGGGCTGCGCCCGGGGGAGGACGAGTCCGAGACACTGTTTGTGGGCGGGCTCGCCCGGGAGCTGGGTCTGCCCTTTGAGACTGAAAAGGCGCACGGGCTCAGGGGCATGGCCGGATCCCTGGAGGAGCGGGCGAGGGATGCGAGGTACGCCTTTCTGGAGCGGGTGAGGGCGAAGCACGGCGCCGAGCACATCGCCCTGGGGCATACACTGGACGACCAGGCGGAGACCGTTCTCATGCGCCTCTTGAGAGGAAGCGGGCCCTCGGGGCTTGCAGGCATTCCCCCTGTGAGGGCCCCCGGCATCATCCGGCCCCTGATCCGCATCCGGAGAGCGGAGATCGAGGCCTACCTCAGGGGCAGGGGCCTTTCGTGGCGGATTGATCCTTCCAACCTCAGGAACTGCCACCTCAGGAACCGGATACGCCTGGAGCTCCTCCCGGAGCTCCTGAAATACCAGCCCCGGCTGGTGGAGCACTTGGGGGAGACCGCGGATTTGATCCGCGAGGAGGACGAGTTTCTGGCCGGGCTTGCACGGGAATGGGTGGATGAATGGGCTGAGCAAAGGGGCGGCGGGCTCGTGCTTCCCAGGGGGCGGATGGCGGCGCTCCCAAGGCCGCTCTTGAGGAGGGCGATCAGGCATGCCGTGGAAAGGGCGGCGGGGGATCTGAGGAAGATCAGGAGGAGCCACGTGGAGGCGGCGATGAGGATCGTCCTGGGTGAAAAGACCCGGACCGGGGTGGATCTCCCGGGCGGATGGCGGATCCGCCGTTCATATGAGCGTATAATCGTCTCGCCGGCCCGGTCAGAGGAAGGGCCGTCGTTTCATGCACGGCTGGCCGGCCCGGGGGAGTATCGCGTGGAAGGGGCAGGGATTCGAGTGATCGTGGAGGAAAGGCCCGGAGAGGCGGTCCGGTCGCTGGACGCATCACCGTATACCGCCTTTTTGGACGCGGAGCGCATCTCTTATCCCTTGGAGCTCAGGCCCTGGAGGCCCGGGGACAGGTTCGTGCCCCTGGGCATGCGGGGGAGGAGGAAGGTCAAGGACTTCCTGATCGACCGCAAGGTCCCCAAAGGGGAAAGGGCGGGCGTTCCTTTGCTCCTTTCCCGGGGTGAAGCGGTCTGGCTCTGCGGGTTTCGCATTGACGACCGCTTCAAGGTGTCCGAGGAGACCACGAGGGTCCTCGAGGTCCGCCTCGAGGCCTCGGCCCGGGAATAATGAGCCGCTTGCCGGCTTGTCAAGTTCATGATATTTTTTATTAGTTGGATTATTAAGTTCTCAACTCGTCTCATGGGGGAGGGTAATGGGTGAAATCAGTACGCTTAGCTGGGAAATAAGCCAGCTTGTCAAGTCGAGATTGTTTCGTGATGAACAGGCCGTGTTGAGGAGTGCCATGCGGGCCTTGTTCGAGTCCCAACCCGAACTCAAGCGTCAGATGGTGATTCATGCCTATACATCCGGCGATATCAGTCTCGGCAAGGCTGCTGAGATAATGGGTGTTTCCCATGAAGAGATGAAAGAAGTGATATTCGAGAGCGGGGGGAAGATTCATTTGGGTCCTCGAAATGTTGAAGAGATATTGAACGATTCCTCCAATGCCTGAGTATATCTTCAATACTACAGTGCTTTCAAATTTTTCGGCAGTTAAATGCGTTGATATGCTAAAAAAACGATATGAAGGGACCATTTTTACGACTGTCGAAGTCTACGATGAGTTGCGTAGAGGAAAAAAGAGTGGCTACGATCACCTTGCTTATGCGTTGGAGCATATAGAGGCGGTCGGTAATGAGGGCTGGATTCGCATCTTGGTACCGGAGTCGCGTACCGAACATCTCTTGCGGTCGGAATTCGATGAAATGCTAGACCCGGGCGAGGCTTCTTGTCTCGCTCTTGCTATCTCACGCAGTCTCACCTTTGCCACTGACGATTTGGCAGCTCGAAAACTGGCCGCAGCTCGCAACGTCCGACTGACAGGGACACTGGGCATTCTGATTGTCCTGATACGCAGCGGGCAGCTCCCTCTTAGGGAGGCAAACATGATGCTGGCTGACATGCTTGGTCGCGGCTACCGATCTCCAGTGGAACGCCTTGATAACTTGATCTAAGCCTCATAGGACACTGAGATTATAAGACTCATCGGGGCTTTTTTCAGTGTAGGATCCCGCGGATGGCCTTTTTGTAAGGCGGGCGGAGGACGCCCTTCTCAGTGATGACGGCCGAGATGTAACCGGCCGGGGTGATGTCGAAGGCCGGGTTCAGGGCCTTTACTCCGGGGGGGCCCAAGGGCCTGTTCCTCATGTGGGTGACCTCCCCGGGGTCGCGCTCCTCCACAGGGATGGAGTCTCCCGAGGGCGTATCAGGGTCTATGGTGGAGACCGGGGCGGCCACATAGAATGGTATTCGGTTTTCCCGGGCGAGCACCGCGAGCTGGTAGGTGCCGATCTTGTTGGCCGTGTCGCCGTTGGCGGCTATCCGGTCCGCGCCGGTTATCACTAGGTGGACGAGGCCGCGGCGCATGAGCGAGCCGGCAGCGCTGTCCGCTATGACGGTCACCGGGATCCCGTCCTCCATGAGCTCGAATGCGGTGAGGCGGAGCCCCTGGAGCCAGGGGCGGGTCTCGCCGGCGATCACCGAAGGGCTTTTCCCGGCCTCATGGGCCGCTCGGACCACACCCAGGGCCGTGCCGTAGCCTCCGGTTGCCAGGGCCCCGGCGTTGCAGTGGGTGAGGATCGCGGCATCGGGGGGCACGAGGTCCCGGCCGTTGCGGCCTATGGCCCTGTTGATCTCGATGTCCTCGGCGAGGATCCGCTCGGACTCGGCCTTGAGCGCCGCCTTGATCTCCGCGACTGGTCGTTGCGACGAGGCTTCCACTATCCGGCGCATGCGCTCCACGGCCCACCCGAGGTTCACGGCCGTGGGGCGGGCGCCGGCCATCTCCTCTGCCATGCTCATGAACCGCCGCCTGAAGGCCTCGTATGTCCCGGCCCGGATCGCGCCCGCGCCCAGGGCCAGGCCCATGCCCGCGGCAACACCGATGGCCGGCGCCCCCCTTATCACCATCTCCCTAATGCCCCGGATCACGTCCCTGTGCCCGCGGCAGGTGTACCAAACCGCCTTGCCCGGGAGCTTTCTCTGGTCGATCATGCGGACGCGGCCGTTTCGCAGTTCAATGGTCGGAATCATGACTCTACAGGGACCCTCCAGCCGTAGGGATCTTCCTTTTGGGCGTACTGGATGGCCACTATCTCGTCGTAGAGCCACTGGGAGAGCTCTCCCATGCGCCCCCCGGCCACCGGGTAATCCACTCCCTTGTATGTGATCTGTCCGACGGGCGAGACAACGGCAGCCGTCCCGGTGCCGAAGGCCTCCTTGAGGGAGCCGTTCCCCGCCGTTGCGGTCACCTCGTCTATGGCCAACTGCCTCTCCGATACCTTGTGCCCGTTGTCGCAGAGCAGGCGTATGACCGAGTCCCTGGTGATCCCGGGAAGGATGGATCCGTTCAATGGGGCGGTGATCACCTCGTCGCCCATCACGAAGAACATGTTCATGGTCCCCACTTCTTCCACGTATCTGCGCTCGGCGGCGTCCAGCCAGAGGACCTGGGTGAATCCCTTCTTCTTGGCCTCTTCCGCCGCCAGGAGGCTGGCCGCGTAGTTTCCAGCCACCTTGGCCTCTCCGGTGCCTCCCACAGCGGCCCTTATGTATTTGTCCTCCACGTGGATCTTGACCGGGTTCAGACCCTCCTTGTAGTAGGCCCCGACGGGTCCGATGATTATGTAGAAAAGGTACTCGTTGCTGGGGCGGACCCCCAGGTGGGGCTCTGTGGCGATCATGGTGGGCCTTACGTAAAGGGACGTGCCCGGGCTGGACGGGACCCAGTCGCGGTCAAGCGCGATCAGCCTCTTCAGTCCCTCCATGGCCGCAGCGGTGTCCAGCTCGGGCATGCACACCCTTGCGGCCGAGCGGTTCATGCGCCTGAAGTTCTCCTCGGGCCGGAACAGGTAGACGGCTCCGTCTTTTCCCTTGTAGGCCTTGAGCCCTTCGAATATCTCCTGGCCGTAGTGCAGCCCCATGGCCGCAGGGTCGATCTCCAGTGCTCCGTAGGGAACGATCCTGGCGTCATGCCAACCGCGGCCCGCCTTGTAATCCATAAGGAATATGTGATCCGCCAGCAAGTCCCCGAAGCCCAGCTTGGATTCATCCGCCGGCTTGGGCTTGAGCTCCCCCGGTCCGGCCGGGGACACCTTGATCTCCATTCTCCTCTCCTCCCTTCCTGTTATTCCCTGTTCCCGGGAGCCCCGGGCTCAGAGCACCATGCAGTCGGCCACCAGCTCCCAGAGGTACTTCACCTGGAGGCCTTCCAGGCCCATGGCCTGCTTAATGTTGTTGAACTGCCCGTGACAACTGTGGCACGGGACCACCACCATCTCCGCCCCTGTGGCCAGGATCCGCTCCATCTTGAACCGGCCGTAGTTCGTCCTCTCCTCGTCGTACCCGGTGAGCAGGGTGCCCCCTCCCCCGCCGCAGCAGACCTGATGCCTGCGCTCCGGGTGCATCTCCACCCAGTCCTCCAGGCACTGGTCCATGATCCACCTGGGCTCCTCGTAAAAGGCTTGCCCGAAGAGCTTCTCCGCTTTCCTGCCGTAGTTGCACGGATCGTGATAGGTGGCCCTGAGAGGGATCCTGGTCTTGTCCAGGGTGATCCTGCCCTCCCGTATGTAGTCCACCAGGAGCTCGAAGGCGCTCACCGTGCCGAAGCGCTCCAGGGCCTCCTTGTGCCAGGTTTGGAGACCAAGCCTGGTCCCCAGGTATGCGTGGCCTCATTCCGGCCAAAGCAGGTTCCTCGCCCTGAGCCTTTCCATGTGCTCGGCGATGCGGCCGCTCATGACCCGGACCGCTTCGTCGTCCCCGCTGAAAAGCCCCCAGGTGCAGCCCTCCCAGTTCTCCGAGGGCACCGTCCAGTCCTCGCCCGCCGCATGGAAGATCTTCCACCAGTGGACCAGGTCCTCGGTGTGGGTGTTGACCAGCTTGTTGTGCACGGTCACCAGGAGATTGGCGTCCTCCTTGTCCACCGGGACCCGGAATCCGGAAAACCCCGGCTCTTCGGCCAGCTCTTCGGCCACGTCCTCCAGGATGAACACGAAGTCTTCACTCGGGAGCCGCAGGTTGTTCCCGGTCTCGAGAGCGGCCTCCACCCCCTTGTGGAGTATGCCGGGCACCAGGTCTCTTTCCCGCCTCGAGCGGATGTCCCGGACCAGCCCGGAGATGTCCACCTGCATGGGGCACTCGGCCTCGCACCGGCCGCACATGGTGCAGATCCACGGCCACCTGGCCTCCACCAGCTCCTGCTCCCGGCCCAATGCGGCCATCCTTACCAGCTTTCTCGGGTCGAATCCGTCTACGCCCGATACCGGGCATGCGCCCGAGCAGTAGCCGCAGGTCATGCAGGCCGCCTGGAGCCGGTCGGGGCCCTCGGCGAGGTCAGGGCCGGGGATGTTGATTACGGCCTGTTCGGTCTCCATGGTTTACTGATTCTCCTTTGCATCTTCCATCCCGGCGGAGAGGTCCCGGATGAATCGGTGGAACCCGCGGATCGACCGGGCGAAGTCCGCACCGGAATTGGCGGCCAGGGTGTGAAAGCGCAGCCGCTCGGCCTCCATGCCGGCCTCGGCCATCAGCTTTCCCGCTTCCTCGACCCGCCGCCTTGCAAACTCGTCGCCCTTCTCGGAGCGGCAATTGCCCGGATGGCACGCCATGACCATCACGCCCCCGGCGCCGGCCAGGAAGGCATCCATCAGGGTCTTCATGGAAACAAGGCCCGCGCATTCCAGGGGCACGAATACATGCCCGGCCGGGACCTCCAGCCCCAGGTGCCGCGCGAGCTCCCTGGCCCGGCCTGCACCCCGGCGGCAGCCGAATACGACCAGGGTCCCCGAGCCCATCTCCTGTATCTCCGGTACGGGGGGCGCCCCCCCGCTCCCGGGGTCCCCGGCGGTCTTCATGGATATGGCCCGCCCGGGGCATGCCGCCTCGCAGACCCCGCAGCCGAAACAGGCCGCCGCTTCCACACGTATGCGCTCCCCGGCCGCTACTGCACCGTGGGGGCAGGCCCGCACGCAGGTCAGGCACCGGGCGCACTTGGCAGGGTCTATCTCGGCCCTCCAGCCGGGCGCGGCTCCTTCGATGTCATCCGCCCTCAAGCCGAGCGCCAGGGAGTCCAACGCCTCTTCCGGGACCTCGCGGCCCAAGGGGTCCCCCTCAGTGTGGAAGACCTCGAGACCGCGGCGGTTGGTCGCGATCCCCAGGCGGTGGACGTTGTCCGAGGGGGGAAAGCGGTCAGGGCCGTGGTCCAGGGAGAGTATACGGGCGAGATCCCCGGATCGCGGGCCGGGCTTCAAGGCCTCGTCCAGGACCAACAGGTCCGGCTCCATTCGCATGGTCCTGCGGGAGGCCTCGTCGGTCCATTCAACGGATAGAGCTCCGCCGTCCTTGCTTCGCAGGACAGGCCCCGGGCCCGTGAACCCGGCGATGATTACGCCTTTCCCCCGGGCCTCCCTCGCCAGGGCCTCCAGGCCCGCCCCGGCCACCTTGAGGTTCCCGGCGAGTATGGTCACCCTGGGGCCCTGGTCCCCGCTCAGGCGGAGGGCGGCCTCGAGGACCCTTCGCGCCTCGGCCGGCCTGCTCTCCCGGAGGACGCCCAGGAGAAAGAGCACCGAACCCCGGACTTCGCCCTGGGCCGGTCCCTCGAGAAACGAGCTCATCCCCATGACCCGGTCCGAGGGGATGAGGCCCAGTGATCGGAAGTCAGCCTCCATTAGGGGATCGCAGGCCAGCACCGCCCGGGGGGACCTGACCGCGCTCGGGGGGCCGTCGCCTTGGAAGACCGGCTCGAAGCCACCGAGGGTCCCTGCGGCTGCCAGGATCCCCTCCTCGGGCGGGCGTTCGACCTCAAACCCGCGGGAGGAGAGCCCCTCCGCTGCCAGGGAGGCGGTGCGGCCGCTCCCCAGCACCAAGACTCCCGGGCTTTCGATTGTTTTCTTGCTTGAAGATTCCAATCAATAAGACCTCTTGGCCCGAGCTATAGAAGGCCCATGCGGCGCAGTGAACGCCACGAGGCCGCCTGGGCGCTCCTGATCGAATCGACTATCCCCATGGGCCCGAGCGCGGTACCCGCTGCGAATACGCCTGATGAAGGAGGGCCTTCCACGGCCCTCTCGGCCAGGAACCCTTCCCGGGTGCGCTCCAGGCCCAAGGGGCCCGGGTCGCACCCCGGATCCGGACCGGGGGTGATGCCAACGGACAGGACCACCAGCTCCACGTCCAGGGCCCCCGGGGCGCTGGCCGAGGGATCGAAGTACCTCACCCGGAGCCCGGTCTCCCCCTGGAGCACCTCGCCCGGAATCGCCCGGATCAAGGTCATATCCCGCCCCAATGCCGGGACGACCTCCTCGAAGTCCCTCCCGAAGTTTTGGATGTCTATATAAAAGACGTAGAGCTCGGTCTCCGGGCTGCGGTGTCTGATCCACCCCGCCATGCGGATCGAGGATCCGCAGCAGACCCGCGAGCACCAAAGATGCCCCAGGCGCTCATCCCTGCTCCCCACGCACTGGATAAACGCGATGGAGGAAGGCGGCGAGCCGGTGGACGGCCTTACCACCCGACCCTGCTCCCTTGCCGTCAGCTCCAGCTCCAAGTTGGTGATCACGTCTTGGAATCGACCGTAGCCGTAGGGCTTTCCCCCGGGGTCGAAGGGCCGGAATCCGGTGGCAAGGATCACGGTGTCCGCAGTGACTGAAAAGGCCTCGGCCCGGGCGTCCAGTGCGATCGCCGATTCCGGGCAGGCCTCTTCGCATGCGTTGCACTCCCCGCCGCCGAGTGAAAGGCAGCGATCGGCATCCACCGCATAAGGCGGATTATTGAAAGGGGAGGGGCCCCGGATCACCGCGCCCGCCTCTTCGCACGCAGCCAGGCAGAGACCGCATCCGGTGCATCGCGCCGGGTCAATGATTCGAGGGGCGCTCGAGAGCTCAGCCAGGAATACCCCCTCTTTCCTTTCCAGCCCCAGGAGACGGGTGGATGTGAGCACCCGGATCAAGGGCTCATGGAGCACGTCTTCCAGACGCTCTTCCACCAGGCAGGCGCCACACCTGACGCACGAACCGGTGGCCTTGCAGGCGAAGCCCGCTGCGTGCCCGCCGGCGAAAGGAGCGATTTCCACCAGGTCCACCGCCGCACCGAAGCGGGCGAGTTCCAGGGCCGCTGTGAGCCCGGCAACGCCTCCCCCCAGGACCAGGGCCTTGGGCTCCGGCATAGACATCCCCCCGTGTTCGTTTGGCGGTCCGGTCCCGCGCCGGTGCAACAGGCCGGTCCCGCAGGGATCACAATCTACATCGATCCTCCCCGGGACGCAAACCAAAACCTCTTGGCTGCGGAAAAACCAAGTGGGGCTTGACGGATTGCCGGATTTGTTCTAAATTTGTTTTGCCTTCGGTTACGGGAAGGCATGTTCCCTGCACTTTCAGGCCTGGCAGGGGGTTTCGGGCTCAGTAAAGCTTCGAGCGCTGACAGGCAAGGGTTCCACTCGTAGTCTTTCCAACTCTGATCCTAATGGATACCAGCACACCATGATTGATCCTTTGAAAAGGAGCCGCGTATGAGAGGTGAGAGCTCCTGGGATTGGCACCCGGGGAGGCGTGAAATCCGGGATGCCCGGTCCTGCTCCAGGGAGTACTTGTGGATGGAAGAGCCCGTGGTGAGCCCGGACGGGGAGCGTATGGCCGCGGTGGTCAACCTGGAGGACGCGGTCTTCGGGATCTCCGTGGACGGCGGGCTCCTGGAGGAGACCTTCGATAAAATCTGGTCCCTGCGCTTCTTGCCGGACGGCAGGCTGGCGGCCCTGGTGAACAATGAGATGGACTGGACCGTGGCCGTGGAGGGGAGGCCGTGGGAGGAGACCTACGGGTTCGTGTGGGGGCTTTGCTTCTCCGGTTCGGGCGACAGGATCGGGGTGGCCGTGCAGCAGGACATGAACTACGGCATGGCCGTCGACGGGGTGGTGTGGCCGCGGCTCTTTGACAATGCATCGGACTTCGTCCTGAGCGCCGACGGCGCGCACACCGCTGCGGTGGTCCAGGCAAGGCCCATGGGGACGGCCGACATCGAGGCCTTTCAGGAGGGCTGCTTCTCAGTGGCCGTGGACGGCGAGGCCTGGGAGGCGCTTTTCGTCAACGTATGGACCCCGGCCTTCGACCCTGGGGGCGGCCGTGTGGCGGCCCAGGCCAGGACCTCCCTTTACGACTACACCATAGTGGTCGACGGCGCCCCTTGGACCGAGAGCTTTGCCTCGGTGTGGGAGCCCGTTTTTCATCCCGCCACCGGAGCGGTCCTCGCCCCGGTGAGGAGAGGGGGCAAGTGGGGGCTGGCAGCGGATGGAGAGATCATTTGGCCGGCCAGGTATTCCCAGCTCTGGCACTTGTGCGCGGGCGAGGAGGGGGCCGTACTGGCGGCCATAGCGGCGCCCGAGTTCGGCCGTTTCTCGGTGGCCGTGGACGACCGCCCCTGGCGGAGCCGCTTCAGCGTGGTAACCGACCTGGCGCTCGCCCCGGGCGGCCGCGTGGGGGCCCTGGGAAAGGAGAATCAGAGCTGGCACGTGGTGGTGGACGACAAGGTGTGGCCGGGGGCGTACGACATGGCCTACCCCCTGGTATTCAGCCCCGACGGGGAGCATGCCGCGCTCCGCACAAGGAGGAACGGCGGCTTCACAGTGGTGTTGGATGGAAAGGAGTACGGCGAACGGTTCGACAAGGCCTGGGATCCGATCTTCAGCCCGGAAGGGGACAAGGTGCTGATCCGCGGGATTCAGGAGGGTAAGCTCGTCCGCATAGTGGCGGGACCGGGAGACTTTTGAAGGCCGGGGGTCATTGCCCGGGGCCTCTGACCGGCGAGAGGAGGGACTGAGATGCACCGGATCTACGACCTGGTGGTGGGGCCGCTTGCATGGATCGCCTTTGCCGTTTTCGTGGCGGGCTCCGTCTGGAAGATCTATACCATGTACCGCTCGGCAAAGACCAAGGACGGGCAGGTCCTGGCCTACATGGATCTCAAGTACGCCCTACGTTCCATACTGCACTGGTCGATTCCGTTCGTGCCCGTCAATTCGCGCAGGCATCCCTACATGACCGTTGTCACCTTTGTCTTTCACATTTGCCTGATCTTCGTGCCCGTCTTCTTGATGGCCCACATCATGCTCTGGGACTACTACCACGGGATCAGATTCTGGAGCCCCCCGGACCGGGTGGCTGACGTGATTACCGTCCTGGTGATCCTCTCCTGCCTGTTCTTTGCGGCAAGGCGCATTACGAGGAAGGAGGTCAGGTACGTGACCTCGGCCGGGGACTGGGTGGTTCTCCTGATCGTGTTCCTGCCTTTCTTGACCGGGTTCCTGGCCTATCACCAGATAGGCCCTTACAGGGTGATGATCGTGCTCCATATCCTGTTCGGGGAGATAATGCTGGCCGCGATCCCCTTCACCAGGCTCAGCCATATGCTGCTCGCGCCGTTCTCCCGGGGATACATAGGGTCGGAGTTCGGCGGCATGAGAAACGCAAGGGACTGGTGAGAAAGGCCTGAAAGGAGGGCTCGAATGGAGGCGGCTGTGGAAAAGGCGGAAGAGCGGGGGCATGTGGACCTTGGGATCCGGAAGGGCATCGAGGCCCTGACCCGGGAGAAGATCCAAAAGGTGGTGAACCGGGTGCTCCGCGCCGAGACCGGGGCCCGTCTCAAGGCTTATGCCGAGATTTGCGTCCGCTGCGGGCTGTGCGGCGACGGGTGTCACTACTTCCTGTCCCATGACGGGGACCCCTCATATTCGCCGGTGGGCAAGGTCAAGCAGACCCTGTGGGAGTTCCTCCGCAAGAGGGAGCGCATAACCCCGGAGCTCCTGGAGAGGGCCGCGCTGGTGGTATATACGGAATGCAACCTCTGCAGGCGGTGCGCCATGTACTGCCCCCTGGGGATCGACACCGCCTATATAGTAACGGTGGTGAGGCGCATCTGCCACCTCCTCGGGATCACGCCCCAATACATCCAGGATACCGCCCACAGCCACTCGGTCACCATGAACCAGATGTGGGTCAAGGAGGATGAGTGGATCGACAGCCTGTTGTGGCAGGAGGAGGAGGCCAGGGAGGAGATACCCTCGCTCCGGATACCCCTGGACAAGGAGGGAGCCGACATAATGTATTCGGTCATCGCCCCGGAGCCCAAGTTCCAGCCCCAGCTCATTTACATGGCAGCGGTCATAATGAACGAGTGCGGCATGGACTGGACCATGCCCTCCAGGCCCGGGTGGGACAACAGCGACATGGCCATGTTCACCGGTGACGTGGAGATCATGGGCCGGCTCAAGAAGGTGCATTTCGAGGCGGCTCAGTCTCTCCGGGTCAACCGGGTCGTCATGGGGGAGTGCGGGCACGCCTTCCGCTCCATCTATGACGTGGGCAACCGCTGGCTGGGATGGAAGGAGTACCCGGTGGAGGTGGTCCACGCCATCGAGTTCTACTGGGACATGCTCAATGAGGGGCGGCTCAGACCGGCAAAGAAGTTCGAGAAGTCGGTCACCCTCCACGACCCCTGCAACATCGTCAGGGGGCGCGGGCTCCACGAGAAGGCAAGGGACATCGTGAGGGCGTTTTGCCCCGATTTCATCGAGATGCACCCCAACAGAGAGCACAACTACTGCTGCTGCGCCGGGGGCGGGGTGATCAACTGCGGGCCGCCCTACAAGCAGGTGAGGATCCAGGGGGACAAGATCAAGGCGGAGCAGCTCCGGGAGACAGGGGCCCAGGTGGTCATCGCCCCGTGCCACAACTGCCACAGCGGTCTCAAGGACATCCTGGAGGCCTACGGGGTGGAAATGGGGATCTCCTTCTTCTCGGAGATCATCTACGAGTGCATGGAAAAGCCGAACGCCGTCCGGTCCTGAGCGTGCGGGGGGAGGCCGCGGACGGAAACCCGAAAGTGAGGGGAGGAAGCATGAACCAAAGGCGCCTCATGATTGCATTCGCCGCTCTTGTTGCGGTCCTCGCCGTTTTTCCGCCTGTCTCATCGCAGGAGGAGTTCTCGGTGTTCCCGGAGGACGTTTTCCCGGACAGGCAAAGGCCTCTTTCCCGGTTCACCCATGAGGAGCACATGGTGTTCGGCTCCATCGAGGACTGCTATGTGTGCCATCACGTCTACGAAGACGGGGAGCTGGTCGAAGGGGAGTCCTCGGAGGGGATCGCCTGCGGCGAGTGCCACGCGCTCGAGGGCGGGGTGGACCGCCTCCGCGCCTACCACCGGCGATGCAAGGGGTGCCACGAGGAGCAGGGTGCGGGGCCCATCACCTGCGGCGAGTGCCACAGAAACCCTTGACTTTTCCACCCGCCCGCAGGATACTCCCGGCCTGATGAATGTATGCCCGAGGAACGGCGCCGGCCCGCCCGCCCACCGGACGGTACGGGTGGCCGCGGGTCGTATCCGGGCTGAAACCAGCAGACCAGAGAGGTTGTTTTCATGGAAAACAAAGACGTTCTAGAATTGCGAGATCAGAAGCACGAGTTCCGGGACAAGATCCAGGAACTCCTGCCGAACAGCAACCTGGAGCTCTGTCTGACATGCGGGACGTGCGCCAGCGGGTGCCCGGCCACTGGCCTGGAAGGCATGGATCCAAGGAAGTTCGTCCGTATGTTGGCACTGGGGCTCTATGACGAGGCCACCGGTTCCCCCTGGGTCTGGATGTGCAGCATGTGCCAGCGCTGCATTCATGCCTGCCCCATGAAGGTGGACATCCCCCAGATGGTGGGGCTGGCCAGGCAGACCTGGCCCAGGGACGAGAGGCCCAAGGGGATCCTGGGCTCCTGCGACATGGCCCTCAAGCACGATACCTGCAGCGCAATGGGGACCTCGGAAGAGGACTTCCAGTTCGTGGTGGAGGACGTGGTCGAGGAGGTCAGGGAGACCCAGCCCGGATGGGAGAATCTCCAGGCCCCGGTCAACAAGGAGGGGGCCTACTACTTCCTCAATCAGAACTCCAGGGAGCCCGTGACCGAGCCGGACGAGATGGTCCCCTTGTGGAAGATACTCCACCTGGCGGGTGCCGACTGGACTTACGGCACCAAGGGGTGGGCGGCTGAGAACTACTGCATGTTCCTCCAGGACTGGGAGGCCTGGGAGCACATCACCAGGGTCAAGGCCAAGGCGGTGGACGACCTGGGGTGCAAGGTCTGGCTCAATACCGAATGAGGGCACGAGCTCTTTGCATTCCGGGTCGGATTGCAGAAATTCAACGTGCCGCACAATTTCGAGATCGAGAGCATCATCAGGCTTTACGCCAAGTGGATCAGGGAGGGAAAGCTCCCGGTGAGCTCGGACTGGAACAAGGACCTCAAGGTCAAGTTCACGGTCCAGGATCCTTGTCAGTTGGTGAGGAAGACCTTCGGCGATCCGGTGGCCGAAGACCTGCGTTTTGCGGTCAAGGCCGCGGTGGGGGAGGAGAACTTCGAGGAGATGTATCCCAACCGCTCCAACAACTACTGCTGCGGGGGCGGAGGCGGGTATCTCCAGTCCGGGTACACCGAGGCCAGGAGGCACTACGGCCGGCTGAAGAACGAGCAGATAATGAAGGCCGGGGCCCGGTACTGCATAGCGCCCTGCCACAACTGCCACAGCCAGATCCACGACCTCTCGGAGCATTATGAGGCCGGGTACCACGTGGTGCACCTCTGGACCATCCTGTGCCTGGCCATGGGGTGCCTGGGCGAGAACGAGCGGGCCTACCTGGGACCGGAGCTGGCCGAGGTCGGCCTCTGATCAAGGCCCTGCGGATAAATGAACGAGGCCCGGTCCCAGTGGGACCGGGCCTCGTTCATTCAATCGCCTTGGTCCTCTTCTCCCAGAACTCCTTTTCCTTTTCCCTCCAGTCCGTACCCCCGAACTTCCTGTCGTAAAAGGCGCCCAGCCGCTCGAACCACCTGACCCAGGGGTTCTTGCGCTTTTCCTGCGCCTCGATGACATCGGCTGCAAAGGTCTCTATGTTGTTGATCTCGTCCTTGGGTGCGTAGTAGGAGGCTCCGCTCTCGGCGGACCTCTTCAGGGTCGCCTCTGAGAGGGCGTGTGCGGTCAGCATTAGGGCCGGGATTCCCCGCTTGTTCGCCGTCTCCAGGAGCCCGAAGCCTTTCACCCCCATGATGTCCAGTACGGCCAAGTCGTAGTCATAGGTACGGAGGAGGCGTTCGCCCTCTTCAAAGGAGAGGGCGGCGTCTATCTTGCAGGTCTCCAGCAGTGCGGTAAGCGTGTCCAGGACGTCCTTTTCGTCATCCACGATCAAGACCCTCTTGCCCCTTATTATCTCTTTGGGTTCCATCGCCTTGCGCCTCTTGTCTTAATCGCCCGCATCGTGGAAGAGCTTCTTGACCTCTTCCTTGAGCACTTTTCCCATGGTGTTCCTGGGCAGTTGATCCACGATCCTTATCCCCTTGGGACATTTCCAGTCATGGAGGCGCTCCTTGCAAAGGTCCCGCACCCCCACCGGGCTTATTCCGGCCCCGGGCTCGGGCACAACCGCGGCCACCACCTTCTCCCCCCACTTCTCATCAGGGACCCCCACCACCGAGGACTCGGCAACGCCTTCCATGAGGTTGATGACCGACTCGATCTCCTTGGGCGATATGTTTTCCCCGGCCGAGATGATGATGTGCTTTGTCCGGTCGGTCAAGTAGTAGTAGCCGTCTTCGTCCACCCTCCCCAGGTCCCCGGTCCTGAACCAACCGCGCGCAAAGGACTCGGCGGTCTCCCGGGGCTTTTTCCAATACCCCGGAGTGATCCCGGACCCCTTGAGCCAGATCTCGCCGGTTTGTCCGGGTCCAACGTCCCTGAGGCTTTCGGGATCCACGATTCTGACCTGAACTCCGGGCAGAGGCAGGCCGATGGATCCCGGCTTTCGCCGCCCCCGCACCGGGTTGGAAAAATTCATCCCGGTCTCGGTCATGCCCTCCCGCTCCACGGGCTCCTTGCCGAAGACCCGCCTTATCCTCTCGAAGTCCGCCGGGAGCAGGGGGGCCGAGCCCGATGTCCACAGCCTGACGTGGGAGAAGTCCGGTCGATTTTCTCCGAGTTCTTCCATGAGGCGCGTGTACATGGCCGGGACCGCCATGAAGAGCGTGCAGGCCTCTTGTCCCTTCCTGGTCAGGAGATCCAGGACCTCCCCCGGCGAGAATCTGTCCACCATATTGACGCATGCCCCCGCTGTCAGGCAGGTATGCAGGGCGAAGCACAACCCGTGGACATGAAAGAGCGGCAGTACGTGGCAGAGTACGTCCTTTTCGGTGATTTCCCATACCCTGCGGACCTTGAGCGCGTCATGGGCCAGGTTCCCATGGGTGAGGACCGCGCCTTTGGGTCTCCCGGTGGTACCCGAGGTGTATATGATGAGCCCCGGGTCATCCGGTTCGACCTCCGCGTACGGGGCGGGTTCGGCGGCCGGTATGAGATCGAGTTCCCGGTATGGGCGGCCGGGGTCGACCGGCAGGGTCTCCCGGCCCGGAGCGGCCCGCCGGACGGTCTCCTCCTGCCCCGGTCCGGCTATCACCAGGGCGGGGTCGGCATCCCCCAAGAGGTACTCCATCTCGGATTCCTTGTAGCCCGGATTCAGGGGCACGCCCACCGCCCCGATCCTCAGGACCGCCAGGTGGGCGGTCACCTGGAACAGGCACTTGTCCAGATAGAAGACGACACGGTCCCCCTTCCCCACCCCGAGCTCCAGGAGGCGAGCGGCCACCGGGCCCGAGTCCCGCTCCAGTTCTTCGTACGTGAGCCGGGTCTCTTCCCCGCCCTTGCGAAAGAATCCCAACGCCTTCCCGGCCCCTTGCCTGCGGAAGGCCTCCCTGAGACAATCAGTGAGGGTGGTTGTCATCACCGCCTCCAGCCTGTTGTTTCCGCTCCGCCCGGAGGAGATCTCCGCGGCTCGATTCGACTTTCGTCATTAGCCGATCATCTTGTTCGGCAGCCACAAGGCGAGCTCCGGCCAGATGCACACCGCCACGATCACCAGGCACTCGATGATTACAAAGGGCACCACGCCCAGCAGGATGTGGGACATGGGTATGTCCGGGGCGATGTTCTTAACGATATACAGATTCAGCCCGACCGGAGGGGTAACCAGGCCTATCTCCAGGTTCACCGTCATGATAACGGCGAACCAGATGGGGTCAAAGCCCAGTCCTTGGACAATGGGCAGGAGCAGGGGTGCGACCATGAGTATCACCGCAGCCGGCGGGATGAAAAAGCCCAGTATCAACAAGAGGATGTTTATGAGAATGATTATGCCCCATTTGCCCAGGGGCAGCTTCAGGATCAACTCGCCCATTGCCTGGGTGGCGTAGAGATCCGATGACACATAGGCGAATAGGAGGGCCGCGGCCATGATCATCAGGATCATGCTGCTCTCGTTCAAGGCCTTGATGAAAATCTTCCAGAGCTTCCTTGGCTGGTAGACCCTGTATATGGTCATTACGAAGAAGAGGGAGAGCACCGCCCCCAACCCCCCGGCCTCGCTCGGCGTGGCCCAGCCGCCGTAGAGCGAGCCCATGATCCCGATGATGATCAGGACGAAGGGCAGTACCTTGATCAAGGATCCGAATCTCTCACCCCAGGAGAAGGACTCCACCTCTCCGCGGTCCTCTATATAATATACATCCCCCGCCTTTGCCGGCTTGATCTTGCGGTAGAAAAACACGCCCCCCACCCAGATGCAGCTCAGGACCACCTCCAGGAGCCCCGGGATCACCCCTGCTATGAAGCACTTGCCGATGGAAGTCTCCGTGGCCACACCGTACAGGATCATGGTCACACTGGGCGGGATCAGGATCCCGAACGTCCCTGCATGGGCGATCAGGCCGGTGCTCAGGGCGGGCGAGTACCCCCGCTTTCTCATCTCCGGGATGCCGATCCCTCCTATGGCCGCCGCCGTGGCCGGGCTGGAGCCGCAAAGGGCGGCGAAGATGCCGCACCCGATCATGTTGGCTATGCCGAGTCCGCCCGGGATCTTGTAGAGCCACTTGTGCAGGGTCTCATACAGGTCCCTGCTGGCGTTGGACTCGGCGATGGGCGCGCTCAGGAAGATAAAGAGGGGGATGGCCAATAGGGCGAAATTGTCCATGCCCCCGTAGAATACGTAGGGGATCGTGGTAAGGAGGTGGGGGGAGAATATGACTATGAAGAGCAGAGAGATCGCGCTCAGACCGGCCCAGATGGGGATCCCCGAGACCAAGAGCGCCAGGGCGCTCCCGAACAATAGAACGGCGAGCACGTACTCGTTCATGAGGGCGATCCTTTCTCCGGGGCCTCCTCGTCCGGGCCGCCCGAATCAACCCCTGGGAGCTTCACGTCCTTGAGCTCGAACCGTGCGGCCTCTTCCCGGATCTCGCCTTTTCTGAGAGCCCGGATCTTTTCCACGATCTGAACGATGTACTGGAGGAACAGCATGGTCATGCCCGCGGGCAGGAAGAGGTAGGGAATCCACATGGGGGGACCCCAAAGGGACTCGGAGTGCTCCCCGATGGCCACGCTCTCCCACCACATGGGCCAGGAGTACCAGGCCAGGACCCCGGCTATGATGCATGAGATCACGGAGACCGCTACCAGGGTGATCTCCCTGGCGCGGGCCGGGAGGTAGATTATCAGGAGGTCCACATTGAGGTGATGCTCGTTTTTCTGAACGAACGGTGCGCCGGTGAACACTGTGAAGATCAAGAGAAAGACACAGGCCTCGGTCTGCCATATGGTGGACATGCCGAGGACCTTGCGGATGATGACCGCCTCTGTCACTATGAAGGCGGCCGCCACCAGGCACAAGGCGGCGGTCCATCCGGTGATGTAGGTCAGGCCGTTGATCACGAAGGCCAGAACTCTCGCCGCTCGTCTCATAGACAGCCCACCCTTTCCTGTAGGACCCTCCCATGAGGCCCATCCGGCGGGGCGTCATGGGAGGGCGACCAACTTCGGGTCGGGGGAGGATCCTTCGCCCCGGCGGCCCCAGGCTTGCTATTCCATGGCCTCCAGTGCCATGTCCAGGAGCTCCTGGCCGCCTTCCACTGTATCCGCGAAATCCTTCCAGGCGGTCTTCTTGGCGAAATCCAGCCAGGTCTGGAACTCCTCCTTGGTCATGTAATGCAGGTCCACGCCGGCCTTGGTGTATTCCTCAATGAGCTCATCCGTGAGGGTCTTGAAGTTCTTGTATATCCAGTTCTGATGCATCCACTCGGCCACCTCCAGGAAGACCTTTTGGTGTTCCGGGCTCAGCCTGTTCCAGGTCTTCATGGAGATGCAGAGATTCTCGGCCATGTACCAGATGGAGTAGTCCCGGGGGGCGTTCATGTAGTCAAGGACTTCGTAGAGCCGGTAGGATACGAACGAGGCCGAGGAGGTCATGGCCGTATCCAGGACTCCGGTGGACAGGGCGTGGTAGAGCTCGGAAGACGGCATGCTGGTGATGGACGCCCCGGCCTCTCTCATCATGTATTCGAACTTCTTGCCGGCCGCCCTCAGCTTTGTGCCGGCC
The DNA here is from genome assembly GCA_964647905.1 of uncultured Desulfobacterales bacterium. Classification (GTDB taxonomy): domain Bacteria; phylum Desulfobacterota; class DSM-4660; order Desulfatiglandales; family HGW-15; genus CAZYJR01. Next base: position 22,609 of record CAZYJR010000021.1, on the reverse strand, counting down.
ACGTCCTCGGGCACCTTGATCTGCCTGACCTTGCTCCCTATGCCCCCGTCGAACCAGGCCCAAACCAGGTTCTTGACCCCGTTCTCCTCCATGAGGCCCTCGATCCTCTTGCCTATTCTCTTGTTTCTCCATTCCAGCCCCTGCTCGATGTTGGTCACCGAACAGGGCATCAGGGTAATGGAGAGCTGCGGCACCTTGCCCGAGGCGTAATCCAGCGGAAAACAGGCCATGTCCAGGGCTCCCAGGCGCATAGCGTCCCACTGCTCCTTGGGCTTGTAGAGCGACTTGGCCGGGTAGTGCCGGAACTTTATCTCCCCGTTCGTCCTCTCGGTCACCATTTCCCCGAAGACCCTGCCCATCTGGTCCCGTACATCGCCCGCGGCGAACTGGTGCGAGACCTTGAGGACCATGGGCGCGGCGTCCGAGTGCGCCGGCAACAGGAGCAGGCACGCCAGCACGGCCCCAAGGGCCGCCCCTGCCGCTCTTCCACCGATTCCTATCGAGCGCTCCTTCATGTTTCCCTCCTTCCGGTTAAGGTTCTCGGTTGCAGGCGGTCTAGGCCGCCCGCCTCTTGCCTTTGTCCTTCTTGCTGGCATAGAGACCGACCAGGGCCTTTCCCTGGTTCAGGAGGTGGCGCTTCATGGCGCTCTCTGCGGTTGCCGCGTCCCCGCGCTGGAATGAGTCCAGGATCTCCCTGTGCTCCTGGACCGACTGGTGAAAGCGTTCCGGCCGGTAGAGCTGCTCGTGGCGATAGAGGAGGATCTTCCGCCTCAGGCCGTCTATGACGTCGTTCAGGATCTTGTTCCCTGCGAGCTCCTGCACGAAGAGGTGGAGCACCTCGTTGTGCTCCAGGTAGCCGCGATGGTCCCACTCGGCATAGCACTGTTCCAGCTTGTCGTGCAGGGACTCCATGGTCTTCAAATCAGAAGGGGCCGTTTTCTCTACAGCGAGCCTCGCGCACATGCCCTCCAGGGTGCTCATGACGTCGAACATCTCCTGGATGTCCTCGATGCACGGCCGGCTCACATAGGCTCCCCTGTGGGGTATGAGGTCTATCAGGCCTTCCGAGTGGAGTATCCTCAAGGACTCGCGAACCGGCGTCCGGCTCACTCCCATGGATTCGCACAAGGCCTTCTCGTCGATCTTTTGGCCCCGCCGGAGCTCCCCGGACCGTATCAGCTCGCGGATCCGCTTGGCGACTTCCTGGTGCAGCGTACTGGTGGTTATCTTTTCCATGGGCTGTATAATGTATAAATTATACAAAACAGTCAAGCACTTTTTTTCTATGCGCCCGCAGGGACGGCGGTCAGGCCTCCAAGAGGCGGTTCAGCTTTTCGTAGATCCCGCCCATGGCCATGAGCTCGTCATGGGTCCCCTGCTCCCTGATACGGCCCCCTTGCATGACCATTATCCTGTCCGCCTCCCTTATGGTGGACAACCGGTGGGCCACCACCAGGGAGGTGCGCCGCCTGGCCGCACGGCCCACCGCCTGCTGTATCAGGCGCTCGGTCTCCGGGTCTATGCTGGAGGTGGCCTCGTCCAAGACCAGCATAACCGGGTCGGCGGCCAGGGCCCGGGCCAGGGCCAGGAGCTGTCTCTCTCCGGCCGAGAGGGTGGCCCCGCCCTCTCCGATCTGGTGGTTCAGGCCCCCGGGGAGCCTTTGGATGAGCTCCAGTGCATTGGCATCCCTGATCGCTGTTTCCACCCGGGCGGTCCCCACTCCCTCTCTTCCCAGCCCCACGTTCTCCAGGACCGACCCGGCGAATAGAAACACGTCCTGTGTGACCAGGCCGATGCTCGAGCGCAGCGACCGGCGGGGCCATTGTCTCGCGTCCACGCCCTCGAAAAGGATCGCGCCCGCTCCTGGCTCGTAGAGGCGTTCCGCGAGGTTGACCAGAGTGGTCTTGCCGCTCCCTGTCGGGCCCACCACGGCCACCATTTCCCCGGGGCGGATCCGGAAGGAGACATCCCTGAGGACCGGCTCTCCCGGCCTGTAGGCGAACGATACGCCGCGGAACTCCACTCCGCCTGAAAAATCAGCCGGCGCCCGGGAGCCACGGGCCTCCACGGGCTCCCCTTCCATGTCCATGAATTCGAATATCCTCTCCGTGGAGGCCATGGCCGCCTGCATTATGTTGTACTTCTCGCTGATATCCCTGATAGGCTTGAAAAACATCTGCATGTAGCTCAGGAAGGCGACCAGGCCGCCGAGTGAGAGCTGCTCCTGGAGTACCTTTCCCCCGCCGTGCCAGAGGATCAGGGCCACGGCGACCGAGGCCAGGAGCTCCATCAGGGGCATGAATACCGCGAAGATCCTTATCTGCTTCATGCCGGCCAGGAAGTTCTCGTGGTTCACCCGGGCGAAGGCGGCCATCTGCTCCGCCTCCCTGGAGAAGAGCTGGATGATGCGCATCCCGGTCACCCGCTCCTGAAGAAAGGCGTTCATCCTGGCCACTTTTTGCCTGAGCTCCCTGAAGGCCTCCCTGGCCATTGTGCTGAACAGCAGGGTCAGGCCGAAGATCACCGGGAGCATGGCGAAGCAGACCAGGGCCAGCCTCCAGTTGATATAGAGCAGTATCCCCACGATTCCGGCCAGCATGAATACGTCCTTGCAGACAGTGACCAGGACCGACTTGAAGAGCTCGTTCAGGTTCTCGATGTCGTTGGTGGTGCGGGTCACCAGGCGTCCCACCGGCTGGCGGTCGAAAAAGCCCATGGTCTGGGACTGGATGCGGTCGAAGAGCCGGAGTCGTATGTCGTGCATGATCATCTGCCCGGTGCGCTCCAGTAGATAGTGCTGGGAATAGCCCAGACCCAAGGACAGGACCAGCAGGGCCAGGATGACGGAGCCCACCAGGGTCACGCCCCTCAAATCAGGGGCGCGTATGAGGGCGAGCAACTCGGGATCCAGCTTGTTCAAGACCGATATGGGCACGGCCAGAGAGCCGTCCTCCAGCCTGAACACGCCTTCCGCCCCGGCCGCGTCACCCAGCCGGGGGATGAGATCAGGCGGGACCGGGTAGTATCTTTCCCTGGAAAGGGCCCCCTCCCGCCTCAAGCGGTGCACCTCCCTGGGATCCATGTCCTCCAAGGCGCCGCCCGAGATCAGGCGCCGGCGCCCTCCGGTTCCTTCCAGCACGCCCTCCCCCCGCGCGGGTTCATCTCCGGCCAGCCGGTGCCAGGGAGACAGGATATAGCGGTCGATGGCTATCTTGGAGAGATAGGGCGGCGCAAGATCCAGGAGGCTCATCAGCAGGGTGAGGATCAAGGCGGAGAGGGCCGCACGAGTGTAGGGGCGGGCGAACGGGAGTAGCCTCTTTAGGAGCCTTATATTGTAGGGCTTCCCCAGGTGGCCTTCTTCCATGTAGCCGAAGTCGCCGTGGGCCATGGTGATCAGTCTCCTCCGTCTTCCAGCTCCCGGGCGAGCTGCCGGCGGGTGTAGAGCCTGGCGTATTCCCCGCCTTTCGACATGAGCTCCCGGTGCGTGCCTTGCTCGCGGATGCGCCCGCGCTCCAGGACGACTATGAGGTCGGCCCGGCGTATCGTCGAGAGCCGGTTGGATACAAAGAGGTTGGTGCGCCCACTCTTGAGGGTAAGGATCCGGTCCAGTATCCGTTCCTCGGTCCTGGTATCCACCATTGAGAGTGCGTCGTCCATGACCAGCACGGGGGAGTCCTTGAGCAGGGCCCGGGCGATGGTCAGCCGCTGGCGCTGTCCCCCTGAAAGGGAAAGACCCCGCTCGCTCAGGTGGGTGTCCAGGCCCCTGGGGAGACTCCTTATCTCCCGGTCCAACCGGGCGGCCTCAAGGGCTTCGAAAAGCTCCCTGTCCGAGACCCCTTCCCGTCCGAGGAGAAGGTTCTGGCGTATGGTGTCCGAGAAGAGGATCGCCTCCTGGGTCACGAAGGAGACCGCCCGCCGCAACTCGCCGAGCGGCATCCGGGTGACGTCCACGCCGTCCATGAAAACGCTCCCTTCAGGCACTCGGGCCATTCGGGGTATGCAGGAGAGGAGCTGGGTCTTCCCGGCGCCCACCCGCCCCACCACAGCCACGGTCCAGCCCGGCTCCACTCTCAAGCGGATCCCCTTGAGGACGTCTTCCGGAGCCTCGGGCGGGCGCAGGCTCAGGTCATTGATCTCTATCCCGCCTCTCCATGCCTCCGGGCTCGAGGTCACCGGCGGGTCGATAATCTCCGGGGGCTCTTCCAGGATGCGGTTTATGCGCCTCATGGAAGCGGCCCCCCGCTGTATCAGGTTCACCACCCATCCCATGGCCATCATGGGCCAGGTGAGCAGGTTCAAGTAGGTGGTAAAGGCGACGAAGTCGCCGGTGCTGATGCGGTCTTGTATGGCCAGGCTCCCCCCCAGCCATACCACGATGCCCAGGCCCAGGTTGGTGAAGACCGCCATGAGCGGGATGAAAAGCGCCAGGGTGCGGGCCAGATGGAGATTCTCAGTGACGTACCCGGAGCTCTCCCGGCCTACCCGGCCCGACATCCAGTCCTCGCGTGCAAAGGACTTGACCACCCGGATCCCGGAGAACGCCTCCCTTATCCTTTCGGTGAGCTCGGAGAACGACCTCTGCACGCGGTCGTAGCCCGCTGACATGCGCCGGGTCAGGATTCGGGTGAAAAAGGCGATCAAGGGGGTGGGGATCAGGGCGATCAGGGTCAGGCGCGGGCTTATATGGAACATGAAGGCGATCGCCGCCGCGCCCAGGACCAGGGCGTCGGCAAGGGCCACCAGCCCCATGCCCGCTGCCATTCGTACCGCGTTGAGATCGTTTATGGCCCTGGCCATCACATCGCCGGTCCTGGTCCGCTGGTAGAAGGAAGGCCCCAGGAGCTGGAGGTGGCCGTAAAGGCGGTTTCTGAGCCTCTCCTCCACGATCCTGGAGTGGCCCAGGAGGAAGTAGCGCCATATGAATCGGAACACCCCGATGGCCGCGGCTATTCCCAGGATGGTGCCGGCCTGCCTGAGGAGCAGGCCGGGCGTGGCCTTGAGGGTGGTCAAGGCGTCCACTGCGTCCTTCAGGATCAATGGGATCAGGAGCTGGAGCAGATCCACCACCAGGAGAAAGATCAGGCCTGCGGCCAGCCGCGCCGAGTTGTCCCTGAAATAGGACGCCAGCGGCCGGAAATCCAGTGCGATTTCGGTTATGCGCGAGAAGGGTCTGTTGATCATCGTGGACTCCGGCCCGCAGGAGAAATGGGAGGCTTTGAAGCACTCCCCCGAGCCGAATACTGGAACCCGAGCGCCCTTGTCAACACGGACCTGGAGCCCCTTGAGAAAAGGCTTAAAACCAAATACTATATTCCCTGCAGTAAAGTCTTCTAGGGAAGAGGAGGAAGAGGCGTGTTGCGCTTTATTTTGTGCCTGTCCGCGGCGGGCCTCCTGGTTTGGGCCTTGAGTGGGACCCCGGGGGCCGAGCCCGGGGAGGCCGGGGTTAGACGCGCGATCCTGGCCGGCACCTGGTACCCGGCTGAGGCGGAGGAATTGGAGAGCGTCGTGAGGGGGTTTCTCGGGCGGGCCGCTCCGCCCGAGCTCCAGGGGGAGCTGAGGGCCTTGATCGTCCCCCATGCCGGCTATCGCTACTCGGGGGAGGTTGCGGCGTGGGCTTACAAGCTCCTCGAGGAGATGCGTCCTTCTCGTATAATCCTGGTGGGGCCGAGCCACAGGCACCGCTTCAGCGGGGTTTCGGTCAGCATGCACCGGGCCTACGAGACCCCTTTGGGTCGAGTTGATGTGGACGTGGAATTCGCGCTGGACCTGGCCGAGGGCTCCCCGGAGGTCGGATTCGTCCCCCGGGCCCATGCAGGGGAACATTCCTTGGAGATCCAGCTGCCCTTTGTCCAGACGGTATCGCCCGGCGTACCCGTGGTGCCGGTGGTAATGGGGGATCAGGACCTGGAGACCTGCTCGCTCCTGGCTTCCCTGCTTGCGGAGAAGACCGCCGGCCGGCCGGACACCCTGATCGTGGCCAGCACCGACCTCTCTCATTTTCACCAGGACCACGCGGCCAGGGAGCTGGACGGGCGGTTCATGCGATATATGGAGGAGGCCGACCCCGAAGGTCTTCACCGGGCCTTGGCCGAGGGGCGCTGTGAGGCTTGCGGCGGCGGTGCGGTGGTCACGGCCTTGCTGGCCGCGCGGGAGGCCGGGCCGTGCCGGGGCGTGGCCCTGCGGTATGCCACGTCCGGTGATGTAACCGGAGATCGGGGCAGGGTGGTGGGCTATCTGGCCGGAGCGGTGATCTCCGATCCGCGCCGGGGAGGCTGACATGGGCGGGCCTATGGCTATGGACAAAGACTATGTTTCCCTGAGGGAGAAAATGGTCCGGACACAACTGGTCCCGAGAGGCATAAGGGACGAGAGGGTGCTCCAGGCCATGAGAAAGGTCCCCCGCCACCGGTTCGTCGACCCGGATATGGCAGGGGAGGCCTATGCGGATCATCCCCTGCCCATCGGGGACGGCCAGACCATTTCCCAGCCCTACATCGTGGCCTTGATGACCGAGGCGCTCGGGCTCACCGGTACCGAGAAGACCTTGGAGATCGGAACGGGAAGCGGTTACCAGACCGCCGTACTGGCCGAGCTCTCCAAGGAGGTATACACTGTGGAACGTATACGCCCCCTGCTGGAACGGGCCGAGGAGACCTTGAAAGGGCTGGGCTACCGCAATGTCCATTTCAAGGCGTTCGACGGGACACTGGGGTGGCCCGAGCACGCCCCGTATGAGGCCGCGATCGTGACAGCAGGCGCCCCGGCCATACCGGGCCCCCTGAAAGACCAATTGGCCGAGGGCGGGCGAATCGTGATCCCCATAGGCAATCGTTACAGCCAAGAGCTGGTCAAGATCATCAAGACGGACGAGGGCTTCGAGGAGGAGTACCTGGGCGGGTGCCGGTTCGTGAACCTTGTAGGAGTCCACGGCTGGAAAGACTGACCGGGCCCCGGTGTTTCTCCTTGACACCCCAGCAAGGTCACCCCTATATATTAGCCCGGCTGGATCCCGGCGGCCAGGGGACATCAAGAATGTAAGCCGCAGGGCCCTTCTCCGCAAGAAGGCGAAGCCTTCCACGTCAACGCCCCGCTAAGACGAAGATCCCCCGGCGACTGCCCATGCAGCCCGGAACCAAGCATATACTAAGGAGACAATCCAATGCCCAAGAGAGACGATATAAGCAAGGTCATGATCATCGGCTCCGGTCCCATTGTCATAGGACAGGCCTGCGAATTCGACTATTCAGGGACTCAGGCCTGCAAGGCGCTGAGAAAGCTGGGATACGAGATCGTGCTGGTGAACTCCAATCCCGCCACCATAATGACCGACCCTGAAATGGCGGACGTGACGTATATCGAGCCTCTGGAGCTGGAGGCCGTGGCCCGGATCGTGGAGAAGGAGAGACCGGACGCGCTCCTGCCCAATCTCGGGGGCCAGTCCGGGCTGAACCTCTCCTCGGAGCTCGCCAGGACGGGTGTGCTGGACAAATACGGGGTGAAGATCATCGGTGTCCAGGTGGACGCCATCAAGCGGGGGGAAGACCGGATCGCCTTCAAGGAGACCATGAACCGGTTGAACATAGAGATGCCCAGGAGCGAGCCCGCCTTCACAGTGGAGGAGGCCGAGCGGATCGCCGATGAACTGGGCTACCCGGTGGTCTTGCGTCCGGCCTACACAATGGGAGGAACCGGCGGCGGGCACGTATACAACGTCGAGGAGCTGAGGGTCACCGCTGCGAGGGGGCTTGCCGCCAGCCTGGTGGGCCAGGTGCTGGTGGAGGAATCCGTGCTCGGCTGGGAGGAGCTGGAGCTCGAAGTGGTCAGGGACGCCAAGAATCACAAGATAACGGTCTGCTTCATAGAGAACGTGGACGCCATGGGCGTACACACAGGGGACTCATACTGCACGGCTCCCATGCTGACCATAGCCCCCGGGCTCCAGGAGAAGCTGCAGAAATACTCTTACGATATCGTCGAGGCCATAGAGGTGATAGGGGGGACCAACATCCAGTTCGCCCACGACCCCGAGACCGGCCGGGTGGTGGTGATAGAGATAAACCCCAGGACGTCGCGCTCCTCCGCTCTGGCCTCTAAGGCCACCGGGTTTCCCATCGCCATGATATCGGCCATGCTCGCAGGCGGCCTGACCCTGGACGAGATCCCCTACTGGCGGGAAGGCACCCTGGATAAGTACACCCCCTGGGGGGACTATGTGGTGGTAAAGTTCGCCCGATGGGGCTTCGAGAAGTTCTCGGGGGCGGAGGACAGGCTGGGGACCCAGATGAGGGCCGTGGGGGAGGTGATGAGCATAGGCAAGAACTACAAGGAGGCGTTTCAAAAGGCTATCCGGTCGTTGGAGACCGGGCGCTACGGCTTGGGGTTCGCCTCCGACTTCCACCAGCGCCCTCTGGAAGACCTGTTGGACCGCCTGTCCGAGCCTTCGAGCGAACGGCAGTTCATGATGTACGAGGCCCTTCGCAAGGGTGCCGACATCGGACTGCTCCACAAGAAGACGCATATAAAGCCCTGGTTCATCGAACAGATGAAGGAGCTGGTGGAGCTGGAAGAGGAGATAAGGAGCGCCGGGCCCGGCGGCCTGTCCGACTCGCTCCTGGAAAGAGCCAAGAAGGACGGCTTCTCAGACCGGTATCTGGCCATGCTCCTGGGCGGGGAGGAGGCCGAGGTCAGGGACAGGAGAAAGGGGCTGGGCCTGACCCAGGTCTGGGAGCCCGTGCCTGTCAGCGGGGTGGAAGACGCGGCTTACTATTACTCCACCTACAACGGCAAGGACAGGGTCCAGACGGATTCCAAGGGCAAGGTGATGGTCCTGGGCGGGGGTCCGAACCGAATAGGCCAGGGCATAGAGTTCGATTACTGCTGTGTGCACGCCGCCTTCGCCCTCCGTGACCAGGGGATCCAGTCCATCATGGTGAACTGCAACCCCGAGACCGTGTCCACGGACTACGACACGTCGGACAGGCTCTACTTCGAGCCCCTGACCGTGGAGGACGTGCTGAGCATTTACGAGAACGAGCGCCCCGAGGGAGTGATAGTCCAGTTCGGCGGTCAGACCCCGCTCAACATAGCCGGAGAACTGACCGAAGCCGGGGTCAGGATCATCGGCACCTCCCCGGACACCATCGACCTGGCCGAGGACAGGGACCGATTCCGCCGAAAGATGCGCAAGCTAGGCATTCCCCAGCCGGACTCGGACATGGCCAGCACCTTTGAAGAGGCCCTCCGGGGAGCGGAACGGATAGGATACCCGCTCATGGTAAGGCCTTCCTACGTGCTGGGGGGCAGGGCCATGGAGGTGGTGCACGACGAGGACATGCTCAGGCAGTACCTCAGTGCGGCGGTGGTGGTCTCCCCGGAGCGCCCCATACTCATAGACAAGTTCCTGGAAAACGCCATCGAAGTGGAGGCGGACGCCATAGCCGACGGCACGGACGCCTTTGTACCCGCGGTGATGGAGCATATTGAGCTCGCAGGGATCCATTCCGGAGATTCCGCATGCGTGATTCCTCCGATAAGCATCCCGCCCAAGCACCTGGACACCATTCGAGAGTACACCAGGCGCATCGCGGTGGAGCTGAACGTGGTGGGGCTGATGAACATTCAGTACGCAATCGCCGAGGACACGGTCTACATACTGGAGGCCAACCCGCGCGCCTCGCGGACCGTGCCCCTGGTCTCCAAGGTATGCGCCATACCCATGGCCCGCTTGGCCACCGAGGTCATGCTGGGCAAGAGGCTCTCGGATCTGGATCTGCGGCCGGTCACCTTCCCCCACTACGGGGTGAAGGAGGCGGTGTTCCCCTTCAATATGTTCCCCGAGGTGGATCCCCTGCTCGGGCCGGAGATGAGGTCCACCGGGGAGGTCCTGGGCCTCGCCCGGTCGTTCGGGCTCGCCTACTACAAGGCGGAGGCCGCGGCACAGCAGGTCCTGCCCCTGGAAGGCACCGTACTGATCACGGTGAGCGAGCGGGACCGCCCGGCGGTCCTGGAGGTGGCCAGGCGGTTCCATGACTTGGGGTTCGAGATTCGGGCCACCAAGGGTACGCACGCCTTCCTCGCCGAGCACGGCATTCGTTCGGAGGCCGTGTCCAAGATGCACGAAGGCCGGCCCAACATAGTGGATGCGATCAAGAACGGCGAAGTACACCTGGTGATCAACACGCCGAGCGGGAAGCTCAGCAAGTATGATGATTCATATATAAGAAAGGCGGCGATAAGGTACCGGGTGCCCTATATCACCACACTTGCGGCCGCCCTGGCCGCTGTCAGGGGCATATCCGCCTTTCGGGAGGGGCACGGAACGGTCAAGTCCCTCCAGGAGTATCACAGGGATATATCCTGAATCGGAGGCAGGGACGGCATGGATGGAATAGTAGGCCTTTACGGCCCGGGTGACCCTGAGCTGGTCAACAAGACTTTTCTCGCCACCGGGGCGTGCCAGCACCGCGGAAAGGCCAGTACCGGCCTGGCCGTGGCCGGTGGAAAAGGCATATACATACACAAGGGCCTGGGGCGGATAGCCGATGTTGTGGATTACGAGATGATCCGGATATTCCAGGATCTGGAGCCGGTGGCAGCGCTGGGGAACATAGGCTACACCAAGCGGAAGATCCCGGAAAAGGTCAATGCCGAACCGATCAAGATACAACCCCGGAGGTCGTCGTCCCTGGAATTGGTCCTCACCATGGACGGATACCTGATACAGGAGGAGGATCTGAAAGGGGATTTGGCCGAGGACTACGCCTTGGCGACGGACAATAAGACCGAGGTCGTGGGTGCGCTCCTTCACAAATATCTCACCGAGGAAGGCTTGGGATTCGAGGCCGGGCGCAGGCTGGTGGACAGACTCCACGGCCGGGCCACGTTTGCGCTCACCGCCTTGGTCCGAGACCGCGGCCGGGTCCACTTGATCGCCCTGAACGACGACCGGGCCTTCGAGCCCTTCTGCAGGGCCGTTATAGACGGCACCTTCGTGGCGAGCTCCGAGTCATGCTCCCACCGCAGGCTCAGGGGGGAGGTCCCGGTGGAGTATGACGGTGCGGAAATGACGATCTGCTCTCCGGGGGGCGTGGAGACCCGGCGCCTGCGGCGGGAGCCCATGATGCCGGACATCTTCCAGGGCGTCTATTTCGGGAATGTGGCCTCCAGGTTCCGCGGAAAAGAGATCTTCCAGATCAGGAACGGCCTGGGCCGGGAGCTGGTGGAGCTCTACGGCGCGTCCAGGGCCGACATAGTCATTCCCAATCCGGAATCGGGCTGGGGAGTGACGGTCGGTGTGGCCGAGGCGCTGCAAAAGCCCCTCTACCCGGCCCTTATCAAGCTGCCCCAGGCGGTCCGGACCTTCCAGGAAAGTGCGCGCCAGGCCCGAACCCAGGAGGTGGGCCTCAAGTTCGGGGGGATCGACTCCCTCCTCAGGGGGCGCAGCGTGGCCATGGGCGATGACAGCATCGTGAGGGGAACGGTGAGCGAAGGGGGCTCGGTCTGGGTGGTCTATAATGCGGGCGCGGATTATATCGAGTTTTGGATCTCTTACGGCCCCATGTTCTTCCCCTCTTTCAAGGAGTGGCACAGGGGCGTGGACTGCCTCCACGAGCTGGCGGTGCAAAGGGCGTTCAAGGGCGACAATCCGTACGACAAGGGCCTGGAGGAGATCAACCGCGCCGTGGCCCGCCTGGTGGGGGTGGACGAGGTAAGGTACAACACCAAGGAGCGAATAGAGAGAGCGGCCGGTCCGGGCTCTTTCCAGGCCCTGGACGCCGGCTACCCCATCGACGAGGTGTTTTGGCCGGACTGGCTCAAGAGAGAGGTGGACAGATACAAGAGGTATAATTGATTTTCGCCCCGTGATGCGGTAATGGCCTTCTCTTTTGATCAGCCCGGAAGTATTGCCGCCCGAGGCGGGAAGGAGAAAGAGCATGCAGGAATTTCGAAGGATGAGCCGCCTGCCGCCTTACGTCTTCGCCGTTGTGAACGAGCTCAAGATGGAGCTCCGCCGCAAGGGCCATGACATAGTGGACATGGGGATGGGCAACCCGGACCTCCCCACGCCCCGGCACATAGTGGAAAAGTTGGTGGAGGCGGCGGCCAAGCCCCACAACCACCGATACAGCGCTTCCGCGGGCATCTCCAAGCTGCGGGCCGCCATATCCGACTGGTATGCGAGGCGGTACCAAGTGGAGATCGATCCGGAGACAGAGGCCATAGCCACCATGGGCGCCAAGGAAGGACTGGCCCACCTGGTCCTGGCCCTGGTGAGTCCGGGGGATGTGGTCTTCGCACCCAATCCGACGTATCCGATCCATCCCTACTCGGTCATTATCGCGGGAGGAGACCTGAGGAGCATTCCGATCGGGCCGGACCGGGACTTTTTTGACGATCTCCTGACCGCCACCAAGCAGACTTGGCCGAAACCCAAGATGCTGGTCATCTCATATCCCCACAACCCCACCACCGCGGTGGTGGGCCTGGAGTTCTTCGAGAAGATAGTGGATTTCTGCCGGGACCACGGGATGCTGGTGATCCATGACTTTGCTTATGCGGACCTGGTATTCGATGGGTATGAGCCCCCCAGCTTACTCCAGGTGCCCGGGGCAAAGGAGATAGGGGTGGAGTTCTTCAGCCTGTCCAAGAGCTACTCCATGCCCGGTTGGAGGGTCGGCTTCTGCGTGGGCAACCCGGACATGGTGGCAGCGCTCAAGCGGATCAAGAGCTATCTGGACTACGGGATGTTCCAGCCCATACAGATCGCCTCCATCATAGCCTTGAACGGCCCTCAGGAGTGTGTTCAGGAGGTCGTGGGGACCTACAAGGAGCGGCGCGACGCCCTGGTCAAGGGCCTGAACCGGGTGGGCTGGCCCGTGGAAAGCCCCAAGGGCACTATGTTTCTATGGGCCCCGATCCCTGAGGAGCACAGGCCCATGGGCTCCCTGGAGTTCTCCAAGATGTTGATGAGAGAGGCCAAGGTGGCTGTCTCTCCCGGGATCGGGTTCGGGCAGTACGGGGACGACTCGGTGCGTTTCGCCCTGGTGGAGAACCCCCAGAGGATCAAGCAGGCGATCCGGGGTATACGCCAGGCCCTGTGAGCTCGAGGCCGGGGTCGGAGAAGAGCTGGAAGGCAAGGCGGTATTAGCCATGAAGCAGGTGAACGTGGGTGTGATCGGATTCGGGACGGTGGGGGCGGGTACCGTCGAGGTGCTCCTGGAAAACCGCGAGATCATCCGCAACAGAGTTGGTGCTGATATCACGGTCAGGCGGATAGCGGACCTGGATCTCGAATCCGACCGGGGAGTGAAGGTGCCATCCTCCCTCCTTACTCGAGACGCCATGGAGGTGATCAACGACCCGGAGATCCACATCGTGGCCGAGCTCATGGGCGGGACGGGGAAGGCCAAGGAGTACATCCTGCAGGCCATGGAGAAGGGCAAGCACGTGGTGACGGCGAACAAGGCCCTCCTGGCCGAATACGGCGGGGAGATCTATGAGTCCGCCCGGATCCATGGGGTGGACGTGGCCTTCGAGGGGGCGGTGGGAGCCGGAATCCCCATAATCGGATCCCTGAGGGGAGGCTTGTCCGCCAATCGAGTCAAGACCATCGTGGGGATCCTTAACGGCACCTCCAATTACATACTGACCAGGATGACCCGGGAGGGGCTGCCCTATGATCGAGCCGTCCGGGAGGCCATATCCCTGGGGTATGCCGAGGATCCCCCCACCCTGGATGTGGACGGAACCGATGCGGCTCACAAGCTTGCCATCCTGATATCCATATGCTTCGGCGTGCCCGCGTCTTTCGGGCGGATTCACCGAGAGGGTATAGACCGGCTCACCCCGGAGGACATCGGTTTTGCAAGGGAGTTCGGTTATGCGGTCAAACTGCTCGCCGTGGCCCGCCAGCACGGGGAGCGCGTGGAGGCGCGGGTCCATCCGGCCATGATACCCGAGGGCCACATCCTGGCCAATGTGAACGGGCCCTACAACGCCGTATACCTGGAAGGGGACTTCGTGGGCCCCAACCTCTACTACGGCCTGGGCGCGGGCAGGCGGCCCACCGGGAGCGCGGTCGCCTCGGACATCATATATCTGGCCAGGCAGATACGCCAGGGCATGGAGAACTTCATGCCTCCCCTGGCCCACGCACGCCCCAGGGAAGAGGAGATCGACATCCTCCCGATTGAAGACCTGACCAGCTCCTATTACTTCAGGTTTTCCGCCCTTGACCAACCAGGGGTCCTGAGCAGGATAAGCGGGGTGCTGGGCGAGCACGGGATCAGCCTGAGCTCGGTGATTCAGAAAGGCAGGGAGGTCAACGGCTCGGTACCCGTAGTCATGCTCACCCACGAGGCCCGGGAGGGGAACGTCATCCGCGCCCTGGCCGAGCTCGGCCCTCTTCCCGTGCTCACCCACCCGACCGTCATGGTCCGCGTGGAAGGGAGCGGGCTGGAAGGGGGCCCGGAGTGAGATACGCGATACTCGTGGGTGACGGGATGGCCGATTACCCTGTGGATGAATTCGGGGGGCGGACGCCTCTGGAGGCAGCGCATACCCCCCACATGGACCGGATAGCCGCATCCGGGGTGCTGGGCAGGGTGAGGGCCGTCCCCGTGGGCATGGAGCCGGGGAGCGACGTGGCCAACCTCTCCCTCCTGGGATACGACCCGGTCCAGTATCACGCCGGCCGGGGCCCCCTGGAGGCGGCCGGCATGGGCGTGGAGCTCCTGGACGGGCAGGTGTGCTTCCGCATGAACCTGGTGACCTTGGACCACCGCCCCAATGGCGGAGCGGTCATGATGAGCCACAGCTCAGGTGATATCCCGGCGGGCGAGGCAGCCCCGCTTCTGGAGGCGCTCGGGCCGGTCCTGGCGTCCGAAGGGGCGGAAGTACGGCAGGGTGTGGGCTACAGGCATCTCCTGGTATGGCCGGGCGGCCCGGAAGAGGCTGCCACCATACCCCCGCACGATCTCCTGGGGCGGGACGTATCCGGCCGCCTTTCCGGGGGGGGCCCGGTGGCCGGGCTGATCAAGCGATCCTGGGCGGTCCTGGAGGACCACCCGGTCAATGCCGAACGCAGGCGGCTGGGCAAGAGTCCGGCCAACTCCATATGGCCGTGGGGGCAGGGGCGCCCGCCCCGCATGCCCTCGCTGGAAGGCCTCTACGGGATCAAAGGCGGGGTGATCACCGCCGTTGACCTGATCAAAGGGATCGGCGTCTGCGCAGGCCTCAGCCCCATCCATGTGCCCGGGGCCACCGGGCTCTTGGACACCGACTACGAGGGCAAGGTCCGGGCCTGCCTGGAGGCCCTGGGGGAGATGGACCTCGTATTCCTGCACGTGGAGGCCCCTGACGAGGCCGGCCACGCAGGGGACCCCCGGGAAAAAGTAAAGGCGATCGAGTACTTTGACCGCAGGGTGGTGGGCCCGGTCCTGGAGGGGATGACGCTCGCGGGATATCCCTTCCGGATCATGGTGGCGAGCGACCATTACACCCCGATCTCCCTCAGGACCCACACTACCGAGCCCGCGCCTTTTGCCTGGGCCGACCGGGGAGCAACGACACGGTCCCGGGAGCCGCGGGGCTTCACCGAGGATGCGGCCGGCCGGACCGGAGTCCTGCTCGAGCCGGGATACGGGCTCATGGCGGCGTTTGTCCGGGGGGAGCGCATTCCTTGACAGGGTGAGGTTTTTTTGAATATATCTCCACAATCACTACAACAATCACGGAACGGAGATACAACGAGGGAGGACAGAGCGGATGAACATTCTTTTCTTTGGACCGAACGGAAGCGGCAAGGGTACGCAAGGGGCCATCGTCAAGGAGAAGTTCGACATACCCCACATCGAGACCGGCGTGATCTTCAGGGAGAACATCTCCAGGGGCACGGAGCTCGGCAGGGAGGCGAAGGGCTACATCGACCGGGGCGAACTGGTCCCCGACAGCATCACCATCCCGATGATCCTTGACCGCCTCAAGCAGGAGGACTGCAAGAACGGCTGGCTCCTGGACGGATTCCCCAGGAACCTCACCCAGGCGCAGGAGCTGGAAAAGGCCCTGAAGCAGGAGGGGATGGACCTGGACATCGTCATCGAGATGGTCCTGGACAGAGAGGTGGCCAAGGGCAGGATCATGGGGCGGCGGCTCTGCGTGAACGACAACAACCACCCGAACAACGTGAACATCGAGGCCATCCAGCCGGTCGGGGGCAAGTGCCGGGTATGCGGAGGGGAGCTCAAGTCCCGGTCGGACGACCAGGACGAGGCCGCCATAGACAAGAGGCACGACATCTATTACGATACCCGCACGGGCACCATGGCCGCGGTGAACTTCTTCAAGGAGCTCTCGGCCAAGAACCAGGGACGCCCCAGGATAATAGAGCTGGACGGCCGACCCGGGGTAGAGGAGGTCTCCAACGAGCTGCTGGAGAAGCTGGGCTAGACAAGAAAGGATTCGGTATGGATTTGAATGAGGTTGTGAAAAACAGGCGGAGTATCAGGGCGTTCTTGCCCGATCCGGTTCCCAGGGAGGTTATAACCAGGCTGGTGGACCTGGCTCGGTGGTCGCCCTCATGGGGAAACACTCAGCCGTGGGAGATCGTGGTGGCGGACGGCGAAAAGGCGAGGACTCTGGCGGACGCCTTTGAAGCCGAGGCGAAAAACGGCGGGAAACCCAGGCCGGATATCGCCATGCCCCAGGACTTCCCGTCCCCGCATAAGGACCGGTATGTGGGCTTGGGACGGGAGCTCCTAACCAGCATGGGTATAGAGAGGGATGACAAGGAGGCCCGAAATCAGCACTATATGAATATGTATCGCTATTTCGGGGCTCCCGCATGTGTCTATTTCACCATCGAAGGGGCCTTGAACGAGCCTTACGCATGCCTGGATATCGGCTCCATCGGGACCACCATGTGCCATGCGGCTTATCAGGAGGGCCTGGGGACCATATACCTGGCCGCCTCCTCTCACTTCCCGGGCATAATCAAGAGGACGCTGGATATCCCTGATACAAAGAAGATAGTTATCGGGATCGCCCTCGGATATCCGCATCCGTCCGCGCCGGCCAGCCTCTTCCGGAGCGGCCGCGAACCGGTGGAAGACATCCTTCGCTTTGCATAGCCACGCCGCCCGCGGCTTCTTAGGGTTTGAACCCCCGGGGAGCATGCGGGTTCTTCGATCCGGGCCCCTCCAGGATCCCCGATTCCTGGAGGGGCCCCCCACTCGGATTCCAGGCCGGCTCCCGGAAATCCGTCTTAAGTCACGACGGATTTTGGGGTATACTACACACCGGTCGGAACCGGTCATTGGATGGAGACAAGACACCCGGGCGGATCGAACCCGAATGAGAATCATATTCTTTGCAGGAAAGGGCGGGGTGGGGAAGACCAGTGTGGCTGCAGCCACCGGGATCAAGGCGGCGCTCGCGGGCTCCAGGACCTTGGTCATGTCTCTTGACATCGCTCACAGCCTAGCTGACATCTTTGATCTCGAAAGGGGCCTGATCGACAAGCACAAGGGAAGCCCCATCGAGGTCGCGGACAATCTCTGGATTCAGGAATTGGATATCCAGGAGGAGATCGAGAAGAATTGGGGGGACATCCACAAGTACATCTCAACCCTGCTGAACACCACCGGCCTGGATGAGGTACTCGCCGAGGAGCTCGCCGTCCTGCCCGGGATGGAGGAGGTAAGCCTCCTCCTCTATATCAACAGGTACTTCCAAACAAAGGAATTCGATGTCATCCTGCTCGATTGCGCGCCCACGGGTGAATCCCTCAGATTCATCAGCATCCCCACCACCCTGGAGTGGTACATAAAGAAGATATTCAAGCTGGAGAGGACCATAGCCAGGTACGCCCGTCCCATAGCCAAGCGGCTCTACGATGTCCCGCTTCCGGATGAAGATTACTTCGACGTCGTTGAATACCTGTTTCACCGCCTCCAGGGGGTGGATGAGCTCCTTGTGGATCCGGAGATCACCACGGTGCGCCTGGTCACCAACCCGGAAAAGATCGTGCTCAAGGAAACCCAGCGCGCGTTCATGTACTTTTCCCTTTACAAAATGAACACGGACGCGGTGATAATGAATAGAATCCTCCCGGAGAGCGTAAGAGACGTCTATTTTGACGGCTGGAGGGGGAGACAAGGCGAGTATGTGCGAGAGGCCGAGGCCTACTTCAGCCCGGTACCGCTCTTCCCGGTGAATCTCTTCAGGGGCGAGATACTGGGCAGGGAGAGCCTCGCCGCACTGGCGGAACAGATCTACGGTGACAAAGACCCGCTGGCGCGGTTCTTTGAAGGAGAGCCCTATTCCCTCATCAAGGCCGACGGCAAGTACTGCTTGAGAATCAGACTGCCCTTTGTCCAAAAGGAGGATGTCCATCTCCACAGGCTGTCGGACGAGGTGATCGTCCGTATCGGCGGCTTCAAGAGGCACATCCCGCTCCCCAGGCAGGTGGCCGCGTCGAAATCCGTGAGCGCCAGACTGGACGGGGCGGATCTGTCGGTCGAGTTTGAGCCTTGATAGGGCATTCAAAAAGGAGGCGACCATGAGCGAGGCAAAAAACGACAACATGAATGAAGAGATGGTATGCCCGGTGGGCAGGTTTTTTTCAAAGCTCGAGAAGTCATCCTTGAGAAAATCCAAGTTCATGGAGCACCTGTCCAGGTCCCGGATCGAGTTTCTAAGGGCCGTGAAATCCCTTATTGATGAAAGGATAGAGAACTTGGAGAAAGAGGCGGGCCCAGAGGGGCGAAAGAGCGCCGCCAAGATCGAGGTGGAATAGGGACCGGTCGATCTCTTGTACATGTCAAGTCAAATAGAGTATTTGACGCTGCAATATAGGATAGATGTTAGGCTTAAAGCGCCAAAATGCGATTCTCATGACTTTAGAATTGAATATTGGAGATTAGAATCGGAGGCGAATTTGAACAACCCAGAGAAGCCATCCGTAACCACATAGTCCTCAACATCGGAAATCGTCAGGCGCCCGCCGGCCGGAGAGCGGATACCGGAACCCGGGATAGGCGAAGGCGCCCGAGAGGCGATCGCAGTCCTGTTCCGAAACGCCCGCCGCGCGTGCCACGTCGTACCACTTGCCGGCAACACAGCGCTCGGTCTCGGTGAGGATGGCCGCGGCCTCCGCCCGGTCCAGAAGAAAGCGCGGGTGCTGGCTGAGGAGATTCTCCGCGTTGGCATAGCGGCCGGCGTCGCCGCAGACCATGGCAAGATCCCGGCGCTCGATGCTGACGGGCGCGGAAGGTGTCAGATCGAAGGCGGGGGAAAGCCGCCATTCACGCGCCCAGGCGATGACCGCGTGGTTGCGCGGATGGTCGTCCGTATTGGAGATCAGCGCGTTGAAGCACATGCGGCGGAAAAGCTCGGCGGCGTCCTTGCCGGGTTGTGCCGATGCACGCCGGAGCTCCTCGGCAAGGGCGACATAGGACCAGGTTTCAGGGGTGCGACGGGTGTCGTCGGCGCGCAGAAGAGTCAGACCACTCACCATCCGGGCGCGCTCATAGCCCTGCGCGGTCTTGCGCCGGTCGAAGCGCTTCACGAGCAGCACCTCGCGGTTGCCCGCTGACACCACGCGACTCTCGGCGGCGGAAATTCCGCAGGCCTGCGCCAGCCGGAGCATGGCATGCTCAACCCGCGCATGGTTCCAGCGGTCGTCGGGCCGGTTGAACTTGGCCAGCCAGAGCCCCTCTTCGTCCTCGACCACGGCCTTGGGCCGCGCGCCGCCCATGGAGGTGCCGAGGAGGAGAAGCGCCTCGAGCTGGTCGGCCTGGGCGTCGGACGGCAACGGCTCGTCCCGGACGATCGCGTCGGCCAGCGCCTGAAGCCGCTCGAGATCCAGGGTCTGGTTGAACCTGCGGCGCGGCGCCGGCGGCACCTTGCCCGGACCGAAGCCGAGCGCCCCGGCGCGGTCATCCGGGGAATGAAGCAGATAGTCGAGCTCGCCAAGCTCGGCCTTGCCGAGATGTCGTTCGATGACGCGGCGGCCCCAGAAGTCGGGGCCTGCGTCGCGCAGGGCGCCGAAGATGCCGTTCAGGCGGGTGGTCTCAAAGGCGCCCCGGGCAAGGCGGAGTTCCGCCGGATCAAGTTCGACAGCATCGGGCCGTTCCAGATAGCGGCGGCCGTAGACGAAGCGGCCGAGCGGCGTGCCCCGGCGATCGACGCTCAGCGTGAACCGGCCCGCCGTGACGGCCGCGGTCTCGCCCGGCAGGGTGATGTAGACGTAGCATTCGCCGCCCGGCTCAGAAGTCATCGTCGGGCTCCCCGCCCTTGCCGCGCGCCCGCTTCGGCTCGCGGGCCAGGGCGAGCGCCTGGCCCTCGGCATCGTGGGCCGGGTCAGCGAGCTGGGTGAAGTGCTCCAGTAGGCCGTAGGCCCAGAGAAGAGCAACGTAGACGGCGATCCCGGTCGAGGCCTTGCCGTCCTCGGCGGCAGCGACAGCCCGCCGCCCGGTGCCGATGCGCTCGGCGGCATCGTCCATGGTCAGGTTGCGGCGGAGGCGCGCCGTCCGCAGGTTCTCGCCAAGGCGCTTGAGCGCCTTTTCGACGTGATAGGGCGGGGCGGCGAGAAGCTTGTTGCGGGCGGCCATGGCGTTACCTCAAGAGCACATAAAGCGAGCTAATTTGCTGTTGGGAGCATACATGGCCCCCCGGGGGATCGTCAAGCGGTTTCTGGCGGCACTAAAACTCCGAGGAGAGCGCCCGCCGCTTGGTCGCCCGCGCCCGCGCTCATGCACAGTTTAGCGAGGAAGAGGCCGTCCTTCTCGGCGTGGAAGAAACCCGCTCCCAGCGAAACCAGTGACCGCCCGGACCTCCGTCATCACCCCGGCCCCCTGGACTTCGCCCACCGGTCCGTGGCTGAACTCCACTCGGGTCTGGTTCGCATTTACCGCACCCTGTTCGACCTGGAGACAGGGACTCGGACGATCTCTCCCTGCCCGGTTTCGGTGTCGTAGAGGGCGTAGGTGCTCTTTCCGAATCGGCCCATCACCTCGCCGGGGTTGAGCAGTAGGCATTGTCCCGCCCGTTCTGCATTCGGGGTGTGGTCATGCCCGTAGAAGACCGCGTCATAGAGGCCGGAGGAAGCCAGCGGCCCCCCCATCTGGGGATAGTGGGTGGCGGCGAGCCTCCGCCCGCCCAGCTCCAGCTCGGCTAGCTCTCCGTGGAGGGTTACGTTGCCCGCGGAAAGGGCGTTTTTGGTGAGGAGCCACTTGTCCCCGTCGTTGTTGCCCCAGACCACGTGGATCGGACCGGTGAAGCCCTCGGCCGTCTGGGTCAGGGTGAAGGGGGCGCAGAAGTCCCCGCAGAAGATCAGGGCGTCCAGGCCTGCGATCTCTTTGAGGACTTTTTCCATCTGCCAGATATTGTCATGTATGTCCGAACAGACTGCGATTCGCATGGTCCCTCCTCTTTTTTTGGGTGGGGTTCAGTGTAGGCAAGAGAGGCCGGTCCTGCAAAGGGGGCGGTTTCAGCCTCGGCTCTTGCCCGCAACCACGTGCCCGTCACCCATGAGCCCGGGGAGTTCAAGAAGATGTGGCTCTGGATATGGTCGGGGTCTTCAATATAAGTGCTATGCGATCATGCTGTCATGAAGAACGATATCACTGCCCGGAGCGACCGCTTGGTACAATTCAGTCAGCTTCTCCAAGCTGGGCATTGACGTCCCCTGCTCGTATCTGGCGTAGGCGTTGCGAGACTTGGCACCGAGACGTTCGGCGGCATCGCTCAGGGTGAGACCGCTTCTTTCACGCTGCCTTCGAAGGAAAAGGCTTATCAGGATCCTAGGGCCATTTGAACTCACCTCAAAATCTCCATGCTTGCCCGGATGTACGGTCACTCTAAAACCCGAACGGTTCGCAAGACTCTCCAAAAGGTCCTCGACCATTCCATAGGCCTCCTTTCTCGTATGACCTTGTGTCATGGCATCGAGAAGAGGCACTTCGGCCAGCCAGAATTTACCGTCTTTGTATGCTTTCCCGTAGAAACGCATATTACCTTTTCGTCCCTGCTCGCCCGAGTATTACTTTGGCAAGTTTTTCGTTTATTGGAGTCGTTTTCTTATCCATGCAGGATCTTTTCGGCAGTCCAGAACAGCGTAGACTTTTACCTCATCATCCTCGATACGATAATAGACGGCGAAAGGAAACCGCTTGGAAAGAAGACGATAGTACCGCCCGAAATGTACGCTATGTAGTCCCGCAAATAAGCGAGGCGACTCGATATCAGAGAATAGGGTTTCCAGGAAATAGTTACCGATCCCCGTTTCTTGTGATTCATAAAAATCGAACCCTTCCCGCAAATCCTGGCTTCGCCGATTCAAGAATCTTTATCTTCATTTGATCGAATTTCGAATGTCTTTCTTGGCTTGATCCCAGTCCACAAACCGGTCTTTTCCATCTTTTATTCTCTGTTCTCTCCTTTAAAACATCTTCATGCCAAGAAGGTGAAGAGAAATCGGGAGCTCTCCGGCAGAGGTCATCCCACAGCATTTCCATTACCTTGAGTTTTTCCTCAGTGGTCATTTCTTCTAGGTTGGTGTCCATCCATAAATCCGGATTTTTGGACTCCGGCCGGGCGGAAAACCAGGGGG
>CAZYJR010000020.1:0-67388 GCA_964647905.1 uncultured Desulfobacterales bacterium | reverse complement strand
CGCGCCCGGTTACCCTGACACGGGGGGCCGCTGCTACATGACGAACGAGCAATTATCATGGCTGACACCTCTCAGTCAGCAAGTCGCACCAGGCTTTGCCTGGCGCTCCAAAAGGTACTCAAAGGCAGTCGCTGGATACTTGTACGCAACGGAACCGAACTTTCATCACATCAGGAAGAGCAGCTGCGTAAAATATTGAAACTCTGCCCAGAACTTCGTAACATATATCTCCTAAAGGAAGAATTCCGAACAATATTCCAAAAGGTTAAATGCAGGGAAAAGGCTAAGCGATTTCTGAATGCATGGGTTCAAAGGGCTGAACGTACAGGAGATAAATATCTACTAAAGTTCCTCACCACCTTTAATAATTGGCGCGATCAAATCCTTAACTACTTCATCGAACGTATTACTAACGGGTTCGTAGAGGGCATTAATAATGCCTTGAGGGCAACAATACGCATAGCTTTCGGATACAGGAATTTCGACAATTTCAAACTCCGAGTCCTGGCGGAATTCGGGGACTTTCACACTAATCCGCGATGAGCCTAGGAAATTTACTTTGCAATAATTTACTTTGCATAAGGGGGATTATGAAAAACTTTTCATAACGACCCCTGGGGAGGCCCCATCCTGCACCTCCTCTTGGAGAACGGGCGCATGGAGGCCTTTTCCTACGAAGAGAACACCCTTTATCAGGGCCGGGCCACCAAGGAGCTCATGGACCGCTTTCTGCCCGGATCCCCGGATCCACGCACAGCCTGGGCATTCCTGCGCGGTTACCCCGCGCTCCCGGATGATTGGGCGGTCTCGGAGGTAAAGCATGACCGCTTCCTGGTCTTGAGCGAGACAGAGTCGCCCGGCCGGTGGGTGGTGGTAGGCGGCCCCGCGGGGCGGGATCCGGCAGAGGTGGTGTTCACTGAGACCGGATTCAAGGCGTCCTTTCAGGGGTTCACGGAGGAGGACGGAAAAGCGTACGCCCAAGAAGTGGACATGCGCGTCCCCGGCCGCGGCGGGGTCCGGTTCAGAAACGAGAAGATGGCGTTCAACCGCCGTATACCGGATGCGGTCTTCGAGCTCCGCCCCCCGAGAGCCCACCGGACCGTCGACCTGAGCACCTGATCCCTCAGGGCCTAGCCTCTTGACCCTCCATGAGGAGACTGACCACCATGTCGGCCTGATGGTGGGCCGCTATTCCCACGCGGGGGGCCATCACCCACAAGCTTTTTGAGGTGGAACCCTTGCCATCCCTGTCCTTCGAAATGCCCCATCAAACGGCTTTCACTTCCTCTTACCCACCACCCTCACCCCAACGACCTTTTTCCTGGCCAATACATATTGTTATTCGTTCCTTGTTGACACCCAAAGACGCCTTCCGCTACCCTGCTACCCAAAAAGCAAGTTCCTATCCTGCCATTGCCTGCTCGACTCCTGACAAAGCGCACGAACCCCCTCGGGTTCAGGACCAGGATTCCCTTGGGGGTCTTTCGCTCGAGCGACCAGCCAGGCAGGGCCAGGGTCGCTTCGACCCTCTCAGAAAGCGGGGCGGTTTCGGTTCCGAGAGCTTGGTGAACTGCTCGCCACCGCAATTCTAGGAGTAATCAACTTCATGAGGGTAAAGGACAAAGGGATCGATGCAAATGGAATAATTAGAACTTGGGCTTGATTCCCGCTTGCTTGCAGAGTTCGTTGGCGACGATCCGATCGAATTGTTTGTGGCGTTTGACTGGGATAATCTTTGAACCGTTGGTGTAAATGGCGTGGTTGGACCCTTCTCTGAGGAGATAGAAGTGATTCTGCTCCAGATATCGGATGAGATCACGTCGCTTGACCGACACGCTCAACCTCAATCGGAAGCTGTTCAATGAGTGCGTTACCCACAGGGATTTCTTTTCCGGTCTCCCTGTATGCAATCACCATTTCATTGAGGGCATCCCGGAGCATGGCCCGACACTCTTCCAAGTCCTTTCCTTCAGTGACAACCTCGGGCCACTCAACCAGCTGCCCCATGTATCCGGAATCGATCTTTGTATATTTTGCTGTATAATTAAGCATTTCCAAACATCCTTGTGTTTTAGGGGTCACGCAATTATAGAAGCTCTCTGACCCGAAGTCAATGTGGTCTGAGAAGCTTTCGTCCCCCTCACATCACGGTTTTCCTCCTCGCTCACCTCCGGCCCGCTCCTCCTTCACATCCCTCGCTATCAGGGGAAATCCGGCCACCTGGAGCGCCTCCAGGTCCAGGTACACGGTCCTCGGGTTCACCTCCAGCTCCCGGGCCAAGTCCGCCGCGGACCACCCCCTTCGGGCCGAGACCAGGAGCTGAATGATCTGCCACTGCCTTCCCAGCTGATCCCCCCTGGCCATATTGTGTATGCCTTTCCTCTTTTCCTTTTCTTACTGCAACAATATGCATTTATTTTAATACATATTGATCCTTCATAGCTCACAAAAAAGCTATAGAAAATAGCCCTGATAAGGCCTTTCTGTACCAAAGCATGGCCTTGCTGATCAAGGAAATGGAAGACTACGAGGGGGCCGAGCGCTACGCCCGTCGTTGCACCGAACTGGACCCGGGCAACGAGGAGCACTTGCTCCTCTTGGCGGACATACTGGGCCTCATGGGCGAAGACGAGCAGGCCGTTCAGGCTTACCAGGAGGCCCTGGCACTCGACCCGGACCTGAAGAGGGCGCGGTTGGTGCTGACCACCTTGCTGATCAAGGCGGAACGATACCCGGAAGTACTCGCACACCTGGACCGCCTCACCGAGCAGGATCCGGACCTGGTCATAGCCCATTACTACAGAGGGCGGGTGTTTCTGGAGATGGGGGACCACGCGCGTGCCGAAGAGGCCCTGGATCACTTCAGGGCGATACCAGGGGACTCCGAGTACTATCTGAACGCCCAGATGCATATAGCCTATATCCTGGACTCCAGAGACAAACCGGCTGAGGCCGAAAAGGTCCTCAGGGAGGCCCTGGCCAAGAACCGGGACAAAAGCGAGATCTACCTGATGCTGGCCTCCACCCTGGAGGGACGGGAGAAGTATGAGGAGGCGCGCGAGGTGCTGGAGAGGTGCCTTGGCCGCCACCCGGACAATGCCGAGATGGTGTTCCGCCTGGGGGTAATCCTGGACAAATCGGGGCAGAGGGACGTCTCCATCGAACAGATGAGGCGGGTACTGGAGATCCAGCCCGATCATGCGGACGCGCTCAACTATATCGGCTACACGTATGCGGAGAAGGGAATCAGGTTGAACGAGGCCCTGGACCTGATAACCCACGCTCTGAAGTTGTAGCCGGAGAGCGGCTATATAGTAGACAGTTTGGGCTGGGTCTACTTCCAGAAGGGCGAATACGAAAAGGCCCTCGAGCACCTGGAGAAGGCCGCCTCACTCCACGGACCGCTTTCTGCCCGGGTCCCCGGATCCACGCACGGCCTGGGCCTTCCTGCGCGGTTACCCCGAACTCCCGGATGACTGGGCCGTCTCGGAGATAAAGCACGACCGGTTCCTGGTCACGAGCGGGACAGGGTCGCCCGGCCGTTGGGTGGTGGTAGGCGGCCCTGCGGGGCGGAATCCGAGGGAGGTGGTGTTCACTGAAACCGGATTCAAGGCGTCCTTTCAGGGGTTCACCGAGGAGGACGGAACAGCGTACGCCGAAAAAGTGGACATGCGCGTCCCCGGCCGCGGCGGGGTCCGGTTCAGAAACGAGAAGATCGCGTTCAACCGCCGTATACCGGATGCGGTCTTTGAGCTCCGCCCCCCGAGACCCCACCGGACAGTCGAGTTGGGCACCTGACTCCTCAGGGCCTGGCCTCTTGCCATGAGGAGACTGACCACCATGTCGGCCTGATGGTGGGCCGCCATGCCCACGCGGGGGGCCATCACCCACAAGCTTTTTGATGTGGATCCCTTGCCATCCCTGTTCTTCGAAATGCCCCATCAAACGGCGTTCACTTCCTCGTACACACCACCCTCACCCCAACGAGCTTTTTCCTGACCACTACATATTGTTGTACTAACCAAAATGGCTCATTTTCTTCGGTCCTGGCTTGACTTTGGTCGATTTTCAGGAAGCTTAGGGTTAATATGGAAATTTAGGGGTCTGAGTGCTACAATCGAAATCATTCAATTCAAAATCTGGAAGAGTCGGAAAAATGCGGACCCATGCCGTGAATCCCGAGATGGATTTTGACATCCATGGTTTCAAGGGTATGGGTTGATCATGGAAACCTGCAGACGAGTCTATGGACGACGCCGTCGGCACGATCCGCCCCGAAGACCCGTCGGTGTTCACCATGCACCTCAACGCCGACGGTGTTACGGGGATCCCTGAAGGAAGGGACGGCAGGGTCCGGTTACGCCATCGCGATATTCCGCGTTTATGGGTTGATATCCATAAAAGTTAATGTTATAGGTTAGTTATGAAAATAATCTGGGTAAACAAGGCAGACTCGTTCGCAGCGGCCGACAGGTTTGACAGGCAATACTACAACAGCATGACCGCAGCCCAACGGGTAGAGACCGTTCAGTTTCTGCGGGAGGCCCATTTCGGGGCTTCGGGGGTGGTCCCGGATGAAAACGGAAAAAGACTACGAAGAGTTCTTAGCGTTGTTGAACAAGCATAACGTCAAGTACTGCATTATCGGCGCCTTTGCTTTAGCCTATCATGTGGAACCCCGATATACGAAGGACATCGACATTCTTGTTGAAGCCAGCTTCGAAAACGCGGAAAAGATATTGCGCGCCCTCCAGGACTTCGGATTCGGGTCACTGGACCTGACTCCCGACGATTTCTCCACACCGGACAAAATCGTCCAACTCGGATACGAGCCTGTTCGAATCGACATCATTACCTCGCTGAAAGGCCTCGATTTCAGGAAGATCTGGGAAAACCGGGTTCAAGGGGCCTATGGTGGACAGACGGTGAACTTCATTGACCGGGCCAACTTGATCAAGTCAAAGGAGATATCCAACCGAAGCCAGGACCGCTCCGATCTGGCCAAATTACGGGAAATGGAGTAGCCAATCGGTTTGGGGATCAGGGCGAAACCAACTACTCATGAGGATGAAATGGGCCGTTCTGCTGGTGTGCGCCGTTCAGTTGTTCGGGTTTTCGGCGGCGGCGGAGACCGTCACCATCGCGACCGGAGAGTGGGACCCGTACGTTTCCAAGTAGCTTCCGGACTGCGGCTTCACGGCCGAAGTGGTTCGCCGGGCATTCGCGGCGTCCGGTCTTGACACGGCCTTCACGTTTGCCACGTGGGGTGCCTGCGGGCACCGGGTCCGCAGCGGCAAGGTGTTCGCCTCCTTCCCCCACAAGAAAACCGCGGAAACCGCCTCATACTTCGCCACCGACTACTGACTACGAATTGACTGTTGCCTGAGCGCGTACTTATGATATATTAAGATTGTATCTCACATTTCGCTCTTTGTTCTTGGTCGTTTAGGAAATTTAGCTTTTGGCTGAAAAACAGCTAAAAATCGAGTTTTTGAGCGGTTGAGGATCATAAGTTTCTCTAAAAGGCCGTAATCGATAGTAAGGCTTCTGGACACCTTCTTCTCATTATGGCAGGGTATCCTTCTAAAATTCCAAGGAAAGGATACCCTACCGATGGCCGAAGGCATACTGGAAGACGTTGAGACCAAAGGCGTTGGCTTTGCCCCCATACTCCAACATTACTTCGAAAGATGCGGCATCGCTGAGATCATTGATGAAAACGTGCCACTTGATCCGAGGAGGAAAGTGCTCTCTCATGGGCAAGCCTGTGTCGCCATGATTACGGGTGTTATGTTTCAGGTATTGCAACTTTATAGACTTTGCAAGTTTGCAAAGAAGACTACAGTCCTTGAAACCATCTATCCTGATATACCACACTATGAATACTTCGATGATCGATTAGCTGATACATTAGATGCTGTATACGGTTATGGCATTGAGAACCTTGAAACGCAGTTAACCCAGCGCATGATCGAAGAATTTGAAATTCAATCAAAGCTTTGCCATAATGATACTACTTCGGCTTCCGTTTACGGCAACTGTGACAAAAATAGAACCAATGAGAGTATCAAAATCTCTTTTGGGTACAGCAAAAAGTATCGCGAAGATTTGAAGCAGCTAGTCTGGTCATTGTCTGTCAGCTCTGACAGTGCATTCCCATTATTTCAAAAGGCTTACAGTGGAAACACCGCAGATGTGACGACATATGTTGAGCAATGGAACAATCTAATCGACCTTTTGGGTAACCGTGATTTTCTTTATGTTGCCGACTCAAAACTCATCACCAAAGACAATATGGCGCATATACACGACAACGAGGGGTTCTTCATTGCGCCAGCACCGATGTATGACACCTATAAAAATGCACTTAATGAAGCATTGGAACAGCACAAACAAGAAGTTCTTATACCGTACAAAGAACAAATGAATCGTGGTTTTGAAGTTCCTCTCCGTGTGACACATGAGGAGAAGGAGTACGCTTTCCGAATGATCATTCTTTATGATCAGGCTTTATCTGCCAGGAAACGCAAAACGATTGATGCTCGCATAGAAAAAACACGCATTGCATTCAATGAAATTAGCAATAAATTGAATAAATACAACCTAAAAACTAAAGAAAGTATTCAAAAAGCATGTGACCAAGTTTTAAAAAAGCATCATACATCAGGTTTTTTTGAATACAATATAATCAATAATCCTACTATATCATATAAGAATGCCAAGAGAGGGCGTCCCTCAAAAAACAACCTTCCGCAAAAAACTGAAGTTGTGAACGATCACTTCAGTTTAAAACTGCTCTTCGACGAAAAAGCATATGAAAGTGAACTATATTACTGCGGGTATTATCCCCTTATAACAAACAAGCCGCAAGAGGATCTATCTATCACTGATGCAATGATGGCCCATAAGAACCAATACAAAAGTGAGCACATCAACCGAAGAGTTAAAAGTAGTTATAACCTTGAGCCAATTTATCTCCATACACCTGAGCGAATTGAAGCACTATTACTACTCTTTAAAATCGCCCTACAAGTCATTGTCTTGATCGAGAGAACAGCAAGAAAAAATATCAACGAAAGGGACAAAGGCCTTGATGACTTCATGCCAAACAGAAAAAATGTGCGAAAGCCAAGGACCGAATATCTTCTTAAAGAGTTCGAATTCGTTGTGAAGGGAGAAATGAATCTTCCTGATGGTAAATTATATGGTTTCGTTTCCAAGCTTAACGAGCTACAGCGCGATATTCTATCGATACTTGATGTTCCGGAGGAATGCTATACATACCAATATCTTTCTAAAAGCAGCTAAGCAGCTAATGCAATTAGAACAATAACTGGTTGGGCCTAGATCAAATGAATATGCCTCTTCGACATTTGAACCGGAATTTGGCAGACGACCCAATGACAAGGAGCATCCCGCCCATCGCCCGCAATTCTGCAGGGCACGAGCCAGGCAAGCCTGTCAAGGCTTGGCGGAGCCAACCCAGAAGGCGCATGGCCTTGACAACTTCGCCCTCATGCCAGCCTGTGCCCAGGGATGCGGTACGGCCGGTTCCGGAGCGGATTTTGAGAATCCCTCTTTCCGCGTCGATGAACCAAATTCAGCACGAAAAAGAAGAACGGCCATTTTCAAAGAGCGAAATCCAAGTTGTATATCAAATGGATATTGGATTATATAATTTCAGGAGGGCCTGACCCATGACACAATTGACAGTAGATGTGCCGGACACAGCGTTTGCGGCATTCAAACAGACGCCTGCTGAATTTGTCCGATCAATGAAAATAACAGCCCTGGTCAAATGGTATGAGGACGGCAGAATTTCTCAGTCCAAGGCTGCTGAAATCGCCGATATATCACGGCAGGAATTTCTTGAGCATTTATATGAACATAAAGTTTCACCTTATCAACTCACGCCTGAGGAGTTGATCGATGAAGTCGGATAAGCTTGTAGTCAATGCTTCTCCGATTATATCCCTTGCCAAAATCGGCTGCGCTGATTTTCTGTCGGGCTTGTTTGAACAACTCGTTATCCCGGAGGGTGTTTTTGAGGAAATAAATGCCCATAAGGAGCATGATCCGGCTATTGAATGGCTCAAAGCCCAGGATTATCAGGCAAAGCTCAGGAGGATAGAAGTTCCGGCAATAATATTTGAGTGGAACCTCGGCAAAGGTGAATCCCAGGTCATCGCTTTTGCCTTTCAGAACAAGGATTTTGCAGCCGCGATAGATGACAAGGCAGCGAAGAAATGTGCTGAGGTCTTTAATATCAGCATTGTTGGAACAATAGCCATCATAATAAAAGCCAAAAAAAAGGGCCTGACCTCAAAGGTGGAGCCTTTGTTATTGGCGCTTCGCTCAAACGGGTTTAGAGTGTCCGATAATATAATCACGGCTGCTTTGCAAATCGTTGGCGAGGATAATCGTTCATAAAGGAGCGGCGGACCGGGAGCTGGTGGCCGCTTCACCACTGGACGGATTCCGAAAATCCGCGTCCACTGTTTGTACTGCACGATCGCCTTGTTGCTGAGGGCATTGGCTCTGAGGCGTGTGAGCCGGGCCGGTCTGACCTTGTCCATGCCGCGCTTCCTCACAGAACTCGATACGATTCGGGAAGTGATCAACGTCTACCCCAAAAAGCGGGGGAAGAAGGCCGCGCGCCAGCAAACCGTACTGACGAAGACCTCGGAGCTACAAGACCGGATCCTGGCGATTTTGGGCCTCAGCAAAGACAAAATCGAGGTTTTAGGGTAAGGCGAGGCATGCCGTATCATCCTGATTATTCAGATAATACCGGCTTGCCTCACGATAAGAAGGAAACTCGGGCTAGCGCACCAGGAAACCGCAGGCCACAAGCTTTTGATCCCTCAAGGCCTAGTCTCTTGACCCTCCATGAGGAGACTGACCACCATGTCGGCCTGATGGTGGGCCGCTATTCCTACGCGGGGGGCCATCAACCCCCTGCCCGGCTGGGCCGCGCTCACCATATCCCCTGTCATGAAGACCTGGTCCCCCAGGCGAACGGTACGGATCGAATTCCCGTCACCGTACCCGGCAACACCCGAGGCGCCGACCAGAAACGTACCGGGCAGGCCTTGAGAAGCGGCCCTTATGAACATGGCCTTGGCC
Source organism: uncultured Desulfobacterales bacterium (assembly GCA_964647905.1). Taxonomy (GTDB): domain Bacteria; phylum Desulfobacterota; class DSM-4660; order Desulfatiglandales; family HGW-15; genus CAZYJR01. The sequence continues at coordinate 58,262 of CAZYJR010000020.1, read as the reverse complement.
TCGGCCCTGTCCAGGCACTCCACCAGCACCTCCACCCCTGAGAAGACCTCGGGGATGTTTCCCGGCTCGAGCACCACCCGGTGGGCCTCGAGCCTTACACAAGGATTGATAACCGCCACCTGCCGGGACATTGCCTCGGTCTTGGGCATGCCGATGTCATCCACTGTATACTGCTGCCTGTTGAGGTTGCTCGGCTCCACCACGTCAAAGTCCGCAACCACCAGCTCCCCCACCCCCATGCGGGCCAGGGCGATCACCACCGAAGAGCCCAGCCCGCCCAGTCCGGCCACTCCCACCCGCGCCTCCCGCATCCGTTCGTGCACTCCGGGTGTGTGCCTGGCGGCCATGAGGATCTCCAGCTCCCGGCGGGAAGGCCTCTCCCCCCTCTTGATCAGGACCACCTTGTCCCGCTCCCGGATCACGGTCTCGGACTCCGAAGGGAAACCGTTCACCACCAGGACGTCCGCCCCGGGCTTCACCCGGTCCCGCAACTCGCCGACGGTCGCGCCCTGTTCGACCGACATGGGCCTCTCGTTCACGTATATCCCGATCTCCCCTTGGTTCATGCCCCGCCTCCCGCGATTCGGTCCTCTTCAGGACCCTGAATTCGTGTACTAGCATGGACCAAATGCAAGCGATTGTCGAGGCCCCTGCGGCTCATAAGAAGAGCCTATGAATGAGATCGTCTTCCCCCTTGGCTTTCCGTCTTCCTCCGTAAACATTACTGTAGTAGCCGTAGTATGCTACCATCCGCTCGCCCTTGTAGTAGCGCATGGCTGCAAGCCATTCCAGGCCTCCGAAGATCTGCTCCGCTATGGCCGCACCGGGTTGATTAAGAACGTGCCCTCAGGAGGCGAAGCAGCCTCCTGTCTCTGGCATCGATCGCCTCCCTGGAGTCACCCTCAGCGGCGGGGGAGCCATAGGAGTAGAACCCCTTGCCGGTCTTGACCCCCAGTTCCCCCTTGGAGACCTTCTCCTCCAGGATCTTCTGGGGCTTGTCCGTGCTCTCGATGTGCCGGTAGAGGTGCGCAGTCCCGTTCAGCATGAGGTCCAGCCCGGCCATGTCCATGGTCTCCAGCACCCCGACGGCCCCCAAGCGCAGGCCGAAGCTCCCCTTGATCGCGGTGTCGATGTCCTCAGCCGAGGCCACGCCCTGCTCCAGGAGAGAGAGCACCTCCCTGAACATGGCCGTCTGGATGCGGTTCACCAAAAAGCCGGGGATCTCTTTTCTCACCCTTACAGGACTCTTGCCGGCGGCCTTCAGCAGGGCCAGGGTGATCTCCACCGTCTCGTCCGAGGTCTCATCACCGGCCACCACCTCCACCACCGGGACGATATGTGGAGGGTTGAACCAGTGGGTTATAACATGGCGATCCCTTCCCCGGCAGCCCGCCCCGAACTCTGATATGGAGAGCATGGACGTGTTGCTGGCTAGGATTGCATGTCCGGGTGCGGCGGCGTCCAGCCTGGTGAACAGATCCCTCTTGATTCCCGGGTCCTCGGGGGCCGCTTCCACCACAAAATCGGCTTCCCGGACCGCGTGCTCGAGGTCGAGCACCGGCCTAATGCGGGAGAGGGCCCATCCTGCGCTGGAATCGGTCTCAAGGCCCTCGCTTACAAAGGTCTCCAGGTTTCTCTCGATGCTCCGGAGCGCCTTGTTCAGGATACCCTCGCTCACATCGTAGAGGTTTACGCGACAGCCGCTGCGGGCGAAGACCTGGGCTATGCCGTGCCCCATGAGCCCCACCCCCGCAACCGCCACACGCCCGTTTCTCAAGATCGTCGTTGCATCGCTCACGATTTTCCCCGTTTCAGCTCGTCCAGAAAATCCCTGACCATGTCTTCGGCACTGTAGAGGATATGCCAGCCCCACTCCTTGCTGGCATTGCTCCCGTCGATCGTGGCGGGGATGGACTGGATCACCTCCACGGCGCGGGGGTCCGGCTTGAATGTGATCTCCGCCCCGGGCACATACCTCTTTACGATGTCGGCCAGTTTGCGGGCCGTGGGTGAGGGGGTGATCTGTCCCAGGTTATAGCTCCGGGTCTTGATGCCGGAGGGATCGGCCTCATAGAGGAGCTCCAGGCTCCGGACCGCATCCTTGATGTAGAGAAGTGGAACAACGGTCTCCTCGGGCACCCAGACCTCGTAAGGCCTGCCGGCCGCGGCCGCCTCGATCATCCCGGGGTTGTACTGGCCGAACCCGCCCGAGCGGACGCCCGGACCTACCAGCTGGGGGAACCGGATGCCGCGAAAGTCGATCCCGTAGCGCAGGGAGTAGTACCTGCCCAGGAGCTCGTCAAAGGCCTTGGTGACGCCGTACATGATGTTAGGCTGCTGGATGGTGTCGTCGGTGACCACCTGATCTCGCGAAACGCCGTAAACCCCCATGGAGCTCGAAAAGAGAACCTTTTTGACGTCGCAAATCCTGGCCGCCTCCATGACGTGAAAGGTTCCTTCCACGTTTACGCGGTAGGAACGGGAGGGGTTGGCCTCGGAGGGGGCCGAAAGAATGCCCGCCAGATGGAATATGTCCCTGACCTGGTTGTCCTTGACCGCGTCCACCACCTCCACCCAGTTGGTGATGTCCCCCTGAATGTAGCGCGCCTGGCCCCTGAGATCGTGGGGGAGCCATTCCTCGGGCGCGGAATCGAGGATGACCACCTTCTCGCCCTTATCCAGATAGACGCGCGCCAGGTTCACGCCGATGAAGCCGCATCCTCCGGTAATGAGTATGGACATGTACAGAACCTCCCTATCTTGTGTTCCGGTGAGCGTTTGCCGTGAAAGCAGGCGCGGCGGGATTAAGACACCGCCCCCCTACATGATCCTGTTCTTCAATGCCCTGAAGATCCCCTTCCTGAAGACCATGACCGATACCACATACAGAAGCCCCAGTATCAGAGGCCAGACGTTAGTATGGGAGCTCAGGAGGTCTTTCATATAGACCAGCCCCATGGCCCCCATAATGGGGCCGTAGAGCGTCCCCATGCCGCCTATGAGGGTCATCAGGACTATGTCGCCGGAGGTGTCGAGGTGCAGCGCAAACAGGGGCACGAAGTTCTGGAGCAGGGCGTAGAGCCCTCCTGCAAGGCCAGCAAACGAGGCTGAGAGCATAAACGAGGTGAGCTTGAAGAACCTGGGGTTGTAACCGATGTTCTTGGCCCTGGCTTCGTTCTCCCTGAGGCATTCCAGGGTCTTTCCGAACGGCGAGTTAATGATCCGAATTCCGAAAAGGAGCGCCAGGACGAAGCAGAGCAGGATGAAGTAGTAGAGGACGAGTTCGGACGTGAAGTCGATCGGCCCCAGGGCCGGTCTCGGGACACCGTGCAGGCCGTCGTCTCCCCCTGTAACCGCCCGCCACTTGAATGCGATGAAATAGACCATTTGGCCGAAGGCCAGCGTGACCATGGCAAAGTAGATCCCGTGCCGGCGGATCGAAAAGAGGCCTATGACAAAGGACGCAGCTACGCTCACCAGGATGCCGAACACAAGGCCCACAGGCGCGGGTACGGCCAGATGGATCAGGCTGAGCCCGGTGGCGTAGGCTCCAAGACCGAAAAAGGCCGCGTGCCCGAAGGAGAGAAGGCCTGTGTAGCCGAAACAGATGTCATACCCTATGGCGAAGATGGCGAAGATGAGCATCTGGCTGGCAAGCGCCTTGTAGGGCGTGATAAAGGGCAGTGCCAGGAGCAGTATCGCTGCGGCCGGTGCCATCCAATACAGATGCGGGCTTCTCTTTTCCATTTGTGCTCGCCTCGTCTACTCGAAGAACTCGGCACGGCCGAAAAGACCACGCGGCCGGATGATGAGAATAAAGGCCATGAAAGCATATATGAGGGTGTTGGCCATGGGCGGCCAGAAAATGATCCCCAGGGTCACCAGCTCCCCTATGATCAGGCCCGCCAGGATGGAGCCGCCTATGCTCCCCATTCCGCCTATGATGACCACTACAAAGGTCTCGACGAGGATGTCCATTCCCATGAGGGGCTGCACGTTCTGGAGCGGTGCTGAGAGAACACCGGCAAGCCCTGATAGCACCGCCCCCAACCCGAACACCAGGGTAAACGTTCTGGAGATGTTTATGCCGAGGGAGCTGACCATCTCGCTGTTGTCGGTCCCTGCGCGGATAATAGCCCCGAGCTTGGTCCTGGCGATGAAGAACCATACCCCGAATGCCAGCGCTGCGGTCAGGACGATGATGAAAAGGCGGTACTTGGGGTAGTACATGAACCCTAGGTTCACGGCGCCGGAAAGGGCGTCAGGGATGTTGAAAGGCTCCCCCTCGGGCCCGTAAATGATCTTGATTCCGTCCTGTATGGCGAACATAATGCCGAAGGTCAAAAGCAGGTTGTAGAAATGGGGCAGGTCGTAGAGCTTACTCACAAGGGTCTTTTCCAGTATTATGCCGATAACGCCCACCAGGACGGGGCACAAGATGATGGCTGCGAAAAAGGGGAGCCCCAGGAGGCTTACTGCGGTGTAGGCCGCGTAGGCTCCCAGCATGTAAAGCGCGCCGTGGGCGAAGTTGACCACCCCCAGGGTTCCGAATATGATCGTCAGCCCTAGGGAGAGGAGGACATAGATGGAACCCATAATCAGCCCGTTGAAGAGCTGCATAAACAGAAACTGAGCAGTCATGTTATGGGGCCCTGCAAGTGAAGGGTTCTCTTTGTTGTCGGAAGGAGAGGGGCGCGCCCTCTCTCCTTCCGGCTCATATGACGGCTACTCGAGGTCGCAGCCGAACTGCCCTTCCTCACCGAAGGCCTCTTCGGGCGGGAGGGTGCCCACAATCTCGAAGTAATCGTCCTGCTCGGTTATCTCATCCGGACGTTTGGCCCGCAGAAGCAGGGCCTTGCCCACCTGCATGTGGTCTCCGGGCCTGATGTACCCGGGATCGGCGAACATATCCCTGAAGGTGTGCCCTTCCAGGGCCGCTATGATCTTGTCCGGATCCGTGCTCCCAGCCCGCTTCACGGCCTCCAGATACTGCCAGGTGGCGCTGTAGACAGCCGCTGCCATGAAATGTGGACGCTCGCCGTGCCGCTCGAAGTACTTGTCCGCATACTCCCGCGCCCCGGGGTAGTCCACCTTCCAGTTCCAGGATGCGGCCACGTAGTTGTCCGCAAAGACCTCTGGGCCGGCCCCCTTGATGTTGGGCTCGAAAAGGAGAGCGTGCACTATCTTGGCCTTCTTCTTCAGGCCATACTCCATGGCCGCCTTTGCAGAGTTGACGGCGTCCTTCCCCACGTTCAGCAGGACCAGGACGTCCGGGTCGGCGTTCATTGCGTTGAGAATGTAGGGGCTGTAGTCCGAGGTCCCGAGGGCCACCATATCGTTGCCCACGTGGACGCCTCCCTTCTCCTTCAGCGCAGCCGTGAAATGCTTGAGGAGATCGTGACCCCAAGCGTAGTCGGAGGTGATGGTGTACCATCGCTTTCCCAGGTTGTCGGCCCCCCAGAGCCCGACCGTCGTGGCAAGCATGTAGTCGTTGTAGTTCCACTTGATGACGTACTTGTTGCACTTCTTCCCTATGAGGTCGGTGGTCCCGGCGGAGGTGGAGATGAAGGGCTTCTTGTGAAGCCGGGCCTGCTCCGCTACGGCCAGGGCCGCGGCACTGTTGGGACATGCAACAATGACATCCACGTCTTCCTTCTCGTAAAGCTCCTTTGCCTTCTCATTGGCAACGCCCGGGTTGTAGGCGTGGTCCCTGGCGATGAGCTCGATCTTCTTGCCCAGCACTGTCCCGTAGTCCTCGATGGCCATCTCGGCGGACCACTTCTCACCATTGCCTATGACAGCAAGCGGTCCGGAGAGAACGCTCACGAGGCCCACCTTGACCGTATCCGCGGAGAAGGCGGGAACGGCCGTCGCTGTCACGAGCACAAGAATACTTACGGCTCCTATCATGGTTTTCTTGAACATGGGATTCCTCCTTTGTTGCTGGTGATCTCTTTCCGTGGTTACGCATACTGCGCGGACTGGCCTTTTCCCTGTCTCACCTCCTCTCCGAGACCTGCTGGGTGATGCGATCTCCTCGATCAGACACCCAGGTACCCCTTCTGTACATCGTGTGCGCTACAGAAGGCCTCATTGGTGTCGCTGTAGACGATGCCGCCCCCGTAGAGGATGTTGTGGCGGTTCGCCACCCTGGACGCGAACCTGGTGTTCTGCTCAATGAGCAGCACGGTGAGGCCGCTTTCCTTTATCTCGCCGATAATGGAGCCTATGGCGCGTACCAGGAGTGGTGCCAGGCCCTCGGTGGGCTCATCCAGCAGGATCAGCTCTATCCGGGCGTGCAGTATCCTGGCGATGGCCAGCATCTGCTGCTCGCCCCCGCTGAGCTTGGAACCCCGGTGCCCGCGACGCGTCTCAAGCACTGGGAAGACCTCGTAGATTTTTTCGAGAGGCCAGCCTTCCTCCCCCCGGCCCCAGACCGGGAGTGAGAGGTTCTCAAGCACCGTCAGGCTGGGAAAGATGCCCCGCTCCTCGGGCACGTAGCCCACCCCGCGCTTGGCGATCTTGTGGGGACTTAGCCCTGTCACATCCCTGCCCTGGAGGATGACCGAGCCGGACCTGGGGGTAACCAGGCCCATTATAGTCTTGACCGTGGTAGTCTTGCCCGCCCCGTTTCTGCCCAGGAGCGTCACGGTCTCCCCCCGGCCGATCTCCATGGAAAGACTCTTGAGTATGTGGCTTTCGTCATAGTAGCTGTTGATGTCCCTGAGGGTCAGCATGGTCAGTATCCTCCCAGGTAAGCCTGCTGAACCTTTTCATTGTCCTGGATCTCCGCCGGCCTGCCGTCGGCGATTACCAGCCCCTGGTTCAGGACCGTGATCCTGTCTGAAAGGGCCACCACCAGATCGATATTGTGGTCGATGAGGATCACTGTGAGCCTGGAGGAGATCCTCTCCACCAGCTTCATCATCCACTGCATGTCCGCGGACTGCAGTCCGGCCATGGGCTCGTCCAGCAGGATCAGCTCGGGCTCTGTGGCAAGGGAGATGCCTATGTCGAGGATCCGCTTCTCGCCGTAAGAGAGGTTCCGCGAAACAAGGGATCTCTTTTTTTCGAGCCCTATCATCTCCACGACCTCATCCGCCTTTTCCAGCGCGTGCCCTAGCCGGGTATAGGGCATGAGAAAGTTGGCCGAGCCATGAGCCGTGTTCTGTGCTGCCACCCTTATGTTCTCGTACACGGAGAGCTCGGGGAAGATGCTCGTAATCTGGAAGGACCTCGCTATGCCTTTTCTGGAGATCCGGTAGGCAGGGAGGTTCGTGATGTCCTCTCCCTTGAATAGGAACACGCCACTCGAGACTGGGTAAACGCCAGTGAGTAGGTTGAAGAGTGTGGTCTTCCCGGCCCCATTGGGTCCAATAATGGAATGAATGCTGGACTTCTTCACCTCCAGGTTCACATCCGTGAGCACATGAAGCCCTCCGAAATTCTTACAGATATCCCGGGCTTCAACGAGAATGGAGTCCTCCATGACATCCCCCCGATCAAGTGGGCCCCTTCGGTGGAAGTCCAAGGAGGAACCTTGCCTCCGCTGGCGTGGCAATCTCGCGGTCCAGCTCTTTGGCGATCCGCGCCACCTTCTCCACCAGCTCAGCATTGCTCCTTGCCTGAACTCCCTTGGAGATGTAGATATTGTCCTCGAACCCGACACGGACGTGTCCCCCCATGATCATGCCTACTGTGGTCATGGGGAACTCGTTCAAACCGACCGCGCAGACCGACCAGGGTGTGCCCTCGGGGATGTTCCGGACCATGTGATTGAGGTTGTCCACGCTCGCCGGTATCTGGCCCAACACGCCCAGGACGCACTGGAAGTACAGCGGCTCCTCGAGATAACCGAGCTCGGCCAGCACCTTACAGTTATTGATCATGCTCGTATCGTAGCACTCGAGCTCGGGCTTGACGCCGCGCTCCTTCATCACCTCGGCCATGTGGACCATGTCCGGAAAGCTCTGCACCATGACGAACTTGAGCAGGAACTCCCGGCTCTTCTTATTGTAGATGTCGATGACCGGGGATCCGGCATTGAAAGACGCGATGTCGGGTTTTGTCATGGGGTCCTGGGCGAGCTTTGGGATGACGCCTATCCGGCCCTTGACCGACTCTTCCGGTATCTCCTTGTACAGCCAGTCCCCGTCTACCCGTCTCCCGGTGCCCCCGCCGGTGGAGACGTTCACGATTATGTCGCAGCGCTCCTTTATGCCCCGGACAGCCTCGGCATACCACTCGGCCTTGTTCTCGCCCTTCCCTGTCTCGGGGTTCCTGGGATGAAGGTGAACCACCGATGCGCCCGCCTCCCAGGCCTCGACAGTGGCCTCTATCTGCTCCCTGGGCGTCTTGGGAAGATAGGGATTCGAATCCGGAGACGCCCCCCCGGTGATGGCCGCCGTGATGATGAGCTTGTCCATTTTGATCACCTCCGGTTTGTTTACAATTTGTAAACCCGCCGGGCAAAAAAAATTACCCCCGCCTGTAGGAATAGATTACACACAGGAACTTGGCGGGCCCGTCTCCAAGGCTTCGGCCCGAGTGCTCTATGCCCGAGTTGAAGTAGGCAGAGTCCCCCGGCTCCAGTATGTAGGTCTTACTCTCGAACCGGAACTCCAGGGTCCCTTCCAGGATGTAGATGAATTCCTCTCCCTCATGATGGAACTTGGTCACAGGGGCGTCCTTCTCGAGGACGACCAGCATGGGCTCCATGTTCTTGCCGCGCATTCGATAGGCGAGGGACTCGTATACGTAGGCCTCGGGAGCTATCCTGCGATTGACCTTTCTCGAGCTCTCCGAGCGGACGATATCGATGTTGATATTGACATCCTCGGCCCCTCCGTTTTCATCGGCAAAAAAAGAGATGATGTCGGTGTTCAGGGCCGACGCAAGCTTTGCCAGCGTGGAAAAAGGGGGCGATTTGTCCGAGTTCTCGATGCGTGACAGATAGCCCTTGGTAAGACCCGAGAGCTCGGCGAGCTGGTCCAGCGTCAGCCCCTGCTGCAGGCGGAAAGCCTTAATTCTCTCAACGATCACCTGTTCATCAAGGTCCATTGCTTTGATAAGTATACTATTCGTAAACACCAGTCAACCAATTTTTGACGCCGGGGATGATCTCAAGTACCTGGGCCAACCGAATGGTCGAGCCCTGGAGCAAACGGGCCCTGGAGGCCTGGTACAGGAGTACGGCCATCGAGCAGATCCGACCGGTGGACATAAAGGCCTTGAGCTCCGAGAGGTACTGGGAGAAATGGGAACGCGTCTCCAAAGACCAGATCGAGGAGATCGCCAGGAGGTTCTTCAATAAAAAAGAATATCATCGTGACAGACAAGCACCACCGGACTACGGAGGAGGTCGTACAGGCGTCCCTTGACCGAGCCTCCATCGAGAGGCAGTTCCAGGTGAGCAGATCCCAGCTCCGGGTCAAGCCTCTGTTTCACTGGACCGACAGCAAGATCCGCTGTCATCTCCTCTGCTGCGTCTTCGCCCTTACCGCGCTCAGGCTCCTTGAGCTCCAAATTGGGGACGGCCTCAGCGCACGGACGGCCGTTGAACAAATGGAGCAGCTCCTCAGCGTCCTCACCTGGCAAGTGCATTCAGATTCACATCAGATGTCCATTGAAGAACCCGGCGAAATCCAGAGCCGCATTCTCGCCACATTCGGGTATCAGGTGAAGGATAGTTGGGTTCTACAGCTGTCTAGCCAGTAATATCAATGGTTGCAGGGAGTTATAACCTACCGAGGCAGCGGTACCTAAAACTCAGGAAAAGTCTTACTGAATGAGAAATAACAGAAGGCGTCCCTTGAAGCATGACTGCATCATGGACATCTTCCATCAATTGTCTTTTTATTGTCCGATAATCATTTGATGCTAAAATCTTTTCTCGACGTCTCCGATTTAGAGCGGATATTATTTCAGACACTAAAATGGTACATAAACCTAATTGTGAGGCATTCTGTAAAAACTGATTTATTTTATCACTGCCGGCTTCAAGTACATATCTTTTTGATAGAGCAGATGAATCTGTTATTAGTTTCATTGCTCGGACTCACGTTCTTCCATAATTGCTTATGAAAGGTCGCTTCCTTGAATTTGCAAGCTGACGTTTTGGCGTTTCCATGAAGGAGTCCATCGTAATTTATCAGAAAACGGAATTACTTCAGCAATAGGCTTTCATAGCCTTAAAAGGATTATAGTTTCACCATGTTCAACTTCAGTAATAAAATTTGATGCCTTGTTTCTAAAATCTGTAAATGTTACAGTTTTCATATCATATCTCCTTATAATGTGCATTCACGTGCACATTTTAGAGGTCATGTTGTCAAGTGGTTTATTGGGTAATGCGGCGCTCACCTGCGAGACGGGCGGAAAGCCGAAGGCTTGACGGACGCAGAGCCAGGTAAAGCGGCCTTGTTCCGAGGCGCGCTCCGTGCGACGAGGACAAGGTCGCGAACGGAGTGAGCGCCGCATGTCCGCCGGAAGTTCGGAGCGCGTCCAGCGGAACAAGTTTAGGCGTTTCTTGTTGACACCCAAAGATGCCTTCCGCTATCCTGCTACCTAAAAAGCAAGTTCCTATCCCCTTATTCCATTGCCTCAGCGATTTTTATATCGCCCCTTAGCAAATCGTTCACTACTGAAGATCGATCAATTCCTTTCTTGGAAGCAATCTTCTCCACAAACGCTGAAACTTCATCATCAAGATAAATGGGAATGTTAAGCTTCATATCTGGACGATAAAACTTGCCTCTTTCACCTCTCGAAAAATCGTATTCTTTTCTCATGTTTAGTCACCGTATTTTTTTGTTTCCCTTTTTGTAGCCCTTCGGCTTGACATAATTCTGATCTTGACTTCTTCTCGACTTTCTTCTAGGAAACTATGATTGACAATCAGCAACCGTCCCTTTTCTGAAATACCCATAGTTATCCATCGGTCTTCGGTTTCGCTGTGGTCTGGATCAAATATGGAAAGCGCCTTTGAGTCTCTAAATATCGTCGCCGCTTCGTCAAAGCCCACATTATGCTTATTTAGGTTCTCGCGGGCCTTTATAGGGTCCCATTCGAAATTATAATTCACTGGCATTTTACCACCTTTTCGGCCTTAAACCAAGGCTGGGTATTGGTCTGTCGAACGAGGCCATCAACTATTTGTCTCCGTACAAGTTCGCCAGCACGGCCTTGATTTCCTTGCGGGCCATGACAACGGTATGGTAGTTAGAATACCGGCGAACAGGGGGATTGGGTCTTGAGTTCTTAACGCTCAAAACCGAGAAGTGAGTAATTCCAATTGTAGCGATGGAGGCCATCGGATTCCACATTTGCCCTACAATCTTGAAAACCGCAGGATTCGAGATTCAAGCCCGACTCGTTCAGATTCCCGCATAGGACCTCCCGCAGCTTGAACGTCGCCCCCCATTGCGCATCTGTCTCCATAACGCAAAGCCCCACGTCTCTCATGAGAAATGGGGCTTTGGGTGCGCCTTGAGGCATAGCTCCCTCGCTAGTGCGGCAAAATCGCTATCCAAATCCTAAGAAAGCATGCATAGATGCGAGCATAGTACCCATTAGGGATGATCAAAGCAAGCCTCAATTTTGCAAGGACATACATCACGCGGGTTGATGGCAACCCGGCGCACAAGGACAACGGTAAGGTTACAGGGAGGGAAAGCTATCCCACCCGCTTTTGCCTTGCAGGGATTTTAGGTGCGGTGGTATGTTTCGACTTGTCTTAAAGATGATCCCCGCCACGGCCCGGGGTGGGAATCGGCCGTCGGAGGCGCCGGGGAGGTGGCGATGAAAGGATCCCATGAAACCGATGAGCTCAGCAGCGACACCTTGTCGGTAGCCCGAAAAGTCCTGGAACGCTCCCCCGCTCCGCTGACTGCAAAGCGGATCTCAGAGCAACTGCCACGCCCGTTCAAGGTGAAACCGGCCGTCCTGACCCGAGGGCTGGAAAGAGAAGGCCCTTCAGCCGGCGTTTTTTCGTGGCCGGGTTCAAGAGGGGGAAAGCGCTTCTGGGTGAAGGATCCGGAGGCGGTTGCCGGGGCCGAGACGGCGCGGATCCTCTCTAACAAGGCCTTGACCCTGGCCGAGTTGGACAGGGCCTTGGGGAGATCGCTCTTCGGGTGCACAAAGACGGCCGCTGAGGCGTTGAGGAAGAAGGTACTTCCCGGGCTTGTATCTGAAAAGAAGGTGTTTCAATACCCGCTTGCACCGAGGCAGAAGGCCCGGCGCTTTTCGGCGCTGCCGCCCGACCCCGCCCCGTATCTGGGAAAGGTTTTGAAAGAGTATCAGGCGGTCCGAAAAAAACTGGAGGAAGCAGGGGTCTCCGATCAGGCGGTCCTGGAGGCCCTGGTGCGGGAGCTCACAGGGAAAGCTGGCCCGAGCCGGGAGGCTCCGGCGGGAGAGATACAAGCCGAGGCGCCCGAGGAGGACCTGGGCGACAATGTGATAAGCAAGGCCCTGGAGATGGAGCCCGCGGCCGCTCAGGAGGCCATGGTATCGCTGCGCAGGCTGAGGGATGCGGTGGGAGCGCCCAAAGAGAGCTTTGATCGCGCGGTGCTCAAGCTGGCGCGCCAAGGCCGCGTCTGGCTCCACCGCCATGTGGACCCGGCGCAGATGAACGACTCAGAGCGGGCGGCAGCAGTACCAGACGGCAAAGGCGGATTTTTCATAGGAATTGTACTCAGGGACGGCAAATGGGAAACCCGTTCCGGCAAGCCATAGCCACCGACCCCTGGTCCGAGCCCAGCGCGGACGTCCCGGATATCGGGAGGAAGGCCTTTGAGCTCTGCCTGGCGGTCCTGGACCGGGTGGCATCCGAGCGCCGGAGCTCATCCGTGCTCCTGTTCGGCGAGGCGGGCACGGGCAAGACCCATCTCCTGGGAAGGCTCTACAGCCACATACGAAGCAGCCGCAGGCCCGCTCTTTTCGTGTCCATCCGGCTCCAATCCAGCCCCCACCGCATATGGCGGCACATCAGGAAGTGCTTTGTGGAGAGCCTCCTCCGCCCGGTGAGGGGAGGGACACCTCAACTGGATTGGGTGACAAAGGCCCGTTTGCATCGTATAGCCGGGAGGATGCGGGTCTCGGCCGGCGAGCTCAGGGAGCTCACCGAGCGCCTGGGAGAGGAAAGACGCCTCTCGCCCAACCTCTGCCTGGCCCTGGAGCACCTCCTGAGAGGCCGCTTCAGGCGCGATGCGGCGGCCTGGCTCATGGGCCGATCCCTGCCCGAGCACAGCATGAGGAGGCTGGCCCTGGTCCAGGAAGAAGGTGAAGAGCCGGGCGACGCCGAATTCCTGGCCCGCGAGATAGTGGAGGAGCTCCTCAGGCTCTTCGCCCCCATCCCTGTACTGTTCTGCTTCGACCAGGTGGAGGCGATTCAGAGGTACCCCAGGGACAGGGAGGGGCTTTTCGCCTTGGGCCAGGTGGCCCAGCACCTCCATGACGAATGCACCAACGTACTCATGGTATCGTGCGTCCAGGCCTACTTTCTCGAAGTCCTGGAGGAGGCGGTCATGAAGCCCAACTACGACCGGCTCTCCGTGTACAGGTCAAGCCTCAACCCCCTTGACCCGGACCAGGCCCTGGAGCTCGCCCGCGTGCGCCTGGAGTCGGGCGGGCTCGCCCCGAACATGCAGGAGCGGTTCTTTCGGGTGCTGGAGGGCAAGCTCCGGGCCCACATGCAGGACGAGCCGAGGACCGTTCGCGAGGTCCTGCAATTCTGCGCCGAGGCATACGAATCATGGACTGGAGGGGCCTCCCTGCAAGGGTCCGCCGGTCCGGTGGAATCCTCGGTGGAAGACTTCCTGGCGGGGGAGTGGGTGCGGAGGAAGGAATCCGCCCTCCGGACCCTGAGCCCCGAGGAGACCGACGACCTGGTCCACGGGGCCCTGCCTTTGCTGGTGCACGTATTGGACGAGGCCTGGAGGGAGGAGGATGCAAACGATCTCAGGGACGTGGACATGGTCCTGGCCGGCCCGGGGCGGCGGGTGGGAGTCAGCCTGTGCAACCACCGAAACATGAACAGCCTGGCCGGACGCCTGAAGCGGGTGAGATCACAGATCAAGCAAGGGGGGTTGGACTCCCTGTTCCTGGTGCGCCATCCGTGGTTGACCATCGGAAAGCAGGCCAAGAAGACGCGTCAATACCTGGAGGAGCTCCAGCAGGAGGGGGCGGTCCTTATTCAACCGGACCAGGAGGTCATGGCCGCGTTGGAGGCCTTGAGGGCGGTCCTGGCCGACGCCAAGGCGGGAGACCTCTCGGCCCGCGGAACGACGTTATCCCAGGACACGGTCCTGAGTTGGCTCAGGCGCTCCTTGGAGGGTAGGCTGAGGGACTTGGCCGAGAACGTGGTGGGAAGGAGAGCGGAGCGCGACCGGGGGGATCCGGCCCTTTTGCAGAGAGTCCTCTCCCTCCTCGAGACCCGAAAGATCTTGGCCCTGGAGGAGGCCGCCCGGGAGCTGGAATGCGGTGAGGACCCGATCAGGCGCCTGGCCGGCGAAAACCCCGCGCTGGTGGGATACCTTGAAGGATCGCCGCCCGCTCTCTTTCAATACGTCCCGGAGAGCTACCTCTGGGATGAGTAGGGAAACCCCATGCCGGTGAGGCTTTCGGTAAGCGAAGTCAGAAGGGCCGTTTATCAAGGTGCAGGCTGCGGGGAGGGGGGCGGCGAGCGTCTCCCCGTGCACGCCGCCCGCCTCCTGGGGAGCATATTCCACGAGTCCTTTTCCTCACTCTTCAGCCCCCGGCATCCCTGCTCCTGGCAGGAGGCGGTGCGCGATACACCCCCTCACAAGGAGGCCTGGCGCCGGGCCCTGGAGACTCATATCTACGAGCGGCTGATAGGCCCCCGCCTGGGACGGGAGCAGGCCCGCCTGCACGGGTCTGCGGACGGGGTGCTCGCCCTCTGGGAAGCGGCCAAGAACCTCAACCGGTGGATGGTGGACCTGCTATGGGAGGCCGGCGACCACTTTGAGAAGGGCCCCGGCGCCCGCATCAAGCTCTTCCCCGACGAGCGCCTCAGCTTGGGGCTGCGTATGCCTCAATGGAGCGATGCCGTGCGATTGACCGGGCTGGCGGACCTGGTGATCAGGATCCCTGGCCGCCCGGGCTGGTGCCTGGTGGAGCTCAAGCTGGGCATGGGCTGCCCTGAGGCGGACCTGGCTCAGGCAGCTTTGTATCATCTCATCCTGACCAGATCCAACCGACCGGAATCCCAGGGCCCAGCCGCCTTGGTCGCCTTTAGGCCGGAAATGGAAGAGATCCTGTTTTCCGGTCCCGAGCTGAGAAAGACCCAGCAGAAGCTGGTATCCCTGATCGGCGTGCTTGCCGGGGTCTCGCCCGGGCCGAGGAGCGGCGTGGCTCGACCAGCGCCGGAGGAACAACCCCCGGCCGCCGTGTCCTCGAGCGAGCCGGAACAGTCCCCGGCCCACCACGAGCAGGGCGAACGGCTGGCCGCCATCTTCCGTGAGTACGGCAGGCCGGTCTCCATTGACGGCCCCCCGGTGGAAGGGCCCACCTTTGTGCGCTACCCGCTGAAGCTGGAAAAGGGGGTCACCATCCAGGGGGTCCGGAAGGTGGCCAGGGAGGTGCAGCACAGGTTGAAGCTCAGCGCACCGCCGCTGGTCCACATATCGGACGGCAGGGTGGTGGCCGATCTCCAGCGAGCGGACAGAGAGGTGGTCGACTTTGCTCGGATCCGCTCGGAGCTCGAATCCTGGAGATCGAGCCGGGGCTGCTCCAGGATCATCCTGGGGGTGGACTTGGAGGGAGACCTGGTCTCCGCCGACCTATCCCAGCCTGAAAACTGCCATATCCTGGCCGCAGGCACCACCGGGAGCGGAAAGAGCGAATGGCTCAGGTCGGTGCTGGCCGGGCTGGTTATCACCAACACGCCGGAGACCCTGAGGCTGGTCCTGATCGATCCCAAACGCACCGCCTTCAACGACATGGCGGAATCCCCGTTCCTCCTCAATGACCGGGCCCTGGTGTTTCCCGACGAGGAGCCGGCCCCAAACGCCTTCTCCGCCATGGCCGAGGAGATGGAACGCCGCTACCGCCTCCTGCAGGAGTGCGGAGCGGATGACCTGGGGGAGTACATGATCCGCACCGGGCGGGTGGAGCCCAGGATCGTCTGCATCTGCGACGAATACGCGGACCTGGTGAGCAGGGGCCGTTCCGAGCGGCGCGAGGTCGAATCCCTGGTTTTCAGGATCGGGGCCAAGGCCAGGTCGGCGGGCATACACCTGCTCATGGCCACCCAGCAGCCCAGCCGGGAAGTGGTAAAGGGGGCGTTGGATGCAAACATCCCGGCCAGGGCCGCGTTCAAGATGAACAAGCCCATTGAATCCAATATGCTCCTGGGGATGAGGGGGGCGGAAAACCTCCTGGGGGAAGGCGACCTGCTCTTCAAGGACATAGGAGAGCCGGTAAGGCTTCAGGCCCCGCTGCTGGCGTCCGGGGACAGGAGGATGATCCTGGGCGGAGGAGGTGGGCAAGGGCCGGACTCCGGGACCTAGCCCCCGATGGAGGACATGGGCCGCGTGCACTTGCGGGGGGCGTTCACCAGGCGGCCGTGCCACCCGGGCTTGCTCTCCACGGCATACAGGATCCGCTCCATGAGGGCCTCGTCCGATGTACCGGCCCGCATGGGGCCTTTCAGATCGATCTCCTGGTCCGAGAACAGGCACCCCCTCAAGTGCCCCTCCGGCGTCAGGCGGAGTCGGTTACACAAGGTGCAGAAATGGTGCGAGAGAGCGGCTATGAAGCCCAGCTCTCCACGGGCGCCCTCCAGCATGAACCGCTCCGCGGGTCCGTCCAGGGGCCTGTGAACCAGGGGGCGGAGCGGTCCGACCTCTTGTATCCGCTCCCGGATCTCGCCTGCTGGTATGAACCTGTCGTCGTTCCAGCCGTTTTCCAGTCCTACCGGCATGAACTCTATGAACCGGACGTGATAAGGCCTCTCTAGGCTCAACCGGGCGAAATCCAGTATCTCATCGTCGTTTATGCCCCGCATGGCCACCACATTGATCTTGATGGAGCGGAACCCCACCCGCTCCGCCTCCAGCAGCCCGTCCCGAACGCGATGAAAGAGATCCCTTCTGGTGATCTTGGCGAAGCGTTCCGGGCGCAGTGAGTCCAGGCTGACGTTGACCCCTGTCACACCGCGGTCCCTGAGCTCCCCCGCGCATTCAGCCAGCAGGACCCCGTTGGTGGTCAGGGTCACCTGCTCCAGGCCGGGGAGCTCCACCAAGCGGCGGATGAAGCCCATGACCTCCCTGCGGACCAGCGGCTCGCCGCCTGTGAGCCTGACCTTGCGTATGCCCCCGCTGACGGCCAGGCGCACCACGTGAAGGATCTCCTCGTATGTCAGGATCTCGCCGTGGGGAAGAGGCCGAATCCCTTCGGGCGGCATACAGTAAATGCATCTCAGGTTGCAGCGATCGGTCAGTGAGACACGCAGGTAGTTGATTTCGCGGTTGTTTCCGTCCACCAACCCCCGGGCGCCCTCCCGGCTCGCAGCGATGTCCTCCAATGGGCTCATTCCTTTCCCGCCTCCACGAGAGCAGTCCCGCTCTTTGAGCCTTGCATCCTCCGGCGGCGCCCCGCCCTTGAACGATCAAGTGGAAAAGAGGCTCCCTTGCCTCTTGTCCTCTTCAGCGGGCTCCAAGGCGCGGGAGGCGGGATCCCGGTCCTGGATGGGCCCCTTGAGGAAATACCGCTCAAAGAGCCTGTTGAACTCAGTCCATGACCCTTCACGCCTGTCGCGGGACATGAAACGGTCCAGCCCGCTCATCTTGGCGTCCAGGTCGTCCACCAGGTGAAGCGCAAAGGCCTCCAGGAACTTGGGCCGCTTGGGGGAGCCGAAATCGAACTCCCCGTGATGGCTCAAGATCAGGTGTTTGAGCCTCAGGGCCAGGGACCGGGGGAACCCCTTGATCCCGGAGAGCCTCTGCTCCAGCATCGCGGCCCCCAGGACCAAATGGCCCATCAGCCTCCCTTCGTCCGTGTAGTCTATATACGTGCTATAGGTGTACTCCCGCACCTTTCCTATATCGTGCAGAAACGCACCGCAAAGCAGCAGATCCCGGTCCAGGTCCGGGTAGTGCCCGGAGACCGCCGCTGAAAGCCTGCACACGCTCAATGTATGCTCCAAGAGTCCGCCGAGATAGGCGTGATGAAAGCTCTTGGCGGCCGGGGCCCGCCTGAAGTCCGTTGCGAACTCGGGGTCCGAGAGGAAGCGATCTGAGAGACGCCGCAAGTGGGGATCCTCCATCGTGCCCAGGAGCTCCCTCAGCTCGGCCGTCATCCCCTTTACATCATGCCTCGTGGACTCCAGGAAGATGGAGGGATCCGAGACCGCCTCGGACTTCTCCACCCGGCTGAGTATGAGCTGGACCTCGTTCCGATAGGACCCTGCCTTTCCCTCGACCGAGACTATATCCCCCTCGGCGAACATCCCGCCGACATCTTCGGCCCCTTCCCAGACCCGCGCCTCCACTTCGCCGGTCCTGTCCGCAAGGGTCATGCTAAGGTAGGGGTCTCCCCTGCGGGTGATTCCCAGTCGCTTGAACTTGACCAGGTAGTCCCCTCGGACCAGGTCGTTCTCCTTGAGCTCCTCCACCCAAGGGTGAATCTTGCCGTTCCGTATTTCCGAAGGATGCTCCATTCAGTCGTCGAAGTCCCCGGCGGGGCCCCGGTCCCTCGCCAATGCCGCCCCGCGCTCCCGGATCTTTTCCTCGGTCCACTCGGCCGGGTCCTCGATCCTCCGCGCCTTGGGCCCGGGGTCGTACGACCCGGCCTCCAATATGTTCTCCACGGCCAAGGGCGCGGTATCCCTGCTGTCGAAGACATCCACTATGAGCCCGTAGACGAACTCCGCCACAGCCTCGGTCATGCGCTCCCTGACCTCACGCAGCTGGGCCAGCAGGCGGTTCTCAAAGGGGAGGTTGAGTTTTTTGTAGTCCCCGCTCTTCCACTTCCTCTCCTTGGCATAGGCCGCCATCTCGGCCCATAGCTCTTCGGTGACCCCCTTGTCCTTCTGCTTCAGGAACTCTCCGTTCTCATCCAATATGGCGTTTCCGTATTCATTGACCTCCACCCCCCAGGTCAGCATTTGGAGGGCGGTGGCCACGTTGGCCTTTGTGGTCCGGGTCTCCTTGGCGATCCTCCTCAGGCGCCCCGAATCGTTCCCCGAGGTCCCGTGCTGGGCCCCGGAGACCCCGTAAGGGGCCAGGGCGTCGTGGATCCGGGCGGTAAGCTCCACCTGTATCCCCGCATCCGCGTCCTGGATGCCGTGGGTGGTGCCGTTGTTAAGGGCTATCCAGTCAGGGAATATGTCATGGGCGTTCAGGCCTTGTATGAGGAATAGCGCCTCTTCCACCGTGGACAGCCCAGCCTGGCCTTTGATCTCCCCGACCTCTGTCTCGTAGCCCGCCCAGCCGGGTATAAAGGGGCGGAGATCTATATTGACCAGCAGGTTGTCGGCCTCGGGCAGGTGGGATGCATCAACGGCTATGGATGTGACGCCGGCGTCGAACATGCTGGGGATCTCCACCCTGGCCGTCTTTGCATCCGCCTCCCCCTTGATCCCGTAGTGATCCGCATGCACGGCCACCGGGACGGTGACGCCCATTTCATTGCAGACGGAGTCCACCTGCCGGGCCAGATTCCACAGGTTGACGGCGCAGTAGGCATTGGCCCCGCCCTCGGACTTGGCTATTTCGATGATCAGGGCTGCATTGGCCCGTTGGGCCGCGAGCAGCGCCCCCCTTATTATGAAATGGTTCCGGCCGTTGGCTGCGATTGCAATCGCCTTGCCCTTGGCGAGCATGGCCCTGTCTATTACCTTGCCGCTGACAATCAAGGCCTTGGAGTTGGGGAACAGGCGGGCCACGTTGGGTGGACGCCCCACTTCCAGCGCCTTCCGGAACTCAGGAGATGCATTGCTCAAAAGTTTACTCATGGCTTCCTCCTTGGAAAATCCACACCGGGCCGCCGGGGGCGTTTTATTTTCATTCAAACCCATGGGGCGTGTCAAGGCGCAATCCCGAGGGCCCCAGGTTGACTCCCGGACCCCGATCTCCTATGCTTTGTACCGGAGAGGCCATACCAGGAAGGAAGGCTTCAAATCGCGGGCGGGCAGACCAAGGGCAAACAAGAACAGCCGGTCGGGCTGAAAGAATAAGCCGAATGGACAAGTCCAAGAGACCCTATTGGCCGGATGATTACCTGGCCAAACGAACCACGGCGGCCGGGGCCGTAGGCCTGATCCGCCGCGGCCAGCGGGTATTCACCGGGTCTTCCTGCGGCGAGCCCCAGGCGCTGGTGCGGGAGCTTGCCGCCCGCGCCCCGGTCCTGTCCGACCTTGAGATCGTCCGCGTCCTCAGCCTGGAGACCGTCCCGCTCACCATGATGGCCGATCAGACAGCCTGCCAGAGCTTCAATCTACGCACCTTCTACCTGGGTTCGGCCAAGCCCAGGGCGCTCTCAGCGAACAAGCGCTTCATCACCCCGGTCAACCTCTCGGCAGTGCCGCGCCTGTTCAAATCCCGCCAGATGCCGCTCCACGCCGCCCTGATCCAGGTCTCAGAGCCGGACGACTTCGGGTGGATGAGTTTGGGGGTGAGTGTGGACGTGACCCTGGCCGCGGCCCACTCGGCCGATCTGGTGATCGCCCAGGTCAATCCCAAGATGCCCCGGGTGATGGGGCGGAGCTTCATACACGTCAACGAGGTGGACGCGGTGGTGGAACAAGAGGAGGACATCCTGACCGTGGGGAGCCCGCCGGAAGTCCCATCGGCCAATCTCATAGCCAGGCACGCCGCCAAGCTGATCGAGGACGGCTCCACCCTGCAGATCAGCCTGGGGGCCACGCCCCAGGCCCTTCTGGCCGGGCTGTCGGACAAGAACGACCTGGGGGTCCACACCCAATTCCTGAGCGACGGGATCATGCACCTGGCCGCGAGGGGAGTGATCAATAACAGGCGGAAGGGCTTCAACGCGGGAAAGCTGGTGGCAAGCGGGGCCATCGGCTCCTCTGACCTCTACGAGTTCATTCACGACAACCCAGGGATCGAGTTTCACCCTTCGGATTACGTCAACGACCCCGGGGTCATCTCCCGCCACAACCGCATGGTGGCCATAAACATGGCCATGGCCATGGATCTGACAGGACAGGTGGGAGCCGACGCCCTGCTCTACAACCACTTCACCGGAGTAAACGGGTTCATGGACTTTGTCCAGGGTGCGGCCAGATCAGACGGGGGGAAGAACCTGATCATGATGTTCTCCACCACCATGGACGGGAAGGCCAGCCGAATAGTACCTTCCCTGGGGGATATCCCGGTGGTGGTGCCCCGCGGTGACGTCCAGTACGTGGTCACCGAGTACGGGGTGGTCAATCTCTTCGGCAAAAGCCTCCAGGAGCGGGCCATAGCCCTGATCAGTGTGGCCCACCCCGATTTCCGCGACCGACTCTTTCACGAGGCCAAGCAAATGGGCCTCTTGGGTCAGGAGAGGACCCTGGCCGAGAGCATCAGGAGCGTCTACCCCCTCAAGGTGGAGGAGACCAGGGTGATGGAGGGGCGCCGCGTCCTTTTCAGGCCCGCCAGGCCCACTGACGAGCGGGCCGTGCAGGAGCACTTCTACAGCCTGGACCGCAGGGATGTGGTGCGGCGATTCATGCACGAGAAGACCGCCTTCGCCAGGGAGGACGTGGCCGGGCTCTTCCAGGTGGACTACATCCACGACATGGCCATAGTGGCGGTCATCGGCGATCCGGGTTACGAGCGGGTCATAGCGGTCGGCGGGTACTTCCTGGAGCCGGCCTCCAACACGGCGGAGGTGGCCTTCAGCGTGGACAAGTCCTGGCAGGGCAAGGGGATATCCACGGTGATACAGGAGAAGCTGGTGGAAACCGCCCGGGAACAAGGCATCAAGGCCCTGGCGGCATACACGGATCCCTCCAACCGGGCCATGATCCGGCTCTTCAAGAAGCTCCACTACGAGATATCCACATCCTACGAAGGGGACATGGTGGTGCTCCGCGCCCGCCTGGACAAGCCCAAGGCGCATTGATGAGGGACCGGTTGTCCGTGTTCCATTGAAGACCCGAAATAACATCTCCAGGAGGGGAGTGGAAAGATACAGGGCGGCCGAGTCCTACACAGCACCCACGGTGATTCGATCCGCGGCCGGGGAAGGGCGCGAGCACGTGGAAAGACGCGGCATATCATCGCTCAAGCTGCGCGGCCACATGCTCACCCCGCTGCCCGGCGGGGCTCCTATCCGGTCGTGGAACAGCTCATCCGAGAGCCCGGGGAGACCCGAGCCCCGAAGCTCCTCCGCCTTGGGGAGGCCGGCATGATCCACTGGGATAAAACGGGCCTCGCCTTCGAGGTAAGGCCCTACCGGGAGGGGGATATGGGCGCACTCTGCGCCATGTACGACTGTTTCTCCCCCAAGGGAAAGTTCCAGGGCGTCCCCCCGGAGGATCCGGCCGCCTGCAGGGAATGGGCACGCCGTCTGGTGGAGGCCGGGCTGAACACGGTGGCGCTTCGGGGGGATAGGGTCGTAGGGCACGTGGTCATAATCCCGGACCCGGCCGAGGCCCGGGGCGAATACCTGATCTTCGTGGATCAGGACAACCGAAACCGAGGCGTGGGGACGCGGCTGACCGGGCAAGCACTGAAGGAAGCCCGGGGACGCGGACTCAGGCGGCTGTGGCTGTCGGTCGGCACCTATAACTTCCCGGCAATCGCCCTTTACCTCAAATCGGGCTTCCGGTTCACCGACGCCGGGCGTTTCGAGAGCGAGCGCACCATGGAACTCATCATGCAGGCGGAGTCATGAAATCCAGGGTGGGAATAATCCGCGACCGGCGGTTCCTGGAGCACAAGACAGGGCACCTCCATCCCGAGCACCCCAGCCGCCTCCGGGCCGTGCACAGGATGCTAGATTCGGGAGACCCGCCGCTCGAGGGGCTGATCGACATGGAGGCCGAGATGGCCACCATGGAGCAACTGGAGCTTGTCCACACTCCGGCTCACATCAAGAAGGTCTTGAAGACCGCAGAGCAGGAATTCACCAGCCTGGCCCCGGACACCCCTGCAAGTTCCAAGACATACCTGGCCGCATGGCTGGCCGTGGGGGGATGCATCAGGGGGCTGGAATCAATGCTGGCCGGGGAGTGCGACGTCTGTTTCGCCCTGGTGCGCCCCCCGGGCCACCACGCCTTGCCCAACCGGGTCTCGGGTTTTTGCATCTTCAACAACCTGGCCGTCACAGCAAGATTCGCCGGAAAGAGATACGGCTTCAAGCGGATCCTCGTGGTGGACTGGGACGTGCACCACGGCCACGGCCTGAACGACCTCTTTTACGGCGAGCGGGAGGTCTTTTACTTGTCCACCCATGACACACTGCTCTACCCCCATACCGGGGACTGGGACGAAGCGGGGAGGGGAGAGGGCGAGGGCTTCACAGTGAACATGCCCATCCCCAGGGACCTCACCGACGCCGAGTTCGTCCTTCTATACCACCATGTCCTGGGGGCGGTGATGGAGAGATACCAACCGGAGCTGATCCTGGCTGCCGCCGGGTTCGACGCACATCATGACGACCCTGTCGGCCGCAACCGGCTGACCGAGCGAGCCTTCGGGGGCTTGACCCGCCTATTGCTCAGCCGCCTCGGAAAAGAGAAGCGGCCTCCTCCCTTGCTTCTGGCCCTCGAAGGGGGGTATGATCCTCCCTCTCTCGCCCGCTGCGTGGGAGAGGTGCTGGGAGTGCTCCTCCGCGACGAAGGGTCCGAGCGAGTCGAGGGCGAGGCGGGCGGGCGGGCCTTGGAGTTGGCCGGCAGGGCGATGGATGTCCACCGCCGGTATCGGGTTTGGACGGACTAAGCAGGGATCGGTCTAATGATAAGGGCGAGAGTCAAGGCTGAAAATCCGGGGGCACGGATAGGGCCTTACGAGGAGATGAGAAAGGGATTCTCCTGGGACCGGGCCGAGAAGACGCTGTTCCCCTCGGCGCCCGAGCGGATCAACATCGTGGAAAAAGCCGTGGACCGGTGGGCCGAGAGCCCCGATGACCGAGAGAGGCCGGCGCTGATCTTCGAGGGAGGGGGACGAGTCGAGGCTTACGGCTTCAAGGAGCTCATGGAGGTCTCCTGCCGTTGGGCAAATCTCCTGGCAGGGCACGGCTTCCGAGCCGGGGAGCGTCTGTTCATATTTCATCCGCCTTCCCCTGAGACCTACTTCGCCATGCTGGCCTGCGCCCGGATCGGGGTGATCTTCTGCAATCTCTTTTCCACCATCACCTATGACGAGATGGTGGTGCGCATCAAGAGCGCCCGGCCCTCGGGCATCATCACCCATCCTGATCTCGCCGAGCGCCTGCCGGCCGAGGGCATGGAGTACGTGAGAAAGGTCTTCCTTACCAGGGACCCGCTACCCGGAGTCTTCCCTTCGGAGGTCCTCACCCGAGGGGAAGCGGAGAGCCTGCCGCCTGTCTTTGAGAACCGACTCTTCCCCCGGAGGGCGCCGCTGTATCTGAACTACACCTCCGGGTCCACCGGCATGCCCAAGGGGATCGTACATACCCACCACGACATGATAGGCATGCACGCCACCGGCACGTTCGTCCTGGACTTGGCGCCGGGGACGGTGGTCTGGACAGAGGCGGACCCCGCCTGGGTCACGGGCACGGTTTACGGGGCATTTGCGCCGTGGCTCTGCGGCTCCACCACCCTGATCCAGGGCGACCCTCTGACCGCCTCCAACCTCTACAGGACCCTGGAGCGGCACCGGGTGGAGGTATGGTACACCACCCCCACCACCATCAGGCGGTTGATGGAGGCCGGAGAAGACCTCCCGGGCCGATACGACTTCTCCGGTCTCCGTCACATAGCCACTGTGGGAGAGCCGTTGGTCCCGGACCTCTTCTATTGGACCCGCAAGAACCTCGGTCATTCTCCGCACGACACCTGGTGGATGACCGAGACTGGGATAATCTGCTTGGCCAACTTCCCCACCATGGACATAAAGCCCGGCTCCATGGGAAAGCCGGTGCCGGGCGTTGAAGCGGCCGTTGTGGACGAGGAGGGGGAGCGCCTGCCCCCCATGGCCATGGGCGAGCTGGCCCTCCGGGTGGGTTGGCCGGGCCTGATGAGCGGGCTCTGGGGGGAAGAAGAGAGATATGCCGAATACTTCCGCCTGGAAGGCTGGTTCCTTACCGGCGATATGGCCCTGGAGGACGATGAAGGCTACTACTACCACCAAGGCAGGAACGACGACCTCATCAAGGTGGGCGGGGTCAAGATGATAGGACCCTACGAGATCGAGCACGTCCTATACCTGCACCCGGCTGTGGCCGAGACCGCGGTGATCTCCAAAGGAGGGGATCCGGGCTCCGGGAGATCCACCATAAAGGCCTTCATAACACTCAACCCGGGGTTCTCGCCTTCCACACGGTTGAAGCAGGAGATCCGCGCATTCCTGCGGGCCAATCTCTCGCCCGAGATAGTAGTCCAGGAGATCGACTTCCTGGACAGCATTCCCAAGACCCGCAGTGGCAAGACCCTGCGGCGCGTACTAAGGGCCCGGGAGCTCGGGCTTCCGGTGGGTCAGACCCTGAATCTGAAGGACTGATCCCCTGAAAACCACTCCAAGGCCCCCGACCCGGAAGAGGCCGGAGCTGCTGGGGCCCTGCCGCATGAAAGGAGGCTGAGACCTTGTCCATCCCGCAATTGCTCTCTTTTTCCAGGAACCGCACAACATCGGTGGAGAGGCTGGACCGGGAGACTCTCAGGGCCTCCTGCAGGCTGCAGGACACCCTGACCGAGGCCGAGGTGACCATAACAGTGGCATTGCCCGATCTGGAGATAACCGGGGTGGAGAGCCGGGTCATTCGCAGCCCGGACCTGGCCGCAGCCCGGGACTGCGGGGGCCTTGGCAAGGCCGTGGGTGTTCGCATCGGCCCCGGGATGTCCAAGATTATCCAGGGCTTGGTCGGAGATTCGGTGCCCTTCCGGCAACTGGTGTTCATGGTGGAGGAATGCTGCCACGGGGTAATCCTTTATTTCACCAAGGACGACCTTGCCCTGGTGCCTGAAGACCTGGAGGAGGCCCGCTCCCACTTCGCAAGGCTGGTCAGGAAAAATATAAGGCTTTACAACCGCTGTGCCGCATTCGCGCCCGGGAGCTCCATTGTGGAAGGCATAGAGCCCCCCGGCGAGAACCATGCCGACTGAAGACAGCGGAGCGGAGGATCGGATGCTGGGTTTCTTGAGGAGCAAGCGGGTCGCCGTATGGTTCGAAGGGCCTTCGGCGGTGGCGGCCCACGGAATACTGGACGACGACATATACGGCCTGGAGGTGCGAATGGTAATAGACCGCTCCTCCGGGGAAATAAGGAGCGTGGAGGGGTGGTGGAAACGCTGGACGACCCCCGAATGCCCGAGGGCAGCGGACCGGCTGGAAGGCGCCCTGGGGCTGAGGGTGCACGAAGAGGAGATCTCCCGGAAGCTCCAGAAACGTGTGGGACGCAGGGCCTGCCGTCACTTCGCCAACATCCTGATCGAGTGCTGCCATTCGATACGGGAAGCCCTGGGTTTGGTCGAAGACCAAGGCATGCGGGCCCGGGGGGAAGGCCCGGGGCCCGGAGAGGATGAGCCCCGCGAAGAGGACGCGGAACCAAAGGGCACGCTTGCCGTGGATGAGGACGGGCAGCCGGGCGTGGTCATCGATCTCCACGTCCACACCTATCCGGCCTCGCCGTGCAGCTCGGCCGGGGTGGATGAGGTCCTGGAGGAGGCGGCTCGTATAGGCCTGGACGGAGTCTGCCTTACCGACCACAACCATGTATGGCCGCTCGAGCAGGTGGAGGCCCTGAGACGAAGACACGACCTCTTGATCCTCCGGGGCAACGAGATCACCACGGACCAGGGCGATATCCTAGTCTTCGGCTTTGACGAAGACGTCAAAGGCATAATCCGCCTGGAGGATCTGCGGCGCGGCGTGGAGGCGTCAGGAGGGGTAATGATAGCGGCGCATCCCTTCCGGGGGTTTTTGACCTTCGGTGTGGACAAGCTGGGCCTTACAGCCGGAAAGGCCATGGACCGCCCGGTATTCTCCAAGGTGGACGCAGTGGAGGTCCTCAACGGGAAGGTGAACGTGGAGGAGAACCGCTTCGCCCGGCGCGTGGCCTCGGGCCTGGGCCTGCCTCTGACCGGAGGCAGCGACGCCCATGAGGCGGCCGAGGTGGGAACCTACGCCACCCGCCTGCCGGCTTCGTTAAGAGACGAACATGACCTGATCCGGGCGATCAAGACCGGGCGGTGCCTACCCGTGGAGTTCAGGGGAAATCAAGAGCGGTGAGCCCAGACCGCCCTTGAAGCTTACATGACCGCACCCGATGACTGCTGCGCGATTCGAAGCCCTCATCGGAAACAGAAGGAGCCGAACGCGATGGGAGAGACCGCCAAGTGGGAACCGTTGGTCAAGAAGCTCGAACGACTGCTCAGACTCCGTTCCTTTCCCGTGGCCTTCAAGATGCTGGACAACAAGGAGGATCTGGAGACCATCCCGTTTCTCAGGCGACCGGAGAGGAACCTGACGCTTTGCCAGATGATAAACCTGGTCCGGAACTTCGATTGGACCGTGGGGGCGGAGGACGCGGATTTCGCCCTTCCCTCGTGCCCCGCCATGCTGGGGCTCAGGGAGAAGCCCGGCATTTACATGGACGGCACCTTCAGGAGCATTGTCTGGGTCAAGTGCCGGGAGGACGGCAAGAAGTATGAAAGCTCCATCCCTCACCTCCCCCTCGGGAAATACCAGGCCGTGGTAATGGCCCCGCTGGTCTACGATCCCTTTGAGCCGGATATCGTGCTCATCTACGGCAACCCCGCCCAAGTGATACTGCTGATCAACGCGCTCCAGTTCGAGGACTACGAGGTCATGGAGTTCTCCTGCGTGGGAGAGACTTCGTGCGCGGACGCATTGGCCAGATGCTACCTGGAGGACAGACCCAAGCTCACCATTCCCTGCTACGGAGAGAGGAGATACGGCCATGCCCAGGACGACGAACTGGTAATGGCCCTCCCCGCCCGGGCGGTGGAAAAGGCGGTCAGGGGGCTCGAGTCCCTCTACCGCCGCGGGATCCGATACCCCATCAGCTTTGCAGGAGCCGAGTCGGACGTATACGCCCTGCTCCCCACGGCCTACACCCGCTTGGAGCGGACCGCAAAGGAGATCCGGGGCGAGGACGGCCGGCTGCTCGTCGGCGTGACCGGGGGGATCGCCAGCGGCAAGAGCACGGTCTCATCCATGCTGGAGGAGCTGGGAGCGCCCATGATCGACTTCGACGTAATCGCCAAGGAAGTGGTGGAGCCGGGACAACCCGCCTACCGGGAGATAGTGGAGTACTTCGGGAAGCAGGTCCTGTCCGAAGACGGACGCCTGGACCGCAAGAGGCTCTCGTCCATAGTGTTCCGGGACATGGAAAAGAGAAAGAAGCTGGAGTCGTTCACTCACCCAAGGATCTTCGAGCGGTTCGCCCGCCGGGTGAACGAGATAGCCTCCCGGAGACCCGGCTCGGTGATCCAGGTGGCGGTGCCGCTGCTCTTGGAGCTAAACCTCCAGTACATGTTCCACAAGATCCTGGTCGTCTACATTCCCGCCGAGGAGCAGATCCGGAGGCTGGCTGCAAGGGACGGCATCAGCGAAGAAGAGGCTTCCAACATGCTCCGCGCCCAGCTCCCCATAGAAGAGAAGCCGGGCTACGCCGATTTCGTAATAGACAACAGCGGGAGTATGGAAGAGACCCGGAGGCAGGTGAAAGAGATCTGGGAGACTCTTTCGGGGCTCCGGCAGACCCATTCCCGGGGAGAGGACATATAGGAAGGATTGGTGCGCCGGGCGGCATCAAGAGATCACTTCAGGGAACTCATCCATCGAGGTCATCACCTTGATGTCGCCGTTCATGCGTCCGCCCTCCTCCACCACCAGGGTGCGGGTGAACAAGCCCCCTTCCACCGAGCCCGTTGCGTGGATCGTGACCCTGCGGTGGGCCACCAGGTTCCCCTTGTAGGTCCCGGCCACAGCCAGGGAGGCTGCCTGCAAATCGCCCACCACGCGTCCGGACGGAGCGATGGTCATCTCCATGCAGCGGACGTTTCCCTCCACGGTCCCTTCCACCACTATCCGTGCATCACTGTGGATGTCCCCCTGGAAACGGGTGCCTTGAGCCACAAAGGTTATGGGTGTCTTCTTGGCCATCTCGCCTCGTCGGAGAGAGGTGGGACTGAAACGGACATCCTGATCAGTAGTCCGGGGGAAGCTCCTTCAGCTTGGCCAGGGAAAAGACCGGCCCGTCCTTGCATACGTACTGATCGCCTATGTTGCACCTGCCGCACATGCCTATACCGCATTTCATGCGGTTTTCCAGTGAGAGTATGATGCGTTCCGGCGGAAAGCCCAGCTTTTCCAGAACCGGCTGCGTGAAGCGGATCATTATCGGAGGTCCGCACACGATGGCCATGGCGTCATCCGAGCTGGTGATCTTCTCCTCGGTGATCTGAGGTACGAATCCCACATTGTACTTCCAATCCGGGTCGTCCGTGGCGTCAACCGTGATGTGCATCTCCAGGTCGTCGCGCTTCTCCCAATCCATGAGCTCCTCCTTGTAGAGGAGCATCCCGGGCGACCGGGCCCCGTAGACCACGGTAATATCCTTGAATCTCTCCCGATTGTCAGGGTTCAGCATGTACACAATGCTGGACCGGAGGGTGGTGAAGGCGAACCCGCCGCCTATGATCACCACGTTCCTGCCTTCCATCTCCTCCCAAGGATACCAGTTTCCCAGGGGACCGCGCACTCCCATGATGTCCCCTTCCTTCATGCTGTGGAGATGGGAGGTCACCTTGCCCACCTTGTTCACGGTGAACCTGATGAAGCCCTTCTCAGTAGGCGAGGAGGCTATACCTATGGGGATCTCCCCCTGCCCTGCGATGGAGAGCTCGGCGAACTGGCCGGGCGTATAAGCGAACTTGGCCTCGTCTCCGGACTCCAGGAAGACCAGATCAAAAGTCTTGAGGTTCTTGTCCTCGGTCTCGGTTACGATGCGGTCTATCCAAACCGGATATGGAAGATACGGATTTTCCAATGGAACACCCCCTGTATCAATTATGTTCGTCCCTGGTGCGCCCCGCCCGGGAGACCGTTTGGGTGCGCACCGGACCGCACAAGGCATTCTCAGAAGTCGTTTATCCGCCGGGCCACCTCGCGGATGTCAATGTTTACCGGGCAGAACTGGATGCATCTCCCGCAGCCGACGCACTGGATCCCGTCGCGGTACTTGTCCACGTAATACTTGAGCTTGTGCATGAACCGCTGCCTTACCCGAGCCGTCTTGTCCGCCCTGGGATTATGCCCTGAGCCGTGAAGCGTGAACAGGGGAAACATGCACGAATCCCAGTTCCTGATTCGGTCCCCTTCCTGTCTCAGGGGTCGGACCTCGTCCTGGATGTCGAAGCACCAGCATGTGGGGCAGAGATAGGTGCAAGTGCCGCAGTTGATGCAGGCAAAGGCCACCTCTTCCCAAAAAGGCGCATCAAAGAGCTCGGTCACCACCTTTTCCCCCAGCTTGTCCGTAGGGACCCTGGAGTCGAACTTGGAAGCGGCTTGGCGGGTCAGTGACTCCGCCTTCTTGACCGAGGCCTGGTCCGCCTCCTTCCCCCCGTCCAGCTTGCCAAGGAGCTCCTCGCCCTTGTCGGTAAGCCCCTTGGCCAGGTAAGCATCTCCCAGGTCGAAGAGGAGGACGTCGAGGCCCTTGCGTCCGAAAGGCCCGGTTCCGGCCGAGGCGCAAAAGCAGGTGGTGCAAGGTTCGTTGCACCCCAGGCCCACGAACGTAGTGGACTCGTATCGCCTCACCCACCATGGATCGCGGTGCTCCGGGTTGTCGAAGTTCCTCCTGACCAACTGGAACGCATATGCATCGCAAGGCCGAACCCCCACCACCGCTTGGGGAGGTAATTCCTTGTCCGCCTCCTTCAGGATGTGTGCATCCTGTTCACCTCCCAGGGAGTATTCGAACATCCTCTCGGACTGGGGGAGGGAGAAGCGCTTCGGCGAGAGTCGGGTGTTCTGGAAGTCAAAGCTCGGCCGAGTGCCGTTTTCCAGCACCCTGAAGTTATGAAAATCCCCTTCCTTGACCGGGGCGAAAACCCGGTAGGAGCCGGTCAGGCCCTGGAGGGCCCCGACCCACTCATCCTTGGCAAACAGTTTCGTGCTCATTGCATTCATCCTTCAAATCAGGTGTCCTCTCAGCCACCGGGCTTGATGCCCCGGCGTGGGTCACCGCACGAATTCGTTGTAGTCGCCCACGCGGTACACATCCAGGGGAGGCCTCTGTTCCAGGCTCAGGCCCGCCTCCCAACCGAACAGCTCCAGGGCGTCCTTGTTCAGCTTCTTGGTGAACTGGCGCACCGGTATGCCCACCGGACACACCCGCTCGCAGGCCCCGCAGTCCGTGCACCTGCCCGCGCAGTGATAAGCCCGCAGGAAGTGAAAAGTCATGGTGTCCGTGGGGTCCACGCTCTTGCCCACCCACTGGGGCCTGGATTCGTCCACGAAGCAAGTCGGGCAATAGCAGAGGGGACAGGCGTTCCGGCAGGCGTAGCACCTTATGCAGGGCGAGATCATTCGGGTGAAGAAACCCCATTTCTTGTCCGGGTCCATGGCCTCGATCTTGTCCACGTCCTTGAATGGGCTCACTCCCTCCTGCTCGGGGACTTCTTCGGCCACCAGCTCGTCATATTCCACCGGATTGCGGTGTGTGCAGACCGAACAATTGAGCTGCAGGAACTTCGCCTTGTCAAAAGTCTCCTCGTAGCCGGGTCCCTTGACCGTGAAACGCCCGCCCGGCTCCTCCACCACCTCCCTGATCTCCCTGTACTTCACTGCGCGCTTGACCGCCCGGTGGTTTATGACGCCGGTGCAAGGCACTCCCAGTATGTAGAGCTGCTCCCGCTGCACCTGGTTCTCTATTACGTGGGTCACGATGTTGCGGGAGTTGCAGCCGGTGGCAAGTATTCCCACCTTGTCCTTCCGGCCGGTGAGATAGTTGCACAGGTTCAGGCCGCAGTTGCTGTCCCAGTGGAGAATGTCCACCTTGTCCGGGTCGGTCACCAGGACAGGCTCGTTCATCATGGGAACGGTGCCCTTCTTGTATCCTATGAAGACGTCCACCGTTCCCTTTTCCAGCAAGTCCTTGGCCCGCACCCTTATCTTCTCAGTGTACTCGATCATCATGCCACCTCGGCTTTGCCTTTGATGAGACGCCCGGCGGGCCCGGCCTCTTTCACGGCCTGGATCACCTCCCTGGCCACATCCACGAACTTGGTGGCCTCGGCCGAGGAAATCCAGGAGAAGTGGAGCCTTCCAGGCTCGATCCCAATATGCTCCAGTAGATTCTTGAAAAGCACGAACTTGCGTCTGGCGTAGTAATTACCTTCCAGGTAATGGCAGTCGCCGGGGTGTCACCCCGAGACCCACACGCCGTCCGCGCCGTGCCTGAAGGCGGCCAAAATGAACTTGGGCGACACCCGCCCCGAGCAAGGCACGCGGATCACCCTGATGTTGGGCGGGTACTGCATGCGGCTGACCCCTGCCAGGTCCGCCGCCCCGTACGTGCACCAGTTGCACAAGAACGCCGTGATCTTCGGTTCCCACTCAGTCATGCCTTTCTCCTTGCCGGGTTTCGCTCGGGAGCGAAACCGCTCGATGAATCATCCTCGGCGCGTCAAGCGCCTGG
Organism: uncultured Desulfobacterales bacterium; assembly: GCA_964647905.1. Lineage (GTDB taxonomy): Bacteria > Desulfobacterota > DSM-4660 > Desulfatiglandales > HGW-15 > CAZYJR01. The sequence goes on along the minus strand of CAZYJR010000020.1, from coordinate 25,448 downwards.
TGGTTGTAACCATATCCGGGAGCGCTCTTGCCGGGCGCTCCGGTCCGCTTACATATGATCGATCATGGCCATTATCTGCCCGGTCTCAAAGCCCTTGAGATTTATGGCCCCGGAACGGCAGGAAGCCACGCACAGGCCGCAGCCCTTGCAGAGTACGGGGTTGACCTCGGCGCGTCCGGCAAAAGGCCCCTCCTTAAGCAGCGAGGGCGCACCGTACGGGCATATGGACACGCACACACCGCAACTGCTGCACATGGCCGGATTTGCATAGGCCACGGTCCCGCTCGTGGCTATGGCCTTCCTGGCCAGCAGGGTGATGGCCCGGGAGGAGGCCGCCTGGGCCTGGGCTATGGACTCGTCGATGGGCTTGGGGTAATGGGCCATGCCGCACAGGAAGACCCCGTCCGTTGCGAACTCGGAAGGCGCCAGCTTGGCGTGGGCCTCCACGAAGAAGCCGTCCTCGTTCATGGCCACTTTGAAGAACCGGGCCAGCCCTTCGTCCTTGTACGGAACGATGGCCCCGGCCAGGGCCAGCAGATCCGCATGTATCAGGACGGGCCTGCCCAGGATCGGGTCGTAGACCTCAATGTCCAGACTCTCCTTGCCCGCCTTGACAACGGGCTTGCGCTCCGGTTCATAGCGCACGAAGATCACCCCGGCCTCCCTGGCCCTCTTGTAGACGACCTCTTTTTCTCCGTAGGTCCGCATATCCCTGTAGAGGATATAGACCCGCATCTCGGGATTGACCTCCTTGAGGTGAAGGGCGCTTTCCACCGAGTGGGTGCAGCAAACCCTGGAGCAATAAGGGCGATCGGGCTCCCTGGACCCCACGCACTGGATGAAAACGGCGCTCCGGACGTCGCTCAGGGCCGGATCCTCCTGTATGAACCTGCGGTCGAGGTCCTGGTGGGTGAGCACCCTGGGATCTTCCCCGTATAGGTACTCCGCGGGCTTCAATTCTTGTGCGCCCGTGGCCAGGATAGCCACACCGTGCTCCACTGTGCTCTCATCGCCTCCGGTGGAGAGAACCGACTCGAAGTTCCCCACAAAGCCGTCCACCTGGACCAACTCTGTGTTCAACCGCACATCGATACGGCCGTCCTTTTCAACGGCCTCCACCAGGGCGCCCAGTCTCTCTTGTATGTCCTCCCCCTTCCAGGTCCTGTACAGGTTCAGGGCCTGTCCTCCCAGGGTCCCTCCCCGCTCCACCAGGGTTACGTCATAGCCGTGCGAGCTGAGGGTCTTGGCCGCAACCAGCCCCGAGATCCCGCCTCCCAGGACCAGGGCCCGCTGGTTGACGTCCAGCTCGGCCTCCTTCAGGGGCTCCATCAGGGCGACCTTGGAGACCGCCATACGGACCAGATCCTTGGCCTTCTCTGTTGCCGCTTCAGGGTCGTCCTTGTGGACCCAGGAGTCCTGATTGCGGATATTGGTCATCTCGAAGAGGTACTTGTTCAGGCCGGCATCCACCAGGGTCTCTTGGAACAAGGGCTCATGGGTCTTGGGGGTGCACGCGGCCACCACGATGCGGTTCAAGTCGTTTTCCCGGATCACCTTGGCCATGTTGTCCTGGGTGTCCTGGGAGCATGAATAGAGGTTGTCCGCAACGTACTCCACATAAGGAAGTCCCCTTGCGTACTCCACCACCGAGTCAACGTCCACCACACCGGCTATATTCACACCGCACCGGCACACAAAGACCCCGATCCGCGGCGGATCACCGATTACGTTCCGCTCCTCCGGCACCTCCCGGGTCCTGGTCTCCGTGTCCCGGGCCGGGCTCAGTGGCGCTCCCGCCACGGCGGCCGCGGAGCTCGCCTCGATCACCGACTGGGGGATATCCTTTGGTCCCTGAAAGACGCCGCAGACATACACCCCTTCACGGCTGGTCTCCACCGGGGTGAAGCTCCCGGTGCTGCAGAACAGGCCTTCAGTGAGCTCCAGATCCAGCTTTCCCGCCAGCTCCCGGAGCTCCGGGGGCGTCTCCAGGCCCACGGAGAGGACCGCCAAATCGAAGATCTCTTCCTCCAGTCCGCCCTCTTCGTCCGTGTATCTTATGAGCAGATCGTCGCTTCCCTGCACGGGCTGCACGGTGTGGATCCTGGAGCGGACGAACCGGACTCCCTGATTGTCCTCGGCGTTGCGATAGTACCGCTCGAAATCCTTACCGTGGGTCCTCATGTCCATGAAGAAAATGGCGCAGTCCAGGCCGTCCCCGCTGTGCTCCTTGGCGATCACGGCCTCCTTTACCGCATACATACAACAAACCGCGGAGCAGTAGCCGTGATCACAGCGATTGATGTCCCTGGAGCCCACGCATTGTAGAAATGCTATCTTCCGGGGCTCTTTCTCGTCCGAAGGCCGCACCAGGTGCCCCGTGGTGGGACCTGAGGCCGAGAGGATCCTCTCGAACTCCATGGAGGTCACCACGTTCGGGTGGCCGGCGTAGCCGTACGTGTCAAAGGCGCCAGGATCAAAGGCCTGGAACCCGGGCGCGAGTATTACCGAGCCCACGTTCAGGGTGAAGGTCTTCTCCTGATCGTCGAACTTGATCGCCTGAGTGGGGCAGAACTTCTCGCAGGCCTTGCACTTTCCCTTTTTGAAGTAAATGCAGTTATCCTTGTCTATTGCGTACTTCAGTGGGACCGCCTGGGCATAGGGCACATAGATGGCCTTTCTCTTGGCCAGGCCCTGGTTGTATTCGTCGGTCACCTTTCTGGGGCACTTCTCGGCGCAGGTCCCGCATCCGATACACTTCTCCATATCCACGAACCGGGGGTGTTGGAGTATGCTGACCTCGAAGTTTCCCTTTTTGCCGCTGAGGCCCTGGAGCTCGGCCAGGGTGATCAGCTCGATATTCATGTGCCGGCCGACCTCGACCAGTTTGGGCGAGATAATTCACATGGCACAGTCATTGGTGGGAAACGTCTTGTCCAACTGGGCCATTGCCCCCCCGATGGAGGGGGACTTCTCCAGCAGGTAGACGTAATAGCCGGAATCGGCCAGATCCAGGGCCGCCTGCATCCCGGCGATGCCGCCACCAACGACCATGACGGAACCCCTGATGTCCTTCGGCATGGAATTTCTCTCCTTATTCTGTAGGGTTAAACGGTCGTGATTTTTTTCCCAAGACCTGTAACCCTAATCCAGCAAAGAGATTTTTGTCAACCGATTTTTTCCACAGCAGGAGATGATCATCAGGGCTGGAAAGAGGACGGCCGGCGGTGGGCGCGGCTTTGACAATCCCCAGTCGTCCGGGGTATAAGGGCGTTGAGTGCGGATCGAAGGAGGAAAGCCCAGATTGCCCGCCAGGCTCCCCATCATTTTGGCCCACGGGATATGCCCTTTCAATCGGGTGCTCCATCCCCTGCGCGGCAGGGACAACACCGGCGACGACCGTTTCCACTACTTCCGGCTGATAAGGAGCACTCTCATCCGGAACGGATACGCCGCATTTCATTCCAGGGTGGGATGGGCCTCGAGTATGGAGGCCCGCGCCCGGGACCTCCGCAGGGAGCTCCTGCGCTTGACCGAGGGGTTCACCCGGTGGCCCCGCGTCCATATCATAGCCCACAGCATGGGGGGCATGGACGCGCGCATGATGCTCTTCAGATTCCGTATGGAAGAGCGGGTGGCCTCCCTTACCACCATAGGCACGCCCCACCTGGGGACGCCCTATGCGGATTGGGGCGTAGGACGCCTCGGCTGGTTGGTTCCACGGGCCGGGAAGCTGGGGCCGGACCTCAGCGGCATCCTTGATCTCACCACCGAGAGTTGCGTGCGCTTCAACCGGGCGGCATCGGCCTATGAGGAACAAAACGGAGTAGTCTACCGCACGGTCGCCGGGGTCCAGCCGCTGGAGCGGGTCTTTCTGCCCTTGAAATTCTCCTACCGCATCATAAGCAGGAGCGAGGGGGAGAACGACGGCCTGGTCCCGCTTTCATCCGCACTCTGGCAGGAGCGCTACCACCTCCGCACCATTGATGCGGATCACCTGAACCAGATAGGGTGGTGGGACAGGGGGGAGCTGCGGGCCGGCCTTGACAGGGAGACGTTCGAGGCCGGGATAAGGCGCATCTACCTGGATATAGCGGCCGTATTGGAGGATTGAGAGTCAACCCCTCGACTCCGGAGGGGGCTCTCACCCTGCGGGAAGGGGCCGACACGGGCGCCGACCCCCTCCCGGGGAATGAATTAGCCGGTTACTGATCTTCCGGTACCGGGATGCCCCACCACTCTTGTTCCTGGGACTTCTCGAGGGTTTCCTCGGTGGGGTTGGCATACCCTGACCAGCTGTATTTCATATGGTCCCAGTTCTTGTACATGGTCTCGTGCTTCCAGAACTCGGAGCGCTCCGCAGCGGTCCCACAGCCTGCGAGGAACAACCCGAGCGCCAGCAATATAACGAGTCTTCTAATCATGGCCTGCTCCCTCCTGATAGTCGTTAGTGTATCCAGCCGGTCCTGGTTATTTTACCAGTATACAACAGAATCCCCGGGCCGGAAAGCTCCTTAACCGAAAAAAGCCCGGGGAGGCCGGCAGGGTCTAGAGCATTTCCAGGGCACAGGCCATGGAGACCCCGCCCCCGCCGCACAGGGTGGCAAGGCCCAAGCCCTTTCCCTTCTCCCGCATGGCATGGATCAGGGTCACCATGATCCTCACCCCTGTGCAGCCCACCGGGTGCCCCAGCCCTATTCCCGATCCGTTCACATTGGTTCTCTCTCTTTTCAGACCAAGCTCCCGCTCGCATCCGATGTACTGGGCGGCGAAGGCCTCGTTGATCTCCACGAGCTCGAAATCCCCTATTCCAAGGCCGGATCTCTCCAGGAGGTCTCTTACCGCAGGCACGGGGCTCAGCCCCATTACGGACGGGTGGCAGGCCCCGCGACCGACGCCACGAATCCTTGCCAGGGGGCGGACACCCAGCTCCTCTGCCTTTTCCGCGGACATGACCACCATGCCCGCGGAGCCGTCATTGATCCCTGAGGAGTTGCCCGCGGTGACCTTCCCGATTCCGGGTACGAACGCCGGGGGCAGCTTCCTCAGGTCATCCATGGTAAGCCCCGGCCTGAAGTGCTCGTCCTTGTCGAATATCAGGGGCCCCTTCTTCCTCCGCGGGACTTCCACCGGAACCATCTCCTCCTGGAAGTCCCCGTCCCGGGTGGCCCGTTCCGCATTGTTATGGCTCCTCAGGGCCACTTCGTCCATCTCCTCCCTGCTGATCCCGTGGAGCTGGGCCACGAACTCCGCTGTGTGCCCCATGATGTAGGGCTTTCCCTTGAAGAGCTCCAAGGGCTTTCCCTCCTTTACCGGTCCTTCCTCGGGGTGCGGGAGGAGGTGTGATCCGCAGTGGAGGGCATGGATCATGGTGTCCACGAAGCTCTGGTCCTGAAGCCGGCATCCCCAGCGGGCCCCCGGCACAGAGTAGGGCACGCCGGACATGTGCTCCGTACCCCCGGCCAGGATCACCTCTGCCAGCCCGGACTGTATCATGGCCATCCCGGAGATCACCCCCTCCATGGCCGAGGTGCAGACCCGGTTGATGGTGACCGCGGTCACACTGTCCGGGAAACCGGCCAAGAGCCAGCCCACACGGGCCACGTTCAGGGCGTCCGCAGGCTCCAGGCAACAGCCGTATCTGACATCGTCGACCTGCTCGGGCCGGATGCCGGCCCGAGCCAGGGCCTCCTTCATTGTCACCGCCGCCAGCTCCGCAGCGTTGACCTCTCTCAGCGAACCTCCGAAAGCCCCTATGGGCGTCCGGCATGCGGATGCTATCACTACTTCCTTCATGTCTTCACCTCTCTTCCCTGTTCTCGGCCGCCGGCACCGCTTATCCTCTCCGGGGTCCGGAAAGTGAATGGCCGTTCATTTCAGGTTCGGGCAATCTTATAGATTGCAGCCCGGGCACGTGTAAAGGGAAAAGGGCCTCAGCCGGGGGCTTCTCCCGCCTCCTTCCACCGCTTGAAGACCCTCAGGGGCAGTATAAGACCGAAGAAAGGGATCATATACATGGCCGCCAAGGTCGGCTCCAGGGGAGAGAAGAATTTGGAGGCGAACACGACTACCAGGATATTGTTCATGTTGCCCATGCTGACGGCCGCCGCCAGGCGATCCTTGACCGGCCTGTTCCTGAACAGTGCGAGCCCGCTGAGGATATAGATCACCCCCAGCACTACGACAACGCCCGCAGCCACCAATATGGTGCCGGGTCTTTGGTGGAAGAAGGCGGAGTACTTGGAAAAGACCGCCAGGTTTATCATGGCGAAAACCGCCAGGGAGATGGGAAAGCGCCTCCTGTCAACGGCCGCCAGCAGGCCGGGCGCGATGCGCCTAAACGCCTCCACCGCCGCCACGGGCACGAATACGACCAAGGCGAGCATCCTTATCATCGCCCACAGAGGAATGGTCATGGCCTGCTCTGAGAGGATCTTTACGAGGAGCGGCAGGGTGAAGGGGACCAGGGGGGAGGTGACCACCACCATCACCAGGACCAGGGCGCTGTTCCCGCCCACCAGGTTTGAGATGAAAGGGGCCACCACACCGGTGGAGATCCCGGTGAGCAGGAGGGCGGCCACTGCATAGTCCGGGAAAAGGAAACGCGCCGCACAAAAGACCGCCACCGGGAGTATTACAACCTTGCAGGCGGCCAATAGGGCTATCCCGCCCCAGCCGCCGCGTACGGCCACCCATACGGCGTCCATCCTGATGGGCAAGAGGCTGGTGAACAGCAGGAGCATCATCAGGTACAGGGGATAGGGCTGGAACAAGGCCCCGAACTCCGGTGCCAGTATCCCACAGAGCATGGAGGAAAAGAGCACCAGGAGGAGAATCAGGTCATTGAGCCGAATCATGCCGGAGGCCTTTCCCGATTCAATTCGCCGGATACTTCTCCGCTCGCCGACTCGGCCAGGAGATAGGCGTCAGGGGTGAGCCTGGCGAATGTCACCGCACCCGGGCACGGCGCCACCAGCTTCCTGGGGTAAAAGGCCCCCAAGACCTGAAAGAGTTCCAGGCAGCAGGAGCAAAGATGGGCGCTCCCCGCTATGGAGTATGGTATCACGGTCCCGTCTTCCCCCTTCACTAACAGGCGGGGTTTGATGAAATTGATATGATTGGCGGTGTGAATCCGGTGAAGGACATCAAAGTCCGGTGCCCCTGGGTCCAATCTCCTCGCCCATCTCAACTGGATGCGGCGCTCGGTCTCTCCCGCCCTGGACCAATCGTCCGGCACAGCGGAGGCCAGTTCGGGATCCGAGGCCATGGCCTCCACCTCCTCGGGGGAGGCATACCTGGGCGGAGTGAAATCAGACCTGGTTATGGTGCCGGCCTTCCACTCCTCATACCCCTCGAGATCAAAGGAGCTCACCACCAGATAGAGGCCGTTCTTATCCGACGCCCGGTACCAACTGCCCTGGCGGGAGCAGGTCTCGCTCCATACCTCCGGGGCCACGCTGGCGATCTTGGTTATGGCGTCAAGCGGAGTGCAAACCACTCCCTTTGCCGAACGGACCTTGATCCCGCGAAGGCCCAAGTCCCGGCGCAGGGCCTGCTCCCGCTCCCCTGAGAGCCAGTAGATATGTTTGATATAAGGACCTCTGGGCTTCATCAGCCGCCTTCCTCCTTCGTACCGAGATGAGCGTTTCCTTATCACACTCCGGGCTTCCTTTTACACACCAAATCCTCCGGAGCGATTCACAGCGGTGCCCCAGAAGAGGATTGATTTCCGGCCCGATTATTGTATCATGCTTGACATAACGCAAGAGGAGCGTAGTGGATTTCCAAGGAGGGGGCTTGTTCTTCCGCCTCAAGACCATAGAGGAACTAATCGCGATCATGGAAGATCTCCAGGTCCTGGACCAAGAGGCCGTTCCCTTGGATACGGCCTACGGCCGCACCCTGGCCCGCGACGTGGGGGCCGGGGAGGATCTGCCCGGTTTCCGCCGTTCAGCCATGGACGGTTTCGCGGTCAGGGCCAAGGATACCTTCGGGGCCACAGAGAGCCTGCCTGCATTGTTGGAGATCACGGGAGAGGTCTCCATGGGCCGCGTCCCTGAAGTGGAGGTGGGTGCGGGGCAGGCCGTCAGGATCGCCACCGGCGGAATGCTGCCTCCGGGCGCCGATGCCGTGGTCATGATAGAGTATTGCCACTGCCTTGACCAGCGCACCATTGAGGTGGCCCGTGCGGTCTCCCCGCTGGAAAACGTTATCCAGCCCGACGACGACGTGAGGAGGGGCGAAACGGTGCTCACCCGGGGCTCTCTGCTGAGGCCCCAGGACGTGGGAGTCCTGGCCGGCCTCGGCTTGACCGAAGTCGCAGCGGTCAGGCGGCCCAGGGTGGCCGTCCTCTCCACCGGGGACGAGGTGGTCCCGGTGGAACGAGCCCCGGGGCCGGGAGAGGTAAGGGACGTGAACAGCCATACCCTGGCCGCATTCTGTCGATCCCTGGGCGCGGTGCCCGTGGTGCTGGGTCTGGCCCCGGACCGGTTCGAGAGTTTGAGGGAGAAGGCGGAACTGGGACTCCAAAAGGCCGATTCTCTGTGGATCTCGGGCGGGAGCTCGGTGGGGACCAGGGACATGACCGTCCAGGTGATGGAGTCTTTTCCCGGCATGGAGATCCTGGCCCACGGCGTCTCCATAAGCCCGGGGAAGCCGACGATCTTCGCCCGCATGGGAGCCAAGACGGTCTGGGGTCTGCCCGGTCACGCAGCCTCGGCCTTGGTGGTCGCCGAGGTGCTTCTCTCCCCCTTCATAAGACGGCTGGCCGGTGAAGCGCACTGGCCGTCCCCCCGCATACCAGGGGTTGAGGCCGAACTGGCCCGCAACATCGAGTCCGCCCAGGGCAGGGACGACTTCATCAGGGTGAGATTGATAAGCGTTGAGAGGCGGCTGGTTGCGGAGCCCCTGTTCGGTAAGTCCGGCCTCATATCCCCACTGGTGGAGGCGGACGGCCTGGTGCGCGTGGACCGATTCACCGAGGGGCTCTACCAGGGCTCCGTGGTGGAGGTGATGCCTTTCCATGTAATGGGCGCCCTCCGCGGCGGGGTGAGGAAGGCGGCAGCAGGAGATCGCGATTGAAAAGAAACGTATATCTGGCCATGAAGCCGCTCCGGGAGGCCAGGGAACTCTTTCTGGGGCGTTTCGGTACCACGAGCCTCAACACCGGGGAATCCGTGCCCGTGGAAAAGGCCCTCGGCCGGGTCACGGCTGAGACCGTCTTTGCCGGGCTCTCATCTCCGAACTACCATTCCGCCGCCATGGACGGGGTGGCTGTCAGGGCGCAAGAGACCTACGGGACAACGGAGAGAAGGCCCCGCATCCTGGAGACAGGCAAAGACGCGGTCTGGATAAACACCGGGCAGATCCTGCCGGAGGGCTTCGACGCCGTGATCATGGTGGAAAAGCTCCACCAGGTGGACGGCGAGCACCTGGAGATCCGCGCGCCCGCGCACCCTTGGCAGAACGTGCGCAAAGTGGGCGAGGACATAGTAGCCACCCAACTCCTGCTCCCCCGGAATCACCGCATCCGCCCCTCGGACATGGGGGCCCTCATATCCGCCGGCGTCTTTGACCTGCGGGTGTGGAAAAGACCTTTGGTTGCCATCCTCCCCACTGGCTCGGAGCTTGTCTCCCACAGGGGTCTGCAGGACGCCCCCCGGCTCGCGCCGGGAAAGATACTGGAGTACAACTCCGTCACCCTCTCGGCCATGGTGGAGGAATGCGGAGGAACGGCCGCGGTCCATGAGATCATCCCGGACGATGAGCCGGCCATACGAGAGGCCGTGGAGAGGGCGCTGGCTTCCGGGGCGGACGTGGTAGTGGTGAACGCCGGTTCCTCTGCTGGCAGCAAGGATTACACCGCCAAGGTGATAAGCGATTTGGGCGAGATAATGGTTCACGGGGTGGCCATGATGCCCGGCAAGCCCACCATACTGGGCGATATAAGGGGGACCCCGGTGGTGGGGAATCCCGGCTACACGGTATCAGCCGCGCTCTCCTTCGAGCAGTTCGTCCGCCCCCTCCTCTTCGCCCTCCAGGGGCTTCCCGCTCCCCGGCCCGACACGGTCAGGGTGCGCCCTTCACGGGACATCCCGTCAAAGCCGGGAATAGAGGAGTTCGTCAGGGTCAACATAGGCAGGATAAGCGGCCGGTGCGTCGCCACTCCACTCCCGCGGGCCGCCGGATCCATAACCACCATGACCAGGGCCGAAGGAATCCTTCGGATACCCGCCCTCTCGGAAGGCGTGGGCCAGGATGAGGAGGGGGAAGCAGAGCTCTTGGTGAGCGAGGAAGACCTGGACAAGACGATCATCATAATTGGAAGCCATGATATAACCCTAGACCTGCTGGCCGACGAGATCCGAGAGAGGGGGCACGATCTGAGGGTCTCGTCCGGAAACGTGGGGAGTCTGGGGGGGCTCATGGCGGTCAGGAAAGGGAACTGCCACGCGGCCGGGACCCACCTCCTGGATCCGGAGACAGGGGAGTACAACATCCCCTATGTCAAGCGCTACCTCAAGAGCCAGCCGGTCACCCTCTTCCACCTGGTGGAGAGGGAACAGGGCCTCATGGTCCCCAAGGGCAACCCCAAGGGTATTCGCGGCCTGGAGGACCTGGCGGAAAACGAGGTAACCTTCGTGAACAGGCAGGCCGGTTCCGGCACCCGGGTGCTCCTGGATCATCGCCTGGCACTTTGCGGGATGAGGCCCGAGCGGATCCGGGGCTACGATCATGAGGAATTCACGCACATGGCGGTGGCCGTGGATGTCCTCTCCGGAGCGGCCGACTGCGGCATGGGCATATTGGCTGCAGCCAGGGCCTTGGATCTAGACTTCATCCCGGTGGTCCGGGAGCAATACCAGCTCGTGGTGCCTTCCTCCGGGCTGGACGAGCCCAACTTGGGGGTCATGCTGGAGACCATCCGCTCCGAGGGTTTCCGCAAGCGGGTAAAGGAACTGGGAGGTTACGACCCCTCCAGGAGCGGAGAGGTATGCGCGGAAATATCTTAGACCAGGCGCACGGGGCCACCCGGGGAGGCCGGACATGACTGAATTAAGACTCCGTTCCAGGCAATGGATAGTCAATAAAAAGGGTCAAATGGTAATGGGTGAGGGCAGGATGAAAATCCTGGAGACCATCGACAAGACCGGATCCATTAATAAGACGGCGAAGCTTCTCAGGATGTCTTACAAGGCGGTCTGGAGCAAGATAAAGGCCACGGAGAGCCATCTGGAAACCCGCCTGGTACATCCGGACGGCAGGCGCGGCTCTCAGGTGACCGAGGCAGGCAAGGAACTCCTCAGGAAATACACACTTTTGAAGGATAGATGCCTAAAAGCAGATGACGAGATATTCCGTGAGATATTCGAGTGAACCAGAGCAGGGGATGAGCCCGCCCGTGGTATCGGTGGCCGGGTTTTCGGGAGCGGGCAAGACCACTTTGATCGCAAGACTGATACCGGCGCTGAAGGCCATGGGCTTGGTAGTGGGCACGGTCAAGCATCACGAACACAGCTTTGACATGGACACGCCCGGGAAGGACTCCTGGGTCCATCGCCGGGCCGGAGCCGCCGGCACGATCATATCCTCCCCGGCGGCGATCGGGTTGATCCGCGACGTGGATTACGACCACGACCCTAGGGAGCTGGCCCTGATGCTCCCGGGAGTGGCCCTGGTCCTGGCCGAGGGATACAAGAACGCCCCCATACCAAAGATGGAGGTCTTCAGGGCGGCTGTCTCCGAACGCCCTTTCTGCCCGGGAGACCGGCGCCTTATCGCCATGATCACAGACGACCCGGTGGACTGGTCAGGCCCTGTCTTCTCCCCGGGCGACACCCGCGGTCTGGCGGAATTCCTGGTCAGGCGCTTCGGCCTCCAAGGGAAAACCCGGGCCGGCTCATGAGACCACGTGAACGGTGAACAGCTCTCTTGCCCGCCCCGACACCCGACACCCAAATTGTACTTGCATGCCGGCAACCGGGATTATAGAAATGTTTGAGTCAGATTCCACCGCGTTCCAGTGGCGGGCGGGAAAATACCAAGCCGAGGCCTGCGGATCGAGCACGGCCGAGGCGACATCTCAGGAGAAACATGACACTCATTGAGCTCCAACCCATCTTGTTCTCCCCGGGCGCCGTGGGTACGGGCTTCGGAGGAGACATCATTCACATGGTGGCCGGTGCGGGTCCCGTGGTGAAGTTCGTCATGCTGATCCTCCTGGTCTTTTCCATAGCCACCTGGGCGATCATATTCATGAAGTGGCGTCTTTACCGCAAGGCAAAGGCGGAGTCCGCGTACTTCCTGGAGAGGTTCTGGGAAGGGACAGAGTTCGCGACCCTGCTCAACGAATCCGCCGAGCTTGGCTGCAGCCCTCTGGCCCAGCTTTTTCGCTCCGGGTATGCCGAGTTCCGGAGAACCCGCAAGTTGAACAACCCCGGATCTGTGAACACCGCGGGCGTGGAGACGGTCCTCAGCCAGGTGGAAAGGGCTCTCAGGAGGTCGGCCACCGAGCAGAGCAACCGGCTGGGAAAGGCATCATCGTTTTTGGCCACCACCGGGAACACCGCCCCCTTCATAGGTCTTTTCGGGACAGTGTGGGGGATAATGGAGTCTTTTAGCGGCATAGGGCTGCGGGGCTCGGCCAGCCTGGCAGTTGTAGCCCCGGGAATCTCCGAGGCCTTGATCGCCACGGCCGCAGGCCTGGCCGCGGCGATCCCGGCCGTGGTCGCCTTCAATCACTTCAGCCACAAGGCGGCGATGTTCGAATCCGAGATGGAGACCTTTTCCTCGGACTTTCTCAGCGTAATCGAAAGGCAGTTGTTGAAGCGGCAGAGCGCATCAAAGGAGGCCTGAAAACCGGGTCCCGGCCCCGGAACCACACGGGCCCGGCTCGGAGGATCGAGCTATGATCACCAACGGAACAGGCCGAAGGCGGCTCATGTCGGACATCAATGTCACGCCTTTTGTGGACGTGATGCTGGTGCTCCTGATAATATTCATGGTGACAGCGCCGATGATGATTCAGGGTCTGGAGGTGGATCTCCCGCAGACCACGACCAAGAACATCAAGACCAAGGAGGAGCCCCTGTTCCTCACCATAAGGAAGAACCGGGAGATCTTCCTGGAGCAGGACAAGATAGGGCTGGAAGATCTGGAATCAAAGATCAGGACGATCTCCAAGTACCGCCGAGACAAGGGGATCCTCATCCGAGCGGACCGCGAGGTGCCGTACGGTGTCGTAATCAGGGTTATGGCCGAGTTGAAGCGGGCCGGCATCGATAAGGTGGGGATGGTGACCGAACCCGAGGACTGATCTCTTGGGCGCTCGTGCGGTATAGGAAAGGGATATGACTAGCAAATGGACAAACACTGGCGCCACGGATCCGGAAGGCGTGAGGTGGAGCCCGATGTTGGGCGTATCACTTCTCTTCCATGCGGTCCTGTTCGCCTTGGTACTCTTCGTCCCGGACGCCGGGTCAATTCGCAGGCCGCCGGGGGACCAGGTCTACCAAGTCGAGCTGGTGGAGCTCCCATCCGGCGGCGACAAGGAGCCGGCGGCCCAGGCCTCCGTCCCTGTCGAGGCCGAAGAGGCGGAGAGCAAGCCCCGGAAGGCTGCGGTGCAAAAGCCCAAGCCCGCCAGGCGGATCGCGGAAATCAAGAGGGAGCAAAAGCCCCTTGTGGTGGCCAAGCGGACCGTGGATACCAAGCCCAAACCAGTGAAGAAGGAACCAGAGGCCTCTCCTTCCGAGCTCATTGACAAGGCGATTTCCCGAATAGACAGGGAAGTCCTATCCAGGCCGCAAAAGGAAAAGGAGGAACCCCGGCGTGAGAAGCCCGAGCAGAGCCATCTGGAACGTGCGCTGGCCGAACTCCGGTCCCAGGCCGGAAAGGAGTCCCGGGCGGGCGGTTCACGCCCCGGGGGCGGGGGGCTGACCGGGACCCTGATACAGATCTATCAGTCGCGCGTCCACGAGTGGATCGCGGGCAACTGGTCGTATCCGGTTGCTCTGGAGACCAAGGGCAATCCGGAGGCCACGGTCCTTTTGCTGGTCAGAAGGGACGGGACCATAACCTCGAGCCGGCTTGTCAAGAGCTCATCCAACGAAGTATTCGACGAATCGGTCATGCGGGCCATTGAACGCTCCAACCCCTTACCTCCGTTTCCGGAAGCATATCGAAAGAGCCATGACGAAATCGAAGTCCGTTTCTCCCTTGAAGAACTGGGAAGGTCCTAGCCTTGTTCTCCTCGCTTTCCTGCTCGGCCTCATAACGGTCCTGCAGCCCAGGGAATGTCCGGCTAGGATCTTCATCGACATAAACGCCCCGCAGATCGAGCGGCTCAGGATCGCGGTGCCGGAGTTCCGGAACAATTCGGCGGGCGGGGCGCACCCGGAGCTCGGCTCGACCCTGGCCCAAGTGGCCTCCGGGGACCTGGAGCTCAGCGGCTACTTCCTGGCCATTGAAAAAGAGGCGTTTCTCCAGGGGGCGGTGGAAGCCCTGGACCGGGGCTCGGTGCGGTTCAGGGACTGGTCGGTGATAGGGGCGGAGCTCCTGCTCGACTGCACCTATACCTGTATAGGGGATTCGTTGGAGCTGGAGGTCCGACTCTACGACGTCTTTCGGGCCAGGCGGGTCTACTCCAAGCGGCTGCTGGGCGCTGTGAGCGACCACCGCAGGCTGGTGCACCGCCTCAGCAACGAGCTCCTGCATCTGCTCACCGGGCAGAAGGGAATGTTTCTCTCCAGAATAGCTTACGTGAACAGGCACGAAGGCGACAAGGAAATTTTCATCTGTGATGTGGACGGGCACAACAGGAGGCGGATAACCTTTGACAGGAGCATAGCGCTGCTGCCCAGGTGGTCGCCGGACGGGAAAAAACTGATATACAACTCTTACAGAGACGGCGGTCCCATGCTCTACCTAAAGGACATGGAAACCGGAAAGGACCGGCGGATCTCTTCGAGGCAGGGCCTGAATATCGGCGCTTGCTGGGCCGCTGACGGTCAAAGGCTGGCCCTGACCCTCAGCCGGGGCGACAATCCGGACATCTACACCATTGATCTGAACGGAAACATCCTGAAGCGGCTGACCGACCACTGGGGCATAGACGTATCACCTACCTATTCCCCGGACGGGAGCAAGCTCGCGTTTGTCTCCAACCGGTCCGGTTCCCCCCAAATCTACGTTCACGACCTTGAGACCGGAGAAGAACGACGATTGACTTACGAGGGCAAGTACAACACCTCCCCTTCGTGGTCCAGCATGGACCAGATCGCTTACTCGGGCATGAACAACGGGAGCTTCGACGTATTCACCATCAATCCCGATGGGAGCGGCCTGCAGAATCTCACCCAGGGCCGGGGCAACAATGAAGACCCCAGTTGGTCCCGGGACGGACGCTACATCGCCTTCTCCTCCAACCGCGAAGGAGGCTATCACCTGTACATCATGACAGCGGGCGGGCGGGTCCAGAAACGAATAACCTTTCAGGACGGGGAACAGACCTCCCCAAGCTGGTCGCCATACTGAACCCGGGCCGCGGTCAAAAGGACTGGGCATCCTTGGATTTTTCTCCGACATGCTGTTTTCCGAGCCCCACTTTAGCCTTGAATCGAGGACCGGGAAGTGGTAAACATCCATAGGTTAACGATTATTGTGACGACCCCGTCTCAATACGGCAGGCCCTTTCCACTGTAACAATACCTTGTCAGGAGGGATCAAGAGGATGAAGAAGAAATCGGTGTTGATCTGGATGGTAATGGTTCTCGCATGCTCCTCACTCGTGCTGTTCGCCTCGTGCGCCAAGAAGCAGGTGGGTGTGGGGCAGGCCCAGGTGACGGAGGAGCCTTCGGCGCAGGAAAAAGAAGCCGCCGCCGCCGCCGAAAAGAAGGCCAAGGAGGAAGGCTATGCCGAGCGCGAGAAAGAACGACAGGCGGAGGCGGAGGCCCTTCGCAGGAAGCAATCGGAGATCGAGGCATTTGAGGCCAAGAACATCTACTTTGACTTCGACAGGTCAGAGATAAAGCCCGAGGCCGAGCAGACCCTGAAGAAGAAGGCGCAGTGGCTCAAGAAAAACCCTGAGTACGCAGTGCGCATAGAGGGGCACTGCGACGAGCGCGGGACCAACGAGTACAACCTCGCTCTGGGCGAGAGGAGGGCCAACGCGGCCAAGAATTATCTGATGAGCCTGGGCATCTCCAAAGACCGGATAACCACCATCAGCTACGGAGAGGAGAGGCCGGCCGATCCCAGGCACAACGAAGATGCCTGGGCCAAGAACCGCCGAGACGAGTTCAAGCTCTTCAAGAAGTAGCGACCGGAGAGAACTTGCCGGCCGGTGCCCCGCCCGCCTACAGGCGGCGGGGACCGGTCGCCCCTTCATCGGACTCCCAGGATGCACTCCGATTTCGGGTAGCACATGATGAAATATCCGAAGTGGCTGTTACTGATTTTCGCCGTCTCCCTCGTCTTTTGCTCCTGCACGTACGACCGGGAAATGGCGTACTTCAACCGCCAGATCAACTCGCTCAACCAAAAGGTCTCGGACTTGCAGGAGACGGCGGGAAGCGACCTTCCCTCCCGCCTGGAGACCATGGAGGCCAACCAAGCCCAGTTGCGGCTGGAGACGAATCAAGTAAAGGAGGAGGTCAGCCGGATATCTGGCAGGAGCGAGGACAACGCGCATTTGCTGAAGCGGATCGTGGAGGAGGACCTCAGCCGACTGGACGCCCTGAAGGGGGAGGTCGAAGCGCTCTCCAGTGAAATCCGGACCCTCGAAGGCATGGTGCGCCAGCAGCAGGCATACCTGGGGCTGGAAGCCCCCGAAGGAGAGAGGCCCCTCGCTCCCCCGGAGCTCGCCCCGGCGCCCGGGCCGGGGGCTGCTCCTGAACCCGCGCCGCCCGAGGAGACACTCCCCTCGGGCGAAGAGGAGCTCTATGAGCGCGCTCGCTCGCTTTTCGGCGACAAGCGCTACGAAGAGGCAATGGCCGCCTTCAAGACATTCCTGGAGCGCCACCCCGAGTCTGACAGGGCGGACAACGCCCATTTCTGGATCGGTGAATGCCACATGGCCATGGAGCAGTTCGAACAGGCCATCCTCTCTTATCAAAAGGTGATAAAGGATTACCCGAAAGGGAACAAGGTGGCGAACGCCATGTACCGGCAGGCAGTGGCGTTCTTGGAGATAGAGGACAAGACCAGCGCCCGGCTCTTGTTGAAGAAGATCACCAAGGATTTCCCCGACTCCAACGAGGCGAAGTTGGCGGCGAAAAAGCTGGAGGCCCTGGACTAGAGTCCTCCGGCGGCCTGTTGCTTATCCCGGCCCTTTATCCTCTTGGGAAAGCCGGACCCCAGCAGGGCCTTTTCATACCCGGCAACGATGTCCCTGCGGCTCACCACCCCCAAGACCCTCCTGGAGGCGGGTCCGTCGATCACCGGAACGATGGAGAAGTCCCCTTGGCTGATGCGGCTCAGGGCCAGGAAGAGGCTGTCTTCCCGCCTCACCGTGACCACATTCTTGGTGGCGAACTCCCTGGCGGTCAGGCCGCGCACCTCGCCGCTCAAGGGAAGCCTTTCCACGTCTGAGAAGGAAATGACCCCGACCAGGCGGCCCGCTTGGTCCACCACCGGGAAGCTCCTGTGCTTGGATCGGTAGAAAAAGTCCCTGAGGGCGTCGCCGGGCATGTCCTCGCGTATGGTCTCGCACAGGGTATTCATGGCCTCACCCACGGCTACGTTCTTGAGCAGGGAGACCTCCCTGTCCGAATCCACGCTTATGCGATGCCTGCCGGCCTT
Organism: uncultured Desulfobacterales bacterium; assembly: GCA_964647905.1. GTDB lineage: Bacteria > Desulfobacterota > DSM-4660 > Desulfatiglandales > HGW-15 > CAZYJR01. Next base: position 7,655 of record CAZYJR010000020.1, on the reverse strand, counting down.
GATCTCTTCCACACGACTGTTGTAGTATTGGATCACCTCGCGCCGGTCCAGCATGCCCAGGAACTCACGAGGGTCCTCGTCCCGCACCACGGGCAGCCTGTGGAGGTTGCGTACTGTGAACTTCTTCAGGACCTCGTTCAAGTCCTCGCTGGGCGTTGTGGAGATGATCTCGGTGTTGGCTATATCCTTCATCAACACCAGGTCGCCGATCTCCTGGTTGAAGAGCACGCTCCTTATGTCGTTGATGGAAAAAATCCCTGAGAGCTTTCCATCCTTGTCCACCACAGGGAAGTAGTGCTGCTGGGTGGAGCTGAAAACGCGCCTGAAGGCGCTGAAAGTCATGTCCTCAGGCACTGTCTCCACCTTGCGTACCTGAGGCATCAGCTCCTCCACCCGTATGCTGCCCAACACATCCACGAAGAACTCCCCGAGGTGTGCGTTGGAATCTATTTTGGAGGGTACCTGCTTCTCATAGATGGTCCAGTTCCGGGACAGGAGGTATGCCAGTGAGCACACCAGGAGGCTGGGCAGGAGGAGATGATATGAGTTGGTCATCTCGCTCACGAATATGATGGTCGAAATGGGCGTGTTGGAGACCGCGGCGAAAAAGCCCGCCATTCCGACCACCACAAAGGCGCCCGGGTGGGTGACCACGCCGGGCATCAAGGCGTTGAACATCCGGCCCACAGCACCGCCGAAGGCGCCGCCGATTACCACCGAGGGACCGAACACACCCCCGCTACCCCCTGAACCGATGGAAAAGGACGTGGTCAGTATCTTTCCAAAGGCCAACCCCATGAGAAACAGCCAGGGGAGTTGGTTGTCCAGGGCCATCTGGGCGAACCCATAGCCGAAGGCCAGGGTCTGTGGGAGGAAGAAACCGATCAGCCCTGTGAAGAGCCCTCCCAGGGCGGGCTTAAGGTGGTTGGGCAGGGGGATCTTCCGCGCGAAGAAGCGCTGAACCCCGTAGAAGGCCTTTACGTATAGGAAGCCGCCGCCTGCCAGCACAAAGGCGAGGACCACGTATGGACCCAACTCCAGGGGATTGCGGAAAACGAAGTGCTCGGTCTGGAAGAGTGATCCCCATCCGAAGACCAGGCAGAATATGCAGTAGGCCACCACCGATGAGATGCCCGCTGGTATGATCACCTCGCTCTCGAACTCCGGCTCCTTGTAGAGGACCTCGGCGGCGAAAAGCGCCCCTGCCAGCGGGGCTCGGAAAATGCTGCCCACCCCGGCTCCCATGCCCGCCGCCATCATGATCCTGCGATCCCGGTCTGAAAGATTAAGCCTGGTGGCCAAAAAGGAGCCGAACCCCGCCCCTATCTGGGCGATGGGGCCCTCCCTGCCCCCAGAGCCGCCCGAGGTGAGCGTCACGGCCGAGGCCAAGGTCTTGATGATCGGTATTCGGCTGCGGATGGCCCCGCCTCGGTTGTGGTATGCATCGATGGCCGCATCGGTTCCGTGCCCTTCCGCTTCCGGGGCGAAGGTATAGACCAGCCAACCGCTGATCAGCCCCCCGATGGCGGGCAGGAAGAGCAGCATCCAGCGCCGGAAAGGCACCCCTGAGGGAGGGAAGAGATGGGCCTCCCCGGCAGGGTCGGGCGGCCGGTAACCGGCCAAGAGCTCCATGAACCCGTACGCCCCCAACTGGCAGAGGTAGTGAAAGACCACGGATCCCAGCCCGGCTATGACTCCGATCAAGGCATAAAAAAAGAGCCTCTTCCCGGCCATGCTCAGCCTGGGGTTTTTCAGCTTGAAGCGCAGAAGTGGTTTCATGCTCAACGTCCCGGGTAATGCAACGGCTTGACTGGACTCGGGTTATAGACCCCGGCCGCCGGGCAGTCAAGGCCCTGTCCGATCCGGTCAAGGCATGCATTTTCTGCAGGGACTGAAGCCCTCCCAAAACGCATCCCTGCGGCTCTCGAACTTGATCCGGTTTCTCTCCCGTATACGCATGCCGTAAGGACAGCCGGGGCGATGGAACCTATAGGACCTTCTGCTCCCCACATATGGACCGCCTCCCGATTCAGCCGGCCGGCCCCACAAACCTACCCCGGCCCTCATGGCCCTGCGCTGGGCCTCCAAGAGAGACCGCGCGCGGGCCGTATTGGGCGGGGTCACCAGCACGCGGGCAAGCCCCCTTCTCACCAGCAGCAGATTGACCATGCCCCCGTCCTCAGGATAAAGATATGCAAGCAGTCGGCCGTAGCGGTCCCGCCTCTCTTGGTCGAACTCCAGCCGGATCGGACGCCCGGCCACCAGGCTTCGGTTAAAGTCCCTGGACTCCCGGGCGAGGAACTCCGGCGGGACCTCCTCGTCTCCCATTTCGGGCGCGTCGATCCCTATGTACCTGACGGTCTCCCCGGACTCGAGGATCACCGTGTCCCCGTCGCACACGAAATCCACCCTGAAGGCGCCGGCCGAAAAGGCGGGGGGCGCCGCCAGGGCCAGGAGCAGCAAGGCCACGAGTAGTGCACCAGGTTTTTGTTGACTTTGCTGTTTTTGGGAATTATATATAATGATACTTAATTTCGCCATCTGCGCCATCTCCAGTCGATGATATAGTAAGGAGCTTAATATGCCAGAAATAATGACGACCAAAGAGCTTGCTAAATACTTAAAACTTCACGAAATAACAATATGCAAATATGCTGCAGAAGGAAAGATCCCGGCCATTCGTATCGGGAGAGTGTGGAGGTTCGACAAGGAAGCCATAGACAAGTGGATCAGCGGCGAGCAAAGCAGGTAGCCGTAAATGCCGGCGAGCCCTATTGCGGACCTCAGCCGCCCGTCAAGCTGGATAAATGAGATAGGGCTCCCACTGCTCCAAGAAGTCCATTAGCCGGCCCTGATGGTCCTCGATCAGCCCAATGGGGTCGGCCCCGGATTCCAGTGAGACCCGGAGGCTGCTGTCTCCCAAGATCAAGTCTATGGGGAGGCGCTCGTACTCGTACTCGTACGGAGGGTCCCGCCACTGGAATTGATCCCCATGTTCCCGTATTACGGCGCCCAAAAGCGCCAGGGCGGTGGAGTACGGCCTGAATTCCTCCCGATCAAGGACATGGATGAAGAACCCCTTGCAGATTCGCCCTTCCCATTTGTGAAAGGTAGGACGAAAGGAGAAATCCTGCAAGACACAGCCCTTGAGTGCCCCGGGCGGCAAGAGCCTCATCAAGCGAAGGGGGTCAATGAAGGGCGCACCAAAGAGCTCAAAGGGGCGACAAGTGCCCCGGCCCTCGGATACGTTGGTGCCTTCCCACAGGACCTGCCCCGGGTAGACGCGGGCGGTCCCGGGCCAGGGCATGTTCGGGGAGGGCATTATCCACCGCAATCCGGTATCTTCCCACTGCATCCAACGCTCCCATCCGGCCATGGGTATTACCTCCAGGTCAGCCTCCAGCCCGAAGACCCGGTTGAACATGATCGCCATCTCCCCAATGGTCATGCCGTGGCGCATGGGCAGGCGGCAGGGCCCCACAAAGGAGTACAGCTCGGGTGAGAGGAGATTGCCTTCCACGATCCTCCCACCCAACGGATTTGGGCGGTCCAGCACCACGATCCTCTTGCCGGCCGGGGAGACCGCCTTGAGGCACTGGAGCAGGGTGGAGGCAAAGGTATATACCCTGGCACCCACGTCCTGGACGTCCACCAGGAGGACGTCGATCTCCTCCAGCATCCAGGGTCGGGGGGCACGATCTTCAGAGTAGAGACTGAAGACAGGGACCCCGTAAGCCGGGGCGTAGGAGTGGGCGGTCTCGACCATGTTGTCCTGGTCCTCGCCCCCGTAGCCGTGCTGGGGGCCGAAAAGGGCCTTGAGGCGGCCCGGAAAGGCCTTGCCGACAACGGCCGGGGCCGGGCGGAGGTGGGAATCCACCGAGGCCTGATTGCACAACAGACCAAGCCTCAGGCCGTCCAGACCCAACTCCGGCCCCTTGTCCCCCACCCGGTCCAATCCGGTCGCGGTACGAGCCACCTGCAGTCCCCCTAGTTGAACCCGATGCAATGGCGATCCGGCCGGGAAAAGCCTCTCTCCCGCCGTCCGCTCAACCGGAAGCTACCAGAGGCCCCCGTCTCAGTCAACCCGGCGCGCCCCGCCAAGACGGGGGTTTCCGCGGAGATAGTATTGGACACCACCCGAGTATCATGCTAGCCTACGCGGTCACGCAATTATTCAGGGAGAGGGAACACTCATGCTGCTGAGCCTGATGAGGAAGCACGCCAAGTCGTACCTGATCAAGGTATTGATCGCCATCATCGCCGTGGTCTTCATTTTCTACTTCGGCTACTCCTTCCGCTCCAGGGAGGGGGTCAAGGTGGCGAGCGTAAACGGGGAACCCATTACCAGCACTGAATACCAAAAGGCGTATAAGGACCTCTTGGAGTCACTTAGGCGTCAATACCGAGACATGTGGAGCGAGAACCTGATAGAGGCCTTTGATCTTAAGCGCCAGGCCCTGCAGCAGCTCATCGACCAGAGGCTGATCACCCAGGAGGCCAGGAGACTGGGACTGGACGTAACCGAGGACGAGATACGCAGTGAGATAATGTCCTATCCGGCATTTCAGTTCCAGGGACGATTCCACGAAGGCCGTTACAGGGCGGTCCTGGACCAGAACCGAATGACACCGGAGGACTTCGAGCGTACGGTGGCCCAAGCCCTGCTGAAGGACAAGGCCGATCAATTCCTGACCGCCTTCCAGCCGGTGACCGACCATGAAGTAAGGGAGTACTACAGGTATCTGAACCTGCAAACAAAGGTCCAATACGTCGCCTTTGACCCTGCCGATTTCCGGGAAGGCATCCGGCTCGAACCGGCCGAGGTGGAGGAGTACTTTGAAAACCGTAAAGAAGAGTACAGAATCCCAGACAAAATCAGTGTTAAGTATATAAAAATCGAGCCTTCAACCTTTTTTGATCAGATAAAGATATCTGAAGAACAATTGAAGGCTTACTATCAGGAGAATATAGAACGATATAAAGAGAAGAAAAGAGTTAAAGCAAAGCATATACTATTTCGTTTGGATCAGAAAGCGACTGAAGAAGAGGAAGCTAAAGTTAAACAGAAAGCTCTTGAGGTCCTTAACAAAGCCAAAAAAGGTGAGGATTTTTCAGAGCTTGCAAAGACCTATTCCGAAGGCCCCTCAAAGGACCAGGGTGGAGACGTGGGGTACTTCTCTCGAGGGGAGATGGTCGAAGGTTTCGAAGAAGCGGCCTTCAAGCTTGAAGAGGGTGAGATAAGCGACTTGGTCAGGACCGGGTTCGGGTATCACATAATAAAGGTGGAAGACATCCAGGAGGCCCGGACCAGGCCCTTTGAAGAAGTGCGAGGGGAAATAGCCGAGCACCTGACCTCGGTCCGGGCCTCGGACATAGCGCACGAGGAGGCCCTCTCCTTAATGGACCAAATGCCCTATGAAGTGGACCTGAAGGAGCATGCCGGGTCCCACGGCCTTTTGGTTCATGACACCGGCCTTTTCAGCCGGGGGGAGGAGATCCCGGGCCTGGGTGAGAGCGACAAGCTGGAAGAGGTCCTTTTCAACCTGGAAAGAGGGGCGGTGAGCGATGTGATCGAATTCAATGACTCTTTCTTTATATTCCAGGTGGACGAGACAAGGCCTTCCCACCTCCCGCAGTTGGCCGGCGTAAGGGAAGAAGTGAGGGAAGACCTCCTATCCGAGCGCGCGCGGGAAAAGGCCCGCGCAAAGGCTCAAGAGGTGCTGGAGCGCTTGAGACAGGGGGGGGACTGGGAGGCCGTGGTCGGCGAGCAGGGCCTGAGCCCCCAGACCACGGACTTTTTCAAGCGAAATCAAGCGGTTCCAGGCCTGGGAAACAATCCTGTGCTTCAGGAAGCGGCGTTCCGGCTGGATGAGGACGACCCATACCCTGAAGAGGTCTTTGAGACCGAATCAGGGGTTGTGATTATGAGATGGGCGGGCTCCAGGGATATCGACGAAGAGTCACTGGCCGAGGAGAAGGAGGATTACCTCTCTTCAATACGGGAGATGAAGCACAGGGTGCTCTTTGAGGCGTGGCTCCGGGAGCTTCGAGAGCGTGCGGAGATAAGGATAGAGCCCCTGCCCGGACTCCGATAGGCACTGGATGGGCCGTCACCCCCGCAAGGGTCGGGGCCGCCCCCTTTCCGTGCTCACGTAGGTCCGATAATCCTCCGGGGTGTCGATGTCCATGTCGTCGTAGTCGTCCTCATCCACCAGCAGTACATCGCCTGGATAACGGCTGAAGAACTCGCGCGCCCCTACGTCACCGCTGAGCTCGAAGACTTCCCGGTAAAAGCGCCGCCCTATGACCGCGGGCAGTGAGCGGCGTCCCTCGACCCTCACCGCCCCCAAGTGGCGGCCTGATCCCGCCACCTCACGATCCAGGCGGTTTATGAGCCCCGGGTGGATCCCGGGCATGTCTCCCAGCAGGACCATGACCCGGTCATGGGTCTCGGCAACCGCACGCAGACCGGCAATAAGAGACGTGCTGAGGCCATCCCTGTATGCCGGATTCTCCACCAACACCAATCTGGGATCGCCCTTCAGCTCCGGCTTGAGCGAGTCCTTGACCAAATCCGCCTTGTAGCCCAGGACCAAGACCACGGTGTCCAGCTCGGATTTCAGCACCGCCTTCAGGACCCGCTCCAAGACGGTTATGGAACCACCGGCGGGCAGGAGCTGCTTGATCGTATCCCCCATCCTTGAAGACTCGCCGGCAGCCAGAACCAACCCGGCGGTCCCCCTCCCGCCCGGGCTGCCGGGTCTTGCAGGGCGCCCCCGCGGATCCGTGGCCCGGCTCGACTTCATCTCCTCCGAATCCATTGACATCCCCCGGCATCTACGTATGATTCGAAAAAGACTTCAACACACCGACCGCGTGGAGGGTGTACGCCCCTATGTTTTCCTCCCTGATAGAGACATTCGCCGGCGGCTGGGGCCGGGCCGAGACCCTGGGCCTGGGCGTGGAGCTCCTGCCCCTGTTCATACCATTGGGCATCTGGGCCGCGATCCCAGCGCTCAGGAGGAGAGGAGAAGCGCTCCTCCATCTCTTTGCCCTGTTCACGCTGCTTCATATCTCTTACCGGGCGTATTGCCAGGTCTTCAAAGGGTCGGATCTGGCCGCGTCGCTCGCCTGGCCCCAGAGCCCCTTCCTAATGGAGCTGGGCGCGTTCCACGCGGCCGTGGCGGCGGCGCTTGGGCTCTCCATGGCCCTCCAGAGGACGGAGTGGGTCAAGGGGCTCCTGACCGCCCTTGCCCTCTATTCCGCCTTGTCAGCCGCGCTTCACCTGCTTGACGCCTTCGGTATGGGCAACCTGCGCCTGGCCCATCTCGGGCCGGGCTTGTGGCACGACGTCCTCTTCGTCTTTATTGCGCCCTGGGTGATCCACAAGGCGGAGAGTCGAGGCCGTCCTATCTACTACGTCCCCCGCTAGCAAGTTTCCGTTTGGAAGAAATTGCTCATTTCTGCCCTGGAAACTCGCTAGTGCCGAGAACTCATTTATGGATGGGCACTAGCAAATCCGGGGCGGCGCCCGGCGCGATCCGCCGGAACATACGCACCGCCCCGGGACTTCCAGGAAACTCCACGCTACTTGCCCGATCTGTACTGCTTGGGCCTGGGCAGGCTCTCTATGGCCTGAAGGGCCCTTTCTATCT
>CAZYJR010000019.1:0-69505 GCA_964647905.1 uncultured Desulfobacterales bacterium | reverse complement strand
AGGACATCGCAGACCTCGCACGGGGCCTGGGCATTACAGAGCCTTCGTTAAAAACGGCGATTCCTTTCAGTGTATACACTTAGCAGCCCTGTTTCCTGAGTCATTACAAGGAAATACGGCTTATATACCAACAAGGCGTAATAAACTCACGCTAGAACGTACGACTAGAACGTACGATAGGCCGCACTTTCCTTCACCAGTGCCAGCCGCAACCGCCAGTCTTCACGGGTTCGGTCGTCGAAGGGGGTTTTTCTTTTGATGGCATGATACAGGTCCTTTTCCTGTCCCTGAGGGGGTCCCGGCCAGGGCGCCAGGGTCGCGCCTTCTTGGGTGCGCATCCCAAGCCGGGAAACCGTTGTTACAGGAAGGCCCGGTAATCCACCCCGAGAGCCTTGGCAAGCTCCCGAGCCACCCGCTTCCCAATAGGCCTCTTGCCTCGTTCAATCTCCGAGAGGTGGGGCTGAGGAATGCCGGTCATCCCGGAAAGACGGGTCTGGGTGACGCCTCTCCTCTCCCTTGTTACCTTCAGATAGATACCGCCTTCGTTCTCCCTGATTTCAGGGGGGAAAGCATCCCTCCATGAAGAGGGCTCTTTGGCCTTCTCAGCAAACCCAAGATTATGAAGGGCATGGAGAGCCTCAGCCTTCTTGTTTGCAGGCCCCGTAACATAAATGTCAGTAAGTGGCTTGTTCGTGTGTTCCAACATAGAGCACCTCTATGGTCTTATACTCGATGATCGCCCATACCATGACGTAGGTGGGCTTCCCCTTCTTGATGTGACAATGATTTTTTTACCTGCCAGCTTTCCATAATTGGGCCAGTCCCCCCTGAGCGGCCCCATGGTTTCCAGCTCCTTGATAAGAGCATACGCCCTTTTTCTGTACAGCCAGGGGGAGGGCCTTTATAGCCTTGCGCGCCTCTCTGGTAAAACAACTTGCCAGCATGGCCTATTATCCCTCCAGTTGGTATAAATGCAAGGGGGGATTGGTCCTCATTCATCTGTCTTTTAAAGGCTCAAGACTCCACGGATCCTCCACGGGCGAAAGGGGCGAATAGGATCGGCACCCGGCCGGCAGAGACCACCTGAAGGGGGAAGTTGAAAAGTGGAAGGCGTGGCCACATTTGATCAATGGTCAAATGTGGCCACGCGTTTTGTTGTAGGCCGGCTCCTCCCAAGAGTTTGATAGGGGAATATTGATTCAAAATCAACAAGATAAGTTATTTTGGCGGAGCCGGCAGGCGTGGCATGAAGTGTGTATTGATAATACTCAGTACTTTTGTTTAGGGTCGAAATCGGCCTAAGAGATTAAGCGAGTGAAATGATGGCCTGTGCTGGGAAGATGTTAGACTGATTTTTTATTTGTACTACGGCTAGATTTATTGGAATTGCAATTAATAGGCTTCAGAAAACTCATAAGTTATTCAAATGTTCCTATCTGTGTTTGAGATCGGATGGCAAAAAAGAGAATGATAGAATTTTTTAATTTAATCAGAGAGTTTTTCAACTCGAATTTAGGAAAAAAAGGGAGAAGGAGAGGCTTTTCATGGGGAAAAGGGTAGCATGTCTTTCGGAGTTGACATTGTCCGACTTTCTTATCTCCACAAGTTCATCCTAATGCCAAACCTCACCATTTAACTCAAGGAGACATTATCCATGAAACCAGAAACTGCAGGAAAGATGAAATTCGGAGGTTGGGGGCTTGTTCTCGGTGCGGTCATCGCAATGATCATCGGTTTTACGTGGGGTGGGTGGATAACCGCCAGCACTTCGAAAACGGTGAGCGACGAAGCGGTCTTGGCCAGTCAGGCCGCGATCTGCGTTGCCCAATTTATGAAGGCCCCGAACTATGAAGAGAACCTCAAAAAATTAGAGGAATTGGATTCGTGGAAAAGGTCTGATTTCATCAGAGAGGGCGGCTGGGCCAGAATGCCCGGACAGGAAGAGGGTAGCCATAGTGTCGCCAGGGCATGCCTCCAGGGGCTTGAACCCCTTTTCAACAAATGAGTCGGGCTGTCAGGGGTAACCCATGTGCGGAGTACCCCTGACAGTGGCGAGGGTTATAGGGCTTCCGAGGACGTGAAATGGACCCGATTGGTTGGACAGCCTGAACGAGAACCCGGCTATGGGGTACCCCGGTCGAGGGGTTACGGCTACGAGCGGTTGGGTGAAGGGACGAAGGGCCTCCGCTCTGCTCCAGGGGGAACGAAGCTCACATGTTCAATCGTTCACGGGCTTGACGTCGTCGGCATGCGTGTAGACCTCGATCCCGAGCCTGTGAGCTATATGCTCGGCCCTTTGGTCCACCATCGGGGAGATGACCAGCTTGCGGGCGGCCTTTCGAGCGTGGCGCTTTTCGTAAAATGTTGTCTTCCGTTGGAAGGTGTACATGTCCGCTTTGCTCATTGAAGACTTGATTTCGCAGAGAATCAACATCCCGTCTTGAATAATGACATCCAGCTCCACTTGGTCGGGGTGGCCGAAAACCTCCCCAGATTCGTCATAATCAGTCACTGTTAGTACCTCAACCCCGAAAGACTCCTCCAGGATCCCTTTGAGGCCGTTTCTGAAGGATTGCTCCGAGTAAAGGCCCCAGCGTGCACCCAAAGCGCCGATGCTGCTTTCGTGTTTTCTTGCCTGGGCCTCGAGTGTGGCCAGAATCGCGTTAATTGTCTGCTGATTGGCTTCCCACTTTCGGTTTTGCTCTTCCCACCTGGCGGCCTGCTCCTCCCATCTTCGGTTCTGCTCTTCCCACCTGGCGGCCTGCTCCTCCCATCTTCGGTCTTGCTTTTCCCATCTGACGGCTTGTTCCTGCCATCTGCGATTTTGCTCCTCCCACCGGCGGTTTTGCTCTTCCCATCTGCGATTCTGTTCCGCCCATTTACGGGAGTCCTCTTCCCGATCCGCCTTCAATTCATCCAGTATTCTGTTAAAGCGGCTGTCTGTCTCTTGTTTACCGGCGTAGTGCTCCCTGGTGAGTTGAAGCACCCACTCTCTCAGCTTGGGATTGCGTTGCAGGATCCTGGGCAGCTCCTTTCGGATCAGTTCTTCCAATTGCTGATTTTCCATGACCATCCGCTCCTTAATCCCCCCTCAGGCGAGCCTGAGAAAAACACGTGCACGAAAAGGCTGAGTGTGACCTTCGTGGTCCGTCGGGGGGTAAGGTGACAAGAGCAACCGCACGCCCCCCGGGCGAGCGGGTCCTTGTCGATTCTTATATTTACTACAGGCCGCACCCTCCTGTCGAGAGGGTCTTTCGCTCGACGGATTCCATGGGTGTCACGGAGATGTCTTGCCTATAAAATTGTAGAATGTGAGAACGTAGTGTATCATTCTCCTGAGCATAAGGCTAGCCGTGTGGTGTATGGGGGCATTTGTGCTTCACCCATTCAAGGCGGGGGAGGAGTGTTATGGCGAGGGGTAAATTCGGCTTTTCGGTGTTGATGATGCTGGCGGTCTTTGTGGCGGCCGTCCCTTTGGACTGCCGCGCGAAGGATAATCCCGAGCTTCAGGAGTTGGTCGACGAGCTCCGCTCCTTGGCCGAGAAGTCCAGGGAACAAAGGGCCGCCGATCGGTGGCTCCAGCAGTCCCTCGAGGACTTGGTGGCGAAGTTTGACCGGCCTTGGCGCAGGGAGCTTCTCTTTGACGACTTTTCGGACGGGAACTTCAGTTCAGACCCTGAGTGGACGGTGGTATCGGGTAGGTTCTGGGTGGACGCATCATTGGGATTGCGATCCAGGGTGCAGCCTCGGAAGGTCGCCAGGCCTGAAGAGCCCGCCGGGGAGCGCTCCAGGGATTCGAAGAAGGATGTGGGCGGCGCCATCTTTGAGGCCCTGCTTGATCAAGCCCTCAAGCGGGAGGAGCCGGCGCAGGGCAGATCCCGCTCGGAAGAGGATGCAGCGGGAAAAGGCCCTGCAAGGATCCGACTCAGAGGAGAGATCACCAATGCGTTCTCCCTGGAGCTGGCTTTCAGCGTTCACAATGAGCCCGGGGTGGAGGGGCATTTCGAAGTCGCATTGTTCCAGGAGCAAGCCGGTGATTATGGGTACGTGCTGGCGCTCCGCACGGGCGAAGGGGGATTGATGGATCTGTATCGCGTCCGAAGGGGGCAGCGCGAGCTCGTCAACAGCTCGAGATTGAAAGCGGATCCCGGAAGCGGAGAACGGAACGAGCTCGTTTGGCGTCAGGCGGCCAACGGGCAGGTGGAAGTCCTCATGAACGGGGAAGAGATCATGAATCTTAGTGACAGGGCGTTCAGAGACGATTACCGGTGGCTGGAGTTGGTTAATCAAAGCGGGGAGATCGGAGTCAGGCGGGTGAAGATTCTGGGGACCCCGGAGTAGGAGTTCTTGTCAGCGTATAAGGCACTCCTCAACCCATGGGGCGGCCGCCTCCCTCAGGCGCTCCATGGCGGCATGATCATGGGAGGGGTCGGCCTCACAGAAAAAGCCCGGATCCAGGATCTTCTCTCCTTGGAAGCCCTGAAGGGCGAACCTGCGGGCGCCTCTTATGAGCCTGGCGGTCTCGAGGACCATCTCATCGTTTACCAGGGGGCGGACGCAGGTGGTCCTGAACTCGTAGTCCGGCGCCGAGGTCATGACCAGACGGATGCTCTCCAGGATTTGGGCCGGTGCGCACCGGAGGCCCGGCGTCTCGCCGTACTTATTGGGGGCGGTCTTGATGTCCATGGCCACGTAGTCCACCAGACCGGCCTCGAGTAGCGCCCTGATGGCCTCGGGCCTGCTGCCGTTTGTGTCCAGCTTCACTGAATAGCCCATGCTGCGGATGTCTTCACAAAGGGAGGGCAGGTCGGCCGCCAGGGTGGGCTCGCCTCCGGATATCACAACTCCATCCAGGAAGTCCCTCCGGCTTCGGAGAAACGCGAGGGCATCGTCAGGCGTGGCACCTTCGCCCGAGGCGCCGGAATCCCTGACGAGCTCCGGGTTGTGGCAGTAGGGACATCTGAAGTTGCAACCGTACAGGAAGAGCACGCAACTCACCTTGCCCGGGTAGTCGATCAGGGAGCTCTTCTGTATCCCTCCTATGACCATGGTCCGGCTTTCGCGGCCACGGCTGCGTGCGGCAGGAAGTCGTCTCCGGCGGCCGGATCGGCGTGTCGCCCTGGCTCTTCCAGTTTGAAGGTCCTTCTCATGGAGAACTCGGCCTGCTTGCCCTTGTTCCACTGCTTGACCGGCCTGAGGTAGCCCACCACGCGGGAGTAGACCTCTGTCTCCTGGCTGCAGGTGGGGCAGGCGTGTTGCTCGCCGTTCAGGTACCCGTGAGAGGGGCAGACGCTGAATGTGGGTGTGAGGGTGAAGTAGGGGAGCTTGAACCCGTATACGATCTTTTTCAAGAAGCCCTTGATCGCCTCGATGTCCTGGACCTGCTCGCCGAGGTACACGTGGAGCACGGTCCCGCCCGTGTACTTGGACTGCAGCTCGTCCTGGAGCAGGAGGGTCTCGAATACGTCGTCGGTGTAATTCACAGGCAACTGGGTGGAGTTGGTGTAGAAGGGCGACGACCCCTCGCGTATCTCCCTGTCGTTCGCGCACCGGAGGTCACGGAAGCGCTGCTTGTCCAGCATGGCCAGCCTGTAGGACGTACCCTCTCCCGGGGTTGCTTCCAGGTTGAAGATGTCCCCTGTCTCCTCCTGCGCCCGGGCCAGGGTCTCCCGGAGAAAGTCCATGACCTGCAGGGCGAATCCGCGGCCGTGCTCGGTCCCTATGTCAGACCCCAGGAAGTTCAGGCAGGCCTCGTTCATGCCTATGATGCCGATGGTGGAGAAATGATTCTTCCAGTAGAGCCCTGTTCCCTCTTTTACGTCCCGCAGGTAGAACCTGGAATAAGGGTATAGGTTCTTGTCAGTGAACTGCTCCAGGACCTTGCGCTTGATGGTCAGGCTGTCGCATGCAAGCCGAGTCATGCGCCCCAGCCGGTCGAAGAAGTCCTCCTTGTCCCGGGCGAGATAGCCTATGCGGGGCAGATTGATGGTCACAACACCGATCGAGCCGGTCAGCGGATTGGCCCCGAACAAGCCGCCCCCGCGCTTGAGCAGCTCTCGGTTGTCCAGGCGCAGGCGGCAGCACATGGAGCGCGCGTCCTCCGGCGACATGTCCGAGTTGACGAAATTGGAGAAATACGGGATCCCGTACTTCCCGGTCATCCGCCAGACGGGTTCCAGGTTCCCGTTGTCCCAGTCGAAGTCCCTGGTGATGTTGTAGGTGGGGATGGGAAATGTGAACACCCTTCCCCGGGCGTCGCCTTCCATCATAACCTCTGAAAACGCCCGGTTGATCATGTCCATTTCCGCCTGGTATTCACTGTAGGGCTCGTCCAGCACACGGCCCCCGACGATCACCGGGTGGTCCCTGAGGGTGGAAGGCGGGGTCAGGTCCAGGGTGATGTTTGTGAAGGGGGTCTGAAAACCCACCCGCGTAGGGATATTGATGTTGAACACGAACTCCTGGAGGCACTGCTTGACTTCCTTGTAGCCCAGCCCGTCGTTGCGCACGAAAGGGGCCAGGAGGGTGTCGAAGCTGCTCACCGCTTGGGCTCCGGCAGCCTCACCCTGAAGGGTGTAGAAGAAATTGACCAACTGCCCGAGGGCTGAGCGGAAGTGCTTCGGCGGCTTGCTCTCCACTTTTCCTTCAACCCCGCGGAATCCCTGGATCAGCAGGTCCTTGAGGTCCCATCCCACGCAGTAGATGGAAAGGAGGCTCAGGTCGTGGATATGGAAATCCCCGCCCTTGTGCGCCTCCCGCACTTCCGGGGGATAGATGCGGTTGAGCCAGTACTCCGCCGTTACATCTGCGGAGATGTAGTTGTTCAGGCCCTGGAGCGAATAGCACATATTGCTGTTTTCATTGATCTTCCAGTCCAGCTTCCTTATGTAGTTCTCCACCAGGTCCACGCTGGCCCGCGTGGCGATGGCCCTTATCTGAGCATGCTGCTCGCGGTAGAGGATGTAGGCCTTTGCCGAACGGTGATAGGGCGAGTCCAGGAGCACCCGCTCGACTATGTCCTGGATCTCCTCCACCTCCGGCACCGGGCCCAGGCGCAGCTCATGGGCCAGAGTTAGGACCCTGAGGGTGAGCTTTCTGGCCTCCCGCTCGTCGAATTCGCCGGTGGCCTCGCCTGCACTGCCGATCGCAGCGGTGATCTTGGTGGAGTCGAACTCCACCACCCTGCCGTCCCTCTTCTTTATTTGCTCGAACATGGGGGGCTCCTCTACCTGAACTTGATTCGCTTGAAGTGAACAGCCGCTGACCAGGGATTGGGTGTCCCGCTGATCACCAGGGCCGGCTCAAAGGATCCGCCGGGCGCGAACACGCCGACGGGGTTTGGAGGAAGACTCTCACAATATGTGGTGTTCGTCAAGAGGGAAAATCCCACATATAGATTTTTTTCGGTTTTCCAGCTACGACAAGGGGTTTGCCCCGGCTGGGCGCGGGAGCACAGGGGGCGTCTCTGGAAAAGGCCGGGGCTTTGTCAGGGCCTCAATCCGAATCGCAGGGCAAGTGGCCTATTTCAGGATCCCCGGTCCGCTTGACCCTGCGCCATGGGTGCTCCGGTCCGAATCTGAGATCGCACCAACGGCTCCCCCTGTTCAGCTCCGTCTCCAGGAGCCTGCGCAGTCTCTCGAGCTCCTCTCCCTCGGCCTGCCGCGGGACCCATATGGGCTCCTCGTAGAGTATCACCACCCTCGCAAAAGGCTTGGGCACCATGTAGCGGTCCCAGGAGTTGAACATGCAGCACCTGTCCGCACCCCAGAGGACCGGTATCATAGGGACTCCGGC
Organism: uncultured Desulfobacterales bacterium; assembly: GCA_964647905.1. Classification (GTDB taxonomy): domain Bacteria; phylum Desulfobacterota; class DSM-4660; order Desulfatiglandales; family HGW-15; genus CAZYJR01. The sequence continues at coordinate 61,711 of CAZYJR010000019.1, read as the reverse complement.
CTCTCTCGCCATGATCACGGATCCCATCTTGGCCACCCGGGCGGGTCCGCGTGGACCGTCGGCCAGCATCCCTCCTATTTCACCCCGCCGCATGCGGCTGATGATTTCCCTCAGGGCCTCGGACCCGCCCCGCGTTGACGAGCCCCTGACGTCTCTGAAGCCCAGCCATGCGGCCGTGCGTGCGGCGTACTCCCCGTCCCTGCTCCGGCTTATCATCATGGTGACGTGCCTGGACCCGAAGTGGTGAAAGTGGTAGGACATCCGCTGGTGCCAGGTGACGTAGACCGCCCCTCCGCCGGCCCGACCGACCGCGGACTCGGCCCGCTCGGCGCCCTCGACGGCGACAACCCTGCAGGAGGACATCAGCCCCTTTATGGCCAGGGCCGCGGCCGGGGGCACGACCCGCAGGAGCAGAGGATCATACCAGCGAAGAAAACCGGATTCCTTTCCGGGCAAGTGACCGCCTCCCTAGTCGATCGTCTCGGTCGCCGAACCATGACACGAGACCGGATGGAGCTTAACCCGTGACTCACTCAATTGACAAGCCCCGTTGTTCAAGTGTCCAGTCACCAAAGGAAATGTTCAGTTTTGAACGGAATAATTCTTGGATATGAGCGCAGGCCGCCAAGATTTTGGCCTATGAGTTTGTAAACCATTTTCGGCTTGTAGCCGCCGATGAATGTACAGAAAGTTATGTTGAGAGAATGAAGTATGGACTGTGAGTTTGATGTTATTCGTAAGCAAGATTGAGTAGCCGTACAGCATTGATTCAACAGCAACTATTCAGTTATTCTATGCTCTGCTAACACCTGCAAGATATATATTACTTCTTCTGTTCCTATGCTGGAATCGTCGTTGACATCGGCTTCAATCATATATGTATCAGGAATAGTATCACCGCTTACTATTTGAAGTGCCAGTATTACATCTATGAGTTCGATGCTGTCGTTACCATTTATATCTCCAACAATAACCATATTGGGCTGATAATACAGAATCGCTCCATTTTCTCCTGATATATACACACCATCATGACCGGTACCCCATACACCGGCCAGAATATTTTCCGTCCCTGATATCATTGGAGACCAGCTAGTGCCCTTGTAATAGGCAATTGTTCCGAGATATCCTATTGCAACAACATCATCTCCAAAACCGAATACATCATAGAGTGATTGACTGATTCCAGAATCCATGCTGGTCCAGGTAGTTCCATCGTATTGAAGGATTTCACCATGTGCACCTACTGCGAAAACATTGTCATGAGATTTCCCCCACACCCCTCTCAAAGCTTCTCCTGTTCCGGAATTCATGCTGGTCCAGGTAGATCCGTCGTAATGGAGAATCACTCCCTGCAATCCCACCGCATAGACATCGGACGGTGAAGTTCCCCATATGCCTAGCAGCCCCTTAGCGGTTCCGGATTCCATGGAGGACCAAGAAGAGCCATCATAGTGAACAATTGTACCGTTGTAACCAACCGCAAAGATATTCGACCTGGAACTGCCCCACACGTCTCTCAGATACTCCGAGGTGCTGGAAGCCATGCTTTCCCAAGAATGCCCATCATAATGGAGAATGACACCATTATCTCCAACCGCGTAAACGTCTGAACAGGATGTACCCCATATATCCCATAATCGCTGGTCAGTGTTAGAGTTTATTTCCGACCAACTTGTTCCGTTATGATGTAGTATTGTTCCGCTCCAGCCAACAGCAAACAACTCTGACTTTCCACACCCCCAGATACCTCTAAGTTCGTTTACAGCGCCAGTCCGGATTGAAGACCAAAATGAGCCATCATATCGATAGATCTGCCCTCTTTCTCCCACAGCAACAGCAAATGAACCATTGTTTGCCCAAATACCGTTAAGCTGTTCGCCGCTGGGCGCCTCCATCCTGGACCAGGAGTTGCCGTCATAGTGTATAATTATACTGGAATCTGTTATCCAGCTGTGATCTCCTACAGCAAAAACCTCCTTATTTGAGTCACCAAATACTTCCATTAAGTCTTGTTCCGCAGGGGTCGACATCGAAGACCATGAGTCACCATTGTAATGTAACATAGTCCCTTTTGATCCTGCCACATACACATCAGGAGTGTCTTCACACCCCCATACACCATTTAAGTGCATTGTTGATGGGGAGTCATGATGGCTCCATTCACTGCCGTCATAGTGAAGAATCACACCACCATCCCCAACTGCATAGACATCGCTGCCTGATCTGCCCCAAATACCTCGCAAGTCCTGGATTCCTGAATCCATTTCAGTCCAACTATTCCCATCGTAATGGAGAATCTTCATGTGATATCCAACTGCGAATACGTTATCCTCGGCACTTCCCCAGATACCATTGAGAGTCATCGTTGTACCTGAATCCATAGCCGACCATGATTCACCGTCGTAGTGAAGAATGGTGCCGTCATACCCGCAAGCGAAGACGTCCTCAGTTGAACTGCCCCACACGTCACGCAGGCTGACCGTTGTCCCTGATTCCATGACTGTCCATGATCCACCGTCGTAGTGAATTATGGTTCCTGCATCCCCACAGGCAAAGGTGTTGTTTTCGGCTGTCCCCCAAACAGAAAGGAGTTCGTTGCCTTGTGGGAGGGGATTCTGCCATTCCCAGTCAGCGGCTGCTACTTGAAAAGCCATCAAGTGGGACAAGAGCACCACCACTGCCGAGGCCATGATCTCAATACTGTGTCTTACGATTGAGTTGGATTCAGAAAGATGTACCAGGTTCATTTGTTCGCCTCCCGGGTGAGTTCACGGAACGTGGCCCATAACGAGCCGTATGTCCAATAAAGCCTGTGGATAGAGAATGTATGCCCATGGTAAGAATATTCGATTTCTGAGCGAAATGGGGTAATGCGTGTATTTTTTTCTACTGCCCCGTAGGGTCTGCCAGCCTGACCTGACACTTGACCTGGCAAAACCTTCCTTGAGTCCTGTCTCAGACGCTCGCCGCTTCGGGCCCGCCGAAAATCCGTAAGGCGCGCTTGCCCTGGAGAGGGTTTTGCCCTAGGCTCCTTGGTTATAGGGCTAACGGGGGTGTTGGGTGTCCGGAGGAGTCGGTATGGCAAAGATAAGGGTAGCAGCGGCCTGCGTGCAGGCTCGGCCCGGGTGCTGGGAACGGAACATGGAATCCATGGACGAGTGGGCGAGGCGCGCCTCAGAGCAAGGGGCGCAGATCGTATGCTTCCCGGAGCTCTCACTGAGCGGCTATGTGCTGGACCGCCCGGAGCGCGTAACCTCGGCTGAGAAGACCGGGCAGGCGGCCTCGTTCGTGACCGAGCTCGCCCGGCGGAGAGGGCTCACCGTCCTTGCCGGATTCGTGGAGGAAGGCGGCGGGGGCAGGCCGTATATAACTCACTTGGCGGCGGGTCCGGAAGGGCCGCAGGGGAGTTACCGAAAGACCCACCTATCTCCGGCCGAAGAGGCGGGGTACAGGGCCGGGGAGGCCCTTCCCGTGTTCGAGGGCATGGGAGTGCGCTTCGGCATCCAGCTCTGCTATGAGGGCCATTTTCCGGAGATCACCACCATAATGGCCCTCAAGGGAGCTGAGGTGGTCTTCATGCCCCATGCTTCACCCCGCGGCACCCCGCAGGAAAAGCTGCGGAGCTGGCTCAGGCATTTGGCCGCGCGCGCGTTTGACAACGCGGTCTATGTCGCGGCCTGCAACCAGGCCGGACGCACCGGAGACGGGCTTCATTTTCCCTCAGTCGCCGTGATCATAGACCCTGCCGGGCGGGTGGTGGCGAGTTACGGCGGGGAGGCGGAGAACCTGCTGTCGGCCTCCCTTGACCTGGGATTCCTTCAGGAAGTGCGTTCCCATCGGATGAAGTATTTCCTGCCCCGCCGCCGCCCGGAGCTATACGGTCCGCTGGCCTCTCCAGGCCCTCTTTCCACCGAGGTCTAGCAGGCCGGGTCTTGCCTCCGGGTCGCAAGAACGAAAAAGGCACGGCGCTTTTTGCCTCCTGCGCCGTGCCTTTCTAGGGGCCTTCGTGTTTCGCAGTGGTGCCGGCGGCTCTCTTCCAGGCTTCTAGACACAACCAGTGGGCTTCGGTAGCCCGGCCATCTTACAGGCGCCTTTACCCGGGCCGGACGGGAAGAGCTCGTAGATCTTCTTCAGCTTGAAACCGGTCACCTTGGATAGGATCCTTACCATTGGTGCGATTCCATTCTTTTTGTAGTAATCCTGAAGGACTTTGATCACCTTCCAGTGCTCATCAGTGAGCTCTTCAATACCTTCCTGCTTCTTGACCCACTGGACCCACGCCTCGTTCCAATTGTTGAAATCGTCGATGAATCCGTCTTCGTCCACGTTAAAGGTGTGGCCTTCAAATTCGACTGTGGGCATAACAAATAACCTCCTTTTCCTATATTCCTTTTATTTTAGCCACTTAGATTCGTACAAATACTGCCCTATAACCCATAAAATAGCCGATGTCAATCCCCCTTTTCTATTGGGCCCCCGGAGCGGGCCGGATTACTTGGCAGGAATTCAAGGGCTTTTTCAACCAGACGCTCGGCCCAGCAAGGGGTGCCGTCCGCGTGGACATGGGTGTAGGTGCCGAGCAGGTTGCGCCTGGCCAGCCCGTCCCGTGTCCCGTCCAGGCCTCGGCCCCGCCTTACCTTGAAAACCGGCTCCACCGTATCACAGGCCCCGGTAAAGACCGGCCTGGAATAATGGAACTCGTGGCCTCTGAGCAAGGTTCCCTTTTCATAATAAGCATTATCCCCCACCACTTCCAGGATGGTGTAGCCGTGTCCTTGGGGTTTTTTCTCCAGCACGAAACGCACCGGCAGCGCACCGGTCATGGGGTAGGTGTCGTCCCCCACGACCAGGGCCTCTCCGAGGTACATCAACCCCCCGCACTCGGCATAGACCGGGAGGCCTTTTTCCACCATGGTTCGCAGATCCTCGCGGAAGGTGCTGTTCGCGGCCAAGGCCTCGGCCTGGGTCTCTGGGAAGCCCCCCCCTATATAGAGGGCATCCACCGCCGGCAGGGCCCGGTCCGATACTGCGCTGACTTCCACGAGCTCCGCCCCCAGGGCCTCAAGGGCCGCCAAGTTCTCCGGGTAGTAGAACCAGAAGGCCTTGTCCCGTACCACCCCGATCCTGGGTCGGGCGCCCCGGGGCTGCCCGGCGTGAACCGCCGGTGCCCGCCTCTCCCGCGGGGATCCGGGATCGAGGGGCGGCGCTGTTCGGCCGATCTCCCAAAGGGCTTCCAGGTCAAGGCTGTCTCGGACCAGATCCCTCGCCCACAGCAGGGCTTCCTGTCCTCTTGCCTGCTCCCGGTGTGGGATCAGGCCCATATGACGCTCGGGAAAGGGGCTTGCTCTCATCCTTTTCACCGATCCCATGACCGGGATGCCGCAATACCGCTCAACCGCCCCCCGGATCAAGTCCTCCTGCCTCTTGCCTCCCACGCGGTTCAGTATCACCCCCCTCAGGTCGAGACCGGGATCGAACACCTGGCACCCCTTTACCACGGCCGCAATCGTCCTGGTCGCCATGGAGACGTCCACAATCAGGACCACAGGGGCTTTGAGCAGTCGCGCCAGCTCTGCCGAGCTGCAGGAGCCGTCCACGTCCAGCCCGTCGAAAAGCCCCCGGTTGGCCTCTATCAGCCCCAGGTCTGAATCACCTGCATGCGTGATAAAGGAATTTATGATTTGCTCAGGATTCATCATGAAGGAATCCAGATTATGACAAGGGATCCCTGCGGCGAGCCCCAGCCAACCGGGGTCAATGAAATCCGGTCCCTTTTTGAATGGAGCTATGGTACGGCCCATATCCCTCCATGCCGCCGCCAGGCCCAGACTGAGGACCGTTTTTCCCGAGCCGCCCTTGAGGGCGGCGATTAGAATACGCGGCGGGCGGGCCGTCATCTCATCCCCCTCATAAGCAAGATCCGCGCCCCCCTCCCGGCCCTCTGCCTGGTGAGGCGGTCGGCTGGTTCGAGCTGCTGTCTGGCCTATAAAACCTCGAGGCTTTCTTGTCAATTCAAATGCCGCCCTCCTCCCCGCCTCGAAGCCGGCCCGGGAGGACGAGCAATTCAGGGAAAACCGCATGGCAACTGTTGTCGTATGGGTGGTTTTTTCATTGACATCTGAGCCGTATTCTGATTTAAATTTCAATCTGATTGCTTAAAAGGATAGTAAATTCGGTTAGTTGCTGGTAAAGACCCAGAGGGCGAATACTTCGGCGATGGCGGGTGCAAATGTGCGCCCGTGCCGGGATGAATTTGGACATCAGCTTGGGGAGGAGGTGAAGACTCGGACACGGATTTCTTGGGGTTGCCCCTTCTATGGAGCGGAACCAACCTTTTATTTTTCTAAAGGAGGCGAGCATAATGGCTTTTGAACCTAAAGAAGAACAAACCAAACTCAAATATGAGGAGCTTCGGATTTACTCCGACGAGGAGTTGAATAATTACACCGAAGACGAACTCAAGGAATTCAAATGTAAGCACAACATCCCGGACCTCGATGAGCTGGAAAAAGGCCCCTGGCCCAGCTTTGTGGCGGACGCCAAGAGGGAGGCCTTGAGGCGGCACAAGCTGCCCAAGGAGAGGATGATGATCAACGCCGAGGTCGTAGAGGACATGCTGGGGCAGCTCCAGCTCTCGTTTGACCACGGCGAGACCCATTGGAAGCACGGCGGAATCGTTGGGGTGTTCGGATACGGGGGCGGCGTGATTGGCCGTTACTCCGATATGCAGGAAACTTTTCCTTCAATCGCCCACTTTCATACACTCCGTGTCAATCAGCCTGCCAGCAAGTTTTACGATACCGATTATCTTCGTACCATCTGTGACCTCTGGGAATACCGCGGAAGCGGCATGATGAACATACACGGGTCAACCGGGGACATCATCTTCCTGGGTACTTTTACCGAGCAGCTGGAGCCCATTTTCTACGAACTGGGCCACGTACTCCAGCAGGACCTGGGCGGATCGGGATCCAACCTTCGTACCCCGTCCTGCTGCATCGGCAGGGCCCGCTGCGAGTGGTCCTGCTATGACACCCAGGACATGTGCTATGAGTTGACCCACCACTACCAGGATGAGCTGCACCGCCCCGCCTTCCCTTACAAGTTCAAGTTCAAGTTCGACGGCTGCTCCAACGGATGCGTGGCTTCCATCGCCAGGGCGGACATGTCCTTCATAGGGACCTGGCGCGACGAGATCCGCATCGACCAGGAGGCGGTAAAGGCATATGTGGGCGGAGAAATAGCACCCAATGCCGGTGCCCATGCGGGCCGCGACTGGGGCAAGTTTGATATTGAGAAGGAAGTGATCGGACTCTGCCCGACCCAGTGCATGTGGATGGAGGGCGACAAGCTCATGATCGACGACAAGGAGTGCAACCGGTGCATGCACTGCATCAACGTCATGCCCCAGGCGCTCCGTCCCGGTAAGGACACCGGCGTGAGCCTGCTGTTCGGGGCCAAGGCGCCCATCCTGGAAGGCGCACAGATGTCGGTCCTCACCATCCCGTTCATGAAGGCGGAGCCTCCTTACGACAATATCAAGGAAGTGATCGAAAAGGTCTGGGACTGGTGGATGGAGGAAGGAAAGAACCGGGAGCGGCTGGGCGAGCTGATTCAGCGCTACGGCATCCCCAAATTCCTGGAAGTCCTCGGCGTACCGCCCATGCCGCAAATGGTCAAGGAGCCCAGGAGCAATCCTTACATCTTCTGGAAGGAAGAAGACGTGCCGGGCGGTTGGGATCGAACCATAGACGAGTACCGTTCCAGACATGCGAGATAGGAGGGAGCAATCATGGCATTATCTCAAGAAAGGCTTGGACGCTACAATCCGGACAAACCGATGGAGAACAGGCTGACGGACCTGGGTCCGCGGCACTTCTGGCAGTATTTTCCGCCGATCATCCAGAACAACTACGGTAAGTGGAAATACCATGAGATCCTGGAGCCGGGCGTGCTGGTGCACGTATCCGAGACAGGGGACAAGGTCTTCACGGTCCGCTGCGGAGGATGCCGGTTCATGACCGTGGAGCACGTGAGGGAGATCTGCGAGATAGCCGACAAGCACTGCAACGGTTATGTCAGGTTCACCACACGGAACAATATCGAGTTCATGGTGGACAGCCAGGACAAGATGGAGGCCCTCAAGAAGGACCTCCAGAGCCGCAAGCACGTATCAGGAAGCTACAAGTTCCCCATCGGCGGGACCGGCGCGGGCTTGACCAATATCGTCCACACCCAGGGTTACATCCACTGCCATACCCCGGCGACCGATGCTTCCTCCATGGTGAAGGCGGTCCTGGACGATCTCTTCGAGGAGTTCCAGGGCATGACGTTCCCCGCACAGGTCCGTATTTCAATGGCCTGCTGCCTCAACATGTGCGGGGCGGTCCATTGCTCGGACATCGCGCTGTTGGGCTACCACAGGAAGCCCCCGATCGTGGACAACCAGGTCCTGGACCAGGTGTGCGAGATCCCGCTGGTCATAGCGGCCTGCCCCACGGCGGCCATATCTCCGTCCAAGACCGAAGACGGAAAGAAAACCGTCAAGATCAAACAAGAGCGCTGCATGTTCTGCGGCAACTGCTATACCATGTGTATGGCTTTGCCGCTTTCGGACAAGGAAGGCGACGGGGTTACGATCCTGGCCGGGGGCAAGATCTCCAACCGGATCACCCCCCCGAAGTTCTCCAAGGTGGTCGTGCCGTTTCTGCCGAACAACTTCCCCAGGTATCCCGAGGTATGCAGGGACGTTAAGAAGATCGTGGAGGCATATGCCAGGGACGCCAGGAAGTACGAGCGGATCGGGGACTGGGCCGAGCGCATAGGCTGGGAAAAGTTCTTCGAGAAATGCGATCTGGAGTTCACGGAGCACTTGATCGACGACTATCGCCTGCAATACGATACGTATCGTACCTCGACCCACTTCAAGTATACCGACTCGGCCTGGGCCGTATCCAAGGCGGCCGGCGGGATCGAGTAGCCGGCCGAAAGGCAGTCGCCCCCAACCGGGGTGAGAAAGGGAGTCATCATGGAAGAGATGAAAAAGGCCATTCTGGACTTCGCTGAGAGCAGCAAGAAGACCAAATTCTATTTCAGTGACCTGGAAAAGGCCGTAAGAAAGGTGATCCCGGAGGCCAAGGCCAGGGAGGTCAAGAAGGCTGCCACCGCCTTGATCAACGAGGAGAAACTGATTTACTTCTCCACGGGGAGCAGCACCATGTACGGCCTCAAGGGCCGCGGCCAGACAGAGGATCACTAGGCTTTGAGGTCCGGGGCCGGGCGTGCGCATGCCCCGGTCCCGGACCGGAACACCACGACGGGAGGTCGCACTGGACGCCTGGGAGCGGACTGCGGCCTCTTTTCATCTCTCAGCCGGGCACGGCCGTTGTGCGCGGATACGGGAGAGCCGGGAGAAGCAAATGAAGCAACCGCAGGACGCGGAGAAATTCATAGCCGAGCAGAAGCGCCAGCTGGCCGAGAACCCCGAGTGCGCCAACTCGGCCTACAACCTGGGTGTGACCCTGATGCAGCAGGGCAGGCTGGAGGAGGCGATAGACGCCTTCAACGAGGCCATAAGCAACAGCGCCCGAATGTTCGAAGGCTATGTGAATCTCGGGTACATATACTTCAAGCAGGGTGATCTGGAGCGGGTGGTGGAGGCCAACCGCAGGGCGGTGGAAATCGAGCCCAGGTACGCAAGGGGCTATGCCAACATGGGATTTGCGTTTCTTCAAATGGAGAGGACAGGCGAGGCGATTGAGGCCCTGAACAAGGCGATCGAGCTCAATCCCAAGATCGTCCAGGCCTGGAGCAACCTGGTCAATGCCCACCTCCAGAAGGAAGAGGTGGACAAGGCCGTGGAGATAGGCTTAAGGCTGGTGGAGATGGCCCCGGACTTCGGCCTGGGGCACAACAACCTGGCGGTGGCCTACTTTACCAGGGATGAGTTCGAAAAGGCCGTGGAGCATGCGGACCGGGCCGCCGAGCTCGGTTTCCAGGTGCACCCAGAGTTCTTGAAGGAATTGGAGCCTTACAGGTGAAGGAAGCCGAACTGTCCCAGCTCTTCCGCGGCTACGAGGCCCTTGCCGCAAAGGCCGATCAGGCCTTCCGCAAGGTGTCCGAAGACTACCCGGAGTGTGTGCGCTGCGAGCTGCACTGCGACGACTGCTGCCATGCCGTATTCGGGCTTTTCCTTATTGAAGCCGCCTACCTGCAGTACCACTTCGCACAAGCGCCGGCCGAGGCGAAATCCCAAGTGATCCTGAGATGCAACCGGGCGGACCGGGAGCTGGCCTCTATCCAGAGAAGGCTCAGGGAGGCCGAGGGCGCAACCGAAGGAGGGCACGAGCTCCTTGCCGCAGAGCGGGTCCGGTGCCCGCTGCTCGACGAGGGGCGGGAATGCTTACTCTACGCGCAAAGGCCGATCACCTGCCGCGTCTACGGCATACCCGCCAAGATTGAGGGCAGGGCGAGGGTCTGCCACCTGGCCGGTTTCGAGCAGGGCGGGTCTTACCCCGCGTTCGACCTGGACGGGTTCTACCGGGATCTGTTCGACATGTCCAGGGAACTGGTGGAAAAGGCCGGAGGGGCGGATCCGGCAAGGTCCGGGCTGTTGATATCGGTCTCCAAGGCCCTTACCACCCCTCTGGAGGCCTTGATACACGAGCCTCTCGAAGCACCCGCCACAGAGTGAAGGAGTGCTCCGGGAGGTTCTCTTCCATGAGATCCGTCTCCATCGGATCGCCTTCCGGGTAGAGGGAGAGGAGCGGGCCGTGAAGCCCCTCGAGCTCTTCCGGGGTGAAGGAGCGCAAGAGATCCAGCAGGTCTTCGGGGTTCCCCACTCCAGCCCGGGAGGCGGCCCCTGTGGATCGTATTCCCTTGAAAAAGCCCGCCACCGACGGCCTTACCACCCCTTCTCCCGCCCAAACCGCTTCCCCCACCCCGTCGCGTTTGTCAAGGCGCATCCTCAGGACGGTGTTGAGAAGGAAGTAGACCAGTGCCACCGGGGCCGTGGTCTCCGCAGCGCCGATCCCGGGCAAGGGGGCGAAGTCCCTGGCCGTGCACAGGCGCACTTCAGAGGCGTCCGGGGTGCTCCTGATAATGAAGTCCCCTGCTGCATGGTGCCACATGGTGATCTGATCGAAAGTCTCCGGTTCGTAGCACAGGGTGAGGATCCGGGCCGCCTCCTCGAACAGGCGCTCGATCTCGGCGGCCTCGGCCCTGCGGTGGCCCGATGTATGGTCCCAAACCAGGACCCCTGGCGGTGATCCCGGGGCGCCCGGGTGCAGGTGCCATTCGTGAAAGCCTTCGAACCAGTCGGTCAGGAGAACGGTGAGGTTCTCCCGCCCGCCGGGGCCGAGAGAGATCTCCTCCAGGCCGATCGGGTGGGGAAGATAAGGGGACCCAGGGGAGCTCGCCAGTCTCAGCAGGGTTTGGTACTCCCGCTCCAAGGCCTCTCCGCCGCCACCGGAAAGAGCGGCGGCAGTGCAGAGATTGACCCGCCGCTCCCCTGATACTATCTCGATGCTCGCGATGTGGGCGAACGCCCCGTGCTTTTCGCTCCTTATGGCCAGCCGCTCCGGCTCCCCTGAAACTCCCGGTATTGCGTTGCGATCAACCAGGTCCGAGATGAATCGGTTTAGCGCCCTGAAATAGTCTCCCAGGGTCAGGAAGGGATGGGCCCGTCCGGGTTTGGTGAGGAAGGACGCCTCCAGCTCACGGTCTCCCAGGGGGATGCCTCCTTCCGGGGAGGCGGCCGAGTAAGCGGCTTTCATAGATTGGCCAATGCCTCGCGGGCGAGTTGACCCACTGTCCGCTCTTGGAACTCCCCTTCGTGATAAATGCTGATCCCGTGGGTGTCCGGGAGGAGCCTCTCGATGTCCTCTTTCATCTCCCGCGCGCCCAGGCTGCCCATCAACCGGGCGGCATGGCCCCTGACCGAAGGGTTTTCGTCCCCCAAGTAGACCTGGAAGTGGAAGGTGTACTTGCGCAGGAGGTCGGGCCGGACCTGGGCGACCGAGGCGATGGCCTCCAGGCTGGGGGAGCGGCGGGTGGGATCACCGAGGAACTGGAAGAGCTGGGGGAGGTAGCCGCCGTAGAATTCGGGTCGGCGCCAGACGATCTCCCCGATGGCCTCGAACGCCCCCCAACTGGATGCAGCGGTGTCGGTTATGGAGTAGAAGAATCCCTGGAGCAGCCTGGATACCGCCCCAGGGTTCGTCTCGCCCAAGACGGCGCTCACCCGGCCGAGGGCGTCGGCGGCCCTCCGCCGCATGAGTTCGTCCCCGGTGTAGAGGAGCCTCTGTATTGTCCTTATCAGCTTGCGGTCCGTGGGCGCGGCCTCGATCAAGGGCTCCATGCGGTACTCCCGCACGTAATTCTCAACTTCCTGCTTGGTGAGAGGGCGTGAAGCCTTGGGCCCCTTGCCCGCCTCTCGGCTCGGTGGGGCCTTGGCCGGCCCGGCCCGGCCCAGGCGCTTTCTAACCCCGCCGGCCGTGACCTCCAGGACATCGTCATGAAGCCTCACAAAAAAGAGCACGCCCGAGATACGCCTGCTCTCGAAGAATCCCCCGGGGATCACCAGGTGGTTCATGTAATCATAGTGCTCCACCATCTCCTGGCGGTAGTCCTCGTCCGGGAGGAGGTCCCAGGCCAGGTCCCAATCCATGTCGCACGCGAACACCAGGGCCTCGACCTGGGCGGATCCCGCGTTTCTGCCGGTCTCGTCACAGGCATAGACCGCCCCGCAGGTGCATGACCCTACTGGGAGCTCCCCTCCCCTGCGTGTGGAAAGCTCCACCGGCGGGCCTATGATCAGACCACAGAAGGGGCAGGCGGGGCGTTTGATCACCTCCCGCCCGAGGAATTTACGGTCGAAAAAGGAATCCATGTTGACCTTCATCCCAGATCCAGCCCCCGGGCGTCGGGGTCATACTCGAGATCGGTGATCTCATAGCCGTCGCCGGAAGAACGGAAGCAGGCGACCCAGTCGGCGTATCCCGGGCCTGCGAAGCCGCAGCCCAAGGATCCCGTCCTCGCATGGTATGAGCGCAGCCGGGGGACTACACGCTCCTCGAAGACCTCCCGGATGAAGAGCCGGTCCTCATCGCTCAGTTCGGGGACTTGTGCAGGCTTTGTTATCACAGAGGGGCGCTCCGTTTCAGATCGAGCTCGGCGCGTCACCTGCTGTGACCGGGGAGCTCCAGTGTGGTGCATGAATTCCCCGGACTGCAGGACTTGGTGCTTATCTTGGGCTGTTTGTTCGCATTGACCGATCCCATGGCATAGTTGGCGACGCTCACCACCCTTTCCACTTCTGTTGCCGAGCACTCCGGACAGGCCATATTCACCTGGTCGTCTCCGCCCATGAGGATCTTCTCGAAGACCCGGCCGCATTGAACACATCTGAACTCGTATATAGGCATCTCAATCCCTTGTCTTTCCCGGCCCTCGAAACGGCCGATCCTTGATGCGCCGGGCCGCCCCCCGGAGGCACCCTCTCGGGTCGCGGGCGGCGGCGCTTGTACATCCCGCAATACGTACTATAATGCCTGTGCCTGGCCAAGTCAAACTAGCCCGGGAGGAAATCGAGAAGGTGATCCTGTCTCTCCACCCCCTGATTCTGGCCGACAAACAGATAATTCCGGGCCCCAGGCCGGTGGACTCGGTCCTGTCCGGGGAGCTGGCCGGGGCCGAGGCCATAATCCTGCCCCAGAGCTGCTCCGAGGCCCTTTATCGGGCCGCCGAATCCTCCGGGGCGGTGCTCTTTCCCTGCTACGGGCCCCGCTTCGCTTATCCCGGCAAGTCCGGTCAGGCCCGGATGTTCGCGGATCTGGGCTTCCCCCATCCGGAGACCAGGTGCTGGCCCTCGGCTCAAAGTCTCAAGGCGTGGTTGGCGGAAGAGGAACGCCTTCCACATGATACCCCGTTCCTTATAAAGGCGGACTTCACGCACGAAGGGGAAGGGGTATGGATGGTGCATCGCCGCGAGGACCTGGCTGGGATCATGGATATGCTGGAGGTGAATGAGCGCTCGGACTCAGGGGGTTTTGTGACCCAGCGCCTGGTCCCTTCGGGCGGGAACGCCCTGAGGGCCGTGATATTCGAGAAGAGGGTCCTGAGTTACTGGAAACGGGCCGGGGAGGGCGAGATACTGGCCACTGTCAGCCGCGGGGCCCGGGTGGACCGGGAATGGCGCCCGGGGCTTCAGGCCAAGGGCAGGGCTCAGGCGATGGAGCTGAGGGAGCGTGCGGGAATCAACCTGGCGGCCGTGGACATGGTCTTCGATTTGGAGGCTCCCGACCCTTCACCGATCCTGCTCGAGGTCAACTACTATTTCGGCCGCCGGGGCCTGGGCGGGGGCAACCGCTACTACCGGCTCCTGTTGGGGGCGGTCCGGGACTGGCTTGAGGGATCGGGATTCAATCCGGGCAGGGTCAGGCTTTGCTGAGGGCCTGCGGGTTCAAGGGGCTCTTGCTCGGTCTCCGGTTCCTCGTAGGCCATGGCAAGGCACCGCTGGGTGAGGAGCATCAGGAAGGGATTAACCTGGAAAAGGGAGTCGGGCTCATCCAGGCTGAGGGCGGCCCTGAGGGCCAGGCGCGCATACTCCTCCTCCCCTCTCATGTGGAGGATGTAAGCGGATTCCGCCAGCCGGAACCGGTAGGCATTGCGTCTCGTCTCCGTGAAGATCCGCTGGACGGCCTTCTTCTCCAGTTCCTCCACCCTGGCCGATACCTGCTCTTGAGTAAGATGCAAGGGGCTCTCTTCAGCCTCCCGGATCTCATCGGCCAGGGGGTCCACTTCCTCCGGGTCCAGTATCCAGTCCCTGAAGAGCTCGTGGTCCATAAGTCGGGCGGCCATTGATTCGGTGAAAGGGAGCCCGGCCCCTGAATCCGGCGGGATCAGACCCTGAATCGGGGCCTCTTCCCCGGGCCCCAAGGCTGAGAGCAGCAAAGGCCTCAGTTGCAGGTAATCGGATGCCCCGGGCGATGATCGATCGGCCTGGTAGGCCCTTTCCAGGACCCCGAGGGCATGCCCCGGCGAGGCCTCCACTGCGTGAGGGAAGTCTTGGAGGAATACATTCCTGGCTTCCCTAGCCTTTTTCCTGTTCAAGGGGAGGGCCGTCATGGTCTTTATCCCTTCAAGGTCGTGTACTATTCCCACACACATGGTCAATTGAAAGGATGGTGAGGGGGCGGCCAGAAGGACGCTCCTGTCGCCGAGGGCCTCGAAAGGAGTGAGATAGGCGAACGCCTCCTGAGTCCCGGGGACCGCTCGAAGCGCCGGGGGGTCTTTCTCTGTTTCATCCGGGACGGGTATACCCTTCTGCTCAAACCTGAAGGCCGCCCTGCGAAGGGCTTTTCGGACCTCCTTTTCCTGGTATGCCTCCCTTATCGCGCCCAGCAAGGGAACCAGCTCGGGGTCAGCCGCCGGAAGCCTCTGCAGGAAGGCCGCGGCGGTTTCCGGCCCGCCTAGTTCATCCCGGATCCCGGACGGATCCAGGTCATGGGCGCGAGCCAGGAGCCCTTCGAGCCGGGCCGCTTCCTCGGGCCGGAGGGTCGCCGTCTTGTCTTTACTCTTCTTCCTTTTCGGAGATCTCTTTTTCGCCACCGTTCTCAGGCCGCCTCTTTGGCTTCAATGGTCACGTGGTCGTCAAAGCCTTCTTCTTCGAGATATACGTTTATGGTCTCCCTGGGGGAGGCTTCCCACGTCCCTCCCACATAGTTGGCCGTTATGGGGAGTTCTCTTCCCTCATCGCCTCTGTCCGCCAGTATGGCCAGCTCGATCCTGCGGGGCCGGCCGTAATCTATCAGCGCGTCCATGGCGGCCCTCACCGTCCGTCCGGTGAACAAGACGTCGTCGACCAGGATCACCGTCTTGTCTTCTATGGGGCAGGGGAGCTCGGTCTTTCCGACAATCGGCGTGTTGGCGATCCGTGTCCAGTCGTCCCGGTAAAGGGTGATGTCCAGCGCGCCCGTAGGCGATGCCGAGCCGTTCAGCCTGCGTATGGCCTCCTGTAGCCTGGTGGCCAAATAGGCGCCGCCCGTGCGGATCCCCACCAGGACCACCTCGTCCATGGATGGATTCCTTTGCAGGATCTCCTCGGCCATCCGCAGGATCCTTGACTGGATTTCCTCTTGCCCGAGGATTACTCTCTTCTTCATAAGCCCCCTTGAGAATGTAGGCTGAAGTAAAAACTTGTATTCTATTACCGCCTGAAGTAGAAAGCAAATGAAAAAGGGGTATCTGCCGGCTAATGACGACCGATTTCCATTCCCTCTGCGACCGTCTGGGGTATCACTTCCAGGACCAATCACTCCTCGAACAGGCCTTTCGCCATTCCTCTTATGTCAATGAGGCGCCGGATCTCGCCCTAAAGGACAACGAGCGCCTCGAGTTCCTCGGGGATGCGGTGCTGGACTTGGCAGTCAGCCACTTGTTGGTGGAGGTCTTTGAAGACGCCCCGGAGGGATACCTTTCAAAGCTCAGGGCCATGGTGGTCAATGAACGGAGTCTGAGCAGGATAGCCCGCAACATGGATTTGGGCGAATATCTGATCCTGGGAAGAGGAGAGGAGCTTACCCAGGGGAGGCGGAAGCCCTCCATCTTGGCGAATGCCCTGGAGGCGCTGATAGGCGCGGTTTATCTGGATGCCGGCTTCCCTCGGACCAGGGAGATGGTCCAGGAGCTTTTTGAACCCCTGGTCCGGGAGGCGGCCCTGGAGCAGGACCATCTCGACTATAAGAGCCTGATCCAGGAGTACACCCAGGAGCGGTTCAAGCTCCGGCCCGAGTATGTGCTGGTCAGGGAAACAGGCCCTCCCCATGACCGGACTTTTCTGATAGCCTTGCGCTTAGGGGGTCGGGTTGTGGCCGAGGCTCGGGGGAAGAGCAAGAAGGCGGCCGAGCACAGGGTAGCCAAGGAGGCGTATTTTTGTCTGACCCGCGACAAAGAGACTCCCTGATCGTACCGCTGTTCGTGCCCAACCAGGGGTGCCCCCGGCGCTGCGTTTACTGCAGCCAGGGCTTGGTTACGGGGAGGGAGGAAAGGCCTTTGACCGGGGCCGAGGTCGCAGCCGCCCTGCGCCGGGCGCTCGGCTCACCACGGTTCAGGACGGACGGGAATGCCGAGGTGGCATTCTACGGGGGGACGTTCACCGGCCTTCCCATGGAGAAGATGCGGGAGCTCCTGGAGGCGGCCCATGCCTTTATCGGGGATGGGGCATTTAGCTCCATAAGGGTCTCCACCCGCCCGGACGCCTTGGACAGCCGGCGTCTGGAGTTGATGCGCTCCTTCGGCGTCAGGACCGTTGAACTGGGTGTCCAGTCAATGGACGATGAGGTCTTGGAGCACAGTCGAAGGGGATACCGCGCCGAAGACGTATGCCTCGCAGCGGGGCTGCTCAAGCAAGGGGGTTTCCGGGTGGGGGTTCAGCTCATGCCCGGGCTGCCCGGAGAAACCGAGGAACGATTTCAGGAGACCATAAAGTCGGTCAAGGCCCTCCGCCCCGATCTGGCAAGGCTCTATCCCACAGTGGTCTTCCGGGGCACCCGCCTCTCCGCCTGGTACCGTAAAGGCCGCTACAGACCGCTCACGCTCCAAGAGGCGGTTGATCGCTGCGCATTTGCTTGCGCCGCCCTGGAGGCCGGGGGAATCCCGGTGGTGAGGATAGGCCTCCTGGTCTCGGGAACCGAGGATCCGACCCGGGATATGGTCGCCGGGCCTTGGCATCCCGCACTGGGCTTCCTGGTACGCTCCAGAATCTTTGGAGACCGTGTGTCTTCACTCCTTCCCCGCTCGGGAGAGGCCTCCAAGGTGGATGTGCTGGTCCATCCGTCCGACGCCCCATTGGCCCGCGGGTATCGCAACCAGGGGCTGGCCGAGCTCAGGCGCAGGGCCGGGATCGAGCGATTGGAGATTATTCCCGACCCGGGGAGGGAGCGGGGGCAACCGGCAGTGGAGACGACCCCCGGGTCGGGGTCATAGCCTTTTGAGGGAGAAAGTCCGGAACATGAAACAAAGCCTCGGGAACAGCGAACAGGTGGAGTTCCGCGCGGGATTCGTGGCTCTGGTGGGACCGCCCAATGTGGGCAAGTCCACCCTCCTCAACCGGATCCTCGGCCGGAAGGTGGCCATTGTATCCCCAAAGCCCCAGACCACGCGGAACCGTATCCTGGGGGTCCTTCACGAAGAGGGCTGCCAGGTGGTCTTCATGGATACACCGGGCATCCATCGGACCCGGACATCACTTCATCGCAGCATGGTGGCCTCGGCTCAGGAGGCCTTCGATGAAGTGGACCTGGTGGCTGTCATGGTCGAGGCCGGCCGGCCCGACCATCCGGACATGGAGACCCTTTTTTCCCGATTGAGGCGCAGCGGCCGACCCGCAATACTGATAATCAACAAGATAGACACCAGGCCCAAGGAGGTCCTCCTGCCCGTTATGGACTCCTATGCGGCGCGCTACCCCTTCGAGGCCTTGATTCCCGTTTCAGCTCTTCAGGGGGATGGTTTGGACCTGCTGCTCGGGGAGATCCGAGTGCGCCTCCGGCCGGGGCCGCCCTTGTTCCCCGAGGACATGGACACCGACCAGACCGAGGAGTTCATGGCGGCCGAGATCATAAGGGAAAAGGTCTATGCCCTGGTGCGCCAGGAGCTGCCCTACACAACGGCGGTGACGGTGGACGAAATCGAAGAGCGAGGGGGGGGGCGGCCTCTCTACATCTCGGCCTGGATTCACGTGGAGAATACTTCTCAAAAGAAGATCCTGGTGGGCAGGGGCGGGGCCATGGTCCGGGGGATAGGAGAGAGGGCGCGAAAGGACCTGGAGAAGAGGTTCGGGAGCCGCGTCTACCTGGACCTGAGCGTCAGGGTGGAGAAGAACTGGACCCGCGATGCCAAGGCCATGAGGCGTCTCGGATACTGAACTCCCCCCGGAAAAAAAGAACCGACCCTGGGAGTGGGGTCGGTTCCTTTTAGGAGGAAAGAGTTCGTTTCCGTTTGATCTTCCGGTGCTGCAACATCTTTGCCAAACCGGTCACCCCGACCGGAGTTCGATCACAAGACCTCTTTTTTACTGGCTTTTTGAGTAAACGCCCCCGAAAGCGGCTCCCGCCCGCCAAAGCCGGCGGGTACAATAGTTTGTACCGCAATGGATCGCCCCGGTGCGGTAACCGGCCTAACACGCTGATAAGCATAAGGAACTACCAGGTTCAAAATCTTAAACCCCTCACACTGTGATGTTGTACTTCTTCATCTTGTGCTGCATCAAGCTCTTGGTTATCCCCAGCATGGCCGCTGCGTGTGCCTGTACATTCTCGCAGTGGCGCAGGGCCCTCCGGATGAGCTTCTCTTCCACCTGCTCCAGTGTCCCCTGCAGGGGGGCGTCCAGCGGTATGAAGCGCTCCACAGGGAGCTCCGCGTGCTCCCGGGTGATCTCGTGGGGGAGGTCCTCGGGCCTGATCACGCCGTCCGTATTCAGCACCACCGCCCGCTCTATCACGTTTTCCAATTCACGCACATTCCCCGGCCAGTGGTATTGGTAAATGGCCTTCCAGGCATCAGGGCTCAATTCCACGGACGGCCTGTTTTCATCCCGGGTGTATTTCTCTATGAAGTGATTCACCAGCAGCTTTATATCGTCGGTGCGTTCGGCCAGCGGCGGGACCTCTATATGGATCACGTTCAGCCTGTAGAAGAGGTCCTCACGGAAGGCCTCCCTGGCCACGTCCTCCTTGATGTTTCGATTGGAGGCCGAAAGGACCCTCACATCGACCTTCATGGTGCGGGTCCCCCCCACCCGTTCGAATTCCATCTCCTGGAGGACCCTCAGCAGCTTGACCTGCAGCGATTGAGGCATGTCGCCGACTTCATCCAGAAACAAGGTGCCTCCGTCGGCCATCTCGAAGCGTCCCTTTTTCATGGATGTGGCCCCGGTGAAGGCCCCTCTTTCGTGTCCGAAAAGCTCGCTCTCCAGGAGGGTCTCGGTGAGAGCGCCGCAGTTGATGGACACAAAGGGATACCCGCTCCTGGGGCTGTTGTAGTGAATGGCCTTGGCTATCAGCTCCTTGCCCGTACCCGAGGGCCCGGTTATCATTACCGAGGCCTTGGACTGAGAGACCTTGGAGATCAGGTCAAAGACCTGCCTCATGGGCTTGCTCTTGCCGATTATGTTGCCGTAGCGGTACCTGGAGAGGAGCTCCTCGCTCAACCGCTGGTTCTCCCTTATCAGGCGGTAATTCTCCAGGGCCTTTCTGACGGTCAGCTTGAGCTCCTCGTTTTGGAAGGGCTTTGTTATGTAATCAAACGCTTGTTTCTTCATGGCTTCGACCGCCATCTCAATGGTCCCGTAGGCGGTCATCATTATCACCGGGAGATCCGGCTTGATCTTCTTGGCCTCTTCCAAGAGCTCCATCCCGCTTATTCCCGGCATCTTCATATCCGTAATAACCAGGTCCACGTCGGATTCCCTTATGTGGTGCAGCGCCTCCCGCCCGGTCCCGGCTGTCAATATCTCATAGCCCTCCGGCCCCAGAAGGGCCTCAAGCACCACCAGGTAATTTTTCTCATCGTCCACTATCAGTATGGTATCCATAACTATCCCTTGGCTCTTGACTCGGGGTCCTTGGGCAAATATAGCATAACCCTGGTGCCCTCATCCAGGGCGCTGGCCACCTCGATCCCGCCGTTATGGGCCTCGACGAGCTTCTTGACTATGGACAGGCCGAGCCCCGTGCCTTTCTCCTTGGTGGTGAAGAAGGGGTTGAAGAGCTTGGGGAGGTTCTCCTCGGAAATGCCCGGCCCGGTGTCCCGGATTTCCACGGTGAAGGCCTCTTGATCCTCCCCGGCCGTAAGGCGTATGGTCCCGCCCCCTTCCATGGCCTGCAGAGCGTTTATGAAGATGTTCAGGAAGACCCTGTAGAGCAGGTCGGGGTCCGCCCGGAGGGCCAGGGGTCTGCCGTCCAGATTGTGCTCCACGGATATTCCCTTTTTCTCCAGCTCCGGGCGGAGGAAGGAGATATTTCTCTTGATGATATCGTCCAGCATGGTCTCGCGCAGGTTGGGCGTCTGGGGCCTTGCAAAGTCCAGGAATTCGGTCACGATACCGTTCAGCCTGGCGGATTCCTCCCTGATGACCGCTGAGAGCCTCTTCTGGGTCTCGTCCGCATCAGGGGCCCCGGCAAGCAGCTCGGCCGTGCTCTGAATGATCCCCAGTGGGTTCTTTATCTCATGGGAGACGCCGGCCACCATCTCCCCGAGGGCGGCCAGCCGCTCGGCCTGGTGGAGCTGGGACTCGAGCTCCCTCTGCTCCTTGGCCCTTTCTTCTATGACCGTCTCCGCCTTTCTCACGATGAGCAGCAGCGCCACGAAGATGGCGCCCATGATAAGGATGGAGAGCCCGAAGACCAGGTATTGGAACCTTACGATGGACTCGTAAGGCTCGCTCATGTCCTGGATCACCTCGAAGACCCCGGCCACGTAACTGACGCGCCCCGTGTACGGATCCGGCCCCCGAAACGGGATGTAGGTCCTGAGCTTTTTCTCGCCGCCCATCATCCCAAGGTCAAGGCCCCAGAGGTCGTCGTTCTCGGAGATCAGGCCCGAGGAGCGCTCTCCCTGAACCGCCTTTTCATATCCCGGGGTCTTGGTCACCTGTCTGCCGATCAGCTGCGGGTCAGTGCTGTAGGCGATCACTCCCTTGCTTATATCGTAGATGTTCACCAGGTCCACCTTGAATCCGTGGATGGTGTTGCGTACGATCTTATCCATGAGCTCCTGTTGCTCTTCCTCCCGGAGCTTGATCCTGCCGTACCTCCTTATCACCGGGACAGCGAAGTTTTGAAAGACCTGGTGGTTCAGGTTTTGTCCCACCAGGAGGGCGTAGTTCTCGTAGCTCCGCAACAGGATTTCCTTGGCCTTCTGGGATATGGCCAGGGAGAAAGGAAAGCTGAAGAGCAGGAGGACTATGAAGCTGGCCCAGGCGAAGAACTTGACCAGCCGGAACTGCTTGGCCTCGGGCTTTCGCGTCTGTTGGCCGGCCCCGGGCTGCCGGGGACGGTGTGGGCGGCTTTCGGATAACCTGGATGTGGACACGGGTATTGTCATCCTTTATAGTCCTGTGTCTGAGGCGCTCTCGGTCTATCGGTGGAGTCGGCGTTGCCGTGCAGGCAGAGGCCGAGACAGCAATCACGCAAAGCATACCACCATGGGAATGGGAGTTCCAGGCCGTGTTGCCCCATCCCGGGGCGCACTTGAAGGAGGAGGCCTTGCAGGAGGTCGGAAGACAGAGGATGGAGGCGCCGGAGACTCTACGGGAACTGCCGCATATGCTTTACGCGGACCGCCGGGGCAGGATCTATGACCACCCCCGCCTCCGAATGGCCGGGTTCCATGGCCTGGACCCCGCACCGATCGCCCGCCGCTCCCTGGTTCATGTCCCGGCATTCAGCAAGCTGTTTTACATGCCGGACTGCCCCCCGGTGGGTGTGGACCCGGCCACCGGACGCCACGAGGTCTTGGAGGAAGGACCCGTGGGCGGGCGAACGGAGCCGATCCATGCGGTGGCGGCCTTCCTGGAGCCAGGTTTTGTGAGGACGCATCTGCCGGCGGCGGACTATTTGGCCAAGGACTATGTGCTTCCCTCGTGGGCCTACACGGCCGTAGGCTACCTCGAGGGGCGTTATTGGGCGGCAGGGTATCGCGTGGAGAGCAACCCCCGCTGGGATCCCCGCAATTACGACGACAGGGACCTGGTGCGCGCCATTCGGGCATACCGATCAGAAAACGGCTCGGGGAGGCTGATCGAGCACCTTGCGCGCTGCGCCACAGTCAACCACTGCTTTGCGGCGAAGAACCTATTTCTGGGCCGCTGGGAGGCCCCTCTTCCCGTCAGCCGGGCATGCAACGCCGCCTGCCTGGGCTGCCTCTCGCTTCAACCGGAGGACGGCTGCCCTGCCTCGCACCGGCGGATCGCCTTCACCCCCTCTCTCTCAGAAGTGGTCTCCCCGGCGGTTCGTCATCTGGAGGGCGCTCCTCGATCAATAGTGAGCTTCGGGCAGGGCTGCGAAGGGGAGCCGCTTACCGAGCACGACCTGATAGCCCGGAGCATTCGGGGGATCAGGAGCAAGACCGGGCGGGGGACCATAAACATGAACACCAACGGCGGCATGCCCGGGGCCCTTGAAGAGGTGATGGAAAGCGGCCTTGACTCGGTCAGGATAAGCCTCAACAGTGCGCGGCGCGAGGTGTACGAGGCATACTACAGGCCTGCGGGATACGGGTTCGAAGACGTGGTGGAGGCCCTGATGCGCGCCGGGTCCATAGGGGTCTACACCATGCTCAACTACCTTGTTTTCCCGGGAGTATCTGACCGTGAAGCCGAGTTCGAGGCGCTCCTGGACCTGGTTGCTCGAACCGGCGTCCGGTTCATTCACCTGAAGAACCTGTGCATAGATCCGGTTCACTATTTGAAGGCCCTGCCCGAGGATGGATCTCCCGGTATGGGTATGCACCGGGTGGCTGAACGGCTCAAGCAGGCCTTTCCCGGCCTTACTCTGGGCTACTTCAACCAGCCTGTAAGAGAATGAGGAGAGCGGGGCCGTCTCCCTATCACCGGCGCTCCCGGGCCAGGGCCCTGTGG
Organism: uncultured Desulfobacterales bacterium; assembly: GCA_964647905.1. GTDB lineage: Bacteria > Desulfobacterota > DSM-4660 > Desulfatiglandales > HGW-15 > CAZYJR01. The sequence goes on along the minus strand of CAZYJR010000019.1, from coordinate 38,070 downwards.
CCTATATCGGTCCTGTAATAGGCCCCGGGCCAGGTGATCCGGCCCACCTGCTCATAGGCCCTTGCCTGGGCGTCTCTCACCGTATCGCCCAGGGCGGTCACGCACAACACCCTGCCTCCGTCCGTTACCACCCGTCCCTCGCGGAGCGCGGTTCCCGCGTGGAACACCTTGATCCCCTCGGGCTCGGGATCGAGAAGTCCGGTTATAGGGTCTCCCTTGCGATATGACTCCGGGTAGCCGCCGGCGGCCATCACCACGCCCAATGAGGCCCGTTCCTCCCAGTCCGCCCGGCAACGGTGCAGGGTGCTCTCCAGGCCGGCCAGGCAAAGCTCCACCAAGTCGGAGCGCAGCCTCAGCATGATGGGCTGCGCCTCCGGGTCGCCGAAGCGGCAGTTGAACTCCAGTACCCTGGGTCGCCCGTCTTCGCCCACCATGAGACCGGCATACAGGAATCCCCGGTAAGGGGTCCCTTCTTCGGCCATTCCCCGGACAGTCGGTTCGATCACCTCTTTCATGATGCGGGCGAAGAGGTCAGGGGTAACCACCGGTGCGGGGGAGTATGCCCCCATGCCCCCTGTGTTCGGCCCGGTGTCTCCGTCGTCCCTGGCCTTGTGATCCTGGCTGGTGGCCAGGGGCAGGATATGCTCGCCGTCCACCATGACGATGAAGCTCGCTTCTTCACCGGTCAAGAGCTCCTCCACGACCAGCTTCCGCCCGGCGCTCCCGAAGGCCCTCCCCGAGAGCATGGCCTCGGCGGTCTCCAGGGCCTGATCCACGCTCCGGGCCGGAATCACGCCCTTGCCGGCCGCCAGGCCGTCGGCCTTGAGGACCAGCGGCGCCCCGTGCTCCCTTATGTATCTGGACGCCGAGTCCAAGTCCTGGAAGGTGGCGTAGGAGGCCGTAGGGATGCCGTGGCGGCTCATGAAGTCCTTGGCGAACGCCTTTGAGCCTTCCAGCCGGGAGGCCGCCCTGGAAGGCCCCAGGCATGGAAGCCCGGCATGCTCGAAGGCGTCCACTATGCCCGCTACAAGGGGCGCTTCCGGACCCACTATGGCGAGCCCCACCTGGTGAGAGGCGGCGAAGCCGATGAGGTCCTTGATGCCGGACGCACCTATGGGGGCGTTTTCCACCCCCTGTTCACGGGCGGTCCCGGCGTTGCCCGGGGCGACAAATACCTTGTCTGCGTGTCCCGAGCGGGCCGCCTTCCAAGCAAGGGCGTGCTCCCGCCCTCCTCCTCCCACAATAAGGACGTTCATGGTTCATCCTCCACAGTCCGCGAATACCCGCATCCCGGGGGAACGGGATGAATGCATAGTGGTAAAACCGACCCATGGTGTCAAGGACAAACCCCCCGGGCTCCATGCCGGGAACCGGTGCCGTCATGGAGGTTTTATGTTGTCAAGCGTTCGGTTTTGCGATTAAATGGTACCGGCGTTTTCAGGGGATATTTATGAGGCTTCGGGCTGTTCCTGCAGTGGTGTTGTTGTCTCTTATGTGGATCTGGGGTTGCTCGGGCGAGGAATCCCCGCCAAGAGGCGGAGAAGACGCCGAGGTCCGGGTGGTCAAGCCCATACCCGAGCCCCGCCGGGCCGGGGAAAAGGCCCCGGCGGTCAAGGAGCGGGCCGCGGCGCCGGTGCAAGGGATCGCGGGTGTGAGCTCGCCCGGCAAGGCTGATATCTCCCTTGGGGAGGAGCCGCTTGCCGGGGTGGCGGTGGGAGAGCCGGCGGATGCCGGGGAGGATCGGGTTCCGCCCGGAGCATACGAGGTGGAGGAGGGGGAGACACTCGCTTCCATCGCCGCGAGAGAGGAAGTGTACGGAGACCCCTTGAAGTGGCCGCTCTTATTCCAGGTGAACCGGGAGAGGCTCCGGGGTGTACCCATGGATGCGGGGCTCCCTCACCGGCCCCTGCCTTCGGGGCTGAGGCTCTGCCTTTCGCCTCCCGGGGATGAGGACACGGGGGAGCGCGCGCCGGGTGGAGACTGGGTGGTGAACGTCATCTCCTCGCCCTCTCTCGATCCAATCGAGGGGCCCGCGGTCAAGCTCCTAGAAAACGGCTATCCGGTCTACATCAGCAGGGCCACGGTTGAAGGGAAGGAGTGGATGCGCCTGAGGGTGGGTTTTTTCAACAGCCGGGAACAGGCGGCGGATGCCGGGAAGGAGCTCCAGGATCTGCTGGGCTTGGAAGACTCCTGGCCGGTTCGTATGGGGGCCTCCGAGAAGGAGGAGTACGCCGCACTGCTCCCCTGAAAGCAATGCGCGGCGGCCGAGAGAGGCCGGCGGGGAAGTATGAAGGGAAAGCGCGTCACATTGGGAGTGACCGGAGGGATCGCCGCTTATAAGGCGGCGGAAATCCTCCGGCGGCTGGTAACGGAAGGGGCCGAGACCAGGGTGGCCATGACCCGGAACGCCGCCCGGTTCGTGACCCCGCTCACCTTCGAGGCCCTCTCCGGGCGCCGGGTGATAACCGGGATGTTCGATCCGGGCACCGGACCCATGGACCATATCCAATGGGGCCAGGATACCGACCTGGTGCTGGTGGCCCCGGCCACGGCGAATTTCTTGGCCAAGGCGGCCCGGGGGACGGCGGACGACTTCCTGTCCACCATGGCGGTTGCAGCCACCGCGCCGGTCCTGATCTGTCCGGCCATGAACACCCACATGTACCAAAACCCTGCGGTACAGGAGAACATCCGTATACTGATCGAACGGGGCGTAAGCCTCATGGAGCCCGGTACGGGCGGGCTGGCCTGCAGGGCCGAGGGACCCGGAAGGCTGCCCGAGGTCGAGGACATCATTGAGAGGGCCGCCTGGCTCTTGTCTCCGAAGGATCTCGCAGGCAGGAGGCTGATGGTGACAGCCGGGGCAACCATGGAGGCAATAGACCCGGTGAGGTTCATCACCAACCGCTCCAGCGGCAAGATGGGATACGCCCTGGCCGGGGCGGCCCGCAGGCGGGGGGCGGAAGTGATCCTGGTGAGCGGTCCCGGCGCCTTGAATCCCCCTCTGGGAGTCGCTCACATAGGGGTGCGCTCGGCCGAGGAGATGAGGCGCGCGGTCATGGCCGAGTGGGAGGGGTGCGATGCGGTGATCAAGGCGGCTGCGGTATCGGACTACCGGCCGAAGGAATCCGCAGATCAGAAGATCAAGAAGGGCGCCCGGGAGACGCAGGTGATCGAGTTGGTGCGGACCCCGGACATACTGGCGGAGCTTGGGCGTCTGAGGGAAAATTCCCCATGCCTGCTCGTGGGCTTTGCAGCCGAGACCGAGTCCCTGGTGAGTCACGCCAGGGAAAAACTGGAAAAGAAAAACGTGGACATGGTGGTGGCGAACGACGTCTCCAGGGAGGACGCCGGATTCGAGACAGACACCAATTTGGTCAAGTTCCTCCACCGCGACGGGCGGGTGGAGGACATGCCAATGATGACCAAGGACGAGGTGGCCGATTGCATACTGGATCGGGTTCGAGACCTTTGGACGGCCCGGCGGACGGGCGGCGCGAGCTGAAAAGGGCCGTTCAGGCCCTCAAGGACCTGCTCATGGCCGGGAGGGACCTGGGCCTGGACCCCCCTTTGATCTCCTCCAGGGTGCCTGAATACATGGATGCCCGGCCACTCTCGGGCCCGGATGCCCGGGGTGTAACCTTGGGCGCGGCTGAATCCCTGGAGGAGCTCCGGAAGATGCTGGGGGAGTGCCGCCGCTGCCCGCTCCACACCGGCAGGACTCATATAGTCTTCGGCGAGGGTGACTCGAGGGCCGATCTGGTCTTTGTGGGCGAGGGTCCGGGGCGGGAAGAGGACCGCGCAGGGAGACCGTTCGTGGGAGAGGCCGGGGGGCTTCTGACCCGGATAATCCGCGCGATGGGCTTGACAAGGGAGGATGTGTACATCTGCAATGTGGTCAAGTGCAGGCCCCCCAGGAACAGGGATCCTCTGGCCGAGGAGATCCGGGAGTGTTTCCCTTTTCTCGAGCGGCAGATAGAGCTCATCGCACCCAAGGTGATATGCACCCTGGGTCGGGTCGCCGGCAGGGAGCTGCTGGGAGAAGGGTTTTCCATGACCAGGGACAGGGGGCGGTGGTCGCGGTTCATGGGGATACCCGTGATGCCCACCTTTCATCCGGCCTACCTTCTGAGAAACGCGGAGGCCAAGCGGCCCGTGTGGAGGGACGTACAGGAGATAATGAAGATCCTGGGACTGGGAGGGCGAAGGGATGAGTGATACGCGCCGGCTCGCGTGTCTGTTCCTTTACGGGCTCTTGGCGGCATTTGCGGCATTCCTCCGGGCCGATGCATGCTACGGGGAGGAGGTCGCGGGCAAGGCCGTGATCCTGGAGTTGGACGCCGCCATAAGCCCGGGTACGGCCATGTATGTGGCGAGGGGAATAAGACGGGCGGCGGAGAAGGATGCCGAACTCGTGGTCCTGCGCTTGGACACCCCGGGAGGATTGGCTTCCTCCATGCGCACCATGGTAAAGGCCATCATGAATTCCACGGTGCCCGTGGTGGTATATGTGGGCCCCAAGGGGGCGGGAGCGGCGTCCGCCGGGGTTATGGTGACGGTGGCCGGGCACGTCGCCGCAATGGCCCCCGGCACCAACATCGGTGCGGCGCATCCTGTGGGAGCCGGGGGCAAGGACATAGACCAGGAGATGTCCCGGAAGGTGGTCAATGACATGGCCGCCTACGGAAGGGGGATCGCCGAGGAGAGGGGGCGGAACGGCGAGTGGGTGGAGAAGGCGATCAGGGAGAGCGTATCGATCACCGCCGAAGAGGCCTTGGAAAAGGGGGTGGTGGACCTGATCGCCGAGGACATGGACGACCTGTTCCGACGGCTCGACCAGCGGGAGGTGGCCTCGGGCGGCCGAACCGTTGTCCTGGAGACCGCGGAGCTGGAGAGGGTCCATTACCGCCCGGATCTCAGGGACCGGATCCTGGAGACCATAAGCGATCCCAATATCGCCTATATCCTGATGATGATCGGGCTCGCCGGCCTCTATTTCGAGCTCAGCCACCCCGGGGCGCTCCTGCCCGGGGTGATAGGCGCCATCTCACTGATACTGGCCTTTTTCTCTTTTCAAACCCTTCCGGTCAATTATGCCGGCCTGCTCCTCATAGCCCTGGCCATAATCTTTTTCATCGCCGAGATAAAGGTGACCAGCTACGGGCTGCTATCGGTGGGCGGATTGATTTCCCTGACCCTGGGCTCTATCATGCTCTTCGAGGAGGTATCAGTCTCGATCCGTGTTATGGCCCCGACCATCGCATTGGTGGGAGGATTTTTCGTGGCCGTGGCCTGGCTGGCCTTCAGGGCCTATCGAACCAAGCCCATGGGGGGGGCCGAGGGCATGCTCGGGGTCACCGGGTCGGTTCAAAAACGCATAGACCCCGAGGGTGTGGTAATGGTCCGGGGGGAGGCTTGGCGGGCCCGGTCGGATCAGGCCCTGGATCCGGGAGAGCAGGTGGAGGTCGTGGGCATGCGAGGGCTGGTCCTGGAGGTGCGCCGGGTCGAGCAGAAAAGATCCGGGTCCGCTCTCTGATTCTTCCTTTGCCTGTGCCCCTGCTGCGCCTGCGGGTTGCAAAGCGGACTTGCTCCTGGTAAGAGTCTTGGGCTCTGCCAGAGAAGAAGGAGGTAGGCCATGTTTTACATCCTGGCGCTCGTGCTCGTGGTGATGTTTCTCGCCTCGGCCTTGAGGATACTCAAGGAGTATGAAAGGGGCGTGATCTTTCGTCTCGGTCGGGTGATAAAGACCAAGGGACCCGGTCTGATCATCCTGATCCCGGTGATAGACAAGATGGTCAAGGTGAGCCTCCGCCTGGTGGCCATGGACGTGCCCTCCCAGGATGTGATAACCCGGGACAACGTCTCGGTGAAGGTGAACGCGGTGATCTATTTCCGGGTCATGAATCCCACCAGCGCCACGGTGGAGGTGGAGAATTACCTCTTCGCCACCTCCCAGTTGTCTCAGACCACCCTGAGGAGCGTGTGCGGCCAGGTGGAGCTGGACGAGCTACTGGCGGAGCGGGACAAGATCAACGCCAGGCTCCAGGAGATTCTGGACACCCACACTGACCCGTGGGGAATCAAGGTGACCACCGTGGAGGTGAAACACATCGACCTGCCGGACGAGATGCAGCGCTCCATGGCCCGGCAGGCGGAAGCCGAGCGGGAGCGGCGCGCCAAGGTGATCGGTGCGGAGGCCGAATACCAGGCGGCCAACCGGCTGGCCGATGCTGCGGAGATCATCAGGAGGTATCCTGAGGCCCTGCAGCTGAGGTACCTCCAGACCCTGAGGGAGATAGCGTCACAGGGGAACTCCACCACGCTTTTCCCCATTCCCATTGATCTGCTCTCTCCCTTTTTGAAGAAGTCGTAAACCCGAGGCCGGGGAAGGAGACCGGCCGATTCGAATTTGAACAAAGGAGCAAGAAGCACCATGGAAGAGGAAAACACTCAACAGCAAGACAAGAAACAAGAAGACCTCATGGCCAAGTCCAAGCAGAAGCACCAGGAGATCGGAAAGCCCCTGGAGAAGATGACGGCGACCGAGCTCCGAGAGGTGGCCATGGAGATCCCGGGCGTGAGCGGCGTGCACGCGATGAAAAAGGAAGAGCTCCTGAGCCTCATAAGGGAGGCTTGGGACCTGGAGGAAAAGGGGCCCTCGACGAGGAAGCGCACCAAGACCGGGGCCACGGTAAAGGAGCTCAAGGAGAAGATCGCCCGGATAAGGCGGGAGAAGCAGGAGGCCAGGGAGGCGGATGACAAGGCCAGGGTGGAAGTCCTCAGGCGCCAAATGAATCGCTTGAAGAAGCAGACAAGGAAAGCGGCCCGGGCCTGAGCGGCGGACGGGTCCACATTAAATCCCAAGCCATGAGAAGGGGTGCCGAGGCCTTGAGGGAGGCCTCTTTTTTTGCGGCCCCGCAGGGGTGTGGATGAGGTCCGGGCGAGCAATCGGGGAGAGCCGCGAGGGCGAAGGGGTGGTCGCAGTGGTCCCTGCTGCGGGTGCGGGTGTGCGTATGGGCTCAGGGCGGCCCAAGCAGTTCATGGAGCTGGGCGGTCGCCCCGTATTGGCCGTAACCCTGGAGGCGTTTCAGTCCTGCCCGATAGTGGGGCGCGTGGTCCTGGTGGCCCCGGAAGAGGCCCTGGATTATTGCCGGGCCGGTATCGTGGAGCAATACGGATTGACAAAGGTCAGCCGGGTGGTGGCCGGAGGGGGGAGGAGGCAGGACTCGGTTCGCATGGGCCTGGAGGCCTGCACCGGTCTCTGCCGGGTCATAGTGGTCCACGACGGGGTGCGCCCCCTGGTTCGGCCCGCATTGATAGAGCGTATCGTCTCAGGGGCCATTGAACACGGCGCGGCGGTGGCCGCAGTGCCGGCCAGGGACACGGTCAAGGAGGTGGACCCGGGGCAAGGGCGGCTGGTGGTTCGGACCCTGGATCGTTCCCTCCTCAGGCTGGTTCAGACCCCCCAGGCGTTCCACGCCGGGCTCCTGCGGGATGTCCACAAGAGGGCCCAAGACGAGGCATGGGACGAGGCCTCGGACGATGCTCAATTGGTGGAGCGGGCCGGGATAACGGTCACTGTCATGGACGGAGATGAGGACAACATCAAGGTGACCACCCCCGGCGACTTGGCCCTTGCCCGGTATCTGTTGGACAGGCGGGCGGCGGACACCCCGGACAGTGGAGTCATAGGTCGATGATGGTTCGAATCGGGACGCGGGGGAGCCGCCTGGCTCTGGCGCAGAGCGAGTGGGTGAGGAGCAGGATCCGGGAGCATGACCCTGGGGTGCGTGTGGAGCTGGTGCGCATAAAGACCAAGGGCGACAAGATCCTGGACTCGCCCCTGAGCTTGGTTGGCGGGAAAGGCCTCTTCGTAAAGGAGATCGAGGAAGCGCTCCTCCAAGGCCGGGTGGACGTGGCTGTCCACAGCATGAAGGACGTCCCTGCGGAGCTGCCCGAGGGGCTCTGCCTAGCGGCCTTTCCCCGCAGGGAGGACCCCAGGGACGCCCTGATAGCAACCTCGGGATGCGCGGGGTTCCAGGACCTGGCGCGGGGAGCCAGGGTGGGAACCAGCAGTCTCAGGCGCTCAGCGCAGCTCCTGAGCATGCGCCCCGATCTGAGAATTCTTTCTTTGCGCGGGAACGTGGACACGCGCCTGGCCAAGCTGGGCTCGGGCGATCTTGACGCCGTGGTCCTGGCCGCCGCCGGTCTCAATCGTCTCGGATTGGGGGCCGGGATCACCCAGGCGCTCCCGGTGAGCCTGGTCCTCCCGGCCGTGGGCCAGGGCGCTCTGGGGTTGGAGATGCGCGAGGACGACACCCGAACCCGGGAATTGCTCGCATTCATCAATCATCAGGAGACCGAGCTGAGGGTGAGGGCCGAGCGGGCCTTTCTCCGGGACCTCGAGGGCGGATGCCAGGTGCCGATAGCCGGACACGCGGTCCTGGAAGGGGACAGGGTGGTCCTGAGTGGTTTGGTGGCGGAGCTGGACGGGAGCAGGGTGATAGCGGACCGGGTCTCAGGAGACAAGATGCGGCCCGAGGATCTGGGGAGAGCTCTGGCCGCGCGGATTCTTTCCTCCGGAGGGGGGCACATATTGGATCGCATCTACCGGGGTTCGGGCGACGGCTGCCTGGCCGGGAAAGCCGCCCCGGCAACCGGAGGGGGCGCGGATGAGACCGATTGAGAGAGGGATGGTATATCTGGTGGGAGCGGGGCCCGGAGACCCGGGGCTGCTGACGATCAGAGGGCGGGAGTGCATGGCCAAGGCGGACGCGGTCGTCTATGATTACCTCGCAAGCCCGGCCCTCCTGGAGTACGCCCGGCCGGACGCTGAGCTCATCTATGTGGGGAAAAAGGCCGGCGACCATTCGCGCGGCCAGGAGGAGATAAACGCCCTCATGGTGGAACTCGCCCTGATGGGAAGGGTCGTGGTGCGCCTCAAAGGGGGCGATCCCTTCGTTTTCGGCCGGGGCGGGGAGGAGGCCCGGGAGTTGGCCCGGTGCGGGATCCGCTTTGAGGTGGTCCCCGGAGTCACTTCCGCGGTGGGGGTCCCCGCGTACGCGGGCATCCCCCTCACCCACAGGGACATTACGGCCACCGCCGCCTTTGTGACCGGCCACGAGGACCCGTCCAAGGAGGGTTCGAGCATCGCGTGGGATCGCCTCAGCACAGGGGCCGGGACGCTGGTCTTCCTGATGGGGGTTGGAAACCTGCCCGCAATCGCGCAGAGGCTTATGGAGCACGGCCGCCCGGCCGAGACTCCGGTGGCTGTGATACGCCGGGGCACCGTGGCCGAGCAGCGGACGGTCACCGCCCCTCTGGGAGAGATAGCCGGTGTGGTCCTGGAGCAGGGCATCAAACCTCCGGCGGTGATCGTGGTGGGCGAGGTCGTATCACTCAGGGAGGAGCTGGCCTGGTTCGAGAAGCGCCCGCTTTTCGGCAGGCGCATTTTGGTCACCAGGGCCAGGGCCCAGGCCGGCGTGCTGGTGGAGAGGCTGGCCGAACTGGGTGCCGAATGCATCCAGTTCCCCACCATCGAGGTGGTCCCTCCGGAGACCTGGGAGCCGCTGGACGCGGCCGTGGAATCCTTGAGCCGATACACTTGGGTCCTGTTCACCAGTGCCAACGGCGTGCGGTCTTTCTTCGAACGAATGGCCGGCAAGGGATTGGACGCGAGGGCCCTGGGAGGCGCCCGGATAGGCGCCATCGGCCCGGCAACGGCCGAAGCCCTTCGGATGCGGGGAATCATTCCCGATCTGGTCCCGGGGGAGTACCGTGCAGAGGCCGTAGTGGAGGCCCTGGGACAGGACTCCCTGGACGGAGCGAGGATCCTGATCCCGAGGGCGGAGACCGCCAGGGAGATACTCCCTGTAGAGCTGGAGCGCATGGGGGCCGGGGTGGAGGTGGTGCCGGCCTACAGGACCATACTCCCGGAGGCTGATGCGCGGGGAGTCCGGTCCATGCTGGAGCAGGGCCGGATAGACATGGTGACTTTCACCAGCTCGTCCACGGTGAGCAACTTCGCTCGTATGTTCGCTGGAGACCCGGGCGGGCCGGGGGAGTGGATGCAAGGGGTGGCGGTCGCCTGCATCGGACCGATTACCGCGAAGACAGCCGTGGAGCATGGGTTCGAGGTGACGGTGACCGCGCCCGTGTATACAATAGAGGGCCTGACCGAAGCCGTGTCGGACTATTTCTCCCTTAGGGCCACGGCGCGGGGCTGAACCGGTCCGGGAGGAAGAGAAGGAGGCTCGATTTGGATTTCAAAAGGAATATTTTGTGTATAGGCGCTGGGTACGTAGGCGGGCCCACCATGGCGGTGATCGCGGACAAGTGCCCGGCTTACAGGGTCACGGTGGTGGATGTGGACAGGGCTAGAATAGCCGCCTGGAACAGCGATAACCTGCCCATCTATGAGCCCGGACTGGAGGAGGTGGTGAGTCGGGTCAGGGACCGGAACCTCTTTTTCTCCGAGGACATAGAAGGGGGCATACGGGACGCTGATATAATCTTTGTCTCGGTCAACACCCCGACCAAGACCTTCGGTCAGGGGGCGGGGATGGCCGCGGATCTCCAGTACTGGGAGAAGACCGCACGCCAGATCCTGGAGAACTCCGGCTCGGACAAGATAATCGTTGAAAAGTCCACCTTGCCCGTCCGCACGGCCGCCGCCATGGAGCGTATTCTGGGAACCAGCCCCGGGGCCCCCGGCTTTCAAGTGGTCTCCAACCCGGAATTCCTTGCCGAAGGGAGCGCGATTCGAGACCTGGAAGACCCGGACAGGGTCCTGGTGGGAGCCAGGGAGACCCCCGCGGGCATACGCGCGCGGGAGGAGATAGTCGAGATCTATGCGCGTTGGGTCCCCAGGGAGCGCATAATCCAGTCCAACATATGGAGCTCGGAGCTTTCCAAATTGACCGCCAACGCCTTCCTGGCTCAAAGGGTCTCGTCCATCAATTCCATTTCGGCCCTGTGCGAGGAGACCGAGGCGGTGGTGGACGAGGTGGCCAGGGCCATAGGAATGGACTCGCGCATAGGACCGGAGTTCTTGAAGGCCAGCGTTGGGTTCGGCGGGTCCTGCTTCAAAAAGGACATATTGAACCTAGTATACATCTGCCGGAGCTACGGGCTCGAGGAGGTCGCAGGGTACTGGGAGTCGGTGGTTAGCATCAACGAGTGGCAGGAGAGGCGTTTCATAAGGAACATGTTGAGCAACATGTTCAACACTGCGGCAGGAAAGCGGATAGCCCTCTTCGGCTTCGCCTTCAAGGCCAACACGGGAGACACCCGGGAATCTCCCGCCATCTATGTGGCCAAGGGCCTGCTGGAGGAGAGGGCGGAGCTGGTCGTCTCTGACCCCAAGGCGCTGGAAAACGCCAGGCAGGACCTCTCAGGTGTGGAAGGGAGGATCACCTTCGAGGAGGATCCTTACAAGGCGGCAAGCGGAGCCCACGCAATCGCCGTGATGACCGAGTGGGACATATACAAGCACCTTGATTACGAGCGCATTCTCGAGTCCATGGTGCGGCCGGCATTCGTGTTCGATGGGCGCAATATACTGGACCACGAGAGGCTTTACCAAATCGGCTTCAATGTATTCGCCATTGGAAAGCCCCCGCTCAAACACTTCAAATAGGGCCCGGCCGGGCGGCTTACTCCGGACCGCCCGCTCCGGATGGAGGAAGAATATGCCGAACGCGGTGGTTGTAGGGACTCAGTGGGGGGACGAGGGCAAGGGCAAGATCGTGGATCTGCTCACCACAAGGGCTGACGTGGTAGTACGATACCAGGGCGGTAACAACGCAGGCCATACCCTGGTGGTCGGAGGCCGATCGACCATATGCCATCTCGTCCCTTCCGGGATCCTACACCCGGAGAAGAAGTGCCTGATAGGGAACGGGGTGGTGGTGGATCCCGGCGTACTGCTGGAGGAGATGGAGAAATTGCGCGGGAAAGGGGTCTTCGTAGGCCCCGAGAATCTCGGCCTCAGCGACAAGGCCCACATCATCCTCCCCTATCACAAGGCCCTGGACGCGGCCAGGGAAGCGGCCATGGGCACGGGAAGGATAGGCACCACCGGCCGGGGGATCGGTCCGGCCTATGAGGACAAATCAGGGCGAAGGGGAGTTCGGGCGGTGGATCTCCTGGAGCCGCACACCTTGGAGGATAAGCTGCGCAGGAACCTGGAGGAGAAGAACTTTCTGCTTAAAAGGTTTCTGAATGCCGAGCCCTTGGACTTCCAGCCGGTCTTGGAGCGTTACCTGGCTATGGGACAAGCCCTCAGGCCTTACATCACAGACGTCTCCGTGGAGATCCATGAAGCCGAGGAGGCCGGGAAGAACGTCCTTTTCGAGGGTGCCCAGGGCACGCACCTGGACATCGATCACGGGACATACCCGTTCGTGACCTCATCCAATCCAGTCTCCGGCGGGGCCTGCGCAGGGGCAGGGGTGGGCCCAAACCGGCTCCACCACGTCAACGGAATAGTCAAGGCCTATACCACCAGGGTGGGATCAGGCCCGTTCACCGCCGAGCTGACTGACGCCACGGGCGACTACATACAGGAGCGAGGGGCAGAGTTCGGTGCCACCACCGGGAGGAGACGCAGGTGCGGGTGGCTGGACCTGGTCATGATTCAAGACTCCAAGCGGCTGAACGGCCTGGACAGCATGAGCATAACCAAGCTGGATGTTCTCACCGGCCTGGAGAGGCTCAAGATCTGCGTGGCCTATGAACGGGAGGGCGGCCGGGTGATGTCCCGTCCGGCCAGCCTCGAGCGCCTCGCTCGCTGCAGGCCGATCTACGAGGAGCTCCCGGGATGGGAGAGCGACATTGCCTCGGCTCGGGACCTCCGGTCCCTGCCCCGCGAGACCAGGGCCTACCTGGACCGCATCCAAGAGCTGAGCGGAGTCCCCATCGCCATTATCTCAGTGGGGCCGGGGCGTGATCAAACCATTGTGCTAAGGGACGTGTTCGGATGAGAGGCTCACAGGCTGACTCCGGTCGGTCCTATGACGTGATCGTGGTGGGAGCGGGACACGCAGGATGTGAAGCCGCCCTTGCGGCGGCGGGGATGGGGCATTCCGTCCTTCTCCTCACCATCAATCTGGATCACGTGGCGGCCATGAGCTGCAATCCGGCCGTGGGGGGATTGGCCAAGGGCCACCTGGTCAAGGAGATAGGCGCACTGGGAGGCCGGATGGCCAAGGTGGCCGACGAGACCGCCATACAGCTCCGGCGTCTCAACAGGCGCAAAGGGGTGGCCGTACAGGGAACCAGGAGCCAGAACGACCGGGACCTGTACCGCAGGCGTATGAAGGCGGTTGTGGAGCGGCAGCCGGGTCTCTGCATACGACAGGCGGTGGTGGAGCGGCTGCTGGTGGAAAACGGCCGCGTGCAGGGCGTGGAGACCGAGCTCCGGGAGAGATTCTCGAGTCGTACGGTCATTCTTACCACGGGGACTTTCCTGAGGGGCCTGATACACGTGGGCATGGAGAAGTTCCCGGCCGGGCGCATGGGCGATCCCCCTAGCACGAGGCTCTCGCAGCAGCTCATGGAGCTGGGTTTCGAGATGGGCCGGTTGAAGACCGGGACTACGCCGAGATTGAATTCCAGGACAATCGACTACTGCGGCCTGGAAGTCCAGCACGGGGATCCGGATCCCAGGCCTTTCAGCTTCGAGACGACCCGCCTGCCATTGCCTCAAGTCCCGTGCCATATCACATATACCACCCGGGAATGCCATGAAATAATCAGGTCGGGACTGGATCGATCTCCGCTCTTCGGCGGGGTGATAGAGGGTACGGGCGCCCGCTACTGCCCCTCGATCGAGGACAAGGTGGTGCGCTTCGAAGAGAAGCCAAGACACCAAGTCTTCCTGGAGCCGGAGGGATTGGAGACCGAGGAGGTTTACCCCAACGGCCTGTCCACCAGTCTGCCGGTGGACATTCAGGAGCGAATGGTCCGTGCCGTCCCCGGGCTTGAGCGCGCCGAGATCCTCCGGCCCGGGTATGCCATTGAGTATGACTATGTGGATCCGGTCCAGTTGAGGCTCAACCAGGAGACCAAGGATATAGAAGGGCTCTTTCATGCGGGCCAGATCAACGGCACCAGCGGGTATGAAGAGGCCGCGGCCCAGGGCCTTCTGGCCGGAATAAACGCGGCCCTCAAGGTCAGGGGCGAGCCCCCCTTGATCCTGGACAGGTCCCAGGCATACATAGGCGTACTCATCGACGACCTGGTCACAAGGGGGACAAAAGAGCCTTACCGGATGTTTACATCCAGGGCCGAGTACCGGCTGCTCCTCCGCGAGGACAACGCGGACCTCCGGCTCAGGGATATGGGACGCCGCCTGGGCCTGGTTCCGGATGAGGTCTACAGGGCCTTCTGCAGAAAGCGCTCGGCCATCGAGGATCTGCTGAAAAGGCTGGAAGGGGTTACGATACGCCCCGAGCCCGGAGTCCTGGACAGGCTCCGGGATCTGGGATCGCCCCCTATCAAGAACGCGGTCTCACTGGCTCAACTCCTTAGGCGCAACGAGATCGTTTTCCATCACCTCGCCTTTTTTGACCCGGGGCTCGAAACCACCGACAGGGCAGTGGCCGAAGAGGTGGAGACACGTATCAAGTACCAGGGCTACATAGACCGACAGGAACGCCAGGTGGAAAAGCTCAGGCGGATGGAGTCGGTCCGGATACCGGAAGACATGGACTACTGCGCGGTGCACGGTCTTTCCACCGAGGTGAGGGAGAAGCTGGCCAGGGTGCGCCCGGTGAACCTGGGTCAGGTATCCCGGGTCTCAGGGGTGACACCGGCCGCCTTAATGGCCCTGCAGGTGGCCCTAAAGAGGAAGGAGGCCGACACGGGGTACCTCTCATGCTCAACGCCTACCCCTTCAGGGGACGGTTAGGAGAAGATACAGGTATTTCAGGCTGTTTCAGGTTATTGAGCCACTGGAGTATCTTGACATCGAGGGCTCGGGTGGTAGAATCGGGAGTTTAAGGCGGATGCCGCTTCGGAGCCGTGAAAGCGATCTTTGCGGGTGGTGCGGTAGTGTTCCAAAGGAAGGAGGCGGGGATGAAGGTTCTTGTTAGTGATGCGTTGTCCGATGTAGGGCTCAGGGTCCTCGAGGAGACACCCGGTGTAGAGGCGGTGGTGAACACGGGGCTGGGAGAGGATGATCTGGTCCGGGAGATCAGTGGGTTCGACGCACTGGTGATCAGGAGCGCGACCAAGGTGACCGCCAGGATCATCGAGGCCGCCGATAGGCTCAAGGTCATAGGGAGGGCCGGTATAGGCCTGGACAACGTGGATATAGATGCGGCGAGCCGGCGCGGTATAGTGGTTATGAACACCCCCGAAGGGAACGTAATCACCACGGCGGAGCACGCCGTCGCGTTGTTGATGTCTCTGACCCGCAACATCCCCCAAGCCACGGCCAGTCTCAAGAACGGGAAATGGGAAAAGAAGAAGTACCAGGGCAGGGAAGTGTACGGCAAGGTCCTGGGCCTGGTGGGCTTGGGCAAGATCGGCCGGGTGGTCGCCGATCGGGCCAAAGGCTTGAAGATGAAGGTGGTGGTCTATGACCCGTACCTGAAGGCGGATATCATAGAAGGTTTGGACTGCGAGCCCGTGACCTTTGATGAGCTCCTGGCGAGAGCGGACTACGTTACGGTTCATGTGCCAAGGACCGATGAGACGACCGGGCTATTGGGCGCCGAGGCCTTTTCCAAGATGAACTCCGGTGCCATGATCGTGAACTGTGCTCGCGGCGGCATAGTGGACGAGGATGCGCTCTATGAGGCCCTGGCCGGCGGTCACTTGGGCGGAGCAGCCCTGGACGTGTTCTCGGCGGAGCCGCCCGGATCCATCCGGTTGATGGAGCTCGACAACTTCATATGTACGCCCCATCTGGGGGCCTCCACCAGGGAGGCCCAGGACAATGTGGCCAGAGAGGTGGCGGAGCAAGTGGTGGGATACCTCTTGCACGGGAGGGTGAAGAATGCAGTGAACGTCCCCAGCATGAGCCCTGAGTTGATGGCGGTTTTGGGCCCTTACGCTGTGCTGGGGGAGAAGCTGGGCCTTTTTCAAGGCCAAGTGGTCAGTGGGGGGGCCGAGGAAGTGGAGGTCAGGTACTTGGGAAAGGTCACTGAGCATGACCTGAGCGCGGTGACCACCGCAGTCCTGAAGGGCTTTCTCACCCCGGTGATGAAGGACGACGTTAACTTCGTGAATGCCCGTTTGATGGCCTCGGAACGAGGTATCAAGGTTTTGGAGACCCGCTCCAGGGAATCCGAGGATTTCGGCAGCCTGGTGATGGTGAGGGTCCGCTCGGCGGGCGGGGAGTCGGTGATTTCAGGGACCATATTCGGCCGGACTCTGCCCAGGATCCTGCGCATCAACGATTTCTATTTGGAAGCGGTGCCCGAGGGTCACATGCTGCTGATATACAATCAGGACAGGCCCGGGGTGATAGGACGGATCTGCACCGCCTTGGGGAACAACGGTATCAACATCAACCGGATGCATGTAGGCGAGGACCAAGCCAAGGGCCGCAACGTGAGTGTTCTCTACACCCATGTGCAGGTCGGAGAAGAGGTGCTGGCCGGGCTGCGCGGGATCGAGGATGTACACTCCGCCCGGCGCATCGAGCTCTGAGCCCTATAAGGGAAGAATATCGCAAAGAAAGCAAGGAGTGATGCCATGGAGACTGAAGGAAAGGGCTTTGTGGTAAGGGACAGGCGATCTTTTGACGATACTGGCGAGCCGAGGAAGGAAGAGGCTGAAAGGGGGGGGCAGGAGCAGCAGGGGCGGCCCGCCGGGGAGGCCGGGGCCTCGGAGCAGCGCCGGGATGAAACGCCCCCGCTGCCCGAGGTGAGCTTCAGCACGCTGATCATGAGCCTGAGCTCCTCGGCCCTTTTCCATCTGGGCGAGATCCCGGATCCCCAAACCGGAAAAAAGACAAAAGGTCTGCCCTTGGCCAAGCATACAATAGACACTATAGGCATGTTGAGGGAAAAGACAGAGGGCAATTTGACAGAGGAAGAGCAAAAGTTCGTGGACAGCATGTTGGCCGACCTGAGGATGCGTTTTGTCAAGGCGACGGGTTAGGCCGCCCCCAATTGATCAGGCGGATCCATTTGATTGTCGGGATCCCGGAACAAAGGGCCCGATTTCACCAAGAAAGGAAGTATCATAATGAAGGTATCATCAAGAGGTATTATAGGGGTTTTTTGGTGTCTTTTTGTTTTCTTTTTCGTGGCTCAGCCTGTTTTCGCCCAAACCGGTAAGCGGGCCTCGGAGACGCCGGGCAGTTTCAGCGGCCTGGTCAAGGAAGTGAGGGATTCCGTGGTGAACATCAGCACGGTCAAGGTGCTCAAGGGCCGGGACTTCCAGTTCTTCAGCAGCCCCTACGGCAAGGACGATCCGTTTAACGAGTTTTTCGAGCGCTTCTTCGGGGACCAGATCCCCAGGGAGTACAGGCAGCGCAGCCTGGGGAGCGGCTTCATCATAGACGAGGAGGGATTCATACTGACCAACAACCACGTTGTGGAAAAGACCGATGAGATAAAGGTGATTCTGGCCGATGACAATGAGTACGAGGCCGAGATAGTGGGCAGGGACCCCAAAACCGACCTGGCCCTCATCAAGATAGACGTGGACGAGGACCTGGAGCCTCTGCCGTTCGGCGATTCCGACTCCCTGGAGGTCGGGGATTGGGTGGTGGCCATCGGAAATCCGTTCGGATTGGGTCATACGGTAACAGCCGGCATAGTGAGCGCTAAATATCGTCGCATCGGAATGGAGTCCTACGCCAATTTCATCCAGACCGATGCCTCCATCAACCCGGGCAACAGCGGGGGGCCTCTCCTAGACACCGAGGGGAAGGTGGTGGGCATCAATTCGGCCATTTACTCCCGCACCGGAGGCAGCATAGGAATCGGCTTCGCCGTGCCGGTGAACCTGGCCAAGGACCTGCTCCCCCAGCTCAAGGAAGGCAAGGTGGTTCGAGGGTGGCTGGGCGTGATGATCCAGTCGATCACCCCGGAGCTCCAGGAGAAGCTGGGATTGAAGAGCCAAAAGGGCGCCCTGGTGGCCGACGTCACACCAGGCGGGCCGGCGGACAAGGCCGGCGTCCAAAGGGGGGACGTGATAGTCTCCTTTGCGGGGAGGGAGGTCAAGGAGATGAGCGAGCTCCCAATGATGGTGGGCTCCACACCTGTGGGAAAGGTGGTGGAGTTGGGCGTTGTCAGGGACGGCCGCAAGAAGATCCTGGAGGTGAAGATAGGGAAACTCGAGGAGGGAGAGGAACCCACTGCTGAGGAATCCACCACCCCCCGCATGGACCTGGGCATGAGGGTGGAGGAGCTCACCCCGGAGCTGGCAAGGCACTATGATATCCCCGAGCGGCAGGGTCTGGTGGTTGTGGAGGTGGGAAGAAACACTCCGGCTGAGGAGGCCGGGCTGCGGCCGGGGGACCTGATCCTGGAAATCGACAGGCAGGAGGTGAGGACCCTGTCCGAGTACCGGGAAAAGATCTCGGAATATGAGGAGGGCGATACCGTTCTCTTCCTGGTCAGGCGGGGCGGCAATACCCTGTTTTTGACCCTGAAGCTCAGGGGCTAAAAGGCCCGGCCCGTGGATGGCATCACCCTGGAGGCGCCGGCCAAGCTAAACCTGCGCCTCAAGGTCACCGGCCGGAGGCCTGACGGTTACCATGAGCTGGTGAGCGTCATGGTGCCGGTGGACCTGACCGACAGGGTGGAGGTGGAAAAAAAGGACAGCCCTGGTGTAAGCCTCCGCACCACGGGCCTGCCCGTCCCCAGGGGCGAGGACAACCTGGCGGTTCGTGCGGCAAGGGCGTTTCTTGCCAAGGCGGATCCGGGAAGGGGGATCTCCCTCTACCTGGATAAACGCATTCCGTTGGCCGCCGGGCTCGGCGGCGGGAGCAGCGATGCCGGCGCCGTTCTCCGCGCCATGGACCACATGTGGCCGGGGGCTTTTTCCCCGGACGACCTGGCCGAGGAGGCGGCAAGACTCGGTGCGGATGTACCGTTTTTCCTTCAAGCAGTGCCTTCACTCGCCCGGGGGGCGGGGGAGCTCTTGGAGCCCCTGGGGTGGTGGCCCGAGGTATGGTACGTCCTGGTGAAGCCGCCGATCGCGGTTTCCACCGCTTGGGTCTACAACCGGGTCAAAATCGAGTTGACAACAGGCGAATATGACTATATATTCACACTCTTAAAAAACGGTCGGTTCTCTGTGGCGGATCTGCTGGAAAACGATCTGGAACGGGTGACAGAGACGGCTTATCCGATCATAGGCACCATCAAGGAGGCGCTGAGAGAGGCGGGGGCCGCAGGGGCCTTGATGACGGGGAGCGGCCCGACGGTCTTTGGCGCATTCACTTCCCCGGAGCATGCGCGGGGCGCGGGTGAAGAGCTCCTGTCACGGAAAATGGGGGATGTCTTCGTTGTTACCAACTGGTTGGGGGGGCGCCGGGGGTTGAGTCCTTCGGACGCCGGATTGAATAGGAATGAAGCTTTTTGGGGGAAGGTCAAATCCCGAGCTTACTCGGAAGGTCTGCGGTTACCTGGGCATAGAGCCCGGGGGGATCAGCGCGAAGACCTTCAGCGACGGTGAGACCCAGGTGGAGATCCACGAGAATATCAGGGGCCGCGACGTATTTGTTCTGCAATCGACCTGTACGCCTGTCAATGACAATCTGATGCAGCTCCTGATAATCATCGACGCCCTGAAGAGGGCGTCCGCCAAGCGGATCACCGCGGTAATACCGTATTACGGGTACGGCAGGCAGGATCGCAAGGTAAAGCCCCGGGTGCCGATAAGCGCCAAACTGGTGGCGGATCTGATCACCGTGGCAGGGGCGCACAGGGTGGTCGCAGTGGATCTGCATGCGGGCCAGATACAGGGGTATTTTGACATACCGGTGGACAATCTATTCGCAGCTCCGGTCCTTTTGAAGTATATTCAAGCCCATTTCGGGAATGATCTCGTAATGGTCTCCCCGGATGCCGGCGGGGTGGAACGGGCAAGGGCCTTTGCCAAGAGATTGGATGCCTCCCTGGCCATCATAGATAAGAGGCGGGATGCTCCCAACATCGCGGAGGCCATGAACATAATAGGCGAGGTGGCCGGGAAGACGGCCATAGTCCTGGACGACATGGTGGATACGGCCGGAACCCTCACCCAGGCTGCAAGCGCCCTGGTGAATCATGGAGCCGCCCGGGTCTATGCCTGTTGCACCCATCCGGTGCTCTCGGGCCCGGCCGTCGAGCGGATAAGCCGATCCCCAATGGATCACCTGATCGTGACCGATACCATTCCGCTGGGAAAGGAGGCCTCGGAGAACCCGAAGATCACGGTCCTTTCCGTGGCCGAGCTGCTGGGCGAGACCATCAAGCGGATCTACAGCTCTCACTCGGTGAGCACTTTGTTTGTCTGATCGGGAAAAGCCCCCTCGCGCGGGGGCTTCATTTTGGGGCATCTTGTGAAAATTTTTATTATTAACCCCCGCTGGCGGCGGGGACTCGGGAGGACGAATAAATGGCACAGTTCGAGCTGGCCGCTACCGTAAGGTCTCAAACAGGTAAGGAAGTGGCGAGAAAGATACGACAAAACAAGCAAATACCGGCTGTGTTTTATGGCCCCAAGACCGGAACGGTCAACCTGGCCGTGAATTCCGGGGACATGCAGAGCATTCTCAAGAAGGCAAGCGCGGAGAGCGTCATCATAGGACTCAACATAGCCTCCGGGGAGGGAAGGGTTCGCAAGGCAACGGCCATGCTCAAGGAGCTTCAGGTGGACCCCATCAAGGGCGAATACCTCCATGCGGACTTCTACGAGATCTCCATGGACGAGGAGATCACCGTGGATATCCCGGTGAATCTGGTGGGAGAGCCCGTCGGGGTCACCAAGGGCGGTATCCTCCAGTATATCAGGCGGGAGATCACGGTTTCCTGCCTCCCGGGTAAGCTGATGGATCAATTGGACGTGGATGTGTCGCATCTGGACATGGGTGACGCGGTGCACATTGAGGATATTTCACTGCCCGAAGGAGTGACAACCGCCCAGGATGGTCATCTGACCGTGGCCGTGGTAGCCGCTCCATCCATATCCGAGGAGATGCCGGTCGAGGGTGCTCTCGAGGAAGAGGAGGGCCTGGGGCCCGGGGGTGAAGAGGAAGAAACCGAAGGCGAAGAGCCTGCGGAGTGAAGGGGATACAGAGATCATCATGGAAAGGGGGTGAAGGGAGTTCCTTAAGAAGTGTATCTGATTGCGGGGCTCGGAAATCCCGGATCCAAGTACAGTCGGACCAGGCATAACATGGGTTTCGCAGTGGCGGAGGCATTCGCCCGGAGCCTGGGGATCGGACTCTCGGCCGGCCGTTTCCGGTCCAGATACGGCAGGGCTCTGGTGGCGGGGCGAGCCGTGCTCATAGTCTGTCCGATGACGTTCATGAACCGAAGCGGCGAGGCCGTGGGGGCCTGGGTCCGGTATTACCGGACGGATCCGGGCGCCGTCCTGGTGATCCACGATGATCTGGATCTGCCTCTGGGCAGGGTGCGAGTGGCCAAGGGAGGAGGAGCAGGAGGCCACAAGGGCGTGGGTTCCTGCATCGAGCACCTCCGGACAAAGGACTTCCCGAGGGTGAGGATCGGGATCGGCAGGCCTGCAGAGGGCGAGGAGGTGCAAGAGTTCGTGTTAAGCCCCTTCAGGGAGGATGAGGAGGGGGTAGTAACGAAGGTCATAGAGCTGGGAATTCGGGCATGTGAGCTCTTCGTTGGGGAGGGTGTTGACGCGGCGATGAACGCCGTCAACGGCCAAAATCTCATCTCAAAGCAAGGAGGGTAGAAGCTGATGCAGGGATTAACTGTTTACGCCCCGTTCTTGGGGATACTGAGCTTGGTGATCGCGTGGCTGATTTTCGGCTACGTAAAGAAGCAGCCGAATGGTTCACCGCTGATGCGGGAGCTGGAAGACCAGATTCACATAGGCGCCATGACCTTCCTCAGGCGGGAGTACTCCATCCTGATAATCTTCATCGGGGTGGTGTTCGTACTGTTGGGGGTAGGAATCGCTTGGAGGACGGCCCTGGCGTTCCTGACAGGGGCCTTCTGCTCAATGGCCGCCGGTTATTCCGGAATGACCGCGGCGACACGCGGCAACTCCCGAACGGCCGAGGCGGCCAACAAGTCGGGTCAGGCCAAGGCCCTGAACGTATCGTATTTTTCCGGCGCGGTCATGGGCCTGGCCGTGGCCGGTCTCGGCATGCTGGGGCTGGGCTTCTGGTTCTGGGTATGGGGTGGATCTCCTGAAACCGCACAGTACATCAATGGCTTCGCCATGGGTGCGAGCTCCATCGCCCTGTTCGCGCGTGTCGGCGGCGGCGTTTACACCAAGGCCGCTGACGTGGGCGCGGACCTGGTGGGCAAGGTGGAGGCGGGGATCCCCGAGGACGACCCCAGAAACCCGGGCGTCATCGCGGACAATGTGGGCGACAATGTAGGCGACATAGCCGGTATGGGCGCGGACATCTTCGAGTCTTTTGTAGGCTCGGTCATCGCCACCATAGCCATCGGCGCCACGCTTACCATTACTCCGGAGTTTGTGGATCGCTTTGCCGTGCTCAAGGGCTTGTCCGAAGAAGCCATAAAGCTGAAGTACATGGCCATGCCCATACTGGTGGTCATGGCGGGTCTCTTGAGTTCGTTCGCCGGCGTATTCTCCATCAAGGCCTTTGCAAGAGGCAACCCCGCGGCCGCCCTGCGTTACACCACCTTTGTGGCTGCGGTGATCTTCGTGGTCTTGACCATTATCGTCACCAGCTCGCTGGGGATGCCCTGGGGCTGCTTCTGGGCGGTCTTCAGCGGACTCCTTTGCGGAATAGCCATAGGACTGCTGGCGGAATACTACACCTCCGGCCCCCCGATCCGCAGGATAGCGGGCCAATCTGAGACCGGAGCCGCCACGGTCATTATAGCCGGCCTGGCGGTGGGGATGATCTCCACTTATCTCCCCATGCTCGGCATCTGTGTGGCTACGTTCATAGGCTTCAAGGCCGCCGGGATTTACGGGATCGGGCTTTCAGCAGTAGGCATGCTGGCTACGGTGGGCGCGACCATGACCGTGGACGCCTACGGTCCTATCGCGGACAACGCGGGCGGGATATCCGAGATGAGCGAGCTGGGCCCCGAGACCCGCAAGATCACGGACAGCCTGGACGCCCTGGGCAACACCACGGCGGCCATAGGAAAGGGCTTCGCCATCGGATCAGCCGCTTTGACCGCGCTGGCCCTCTTTGTGGCCTACACCCAGGCCGTAGGGCTGGAGGCCATTGATATCAAGAACCCCATGGTGGTCATCGGGGTCTTCATCGGCGGCATGGTCCCGATGATCTGCGCGGCGCTGACCATGACCTCGGTGGGCAAGGCGGCGTTCAGCATCGTGGAGGAGATCAGGCGGCAGTTCCGCGAAATCCCCGGCCTGCTGGAAGGCAAGGAAGGCGCCAAGCCTGATCCGGCGACGTGCGTGGACATCGCAACCACCGCGGCCCTCAAGGAGATGGTCGTCCCCGGCCTGGTAGCGGTCCTGACCCCTGTCGCAGTGGGCTTCATCCTGGGGCCGGAGACCCTCGGGGGCATGCTGCTGGGCGCGACCGCCATGGGCGCGTTCCTGGCCTTGTTCATGGCCAACAGCGGCGGCGCCTGGGACAATGCCAAGAAGTACATTGAAGAGGGCAATCTGGGCGGCAAAGGCAGTGACAATCACAAGGCCGCCGTGGTGGGCGACACCGTGGGAGATCCCTTCAAGGACACCTCCGGGCCCGCCATGAATATCCTGATCAAGCTCATGTCGGTCGTCTCCCTGGTGATAGCTCCGATCTTGGGGGCATGGGGAGGCCTGTTCTAGGTAAGGGAGGGTGCGGGGCGGCCTGCTGTGCGCTTTTTCCAGGGGCCGCTCCGGCCTGTTCATTATTCACCTCTTCACAGCCACCGGCGCGTTCCCACACCCGGGATCGCCCATGGCAAAGGGCCTTACGCCCTGTGGAAAACGGGGGTTGGGTAGATGTTCAGCGTAGGGGATTTGGCGGTTTATCCTGCACACGGGGTCGGGGTGATAGAGAAGATCGAGAGCCAGGAAATTTCCGGCTTTTCCCAGGATTTTTATGTCATGAGAATTCTGGATAACGGTATGAAGATTATGATACCCACTAAGAACGTAAATAATGTGGGGCTGAGGGAGATAATTGAGAAGAACGAAGTGCCTAAATTGTATAATATTTTAAAGAAACGTGATGTTACCGTAGATAATCAGACTTGGAACAGGCGTTATCGCGAGTACATGGATAAAATAAAGACCGGCTCGGTTTATGAGGTGGCTGAAGTATATCGAGATTTGTTAATGCTGAAGACAGAAAAAGAGCTCTCGTTTGGGGAACGAAAGATGCTGGATACAGCCAGGACCCTATTGGTCAAAGAGATATCCCTGGCCAAAAAGGTTGAAGAAAAGCAGATCGAGAAGGACCTGGACAGGATATTCGCCTGAACAGGTGACGGCCGAGGAGAACGGCGCTCATTCAGTGGACCGGGAATCGGGCAGAACATTCTGCTACCTTGTCTCTCAAGAGCATGCCGGTGAACGTATTGACTCTTTTTTGGCCTCCCGCATACCGGAGCTGACGCGCTCCAGACTCCAGGATCTTATCAGGAGAGGCCACGTCAGGGCCGAAGGCCGCATTCCCAAGCCCAGCTACCACCTGAGGCCAGGGGACCGAATCACAGTAGCGGTCCCCCCACCCCGATCCTGCGGGTTGGAGCCCGAGTCAGTAGAGTTCACTGTGGTCCATGAAGACCAGTCCATTATCGTCCTGGACAAACCCCCCGGGGTGGTGGTCCATCCTGCAGCCGGCCACGCCACCGGGACCTTGGTGCATGGGCTCCTGGCCAGGTGTGAAGGCCTCTCGGGCATTGGGGGGGTTGTTCGGCCGGGCATCGTGCACCGCCTGGACAGAGATACTTCAGGCCTGATGGTGGTGGCCAAGAACGATATGTCTCACGAGGCGCTGGCGCGCCAGTTCAAGGAAGGAGGAGTCAACAAGCAGTATTCGGTCTTGGTGCACGGCCTCCCGGCCGGGGAGACCGGGGAGATCGATCTTCCCATAGGCCGCAATCCGCGGAGGCGCAAGGAGATGGCCGTTGTTCCGGGGACCGGGAAGAGGGCCCTGACGCACTGGAGGGTCGAGGAGCGCTATCCTGCCGGGTTCGCCCGCCTCCGGGTCTCCTTGAAGACCGGCCGGACCCACCAGATCCGGGTCCACCTGGCCCATTTGGGGCACCCGGTCTTGGGGGACAAGATCTACGGGCGAAAAGGGCGATCCGGACCGGCCGCCGCCCGACAAATGCTGCATGCCGAACTGCTGGGGTTCCTGCATCCGGATACCGGATCCTACTGCGAGTATCGAGCCCCTCTCCCCGCCGACATGAAGGCGGTAATGGACGGGCTGAAAGGAATGACTGCTCCGGGCGAAATACCTTGACATGGGGTAAAATATGCTTATAAGTTCATATAACTGAGTTTCCCTCCCTGATAAGAGGAATCAGCTTCACCGTACATCATTAGGACTTCACGGGTACTCTGCTGCACCATAATTATTCAACGACATAAATGGGCTTCAGGTGGACTTGCAGCACCCCCAGGCGGGGGATGAAATCCCGGGTAGTGGCCGAACCATTACCGGAATCAAGGCGGTTAGCCCCTCCGTGTCCGGCGAGGAGCATGTTCCATACGGGACGCCCGGGAAGGCCGTGCCAGTCTGAACACCCTAAACAGGTATTCTCATGAAACACCGAGATGCGGCACGCGACAACAAAAAAAGAAATAATCGGAACAGAGGGAGGAATGATAATTTCACAAAAGAAATTGGAGAAAAGAAGATGAACATTGTTGAATTGAAGCAAATGAAGATCAATGAGCTTACCGAGATGGCCAAGACGGCCAACATAGAAGGCGCGTCGGGCATGCCCAAACAGGAGCTGATATTCTCCCTCCTCCAGGCCCAATCCGAGAGGAACGGCCTGATCTACGGCGAGGGGGTCCTCGAGATCCTCCCCGACGGGTTCGGCTTCCTCAGGGCCCCGGACTCGAATTACCTGCCGGGCCCGGATGACATCTATATCTCGCCTTCACAGATCAGGCGATTCAATCTGAGGACCGGGGATACGGTCTCCGGCCAGATAAGGCCTCCCAAGGACTCGGAGAGATACTTCGCCCTCCTCAAGGTGGAGCAGGTCAACCATGAGAACCCCGAGGTCTCCAGGGAAAAGATCCTTTTCGATAACCTCATACCCCTATATCCCGAAGAGGGGGTTCGACTGGAGACCGCGGCCGACAACTACTCCACTCGGATCATGGACCTCATGACCCCGATCGGTAAAGGTCAGCGCGGGCTCATCGTGGCCCCGCCCAGGACCGGCAAGACCATGCTCCTCCAGAATATCGCCAACAGTGTCACGGCGAATCACCCGGACATACACAAGATCGTGCTCCTGATAGACGAGAGGCCGGAAGAGGTGACCGACATGCAGCGCTCGGTCAAGGCGGAGGTGATAAGCTCCACTTTCGACGAACCCCAGCACCGCCACGTACAGGTGGCCGAGATGGTGATAGAGAAGGCTAAGCGATTGGTGGAGCACAAGCGGGACGTGCTTATTCTGCTGGACAGCATCACGCGCCTGGCGAGGGCCTACAATGCCACGGTCCCCCCCAGCGGCAAGATCCTCTCAGGGGGTCTTGACTCGAACGCCCTTCACAAGCCCAAGAGGTTCTTCGGGGCGGCCCGGAACGTAGAGGAAGGCGGCAGCCTCACCATCATAGCCACCGCGTTGATCGATACCGGGAGCCGCATGGATGAGGTGATATTCGAGGAATTCAAGGGGACCGGCAACATGGAGATTCACCTGGATCGCAAGCTGAGCGATCGGCGGGTCTTTCCCTCCATAGACATCAATCGCTCAGGTACCCGGAAAGAGGAACTCCTGGTGGATCCCGCGGATCTCAACCGGATCTGGATTCTCCGGAAGTTGCTGGCCCCGCTTACCCCTGTGGACAGCATGGAGTTTTTGCTGGACAAGATGAAGGGAACCCGCAATAATAAAGACTTTTTGGCATCTATGAGCGAATAGAGGAGGATGGACTGCATGAAGGAAGGGATTCATCCCGAATATCACAAGACCATTGTTCACTGCGCCTGCGGCAATGAGTTCGAGACAGGATCCACGGCCAAGCAGATCAAGGTGGAGATCTGCTCCCAGTGCCACCCGTTTTTTACCGGGAAGCAGAAGCTCGTGGACTCTGCGGGCCGTGTGGAGCGGTTCAAGAAGAAGTACGCCCGATACCCCGGAAAGGACGGTGCTCAGAAGGGCTGAGAGCCGCCGGCCGGGCTTGCCGAGACCGTCGCGGATCACGGCGGCCCCCCTGAGAAGGCGTGATAAGAGCACCACGGAGCCTTTCCATGTTCGAGAAGCTAAAGGAGGTCGAAGACCGTTTCACCCGTCTGGAATCGGAGCTGGCTAGGCCCGAGGTCGTCTCGGATCAGAAGACCTATCAGGGCTACATGAAGGAGCACAGCTCACTGTTCCCCCTGGTGGAAGCTTACCGCAGCTACAAGGAGGCTTGGGAGGAGCTGGAGGAGAGCAGGACCCTGCTGGAGGATTCAGACCCCGAGATAAGGGGGCTGGCCAAGGAAGAGGTGGAGGCCCTGGAGGGGAGGTGCGGAGAGCTCGAGGAGCGGCTGAGGGTGCTGCTCCTTCCCAAGGACCCGAACGACGAGAAGAACATCATCCTGGAGATCCGGGCGGGCACGGGTGGAGACGAGGCAGCTCTCTTTGCGGCGGCTCTCTTTCGCATGTATACCCGTTACGCGGAGCTGCAGGGTTGGAAGGCCGAGGTCCTGAGCCAGCACGAGATCGGGATCGGAGGTTTCAAGGAGATGATCCTGCTCTTGCAGGGCCGCAACGCGTACAGCCGTCTCAAGCATGAAGGCGGTGTTCACCGCGTCCAGAGGGTTCCGGAGACCGAGACCCAGGGGCGTATCCACACCTCGGCAGTGACCGTTGCCGTGCTGCCCGAGGCCGAAGAAGTGGACGTGGATATCAACCCCGAAGACCTGCGCATAGACGTCTTCAGATCTTCCGGTCACGGCGGCCAGCATGTCAATGTCACGGACTCCGCGGTGAGGATCACGCATCTCCCCACAGGACTGGCGGTCAGCTGCCAGGACGAGAAGTCGCAGCACAAGAACAAGGCCAAGGCGATGAAGGTCCTCCGCTCCCGCCTGCTGGACCGCGAGCAGGCTGAACAGCGCTCCCGCATCACGGAAGAGCGCCGCAACATGGTGGGCTCGGGGGACAGGAGCGAGAAGATCCGCACTTACAACTTCCCGCAGGGGAGGGTATCGGACCATAGGATA
Organism: uncultured Desulfobacterales bacterium; assembly: GCA_964647905.1. Lineage (GTDB taxonomy): Bacteria > Desulfobacterota > DSM-4660 > Desulfatiglandales > HGW-15 > CAZYJR01. Next base: position 9,581 of record CAZYJR010000019.1, on the reverse strand, counting down.
GGGCTGACCTTGTACAAGCTGGACTCTGTTCTCCAAGGCGAGTTGGATCAGATAATCGATCCCCTGATCACCCACTACCAGGCCGAGGCCCTGAAGGGCGCCTAGCCCCCGGCGGCCACGAAATCCCTGTCACTGAAAAATGCCTGAACGTTCATGGACCATCAAGGAGATCCTCCGGGTCACGATGGAATACCTGGAGGGCAAGGGCGTAGAAAGCCCCAAGCTCTCCTCGGAGATCCTGCTGGCCCACGCCTTGGATGTTGAACGAATCGATCTCTATCTGCGCCTGGATCAGCCCCTGACTTCCAAGGAGGTCACCGGTTACAGGGATTTGGTAAGGAGGCGCGCAAACAGGGAGCCGGTCCAATACATCACCGGGCGGCAGGAGTTCTGGTCCGTTGACTTCGAGGTCGGACCCGGTGTGCTCATCCCGAGGCCGGAGACCGAGCTCCTGGTGGAGCAGACACTGGCCCTTTGGCGGCAGGGCCGAATGCCCTCGGGCGAGTCGGAAGTGCGCCTCCTGGATCTGGGCACAGGGTGCGGTGCAATAGCACTCTCTCTGTGCAAGGAGATTCCCGAGGCAAGGGTTTGGGCGACGGATATCTCGGATGAGGCCCTGGACCTTGCGCGGGTCAATGCGGAACGACACGGATTCCTGGACCGGGTGGCCTTTCGCTCGGGAGACCTTTTCGAGGCGGTCGGTGGGGAGGAGTTTCACGCCGTCATCTCCAACCCCCCCTATGTGTCTTCCGATGAGATGGGATCGCTCCCACCGCAGGTGGGTCTCTATGAACCCGGGGCGGCCCTGGACGGGGGGGACGGAGGTATGGCCCTGGTGGAGCGGATCATTCGAGAGGCCCCCGACTTTCTCGCCCCAGGCGGGTGGCTCCTGGTGGAGATGTCCCCGGGCCAGCTCAGTGCCGCGACTGAACTGGTAAGCCGCTCAGGCTCTTATGAGACTTGGCACATCCGAAAGGATTACAGCCGCCTGGATCGAGCCCTCTTGGCCAAGCGGGGGCGATGAGGGGGCCGGGGGCAAGAGAGCCCCCGGCAACCCATTCAGAAGTCCCGGAAGTCCCGGAAGTCCCGGTCATCTCCTCCCAAGGGGATCAATCGCTCCGGACCGACCTCGTGCTCCGAGGCCGCCGGGGCCGATCCCTTTCCGTTCACGCCATTGTTTCCCCGGCCCCTGCTGTGAGCCCTGTTAGGGCCGGAGACGGGGAAAGACTCTCGAGAATCTTGGCGGGCTGGTTCTTCCCCCCGGAGGAGACTTCCGTTTGCGGCTTCTCCGGCCATGGCCGCAAGGGCTTTTGCGAACCGCATCATCTGCTCGGACTGGGCGTTCATTTCCTCCGATGCACCGGCGTTCTCTTCGGCGTTGGCCGCGTTTTGCTGCACCACTTTGTCCATTTCCGCAACGGCCCGGTTCAACTGTTCGATCCCGTCGGCCTGTTCCTCGGAGGCGGATGCAATCTCAGCCAGCAGCTCGCCCACCTTGTAAGCCCTTTCGGACACCTTTGAAAAGGCCTCTCGAGTGGCCTCCACCTGTCGGGAGCCTCCCTGGATTTTGTCAACCGAACCCTGTATGAGATCAGCGGTGCTCCTTGCGGCATCGGCCGCCCTCAGCGCCAAGCTCCTTACTTCGTCCGCCACCACGGCGAAACCCGCTCTGGCCTCGCCCGCCCTGGCTGCCTCGACCGCCGCGTTCAGGGCCAGGAGGTTGGTCTGAAAGGCTATCTCGTCTATTGTCTTGATGATCTTGGAGGTTGACTCGCTGGCGTCTGATATCTCCCCCATGGACGCGGCCAGCCCCTCGACGGCTCGGTTGGCCTCTTCGGCGACCTGGTTGGTCTCCTTCATCAGGCCGTCAGCGTTTGCGCATTCTCCGCGTTTCGGGCGGTCATGGATGAGATCTCTTCCAGGGAGGACGATGTCTCCTCCAGGGAGGCGGCCTGTTCCGAAGCCCCTTCAGCTATTGAGTGGCTTGCTGATGAGAGCTGCGCAGAGGCGCTGTTGACCTCTCCGGCCCCGTTGCGGAGTCCGTGGATGATTTCTCTAACAGGCCCGGTTATGGACCTCACCAACAGATAGCTGAGCAGGGCTCCGGAGATTATGGTGACCAAGGTCACCACACCGACGATCCTGCGGGAAGCGGCGCCTGTGGAGAGCATGGACGCCTCGGCCGAATCCAGCAGCTCCGCCAGGCGCTCCTCAACGCTTCCCATTACCTCTTGGGTCTCACGGAGGGCGGGTAGAGTCTCGCTCTCAAAGATCCTGTAGGCCTCCTTGTGCCCGGACCGGGCCACCGCTTGGTTGATTTCCATTGCAGAATCATGGAGTCGGCTGTGAGGCTCTTTCATTGTCCCCAGGAGGCGCCCGAGATCCGGGTCCAACTCGGCCACGCGCCGGCCTTCCTCTCCGTGGAGAAATCGCCCCAGGCTGCATCTTGTGGGATCCAGCTCCACATCCAGCTCCTTGCGGTTGTGGATGAACAGGGACTGGACCCGGTTCACCCAGGAGAGGTGGTCCACCTCCTTTTCCACCATGAACCCGGCAAGCTCCGAGGTCTTCGCATAGCGGCCGTTGGCATCGAGGATGCCCCCGATTGAAAGGATGGAAACCGCGGCCACTACCCCCAGGGCCAGGAGCAGGATTCCAGTGAAGACCCATAGCCTTATGCTCAGATTCAGATTCCGCATCATGATTCCTTCCCCTCCCTTTCAGAGTGTTTTGATTAATCGGTCGCGGAGACCAAAAGCACGGGGTGTGCCAAAGAAACGGAATCAAACGTTATCCATTCATAACATTTTGAACTTAGAACGCTTTTGCACTCAGCGGAGCGACCGGGGAAAGGCCCGTGGCTCGGGCCGGCTCCCGGGCGCTGGTAGGCCGAATTGGCATACCGCTCCCTGAATTGGACCGGTTCTCATGAGCGGGCGAGATTGCCGGCGGGGCGCCGGGCTGTTATACTTCCTGCCGGCAACGGTCAGGCCCGGCCGGGGCGGCCTCGATGCAACAAGAGGTGAGCGAAGATGAAGAGGTATAATGACTACAGCGGCTACCTTCGGGATCTTTTCGGGGAAAGGGTCCAGAAGATACCGCTTGACGCCGGTCTTGGTTGCCCCAACAGGGACGGAACATCAGGGCGGGGAGGGTGCATTTACTGCGATGGGGGGGGGAGCGGAAACGGGGCCTTCGTGGAGCGGGGGCTTTCAATAGAGGAACAGGTCCGAAGGGGTCAGGTCTTTGCCTCAGCCCGCTACGGAGCCAGGCTCTTCATAGCCTACTTCCAGTCATTCACAAACACCTACGGTCCGTTGGAGACTCTCCGAAGCCTGTACGAGCGAGCCTTATCCGCGCCCGGCATGGTCGGCCTCTCAGTGGGGACACGGCCTGACTGCGCAGGCGATGATGTGCTGGATATCCTCTCCTGCTTTGCCTATGATTACCTGGTGTGGGTGGAGTACGGCCTGCAGAGCGCTCACGACCGTACGCTGGCCGCGATCGGGCGGGGTCACGACGCCGCTTGCTTCGAGGATGCGGTCTTGAGGACCGCCGGCCGCGGTCTGGATGTCTGCGCTCATGTGATTCTGGGTCTGCCCGGGGAAACCCGGGAGATGATGCTGGACACGGCCCGCTTCCTGGCGGGGCTGCCGGTCAGCGGGGTCAAGCTCCATCTCCTGTATGTGGTGGCTGAAAGTCCCTTGGGCGAACTCCACCGCCGGGGCGGTTACCGCTGCCTGGAGAGGGATGAATACGCGGACCTGGTGGCGGGCTTTCTGGAAATCCTCCCGCCCGGGGTGGTGATCCAACGGCTGACCGGCGACCCGCCCCGGGGAGTGGAGATAATCGGCCCTGGTTGGGCTTACGGCAAAGCCGAGACATTGAGGCTGATCAACAAGCGCATGGAGGAACTGGACGCATGGCAGGGAAAGAAGTCGGGGTGCTCTACAAGTGGGGGCTCAGGGTGGGGGATCTGGTGGTACACATGATCTCCTCGAGTACCGGGGCCAGGGCCTTGAAGTTATGTATGCACCCGGATCCCTGGGACCGCGACTACCCTTGGGAGGCTGAATTCAGCGGGGCAGAGGTGCTGGCCGGAGAGGGGCCCAACCGCCCCCTGGCCGAGGCGGTCGAAGCGGTGATGGGGGGTGGGCCGCCGCCGAACTTGGCCCTTGACATAAACCCCACAACGTTCCAGCGGGCCGCTTGGCATATGATACAGAGTATCCCTTTCGGCGGCACTGCAACCTATGGGGAGATCGCCCGCCGCCTGGGCCGCCCCGGGGCCGCCAGGGCCGTCGGGACGGCAATGGCTCGAAACCCGCTCCCCTTGATCTTTCCATGACACCGCGTGGTGTCGAGCCGGGGGCTCGGCGGGTTCACAGGCGGGCTGGATATAAAGCGTTATCTCCTCGCCCGCGAGCAGGCGATCACAACTGCTGGGGCTCTCCCAGCTTCTTCCTGAAGAGCTGGTCCAGGGCTATCTCGTACTCCCTGCTCCCCGGCACCAAGGACTTACTGTGGGCCAATTGGCGGGTGATCTCTTCTTCGGCCCGTTCGAAGCTCGTGTTTATCTGGGTGATCACCTCGTTGACCTTTTTGTATATGTCCAGGTCAGTACCGTATACCTCTATGACCGAGGGATCGGTGAGCACGACTTCCAGTATGTACTGGGTGACGTACAGGCTCAGGAGGTTCGGCCTGGGCACCAGGCTGCGCAGCGGCGCAATGAAATACTTGAAGTCGAACTCATTGCTCCTGAGGGCCTGTTTCAAGCCCTTGAGAAGGAGATCGGAGACAGCGGAGGGATTCTCGGTCTCGATCACCTTCTCCATCAGGAGCACTTGGGAGAGACGCGTGTGTATTTCCGGTAGCTTGAATCGGAAGAAGCGGTCTCTTTGGAAAGACTCCTGCTTCTCCTTGCGCTCCAGCTTGTCGATTATCTTGTCTTGGACGTTGCCACTGCCGAATCTTTTCATTTTTGAGTTCTAGCCCTCTGAGCCGGCCTTGCCGTCCCCGGTTTGGGAGGCCCCGGCCGCAGTCGTGCCCGCCTCCTTGGACTTGCCGTCTTCGTTGCCGGCCCCGGAATTCGAGGCTGGCTTTGATTCCCCGCGGCCGGTCTTGCCCGCGTAATCGGTCACATACCAGCCCGATCCCTTGAGATGAAAGGTGTTCATTGACATCAACTTCTTCATGCCCCCCTTGCAAACCGGGCAGAGATCGACAGGAGGGTCGGAAAACTTCTGTAACAGCTCTTCATGATGACCGCATTCCGTGCATTCATATTCGTAAATGGGCATGGACGATCACCTCCCCTTTCAAATTTTTTGAGCTTTATGATTCAACCAGGTCGCAGAGTGCGTGCGCCCTGTATGAAGCCAGGATGTACTCCATGTTCGCCATCTGGAGCCCCTTCAAGGCCTCCAGGGTGATTGTGTGGACTATTTCCTCTTCCTGCCTTCTGCCCTCGCCCCTTACCTCGAAACGCTGATAAAAGTTGCAAAAACGAACTATATGTATCAACTCATGTCCGAAGACATACACCATCAAGGGCAGAAGTCTAAGGCGCTGATCCCTCGCCAGGGCCCCCAGAATGCGGTGGTCCTGAAGGCAGATGGCGTAGAAGTCTTTCTTCGCTCGCCCCGGCTCAAGGGCCCGGTCCTCCGCGGAGTACTTGTGCAGGAGCGCGAATGCGGGCTCGGGGGCTATCTCCTCGGCGATCAACTGGCTCAGCGTCTTTACCCCGTACCTGTGACGCTTCCACTGTCCGAATGAGAACTTGTAGTGGCCTGCTATGCGGTCCTCGGCTATATCCAGTGCCTCGCTGACCGTTTCAATCTCTTTGGATTCGAAGCAAGCCCTAGCACCCATGGTCCACGACTCCCGGGAAAGGAAAGGGGGCCGATATACAATAAGGCGCGGGGCGCGATTGTCAACACCCCTGTTAATCGGGTATGGTGGCGGTGACTGGACTTGAACCAGTGACACTACGGATATGAGCCGTATGCTCTGACCGACTGAGCTACACCGCCACAGCTGCCTACAACCTTTTAGTCTATCCCGGCAGGGCCCCTTGTCAATCAAATAATCAGCCGCAGCCCTGAAAAAACCGGGCGGCGCCCTGCAAAAGGGGCCCGCCCTCCAATGCCGTCCGGGCATCCCTCCGACCCTAGGCGGTGATCTTCTTGACCTCTTCGCTCAGGGGCGGGACCACCTTGAACAGGTCGTCCACCACACCATAGTCAGCCTTTTGAAAGATCGGGGCGTCCGGGTCCTTGTTGATGGCCACTATCACCTTGGAAGTGCTCATGCCGGCCAGGTGCTGGATGGCACCGGAGATCCCGCATGCGACATAGAGATTCGGTGAGACGACCTTGCCGGTCTGTCCCACCTGGTCGGAGTGAGGCCTCCAGCCGGCGTCCACCGCAGAGCGTGAAGCCCCCACGCTGGCACCGATGGCCTGGGCCAGCTCCTCCAATACCTGGAAGCCTTCCGGGCCCTTGAGGCCCCGCCCGCCGGAGACGATCTTATCCGCCTCCGTGAGGTCCACCTTGCCGCTCTCGTCCTTGATCACCTCGGCCACTTTGACCTTGAGGGCGCCTTCATCCAGGTTGACGGCGAAATCAGTCACCTCGACCTGCTTGCCCTGCTCCGGCTCGTTCGTCGGCATTACGTTGGGGCGAGCAGTGGCCATTTGCGGGGTGTCATAGCTGAAAGCGACCTTGGCGTAAGCCTTGCCCGCATATATGGGGCGGACCGCCGCCAGCTTGCCGTCCTCGATGGCGAAGGACACGCAGTCCTGAGCCATGCCAACGCCCAGGCGCGCCGAGAGCCTGGCAGAGAGGTCCTTGCCCAGGGAGGAGGCCCCCAAAATCAGAATCGCGGGGTCGTTTTCCTTGACTATATCAGCCAGTACAGGGGCATAGGCGTCCGGGGTGTAGACCGCCAGCGCGTCGTTCTCTGCGACCACCACCTTGTCCGCGCCGTACTGGCCCAATGCCCCGGCCTTGTCCTTTATCCCGGATCCCAACACCACGGCGGTCAGACTCTGCCCGAGGGTGTCGGCGAGCCGGCGCCCTTCGCTCACCACCTCGTAAGATACCTTTCTCATTTCGCCGTCTCTTTGTTCGGCTATAACCATGACTCCTTGTGCCATATCTCAAGTCTCCTTTATGTCCTCTGATTTGCCTGGGTGCGTCTCACCGGCGGTAATATCGATTTGGTTCTGCGCCGGCCCGGGTCTAGATGACTTTGGCTTCCTCGTGGAGGAGCTTGGCAAGTGCACCGGCCTTCTCTTCCGGGGTTTCCCCCTCCACGATTCGGCCCGCCTTTCGTTCAGGCGGCGGGGTCAGCTGGATGACCTTGAGCTTGCGTGCGCCTTCACCGAGTTCCGAGGCGTCCAGTCCCAGGTCTCCGGGCGATTTCTCGTCAAGGGGCTTTTTCTTGGCCTTCATGATTCCGGGCAGGCTTGCATACCGGGGCTCGTTCAGTCCCTTTTGGGCGGTTATAAGCGCCGGAAGCGGGGTCTCCATGGTTACGGTTTGACCCTCCACAGGCCGGTTCGCCTTGAGGGATTTGCCGTCCTCAGAGACCTCGAGCTTGGTGACTACGGCCACGTGGGGAAGGCCCAGGAACTCGGCAAGGGAGGCCCCCACCAGGCCCTGGTCATCGTCCACGCCTCTCTGGCCGGTGAATATCAGATCGAATTCCATATCCGTTATGACTGCCGCAAGGGCCTTGGCCGTACCCAGGGCGTCGCTTTCCTCCAGGCCGTCGCCTGTTATAAGGACGCCCTTGTCCGCTCCCATTGCCAGGGCGGTCCTGATGGACTCGGTCACCCTCTTCGGGCCCAGTCCCACCACCGTGACCTCGCCCCCGAACTTTTCCTTGAGCCGAAGCGCCTCCTCGACGCCGAACTCGTCGTAAGGATTCATCACCCACTTGATGTCCTCTTTGGCAATGGATTTGCCGTCAGGGGCGATCTTGATCTGTGCTTCAGTGTCAGGAACTTGCTTTATGCAGGCTATTGTCTTCACCTCAACCTCCTTTTCTGGATTCCATGGCGCCGGCCGAGCGGTCTCCTGGATTCTTCGACCAGCCCGTACAAGAAGTAGTCGCTTATCTGTTTAGCAGCGGTTTCAATATCATATTTCCTGTGGCTTGACAATACCCAGAATCTGGAAAGCTCATCCAGTGCACCGAAAATCACCCTCTTGGCAAGGTCCGGGATGATCTCCCTCCGAAAGACCCCGTCCTCTTGCCCCTGCCGGACGATCTCGGCAATAAGGTTCAGGTAGCTGGCAAAGTGCTCGTTCTTGTAGCTCTTCATGAACTTGCTGCTCTGCCTCAGCTCCACTTGGATGATTTCAGCCATGTCCTTGTTCTGCTCTATGAGCCTGAGGTGAGTGCGGGCGAACTCCTCCAGCTTTCCCACCGGGTCGGGATCCGCCGCTATCCGGGCCCTCATGTTTTCCAGCACCACCTTCATCTGCTCCTCAAAGAGGGAGATGAGGATGTCGTCCTTGTTCTCGAAGTAGAGGTAGATGGTCCCGTCAGCCACCCCGGCCTCGCGCGCGATCTCAGAGACCTTGGCCTGGTAGAACCCCCGTCGCGCGAACACCCTGGTGGCGGCCTTGATTATTCGGAAGTATTTGTCTTTGTTCTTGTGGTGTTTCATGGCAATGAATGACGCCTCATTCATTGCCATGCGTACTGCAGGGAAGACCCCCTGTCAAGCCCTTTGTTCGCCGGGCTCGTTCACCAGCCCTCTTGACAATCCGGTTCGACCCTGCATACTCTGATCTACCCGTACCTACATACAGAGAGGGCCGGCCGGCCAAGACACCCCCTTTTCACATCCGCCTCGGGGCGGATCGGTGGAGAAGGCGGCTTTCGCCCGGGAGAACGCATATGTCCGAGTCCATGCCCCTCTTGAGAGGTAAGCGCATTCTGGCCGTAGACGATGAGAAGGACGTCCTGGATACCATAGCGGAGGTCCTTGAAGACGCCGAAGTGGACAGGGCGCTTGATTTTCAAACCGCCGTGGAAAAACTCGAGACCAACGGTTATGATCTGGCCATCCTGGACATCATGGGAGTGGATGGACTGACGCTCTTGGAGAAGGCCGTGGATCGGGGTATACCGTCGGTTATGCTGACCGCTAATGCGCTTAGCGCGGAGACCTTGTTGGCCTCGATCCGGGCGGGTGCGGTGTCCTATTTGCCAAAAGAGAAGCTGGCCGAACTGGAGGAACTGCTGGAAGAGCTCCTGGCCGCCATGGGGGCGGGAGAGCCGACTTGGAAGAAGCTCTTCGAGAGGCTCGAGGGGTTTTTCGACCGGAAGTTCGGGCCCGGATGGAAGGACAAGGACCCGGAGTTTTGGTCGGAGTTCAGCCGCACCTATCATGTCAGCAAAGACGTGCAGAGCAGGATGATCGGCCGGGAGGAGGGAATCTCCAAGGGTTAGGAGCGGGCTTCCCGGCCGCCGCTGTATCGCTACTGCCCGCCGCCGTAGAGCTCTTTGGCCTTGGCCCGGTCAGGGGTTCCATCCTCCAGGAGCGGGAGGTCATCCACGAACTC
>CAZYJR010000018.1:0-73121 GCA_964647905.1 uncultured Desulfobacterales bacterium | reverse complement strand
GGTATGCCCGGTGGTGTGAGAGGGGGGAACCGTAAGGAACCCCCCTACTCGATGTCTATGGTGGAGATGGGCTCGGCAACCGACGTGATAGCCGCTGTGATCCGGCGGGGGGATAGGTTCCTGGTGGGCCGGCGGCCACCCGGCAAGAGGCATGAGGGACTCTCTGGGAGCTCCCGGTCGGCCCTCGAGTTCCTGTTGAAAAGAAGGGGGTAGTGTCGGATACTCCGGTATCGGGCGGGTTGGCGGAAAAGGGGGATGCCCTTGAAGAGGGTGTTTTTTGTCGTTTTAGTCCTGATCCTGGCGGGGACGGCGGCCTGGCGGGTATACGACCGGATTTCCGGGAGACCCGGCGGCGGCGCGCGCCCCAGGGACAAGGCGGCGGTGGCCGTGGAGATCCGGCCGGTGGTAACGGATACGGTTCGGGATGTGGGTGTTTTTACCGGTACGGTTCATCCTTGGTCCCAGTTCGTGGTCGCCCCCAAGATCAACGGGCGGTTGGAGAGGCTCCTGGTCAACGTGGGCGACAGGGTGAGCCCCGGTCGGTTGGTGGCGGTCCTTGACCGGGGGGAGTACGCCCTGCAGGTGGAGCAGGCCAGGGCCGAGTTGGAGGTGGCCGAGGCGCAGCTCGAGGAGAGCCGGAGTGCCCTGGAGATCAGCCGGCGGGAGCTGGAAAGGGCCAGGGCCCTCAGGGAGAAGAAGATCGCATCCGAGTCGGAGCTGGACGCGGCCGAGGCTGAATTCAAGGCCCAGAGTGCAAAGCACCGCGTGTCACTGGCCCATGTGGACCAGAAGAAGGCCGCCTTGGAGGCCGCGGAGGTCAGGCTTTCCTACACTCAAATCAAGACGGCCGGCGAGGCCGGTGAGGGGCGCGTGTGGGTGGTGGGCGAGCGCTTTGTCGACCAGGGCGACATGCTCTCACCCGGCCAGGCCATTGTGTCGGTGCTGGATATCGGCACGGTAATAGCGGTAATCCATGTCATAGAGAAGGATTATCCAAAGGTAAGGGTGGGCCAGCAGGCGGTGGTGAGGGCCGAGGCCTTCCCCGGCAAGGTTTTTCCGGGCGAGATAGTACGGGTGGCCCCTCTGTTAAAGGAGGAATCCAGACAGGCGCGGGTGGAGATAGCCGTGCCCAACCCCGGAACCGACCTCAAGCCCGGAATGTTTGTTCGCGTGGAGATCGAGTTCAAGCAGAAGACCGGGGCCTCGCTGATTCCGGTGAGCGCGGTGGTGAAGCGGGAGGGCAGGCAAGGCGTGTTTGTCGCGGACACCGGTGAGATGAAAGCGCGCTTCGTCCCCGTGGCCCTGGGGATCGTGCAGGGGGAGAGGGCCGAGGTCCTGGAGCCCGACCTGTCCGGATCGGTCGTCGTGACCCTCGGCCAGCACCTGCTGGAGGACGGGGCCGGCATCCTGCTGCCTGAGAACGATAACAATCCTTCCGGAGGATTTCCCAAGACCGGGCCATGAGAATATCGCGCTTGGCCATACGCCGTCCCGTTTTCACGGTCATGGTTGTCCTGATAGTGATCCTCCTGGGCGTGGTTTCCCTGGTCAGGCTCCCCATAGACCTCATGCCCGATATCACCTACCCCACTCTGAGCGTCCAGGCCGGCTACGAGAACGCGAGCCCGGAGGAGATCGAAGAGCTGGTCACCCGCCCCATTGAAGAGGCCATGACCGCGGTCCCAGGGGTAGAAGAGGTGACCTCCATATCGTCCGAGGGCTCCAGCCAGGTCAGGGTGAACTTCAGTTGGGGGACGGACCTGGACGCGGCGGCCAATGACCTGAGAGACCGCTTGGACCGGGTTATGGCGAGGCTCCCGGAGGACGTGGAAAGGCCCATACTGCGGAAGTTCGATCTGGCGAGCTTTCCCATTCTCCTTCTGGGAGCGTCCAGCAACCTCGATCCCATCGAGATGCGCAGGATCATAGACGACCAGGTCAAGTACAGGATCGAGCGCATCCCGGGAGTCGCCTCCTTGGACGTCCGAGGCGGGCTGGACAGGGAGATTCACGTCAATCTCCACCCTGAGAAGCTCAAGGCCTTGGCCTTGCCCTTGGACCGGGTATTGAGCAGGATCAAGGCGGAGAACGTGAACATCCCTGCAGGTCCGATGGAACGCGGCCGGATGGAGATCATGGTGCGTACTCCGGGGCAGTACGCGAGCCTGGAAGAGCTGGGAGAAACCGTGATCGCGGTCAGGGACGGGGCCCCGATCGTGCTCCGTGAGATCGCCGACGTTGAAGACGCATGGGAGAAGGTAACCAGGATCGTGCGGGTGAACGGAAGACCCGGAATCAGGATGGCCGTTCACAAGCAGTCAGGGACCAACACGGTCTCGGTGGCCGGTGGCGTCCTGGAGGAGCTCGGGCGTATCAATCGTGATATACCCCAGATCCGGATCACTCCCATCATAGATACTTCCGATTACATCAAGCGCTCCATCAGCAACGTTGGATCCTCTCTCTTTTACGGCGGGGTCTTGGCCGTCCTGGTCCTGCTCTTCTTCTTGAGGGACATGCGGAGCACGGCAATTGTGGCCACCACCATACCCATCTCCGTGGTGGCCACTTTCGCTTTGATGTACTTCGGGGGGTTCACTCTCAACCTGATGACCCTGGGAGGCCTGGCCCTCGGGGTGGGGATGCTGGTGGACAACGCCATAGTGGTCCTGGAGAACATATTCCGCCTGCGGGAGTCGGGAGAGGGCGGAGAGGCCGCTGTCAAGGGGAGCGAGGAGGTGACGCCGGCCATCCTCGCCAGCACCATGACCACCCTGGCGGTATTCCTTCCCTTGATTTTCATGCGGGGGATGTCCGGGGTCATGTTCAAGCAGTTGAGCTATGTGGTGAGCCTTTCCCTGGTCTGCTCGCTGGCGGCCGCCCTGACCCTGGTGCCCATGCTTTCGGCCAGGGTCCCCGGCCCTCGGGCGCGCGGGAGCGGGGACTCAACGGATCTGCGCGGCAGGGCCGCCGCCTTTGCCGGGCGGGCCTTTGCCGGGCTGGAGGAAGGTTATGCGGGGATACTCCGATGGGCCTTGAGCCACCGGGCCGCAGTGGTGCTCCTGGCGGTCTCGGCGCTTGCAGGCAGCCTGGCCCTGGTGCCGCTGGTGGGTGTGGAGTTCATGCCGCAGACCGACGAAGGCGAGGTCCGGATAAACGCGGAGATGGCCGTCGGGACCCGGGTTCAGGTGGTGGACGAAAAGCTGAGAGCGGTGGAATCCCTGGTGGTGCGCGAGGTCCCGGAGATGCGCAATATGGTCACCTTTATAGGCGGATCGTTTTGGCGGGGGAGGACATCACACACCGGTGAGATCAGGATCGCCCTGGTGCCGCGGTCCGAGCGATCCCGCTCCAGCGAGGAGGTGGCCAATGATCTGAGGCGGAAGCTGGGGGGCATCCCCGGGCTTGACCTGCGCATAAGGCCGGGTCAGGGTCTGTTTCTCCTCCGCATGGGCCGGAGCGACGCCGACAGGGTCGAGGTGAACATCAGGGGGCATGACCTGGAGGTGGCGGACCGTCTTGCAGAGCGGGTCCGTATGGTGCTCCTGGGCGTGGAGGGGATCACCGACGCCAGGGTGAGCCGGGAGGCGGGAAGCCCGGAGGAATTGATACTGGTGGATAGAAAGCGGGCCGCGGACATGGGGCTCACCGTTCAGGAGATCGCTGACATGCTTCAGACGGTTCTCTCCGGGACCTCCGCGGGCAATTACAGGGAAGGGGGCGACGAGTACAGGATACTGGTCAAATTGAAAGAGGCCGAAGGGCTCGACCTTCAAGAGCTCCTGGATCTCACCCTGGTCAACCGGGAGGGGCGGGCGGTGGTCCTGCGCAATGTGGTGGACGTAAGGCCCTGGAGCGGGCCGGTCTTGATAGAACGAAAGGACCAGGACCGGGTGGTTGCGGTCTCCGCGGACTACACCGGGAGGGACATGGGATCGATTCTGGAAGACGTGCGCACGGGGCTCCGGTCGGTCCCGGTCCCCCAGGGGTTCAGCATCCTCCTGGGAGGGGACTACGAGGAGCAGCAGGAGGCGTTTCGGGAGCTCCTGCTGGGCTTTGTCCTGGCCATACTGCTGGTCTACATGGTTATGGCGGCCCTGTACGAGTCCTTGAAGGACCCCTTCGTGGTCATGTTCTCCGTGCCCGTGGCCGTGGTGGGGATTGTGTTCATGCTCCTTCTCACAGGGACCACTTTCAATGTTCAAACCTACATTGGCTGCATAATGTTGGGAGGGATCGTGGTCAACAACGCCATACTGCTCGTTGACTACACCAATCTGCTCCGCCGCCGCGACGGCATGGGCCTGGCCGAGGCCGTGGAGGAGGCGGGCCGGAGGAGGCTCCGGCCGATCCTGATGACCGCGACCACAACCATGCTCGCCCTGGTACCGCTGGCGCTGGGCCTGGGAGAAGGGGGGGAAGCGCAGGCCCCCATGGCCAGGGCCGTCATAGGGGGGCTCCTGAGCTCCACCGTGATCACCCTGGTCTTTGTACCCACGATCTATTCCCTTTTCGAGCGGGGCCCGCGAAGGCGGGGGCCGAATGGGCAAAGACCGGGGGAGGAAAGGGAGGCGTCTGGGTCTTGATGGCTTTATGTGATTCAAGAGCAATGGCCGTTATTGGAGCTTTTGTCTGCCTGTTGGCTGTTTCGGATTGCCAGGCGGCCGGGGCGGGCTCCGGACCCCTTCAGGTGACCGCCCAGGAGGCGGTCCTGATGGCGCTGGAGAACAACCGCAGCCTTGAGGTGGAGAGGTTCACCCCGGCCATCCGTAGGACCTTCGAGGACCAGGAGCGCGCCGTTTTCGACCCAGTCCTGGAAGCCGGTGCGGCCGTTTCAAAGGACAAGGCCCCGCCTGCGGCCGGAGTCCCGGGTCTGTCCACCCGGAGCCAGGGCCGAGTGGAGGTGGGGCTTTCCAAGAAATTCCCGGGCGGCTCGGAAGTGGGCCTGGAGCTCGAGAGCACAAGGGACAGATACGATCAAGGCCCTGGTCGCTACGCCTCGAGGCTTGGGCTGAACCTGACCCAGGCCCTTCTCCGCGGGAGAGGCAGGAAGGTGAATCTGGCCGCCCTTCGCCAGGCCGGGTTGGAAACCCGGGCCTCGGAATACGAGCTGCGCGGTTTTGCCGAGTCCCTGGCCGCCCGTACAGAGGAGGCCTACTGGGATTATGTCCTGGCGGGACGAAGGCTGGAAATCTTCCGGGAGTCCGTCAGGCTTGCCGAGAGGCAGCTCCTTGAGACCCAGGAGATGGTGGAGGTGGGAAGGCTCGCGGAGACCGAGCTGACGGCCGCGCGCGCCGAGGTGGCCCTGCGGCGGCAGGACCTGATCGACGCCGAAAACGGGCTGGCGACCTCCCGGTTGGTTCTCCTTCGCCTGATCAGTCCCCCCGGCCCCGGTCTGTGGGACCGAGACGTGCTGGTCATGGATCGGCCCTCGGTCCCTGAAGTGGAACTGGGCGGGGTGGAGGAACACGTGGAGCTGGCCTTGCGAACACGCCCGGATCTGAACCAGGCCAGGCTCTTGGAGGCCAGGGACGAGCTGGAGGTGGTGAAGACGCGGAACGGTCTGCTGCCGCGGCTGGACCTCTTCGTATCCCTGGGAAGGACCGGCTATGCGGGCTCCTTCGGCCGGTCCGTGAGAGACATTCGCGATGACGGCTATGACGTGACAGCCGGACTGACTTTCCAGTTTCCGCCGGCAAACAGGGACAGCCGCGCCCGGCTTCAGAGGGCCACCCTCACCCGGGAGCAGGCAAGGGAGGCGTTGGACAATCTGGCCCAATTAGTGGAGATGGATGTCCGCAGGGCTTTCATTGATGTGGAGGGAGCACGGCAGCAGATAACCGCCTCCAGGGCGACCTTGGAGCTGGAACAGGAAAAGGTGAGGATCGAGACCGAGAAGTTCAGGGTTGGCCGTTCCACCAGCTTCATGGTAGCCCAGGCCCAGAGGGATCTGCTCAGGGCTCGGATACAGGAGATCAACGCGGTGGTGGACTACCTAAAGGCCTTGGTGGAGCTCTGCAGGCAGGACGGCTCCCTGCTCCAGCGCTGGGGGGTTGATGCGCCGGGCCTGGGGATCAGCCAGGGTATGGATGGTGAACCGGAGGCCCTGGGCGGCGATGGAGTCTTATGAAGGACTATTACCGCATACTTGGCCTAGCCGAGGACGCCCGGGAGAGAGAGATCCGCAAGGCCTACCGCAGGCTGGCCCTGGAGTACCACCCGGACAGGAATCCGGGTGACACGTCGGCCGAAGAGCGGTTCAAGGAGGTGGCCGAGGCCTACGGCGTCTTGGGCGACCCGGTGAAGAGGCGTCACTATGACGCCTCCAGGAGGCGGGAGGCCCGTGCCAGGGCCTCCCAGGGCGACCGGTTCCAATACTCCAGGGAGGAGATATTCCAGGATCTCTTCCGCGACCCGCGGCTGGGCAGGGTCTTCCAGGATCTCCACAGGGAGTTCCAGAGGGCTGGCCTGAGGTTTGACAAGCGCTTCTTTGAAAAGACCTTCTTCGGGGGGCGGGGGGTCTTCTTTACCGGGTTCTTTTTCTTCGGTCCCTCGGGGACCTCGGAGTGGCGAACTCCCGGGGACTTGGAAGGGAGGGCTCGAGACGGTCTCCAGGAGGTGCGGCCCCGCCGGTTGGAGGCGTTGAAGCGGCTGGGAAGAAAGCTTGGCCGTGCGCTGCTCGGCGGGCCTAAGGCCCTCCCTGACGCGTCCCGTCCCGCCTCTTCCTCCCATTTGGATCTCGTCTACCGCTTGAGGCTCTCCGGGGAGGAGTTCGGGAAGGGCGGGGCCTTCAGGATCGTGGTCCGGAGGGGCGGCGGGGCGGAGGAGCTGCTGGTGCGCGTCCCGCCGGGCATGCGACCCGGTTCCAGGCTGAGATTGAAGGGTAAGGGCCGGTCGGCCGGGACGAGACGTGGGGACCTCTACCTGACCCTGGAGAGACGATAGATCCCGGATGCCCGGATTTGCCGGGAAAGCGATTCATCCTGTTGCCATCCGGAGGATTGTGGGTTAATATACAGAAATGGTGACACGGAGGATTTGCCGAGACTGGGGTGTCGCCAAGCGGTAAGGCACGGGCCTTTGGAGCCCGCATTCGGAGGTTCGAATCCTCCCACCCCAGCCAACGTGTCCTCATCTCATGGGGGGCGGGCTCATGGAGGGGGAACGGGATCCATACAAGAAGGAGTACAGGCCTGTCACGGTAAGGACCACTGACGGATCCACCTTCATGGGCAAGGTGAATATCGGGATAAAGGACCGGGTATCGGATCTCTTTACCAAGTCCGAGAGCCCGTTCGTGGTGGTGGTGGATGTGGAGACCCGCGAGGGGGCCGGCAAGGTGCTGATCGTGAACAAGAGCCAGATCGTATGGGTGGAACCGGAGGACCGACAAGAGGGTTGACTTTGCCCTCTGCAGCGCCTAATATTTTGCGTCGAACAGTTCAAACGGAGAAGAATCCGGTGGGTCGCGCACTCGGTTTTGCAGCATTCAAGTTTTATTTTTACGGGAGGACCCGGATGGCCTGAGTGCGCGCGGATGCCAGAAAAACCGGGATGTCAAAAAGAAAAGGCGGAGCGCACGCTCCGCCTTTTCTTTTTGATCCTGTATGCTCCAACCGCTGATCGGGGGGAAGGGACATGAAGGCCGCTCCGCAAAGTACCGGGGAACAGGAGGAATCCGGAGCAAGGGTGAAGGACCTGGGGCTCCAGGATCGGCTGGGCCTGATAGGCTTGATCGACGAGGGGATGCGCTCGGGCGTGGAGGACTCGCCGGTGATAGCCGATCTCTTCAGCAACCTTTGGGACCTGGTGGACCGGACCGCATCCGGGAGCCGGATCCATCCCTTGAAGCCCCACAAGAGCCACAACGGGTTCCGGGTGCTGGAGATCAAGGCCGAGACCGGCGAGAGCCTGGGCCGGCTGAATATGCTCTACCTCAAGAAACCCATGCCGTGCTACTACCTGGTCTACGTGGAGGTGGCGCCCCCCTTCAGGCGCAAAGGGCTGGGCCGGAGAGTCTTGGAGTATTTCCGGGAGTTCCTGAAGGAAAAGGCGGCGCTGGGGGTCCTGGACAACATAATCCCCCCGGACGACCCCACATACAGCATCTATACACGGCAGGCGTGGGAGCCGGTGGAGGCCGTCCTGGGAGACCGAGTCCCTCCGGGGACCGAGAATTACATGATATACGTACCTCCCAGGTTTCACGGCCGGGACCTCAAGGAGGCGGTCCGGCGGATAATACATCACCTGAGCCGCAGGCGTGCTGTCATAGACATGAGGGACAACGAGGAGATGGTCAAGCGGACCATCTCAGAGTTCCGGGAGCTGTACCGGGCGCTCCTGGTCTACTTCGAAAAGGAGGTGGGCCAAGGCTCGGCCACACCTCTGATGCGATTCATGTTCACCCGCTTCGTGACCAAGCTGATAGCCTTCCGACGCAGGATCGGGCAGCTCCTGGGATATACCGGCGGCGACTCTCTGGAGCAGCTCAGGCTCGACGATTTCATCCTGAATCTGCCCATAAAGTCCTATGCCCCGCCCGGGCTCTCCAGGGGCACTTCTTTGGTCTTCGGAGAGGCCGCCCTGTCAGGGAGCCTGCCTGCGGAGTTATGGGAGACCCCGGCCCGGTTCATAGAGTCCCTGCCGGATTACGGCCGGCCCAGCCTGCGCTCCTGGCTGCGGGAGAATGGACTGGGACAGGATTACGCGTTCACCATCGGCGACCTGTTGGATCTGGGCTTCGATCCCACCCGGCTCAAGGAGCTGCGTATACAGGGCGAGCCTCATATCTTCGAGCGGGTTCAAGTCAGGCAGCTCGAGCGGCTCAAGGCGGTGGGCGGCTTCCTGGAGCGCCTGGGCCGCGACGCCCCTGGAGTGACTGCGGGAAAAGCAAGGCTTCGCGTCAATCCGCCTGTTCTTGCCCTCAGGGACCGGGGGAACGGTTACGTCCTGCGCAGGAAGATGGAAGGCATACACTGGGAGGAAGCGGTTGAGCAGCTCCAGTCCGCGGAGCATCTCAAGGGGATGAACTCGGCGGTCAGGTGCGACAGGGTCATTATGGCCGCGGTCAGGGGAGCGTATGAGGCGGCGGAAGGCCTGGCCGGACCCGGTGAAGAGGGCCTGTCCGATCATCTGGCCTGTTTCGTGCCTTGGGACCTGGCGGGAAACAGGCCGCGCATGGTGGTGGACCTCCACGGGAGCTTTCTGGACTCGGTCTGGCTGGCGTGATCATAACACGTCCTCACGCTTCTCTTTTCAATGGGTCCAGGATGGGGTAAATAGGGCAGGGAGGGAGGGCCCTCGGTCGGGGGCTTACTGAAGGAGAGAAGGAGCAGACCCGATGAAGGACGAACGTTTTCGCGGCAAGGGGAGGGGGGGTGTACGAAAGGAGGCCCTGGACGACGTGGTCCGGAGGCTTCGCAGTGCACGCCCTCAGGAACCGGGCTACCGGGAGCTTTCCCTGAAGATCCACGGTCTGATCTGCGCCAAGTGCGGCAGGGAGTTCGATTACGCCGACAGGCATCTCCTGACCGTGCACCACAAGGACGGCAACCACCACAACAACCCGAGGGACGGGTCAAACTGGGAGAACCTCTGCGTCTACTGCCACGAGGATGAGCACACCAGGGGCCGGCTGGCTGACCTCCTCTCGGACAATGAAAGGCATGGCCCTTGAGTTGTTACCTGGCTGAGACCTTGACGATCTGCCCCGGGTAGATAGTGCTGGTGGGGGTCAGCCTGTTCACCTTCAGGAACTCCGAGAGCTCCATGCGGTGCCTCTTGGCTATTATGTAAGGCGAATCCCCTCGCCGCACCCTGTAGGTCTTGACATCGCCAGAGGCCTTGGTCCCGATCCCGGCGGGTACGTTCAGGACTTGGCCGATCTGCAGCCTGGTGGTCCTCAGGTTGTTGGCGGACTGGATCGCCCGTGTGGTGGTGGAGAACCGCCTGGCGATCTTCCAGAGGGAGTCGCCCTTCCTGACCACGTACCTGGTCATGCTGCCCTCCGCCCCCTGGGAGGCGACCGCCGTTGCCTTACCGGACGAGGGCACCTTCAGGTTCCATCCCGCCTTGACGTAGTGCTTGCTGCGCAGTCCGTTCATGGCCATTATGGCCTGAACCGAGGTGCCGTACCTGCGGGCGATGCCCGAGAGAGTCTCCCCCCGCCGCACCTTGTGGACCACGTGAGTCGGCACGGGCGGGTGCCAGGCCGGTATCTCACCCAGCTTGGCCAGCAGGACCGGCCCCTTTCCTGCAGGAACCTTCAAGTCGTAAGGATCGTTCGGAGTGAGGTGCTGCCGAAGCTCCGGGTTCATTTCCCTCAAGAGCTGGTAGTCTGAGTCTATTTGCTCGGCAATGGTCTTCAGGTGCACCTGCTTGCTGACGGTTACCTCGTCAAAGGACCTCGGTACATGCACTGGGGGGAGGTCGAAGCCGTGCTCCTCGGGGTCGTTCAAGATGTGCAGGACCGCCAGGAACTTGGGGACGTAGAAGGCAGTTTCCCTGGGCAGCCGGCGATATAGGTCCCAGAAGTTGTCCAGATATTGGATCTTTTGGGACTTGATGCGGTTGAGTACCCGCCTTTCCCCGCAGTTGTAAGCCGCAAGGACGGTGGTCCAGTCTCCGAAGATTTGGTGGAGTTCCTTGAGGTATGCTATGGCGGCCTCGGTGGACTTCTCGGGATCCATCCTCTCGTCGATCCAGTGATCCCTCTTGAGGCCGTACTTGTATCCGGTCGAGGCTATGAACTGCCACAGTCCCAGGGCCCGCGCGCTTGACAGCGCCCTTACCTTGTAGCCGCTCTCGATCAGGGGGAGCCAGGAAAGCTCCTCCGGGAGCCCTGCTTCTTGTAGCTTTTCCAGGATCATGGGCCGGTATATGCCGGAGCGGCGATAAGCCTCTATGAAGAACTTGCGGTCCCGCCCCTTGAAGAGTTTCAGGGCCTTTTCCACCTCGTCGTTCATGTCCAAAGGGATGGCCTTGTAGCTCCCGTTGGCCACGGTGAAGCGGGAGGAATAGACTTCTATGATCCGCCTCGAAATGGTGATCCGGAGGTCTTCCTTCTGCTGAAGGATGGCCGGGTCCGACTCCTCGTCCACCTGGAGTATGAGTGAGTAGGCCTTGTCCAGAGCGTCCAGGGCGTTCTCCAGGTCTCCCTGCTCCCAGAAGTCGCTGGACGCCTGGTAGAACTCCATTGCCGAATCAATGAGGTCCTGAGACGGGGAGCGCTCTCCCCCGGCTTCTTCAGTCGATGCCCGGTCCTCCTCCTTTTCCTCGCGCGCAGGGGTTTCACCGGGGACTCGGGGCTCGGGGGCCGGCACGAATTCCTCTTGCGGCGGGTGGACCCTCCCTGGGCCGCCCTGGTCCTCAGCTTGTGACCGCGCCGCTGCCAGTTCCCCGGCGCGGATGGAACCCGATGAAGTCTCGGTGCGTCTGGAATTCTCCAGGGCCGTGCAGCCGGTTCCTGCCAGCAGGCCCAAGACAAGGGGGATCATTGCGAATCGAACTAAACTGGGAAAACAGGTCACTGGCCGTCTCCTTTGTTGTTTTATGGCTTTTGCCGCCTCTCGTGTTTGAACAACGGAGTATAAAAGGTGCCGGAGTCTCGGTCAACCGCAAACTTGCGGCAATCCATCGGGTCCGGGCCGGGATATGGAGCGGGGCTTGCCTGCCCGGAGGGATCGTGATAGAAGGTCGTTGCCCCTTATGTGGAAAGGATGCAGAGTAGCCCATGGTAGAGCTCTTCTCGGCGGGAACGGAGTACTACATCCTCGGTCTGGCCACCGTGCTGGGGTTTTACATGGCGGCCAACATCGGGGCCAATGATCTGGCTAACGCCATGGGTACTTCGGTCGGCTCGGGCGCCTTGACCATGAAGCAGGCCGTGGTGGTCTCCATCATATTTAACATGGTGGGTGCGGTCCTGGCAGGGGGCCACGTCACCAACACCATAAGAAAGGGCATGATAGATCCCTCCCTCCTGGCCGGCTCCCCGGAGAAGCTGCTCCTGGGGATGTTCGCCGCGCTGGTGGCCGCCGGGCTGTGGGTGCAGATAGCCAGCCACCTGGGACTGCCCGTATCCACAACGCATTCCATCGTGGGGGCGGTCGTGGGTTTCGGAGTGGTCGCAGTAGGCGCAGGCGCGGTCAGCTGGGGGACCGTGGTGGCCATAGCTCTGAGCTGGGTGATATCCCCTGTGGCCGGGGCCCTGATAGGCGGGTTCGCGTACTACCTGATATACAAGAAGTTGCTGTCCTCCCCCGACCCCTACGCCCGGACGCAGCAATACGCCCCTTGGATCCTCTCGGTGGTCTTCCTGGTGCTCATCCTCTCCGTGATCTTCAAGGGCCTCAAGAACCTCCATCTCGATTTGAGCCTCGGAAACGCCCTTGTTATAGCCCTTCCATTGGCATCAGCCGCCGGATTCGCCGGAAAGGCGATTCTCTCCCGGCTGGGGGGCGAAAACTGCCGGTGGATCAGGGGGGACCAGCATGAAAAGGCCGAATGCGTGTTTATCTATCTGCAGATAATGACCGCTTGCTACGTAGCCTTTGCCCACGGCGCGAACGATGTGGCCAATGCAGTGGGCCCGCTGGCGGCCATATTCTCAGTGGTCAAGACCAAGACCGTGGCCATGCAGGTGGAGGTCCCGGCATGGATGCTGGCCACCGGGGGCGCTGCCGTGGGTGGAGGGCTGCTCTTCTTCGGAGCCCGGGTGATGCAGACGATCGGCAGGCGGATAACCGAGATCACTCCGGTGAGGGGTTTCAGTGCTGAGTTCGGCGCCGCCACCACCATCCTGATCTGCTCGAGGCTGGGGCTGCCGGTTTCCACCACCCACGTACTGGTGGGCTCGGTCATCGGTGTAGGGTTCATGAGGGGAATGGGAGTGCTCGATCTCAGGGTGATCAGGAACATCCTCTATTCGTGGTTCATCACTCTTCCTTTTACCCTCCTGCTTTCCATGGTATTCTATACCTTGCTCGTCAAGCTTTTGCTCTAAGATCCGGGAGGAATGCATGCGTACCACATTCATGTCTCTCTTTTACAAGTCCCCCTTCGAGAACCTGAAGCGCCATGCCGACAAGGTCAGCGAGTGTGCCAGAGTCTTCTTCAAGGCGGTGAAGTGTCACCTGGACCAGCAATGCGAGGCCTTCGACGACCTCACCGATCAAGTGGCCGTACTGGAGTCGGAGGCGGACGCAATAAAGAGGAACATCAGGGGGCATCTCCCCAAGGGCATACTGATGCCCGTGGATAAGTTCCAATTCTTCATGTATCTCAGGGAGCAGGACAGGGTGGTGGATGCGGTAGAAGAGTCCCTCTACTGGCTCTCTTACCGGCCGGAAGGGATCGACAAGTCGGTTGGTGACGATCTGCTTTTCCTGGTGGAAAAGGTGATACCGGCCATAGAGGCGCTTTCCCCGCTTGTGGACAAGTCCTCGCAGTTCTTCAAGTCCGGATCCGAGGCCCAGAGGCGGGAGATCAAATCCATCATCCGTGACATCCGCCAGATTGAACACGAAGCCGACCACCTCGAGCGGGAGTTGATCCACAAGGTGTTCGAGATGGTGGAGGAACCGCTCAAGGTCTTTCACCTAACGCGTCTGGCGGAGACCATCGGCTCCACTGCCGACCACGCACAGAACGCCTCGGATATGATGCGGGCCATGGTGGCCGAGTAGCGGTATTCAGCCGGACGACCCCCGGTCCCGGGAATCCACCGCCGGGAGGCGAACGGTGAAGGTGCTCCCCTCTCCCACCACACTTTCCGCCTCCACGCGGCCCCGGTGGGCCTGGACCGCGTGCTTGACTATGGCCAGACCGAGACCGGTCCCGCCGAGTTTCCGGCTCCTGGACCTATCCACCCTGTAGAAGCGCTCAAAAATCCGCGGCAGGTGCTCGGCCGGGATGCCGGGGCCCTGGTCTTGGAAGCGGATCACGACCTCTCCCCCGGAGCCCTCCGCCTCCACCCTGACTTCGTTTCCGGGGCCGGCGTGCTTGACCGCGTTCTCCAGAATATTGACGAAGGCCTGCTCCAGGAGAACCGCGTTCATGGGAATGACCAAGTCGTGATCGCATTTTACCAGGATCCTCAAATCCTCGCCGGCATGGTTGCCCTTCACGGTCTCCACAGCGGCGCCGAGCACTGAGGCCAGACTTCCCGGCTTCAGGGGAATCCCTGGAGACTGCTCGGCCTCCTCGATCCTGGAGAGACTGAGCAGGTCTTCCACCAAGGCCTCCAGCCTATCAAGGTGGCGGTGTATGATCTCCATGAAACGGGCGGTCTCGGACGGACCGGCATCCGGAGTTTCCTTCAGGGTCTCCACGAAACCTTTTGCGGCGGTGAGCGGCGTCCTGATCTCGTGGCTGACGTTGGCCACAAAATCCCGCCGCATTCTCTCCAGACGCCTCAGCCTGGTGAGATCATTGAGGACTATGAGGGCGCCCGCGCGAGAGCCGTTCTCGTCCTGAAGGCCCGTGCCGTGGGCCTGGATGGTCCTCTCTTCACCCGCGTAAAGCACCAGATCCCTTTCCAACAAGCCCTCACGACCCTTCAGGGCCTCCTCCACAAAGGCCCCCAGGCCGGGGTCGCGGGCCATTTCATGGAGGCTCATGCCGCGGGCCTTCTCAGGGGGGTACCCCAGCAGTCTTCCAGCCGAGTCGTTGATCCTGATCACCCGGCCGTCCGAGTCCACCGCTATCACACCTTCCACCATGCTGGAGAGGACTCCCTCCAACTGATTCCGCTGCTGGATCACCGCCCGCATCCTCTCGCCCAGTTCTTCGGCCATCCGGTTCATGGCTGCGGCCACCGCGGTCATTTCCCGGGAGCCGGCGGGCGGGAGCCGATGTGAAAGATCACCGGCTGCAAAGCGTTCGGCCCCTCGGGTCATGATCTCCAGGGGTTTGGACAGGCGGCGGGATACCCAAAGGCTGAGCACCGCTGCGAAAACAGCGATGAGGACCCCCCCCATGGCCATGCGAAAGGTGACTTCGCGGAGGGTGCTGTGGATGGGGACTATGGGCACCGCGGTTCGTAGAATCCCAATAGGCTTATCTCCGGAGCGAAGACCGATTCCCACATACATCATGTCCCGCTCCAGGGTCCTGCTGTATCGGGTGGCCACGCCCAGGCCCGACCGTAAGGCACTGGAGACCTCGGGCCGGTCCGCATGATTGTCCATCCGGTCGATATCCTCGCTCGAGTCCCCGATCACCCTTCCCCCGGGGAGGATCACCGTGATCCGGGTGGCGGAGGCCTCCCCCACGGCCTCAGCGGCCTCTCTAATGCCTTGAAAATCACCTGCCTCCAGCAGCTCGGTGAATCTGCTCTCCAGCGTCCGTGCCCGTGCCTCCAGGTCGGCGGCGAAGCGTTCCTCGAAGAATCGATTCAGGGTGCGGGCGGCGAACCATGTGGAGGCCCCTACGGACAGGAGCGTGATCAGGAGGTAGGTTGGATAGAGTTGCCAGAGCAGGCGGGTCCTCGTGGTCACGTAGCAATTACTCCTTGAATCGATATCCCACGCCTCTTACCGTCTCCACCTGCTTCCCGGCGCGACCGAGCTTTCTCCTGAGACCCACTATCTGGACATCCACCGAGCGGTCGGTCACGGGGTAGTCTCCCCCCCTGACGGCGTCCACTATCTGGGTCCGGGTGAAGACCCAACCAGGCCTTCGCGCCAGGTATGCAAGGATGGAGAACTCGCTGAAGGTCAAGGGGACCGGACGTCCGTCCACCAACACCTCCCGGCGGCCCGGATGAATCACCATGTTGTGAACACGAATCACCGATGTCTCGTCTTCGTGTACTCTCCGGCGTCTGAGCACGGCTCTTATCCGGGCCGTCAAGACGCGTGGGCTGAAAGGCTTGGTCACATAATCGTCCGCTCCGAGCTCCAGGCCGGCCACCACGTCCGCTTCCTCGCCCTTGGCCGTCAACATGATCACCGGTATGTCCCTGGTTGACGGGTCGGATTTGAGGATCCTGGCCGTTTCAAGGCCGTCCATCCCCGGGAGCATGAGATCCAGAACGACCAAGTGCGGGGGATCGGCGCGGACCTTCCTCAGGGCCTCCTCGCCGGATGAAGCGAGGCTTACCCGCTGGCGGTCCCTGGCCAAATGATAGCGGACGAGCTCCAGTATGTCTTCCTCGTCATCCACCACCAGCACGTGTTCCCTCTCCATGAACCTCCCCCTCTCCACTCACTAGTTTCCGTCCAGAAATGGCCCTTTCTCCCAATCTCGGCGTCGATCTGCGGGGTTGGTCGTGCGATGTGCTCCAGTACGCCTCCTCCCAACCCCTTGATATCCTTGACCTTGGAAGAAATTGCTCATTTCTGCCCTGGAAACCCGCTAGTGCCGAGAACTCATTTATGGATGGGCACTCACTATACCAGATGCTGGCGCAATGTCAGGTTTTGATTAGGGGCCCGTTAGATTGTGATTGAGCCCGGCGCCGCCCGCGGCCTGCAATGGCTTGCGGCCCACGTGGAGGTAGGTGATTCCAAAGCTCAGGGGGTAAATATCCACCCGGTCCATTCCGGCGGTCCTCATGAGATCGGCGAAGACTCCGGGAGCCGGAAAGTCCATTATGGACCGGGCAAGGTACTGGTATGCCCCCGGGTTGGGTGAAAAGAGCCGGGCCAACCAGGGCAGTATCCACCTCAGATACAATCGGAATAAAGCCCGAAAAAGGGGTGATTCCGGAAGGGACATCTCCAGCACCACCACCCGGCCGCCGGGCACCACGACCCTGACCATCTCCTCCAGTGCCGCCCGCCTATTTAGAATGTTTCGGATCCCGAAGGCCACCGAGGCCGCGTCAAAGGACTCGTCCTCAAAAGGAAGGGCCAAGGCGTCGCCCACAAGGAGGTCCATCCTTGAAGACATGCCCTTGCGGCTTACCTTGGCCCGGGCGATTTGCAGCATTTCAGGCACCGGATCCAGGCCCACCACCCTTATGCCCGGATGATCCTGGAGGGCCTGGATTCCGAGGTCGCCTGTTCCGGTGGCCACGTCCAATAGACGGAAAGTCGGTGAAAAGCCCATGCGGCGTGACGCCGACCTGCGCCAAGCCGTGTCCCTCCGCAGGCTGAGCAAGTGATTCAGGAAGTCGTACCCGGCGGTTATAGTGGAGAACATCTCCCTTATCAGCCGGGCATGTCCGGCCTCCTGGAGTTCCTCCCCGGCGGGGTGATTCTTGGCGGGCTTCTCACTCATTCCGCGGCCTCTGAAAGGAATGTCTGGATTGACCGGGAACATGTTGCCAGTTGGAGCCTGTGGGCGCAACTTATTATGATCAGAGAATAAGTATCCTGGTTGTCTTGACTTTTTGTATCCCTCGGTTTAGTTTCATCGTGCGATCCATCGGGTCCCGGCCGCTCTTTGGGATCGGGGGAGACATAAGGGCCGGTCCCGAGGCGACAACCGTATCAGCCGCTCATTGGACTTTTTTTGTTGTGTGTACCGATCATACGGGGTGAAGTCATGACGCTTACAAAGGCAGGTCTGGTGGAGTCCTTGACAGAGAAGGGCCTGAAAAGGAAAGAGGCTGTGGACGCCGTGGAGGCCCTTCTGGAGATCATCAAGCGGACCCTGGAGAGCGGAGAAGACGTGCTCGTCTCCGGGTTCGGGAAGTTTTGCGTAAGGCTGAAGAAGACCCGCCGGGGGCGGAATCCTCAGAGCGGCGAGGATCTCATTCTGGCAGAGCGGCGGGTGGTGACATTCAAATATTCCTCGGTACTGAGGGACAAGATAAACAAGCACTCCTGAGCGGCGGTAACGGGCAAGGAAACTTCCCTGAAGACCCGCGTCACCATCAACAACACGGGCCGGAAAAGCCGGAGAGAGGCTTCATAGCGAGGGGCAGAGGGCAAAGCTCTGCTTGAGCTCGGCGGCTGTTTGGATACTGGGAGACCCGAGGCATGGACAACCGAATCATCGTGGTTGACGACGAAGTCGATTTCCTGGAGAGCGTCAAGCGGGGACTGTTCATCTCCGGTTATAGGAATGTGGAGGTGGAGAGCCAGGCCCCCGAGGCCGCTGCCCGCTTTGAGAGGGGAGAGACCTTCGATGTGGCCCTGATCGATGTGACCATGCCTGAGATGGACGGTCTGGAGTTGCTCGACGTGATCAGGAAAACGTCTCCGGATACGGAGTGCGTGATGGTCACGGCCCTGAACGAGGCGAGGGTGGCGGTTGCATCACTAAAAAAGGGGGCGTATGACTACCTATTGAAACCGATCTCCAAGGAAGACCTGATCTTCAGCATGGAGAGGGCCCTGGAGCGGAAACGCCTCCTGAACATAGTCGATTTGGGCAAGAAACGAAAGCTTCCCGCCCTTCAACACCCAGACGCCTTCAGGGGCATAGTGACACAGTCGCCGCAGGTCAGAAAAGTCCTGGTGGAAGCGGAGCTTCATGCGGCCAGCAACATCCCGGTCCTGATCACCGGGGAGAGCGGTACCGGGAAGGAGCTCTTGGCCAGGGCGGTTCACTTGGCGAGCCCCAGGGCTAGGCATAACTTCACCCCCATAAACATGGCTTCTCTCACAGGCACCTTGTTCGATTCCGAGTTCTTCGGCCACACCCGGGGCGCGTTCACCGGTGCCGAACGCGAACGTACGGGCTTTCTGGAACATACCAACAAGGGAACCCTGTTTCTTGACGAGATCGGGGTCTTGCCCATGGAGCTGCAGGGAAAGCTCTTGCGGGTCCTCCAGGACGGGGAGTTCATAAAGATCGGGACCAGCCGCCCGCAGAGGGCCGACATCCGGTTCATAGCGGCCACCAATGAAGACCTGGACGGCTTGATCAGCGAGGGGAGGTTCAGGAAGGATCTCTACTACCGCCTCAAGGGCGCCTGGCTCCATCTGCCGCCCTTGAGAAAGAGGAGGGAGGACATTTCCCTCCTGATCTCCGGGTTTTTGGCCGAGTCGAGCGAGGGAGGCTCACCGCCCGCCGTTGAAGAAGAGGCCATGGCCGCACTGCTTGAATACGACTTTCCCGGGAATGTCAGGGAACTCAAGTCCATTCTGCAATCCGCGATCAACCTGGCAAGAGGGGGCGGGATCGAGCTCAGGCACCTCCCCGAGCATGTGAGGACACTGAGCAAGGCACAAGCCGGGCCGAAGGACGAGCGCTCAACCGGCGCTCCCGGCGGGATCACCCCCTTGGAAGAGGTGGAGAAGGAGCACATCTTGCGGGTATACGATGCCACGGGCAGGAACAAGACCCGGGCCGCCAAGCTCCTGGGAATAGGCCTCAATACCCTGCGCAGGAAACTGGACGCCTATGGGGAGGCCTGATACCCGCTGCTCCCCCGCCCCCGCCTCCCGGAATGGCACGCCCAATAATATTGCTCCTTATTTGGAGAGGATTTCGAATATGCCCCACCCAGGATGGAACGGCCCTCCGCGTCTCACACGGGTCCGGCGACAGGGCCTCCTAAGCAATTAATCTGTTATTTCAACTGGCTAGCTGCTTGAGCCCGGCATGGGGCAAACCGGCACGTTTTGTGCTCTCCGCCGGGGTGCGGACCGGTGGATCTCGGAGGTGGTTGCATGGACATTCTGGTTGTGGACGATGAGCTGGACCAGTTGGAGAGCCTGGCCCGGGGCCTGCGCAGGAAAGGCTACGGTGTGGTACGGGCCCGCTGCGTGGCCGAGGCCCTGAGGTGTCTTGAGCGGGATTCAGGACGAATACGTTTGGTGATTACCGATTACGCCATGCCGGGTGGCGACGGCTTGGATCTCCTGAAAGCCGTGCGCTGCGATCATGGCGATATGCCGGTTATCATGATGACGGCCTACGGGGAGAAGGAGACGGCCATGGAGGCCCTGTCTCACAGGTGCGATGGATTCATTGAGAAGCCTTTCAGCTTGAGTGAACTGGCGGAAGGGATAGATAAGGCCTTGGAGGGACGGGAAAAGGAGAGCAGTCTCAGGAGGTTTACCGAGCGGATACCCAGGCTGGGCCACCAGTTGAACAATCCCCTTGCATCCATTATGGGCTCGGCCGAGCTGGGGCTCATTGGTCCTGTGGACCGATATACTGCGGAAAAGCGCCTTCAAGCCGTCCTCCACGCCGTGGACAAGATCAAGGAGATCAAACAAGAGATCTCCCGCTTGGGGCGGGGAAGGGTGATGGAGGCCGGGGAAGTCATCGATCTGGCCGCCTTGGCAGAACGATCACTGGAGGCGGTAAGAGACCCGGCCGAGTTGAGGGGAATAAAGGTGGCCGCCCGTACCGGTACGAGGCGTGCTCTGATCCGGGGAAACAGCTTCGGGCTGGAACAACTGATCAGGAACCTCCTGCAGAACGCGGTCGAGGCCATGGAAGTCATAGGTCAGGGAAGAGTGGTGCTCGAGGTAAAGGAGAACCCGGATAAGGGTACTGTGGATCTGGTGGTGGAGGAACGGGCCCCGGCATCCCTGAGGACCTTAAGGAGGCCGTTTTTTCCCCCTATGTAACCGGGAAGAGCGGGGGGACGGGCCTGGGCCTGGACGTGGTAAAGGAAGTGGTCGAGGGGCATGGGGCCTCTCTCCGGGTGGAGGCCGGGGAAGAGGGCGGGACGAGATTCTCTGTCAGTTTTCCGGCGGCGAGCTTGGATGCGGCCCCGAGCGAAGACCTCGTAACTCGTTACTCCCGGGACCGGGCTGCAGGGACATAGGACGTGGGTGATGGGGGCCGGCCTTTAAAGGCTCAAGAGATCACCAAGTGGATGTCCAGTGCCCGCACGCTGTGGGTCAGGGCCCCCGACGAGATGAAGTCCACGCCGGTCAAGGCCACCGCCCTTATGGTACTCTCGGTGATATTGCCGCTTGCCTCCAGTTCGACCCCGGGCGCCCTTTGGTCCCGGAGCCGGACGGATTCCCTAATTTCATCCAACCCCATGTTGTCCAGCATTATGCGATCCGGCTCGGCCCTGAGGGCCTCCAGGAACTCCTCCCTGGATTGGACCTCAACCTCGATGGCCAGTCCGGAACGCACCGGGTCCTGCTCTCTGAAACGCCGGGCCTTGGTCACGGCCGCCCGCGGGCCGGAGCATGCCCTCACATGGGTGTCTTTTATGAGGATCATGTCGTACAGGCCCGAGCGGTGGTTCCGGCCGCCGCCGGCCCTGACCGCCTGCTTCTCCAGCGATCTGAGCCCCGGTGTGGTCTTCCGGGTGTCGAGCAGTACGGCCCGGGTTCCCGCGAGGAGGGAGACGAGCCCTGCGGTGCGGGTGGCTATGCCGCTCAGGTGCTGGAGGAAGTTCAGTGCCACCCTCTCCCCGGCCAGAATGCTCCTGGTCGGGCCGGAGATGCGGGCGATCGCGGACCCTTTCTCCATGACGGCCCCCTCTTGGAGGAGCAATTCCTGAGAAAGGCCCGGGTCCAACAGCCGAAAAACCGGATCGATCAAATAAGCGCCGGAAAGAACCCCGGGCTCCTTGGCCTCGATGAGCGCCTCCGCCCTGTGGGTGGCTTGGATCACGGCCATGGAGGTGACATCCCCCAGCGGGCCCAGATCCTCTTCAAGCGCCCTGCGAATCAGCCCTTGGAAGTCCCCGCCTGCCGTAATCGAATCGTGCATCCGTCCCCCTTGCTACCCGGGACTCTCT
Organism: uncultured Desulfobacterales bacterium; assembly: GCA_964647905.1. Lineage (GTDB taxonomy): Bacteria > Desulfobacterota > DSM-4660 > Desulfatiglandales > HGW-15 > CAZYJR01. The sequence goes on along the minus strand of CAZYJR010000018.1, from coordinate 51,511 downwards.
CCTCTTCCCGGCTGCTGCCAGGACCTTGTACGGGGCTGCTAGCCGTCCGGCTCCGGGGAGCCCGCCAGGCAGTCCTTGAGCGCTGAACGGATTCTCGAGCGGACATCGTCGGGTACAGGTTCGTTGGGAGATCTCCTGAGGAGCTCCACGGTCTTCCGGAGGGTCTCCACACAATCCCGGCACTCGGGGCACTCCTCGAGGTGCCGCTCGATTTCCTCCGTGGTCCCCTGGTCGAGCTCGCCGTCAAGGTACTCTGAGATCTTATCGAAGTGCCTCATGCAGTCTTCACGCACCGGCTCGATCCTTTCGATAGTGCTCGGAGATGGATTTTCGCATGAACAGCCTGGCCCTGTGGAGCCTGGTCTTTACGGCCTGCGGCGTAACTCCCATTATCTCCGCGGTCTCCTCGGTGCTGAACCCCTCCATGTCCCTCAGGCTGAAGGTCATGCGGTACTTGGGAGGCAGGGAGCCAAGCGCCCCTCGGATCACTTCTTTGAGCTCGGCGCGCAGCAGATCTTGCGAGGGATCGGAAGAGACGTCCGGGATCTGATAGGTTTCGGACTCACCGTCGCCGCCCGGCAGCAGGGAGTCCAGGGAAAGCTCGTAGTCGGGCTCCGAGCTCTTCTTTCGCCGCTTGCGACGGCAGGCGTTGGCGGCTATCTTGAAGAGCCAGTTCTTGAGGCGGGCCTCCTCCCTGAAATCTTCCAGATACCTGAATGCGCTCAGGAAGGTCTCCTGCACTATGTCCTCGGCGTCTTCCTTTTGGCCGCACATGCGGATCCCGAAGTTGTAGAGTCCCTCTTCGTAGGTCTCCACCAGCTCTTGAATTGCGCCCGGCGGGTCTTCACGGAAGCGCTCCACCAGGCGGTGCTCGTCCTCTGTTGTGAGTCGCCGTTGGCCGGAGCTCTTCTCATTGCCCGGTGTAGGTGCAGTCGGCATTACCCTTCAGCGCCCCCGCGCGTTCTTTGAGGTTGCGTGGTCAAAGGGGACGGCAAGCTCGTACACGCCCGATTCCAGCGGTTCTTGAAGCTCAGGAGAACCTGTATCCGTCCGGTACGTGGAAGCCGTCTACATAGACCTTCCCCGAATCGTCCAGTGCGAATCGCCCCAGAGCGATCATCTCCACGGTCAGGGGGAAGATCTTCCAGTCCCCCGCCTCCTTCAAGCGATCCTGATGTTCGGCCGCAACCTGCCTGAGGCGCTGCGGGTCCTGGCGCAGGGCCTCAAGGGCCCCGGGCGGCCTCACCTGGACCGGGGCGGATACCATGAGGAGGGGGCCGGTGTCCACCCCTTGGTCCGTCCACAGGGTCGAGGACCTCAGCTCGGTCTCGCCTGCAAGAATGGCGTCCAGGACCGCGCGGTCGCCCACGTACTTGCGGGTTCCGTCCGGGTTGCGGATGGATAGATCCGCTGGATGCACGTTTACGCAGCCGCTCAGGGTTGTGTAGCTCATATAGCCGCCGAGGGCGACCAGGTCGATTTCAAAGGCCCGCAGCAAGGTTGCGGGCACCTTGTCGTACTCCGCTCGTGCGGCAAGCCCGGCGGGAGTTGAAACAGTCCTCTCCAGACCGCGCAGGCGGTGGAAGGCCCTTATGTCATAGCTCGTATAAGGCAGGCCGTGCTCCAAGGCGATGGCCTCCCCCCTGGAGGCCCCGTCTGAGCGGTCACTGAAGATGAGCCTCACCTCGAAAGGGGATCGGCCTCTCTCCTCCCAGAGGGCCTTTTGTCTCTCCAGGAGCCTGACCACGTTGCTCCCGGAGCCCGACATGAACGCCGCCACCCTCATGGGACGCTTCGCCTTTTCCGGATCAAAGATGGGAGTGGGTTTCATGACTCAGCTCACGGCTAATGCTTTTCGTTCCGTTCCCGGCCGCTCCCTTAGCCGGGCCGCCTTCCAAAGACACGCCAGGGCCCCGGCCGCACGCTCCGGGGTGGCGAAGTTTACCAGCGAGCCGGAGCACTCGAGCTCCCGGATCTCACTGTCCCAGACGCCGGGAGGGGCCGTCAAGCAGGCCACGACCGGCTTTCGCTGGCTCCACTCCTCGAGAAAAGGGGCGATCCCGGCTATCGCAGAGCGGTTGGCAGAGGCGAACATCATGAGCAGCAAGGCGGCGTCGATGTGTTCGTCTTCCAGGACCGCCCGCATCATCGCCGTGATGGCTTCACTGTCGTACCAGGCGGGCCCCATGTCCACGGGATTCGTCCTCAGGGCCAGAGGCGGGAGCAGCCTCTCCACCTCCGCCCGCGTCCCGGCCGTAAATCGGGGGACGAGGAGACCTTCGGCCTCGCATACATCGCAGGCGGCCATTCCCGGTCCGGCCTGACCGGTCAGCACCGCCACCCGATTCCCCGCTGGAAGGGGCGAGGATGCCAGCACCCTGGAGGCGTCCAAAAGCGCCTCGGTTTCTTCCACCCTGAGGATCCCGGCCTGGCGGAAAAGGCCCTGGTAAAGCTCGTCCCGGCCGGCCAGGGACCCGGTGTGGGAGAGGGAGGCCCTATCTCCCGCCGAGGACCTCCCGGTCTTCAAGGCCACCACGGGCTTCCTCCCCCGGTGGGCCGAGGCCGCATTCAAGAATGCGCGCGGGTTTTCCATCCCTTCAATGTACAGGGCGATTACAGCGGTATCCGGGTCGTCCATTAGAAACGCCAGCATGTCGGCGAAATCCACGTTCAGGCGGTTGCCCAGACCCACGACTTTGCTTATGCCCAGGGCCTCCCGCTGCGCCAGAAAGGCCGAGAGGTGCGCTATGCCGCCGCTCTGGCTCACCAGGGCCACCCGGCCCTTGTCCAGCCGGGAGAACTCCGGGGTGAAGGTGGCGTTCAAGTCCCGGCAAACGTTGACCAGGCCGAAGGTGTTGGGCCCTATGACCGGAATAGCCGCCCGCCGTATTCGGCCGGCCAGATCCTCCTGGCGGCGGCTGCCCTCGGGGTCGTCGATTTCCTTGAATCCTGCTGTGATCAAGACTATTCCGCCCACGCCCTTCCGGGCGCAGGAATCGAAGACCTCGGGGACCCGGGCCGACGGGACCACCACAACGGCCAGATCGACATCTCCCCTGATCCCCTCGATATCAGGCGCGGCCCGCAGCCCCAGGATCTCCCCGGAGCCCGGGTTGACAGGCACTATGCGCCCCCGGAACCCTCCCTTGGTCAGGCTGGTCATAACGTGCCATCCCAACTTTTCCGGATTTCGAGAGGCACCGATTACGGCCACGGTGCGGGGTTCAAAAAGGGGCATGAGGTCCAGGGTCGGCTCCGAGCGCATCTCTATCTCCCGATTGCACCCTATTTGTACCAGCCTCGAGTCTTGTCAGCAACCTTCAAATCCACTATAGTCCCAGTGGTCGAGTGGGTCGCTTGAGGGTTCCCTTTTTGCGGGCCGGGGAGATAAGGGGCCGGCCGGGGGAGGATGCAATGGAACGGATAGAGATGGTAATGGGCAGGGAGATTCTGGACTCCAGGGGGAACCCCACCGTGGAGGTGGAGGTCCGACTGAGAGACGGTTCAGTGGGCCGGGCGGCGGTCCCGTCCGGGGCCTCCACCGGCAAGTACGAGGCCGTGGAGCTCCGGGACAAGGCCAGAAAGAGATACGGGGGCAGGGGGGTTGAGAAGGCGGTGGAGAACGTCAACCGGGTGATCGCCCCGGAGCTCCATGGGATCCCGGCCACTGAACAGCGCCTGGTGGACAGGACCCTGATCGAGCTGGACGGGACCGGGAACAAGAAGAGGCTGGGGGCGAACGCGGTCCTGGGCGTATCCCTGGCAGCCGCCCGGGCGGCCGCCGGGGCCCTCTGCATGCCTCTTTATCGCTACCTGGGTGGGATCAATGCTTGCCGCCTGCCGGTCCCCATGATGAACATCCTAAACGGGGGGGAGCATGCGGCCAACAACGTGGACCTCCAGGAGTTCATGATAATGCCTGTGGGGGGGCGGACCTTCAGGGAGGCCTTGAGGATCGGTTCCGAGGTGTTCCACGGTCTGGCCCGCGTCCTCAAGAAGCAAGGCCTCTCTACGGCGGTGGGCGACGAAGGGGGCTTCGCACCGGATCTCAAGAGCAATGACGAGGCCGTGGAGATGGTCCTGGCGGGGATTGAGGAGGCCGGTTACAAGCCGGGGCAAGACGTGGTCATGGCCCTTGATCCCGCCTCGTCCGAGTTTTTCAGGAACGGCCGCTACGTGTTTTCCAGGTCCGACGGCTCCAAGTTGACGCCCGAAGAGATGATCGAATTTTACGCCGGCTGGGTGGAGCGCTTTCCCATAGTCTCCATTGAGGACGCCCTGGCCGAGAACGACTGGCGGAACTGGAAGGCCCTCACCAAGCGGCTGGGAGAGCGGGTCCAGCTGGTGGGAGACGACCTCTTCGTCACAAACACCAAGCGCATCGAGCGCGGCATCCGGGAGGGCTCGGCCAATGCGGTCCTCATAAAGCTGAACCAGATAGGGACCCTCACCGAGACGCTGGATGCCATTGAGACCGCCCAGAGGGCGGGATGGAATACCATAGCGAGCCACCGCTCAGGGGAGACCGAGGATACCTTCATAGCCGACCTGGCCGTGGCCGCCGGCACCGGCCAGATAAAGACCGGCAGCCTTTGCCGCTCGGAGCGAGTCTGCAAGTACAACCAGCTCCTGCGGATCGAAGAGGAGCTGGGGGGGGCGGCCCGGTTCGAATGGTCCCCCCCGGGGAGAGGCTGAGCAACGGGACAGCCGGCTCCAGGCCTCTTTTCAGGCTCCGGACGCGGGCAGGCTCAGGTCACCCCACTCGTACTGGACTATGGCCGCCACGGTGAGCGCCGCAGTCTCCGCCCTGAGGACCCGCCGTCCGAGGGATACCGGCAGGAAGCCCGCGGAGCGAGCCTTTTCCACTTCCTCCTCTCGGAATCCGCCCTCGGGGCCGATTATCGCATCGAATGCGGGGCAGGGGCCGGTGCTGCGCAGGATATACTTGAGGTCCCGGCCGGCCTCCGCTTCCCAGAGCAGGACTTTGACGGCTTTGCCCCCACGCCGGTCCTCCAGGAGCCTCGGGAACGGAAGGGGTGCGAGGACCTCGGCCGGAACCGAGCGATCCGCCTGCTTGGCCGCATTCCGGGCGATATCCCTCCAGTGGAGGAGACGCGCGGGGACCCTTTCACCGGGGAGCTTCACCACGGTGCGCCCGGAGGTGAAGGGCCGGATCCGGGTGACCCCGAGTTCGGACGACTTTTGAACCAGGTAGTCCATGGCCCGCGACTTGAGCAGCGCGGTGCACAGGGTCAAGTCCACCGGAGAAGGAGGAGGTGACGGGACGGGCCGCTCCGGCTCCAGGTATACGGCGTCCCCGTCAATGGAGCGAATCACGGCTTGGAGTCGTTCCCCGGAACCGTCCATCAGCATGATCCGATCCCCGGGACCCATACGCAGGACGCGGGTCATGTGGCGGGCTTCGGCCCCATGGACCCTGATCATCCCCTCCTCGGGCTCGAGCTTGTCCACCAGGAAGCGCCTCACGGGTACCCGCCCTCCTGCTCGGCCCTGGCCACCAGACATGCCCACTCCTCCTGGTCCATGGCCTTCGCTATGGAGAACCCTTGTTCCTCCACGGCCTCCTTCACCCGCTGCGCGTCTTCGGCCAGTATCCCGGAGAGGATGAGGGTCCCGCCCTTCCGTACCACCCTTGGGAACCAGGGGCAAAGACCCACGATGGTCTTCAGGTCCAGGTTGGCCGCCGCCACCTGGAAGGCCTCGTCCAAGGCCTCAGGGGGCGTGGAGGACAATCGGATGCGCGCGGTAAGGCCGTTCAGCCGAATGTTCCATTCGGCCCAGCGCAGGGCCTCGGGGTCTGAATCAACGGCCGTCACCCGGCGGGCGCCGAGGATCGAAGCGTAAACAGCCAGTATCCCGCTGCCGGTGCCTATGTCCAGCATGTCCCACGGCCCTGGAAGACTCAAGTCTTCCAGGGCCCGCAGGCACATCCTGGTGGTGGGGTGCTTTCCCGTGCCGAAGGCAGGGCCCGGATCCATCCTGATCACCGAGCACCCGGGCTCCAAGGGGACGTCTTTCTCCCAGGCCGGCAAAATCAACAGCCCGGGGGTGACCCGCTCGGGCCGGAAATGGGCCCTCCAGGCAAGCCCCCACTCGCGGTGGGGGAGAGTGGAGAATGTCGCCCGGGTTCGGCCCGCATCCGGGAAGATGGACGCCAGCTCTCGGAGAAAGGCCTCCACACGGGCCCGGAGGTCGTATTCCGGACCGGGTTCCGGGAGATAGGCCTTGAGGGAAGCTCCTGTGCCTGGATCTTCAACGATCCCGTCGCAGCCCAGCTCCAGGAGATACGCGCTTATTGCTTCATGGGCGGCCGGATCGGACTCCTCAACGGTGATTTCCATCCAGCCGCCGCAAGGAATAATCACTAGGCCGCTTTCCGGAATACGTAGTTCAACTGCCCGTTAGGCAGCCGATTGGCCACGGTTTCCATCTCCATCCCCACTCGGATCTCCTCCTCGGGCACGTCAGGGGCGATCCTGCCGAAGACCTTGTAGTCTCCGTAGTCCAGGAGCGCTATGCAATAGGGAAGGTCTTCTCCGAATCCCTGGGGTGCGTACTCCAGCTTGCTGAAGCTGAGGAGCTTGCCCTTGCCGCTGACCTCGAACCATTCCATGTCGCCGCCCAGGCAGCGGAAGCAGTCCGCCCTGGGCGGGAAGAACATCAGCCCGCAGTCCTTGCAGCGGGTTCCCATCACCTTGCCCTGCTCCAGATAGTCGATAAAGTCATTGACCTTGGTGGTGGCCGTGAAGGGGACGGTCCCGAACTTGTTGAAACGTGCGTCTATTTCCTTCTTCTTTCCCATTTTTACCTCCCGAGAATCGTGACGTTTCCGTACAGACCCACGCCCCCGATGTTGTGAACCAGGCCGATTTCCGGGTCCTTGACCTGCATGTCTCCGGCCTCTCCGCGGAGCTGGAGCACGATGGTTCTAATCTGCGATCCGCCGGTCGCACCGATGGGATGGCCCTTGGACAGGAGCCCTCCGTCCACGTTGACCGGGATGCTCCCTTCCTTGTATGTCTCCTTGCCCCTGATCAGGTCCCGTCCTTCCCCGGGCTCGGCGAATCCCAGGTTCTCGTACGCCATGAGCTCGGCTATGGTGAAGCAGTCGTGGACCTCGGCCACGTCTATGTCCTCGGGGGTCACCCCCGCCATGTTGTAAGCCTGCTCCCCGGCCTTGATGCCCACCGAGAGTCCGGTCAGGAGATCGCGTCCGGCCAGGTTCACCGCTTCCGAAGCGGCACCGAGGCCGAGTATCCACACCGGCTTGTCACTGAAGGCGCGCGCCTTTTCCTCATTGGCCACGATCACGCACGAGCTCCCGTCCGCGTTGGCGCAGCAATCCCCGACCCTGAGAGGGCTCGCCACGGGTCCGGACATGGGGCTCTCCGGATCGCTGAACATCCCCAACTCAACAGCTTTGCGGTAGACCGCCTTTTCATTGATCTGCCCATAAGTCGAGGCCTTGACCCGGATCAGCGCCAGGTCCTCAGGGGTGGTTCCGTACTTCTCCATGTGGGCCCGGGCGTACATGGCGTAGTAGGCCGGCATCATGGTGCCGAAGGGGCTCTCCCACTGGATGTCGGCCCCTCGCCCCATGCGCTCCTGGGACTCGGAGGAGGAAATCTCGCTCATCTTCTGGAACCCGATCACCGCCACCGAGTCGTGGAGCCCGGAGCTCACCAGCGAGTATGCCAGGCGCAGTCCGCTGCTGCTCGACGAGCAGAGCGTCTCCACGTAAAAGGTGGGCTGCGGGGTGAGCCCCATGTATTCGGCGAAGACCCCCGCCGGTGATCGCTGCTTGTCATACTCCGGGGCTGAGCAGATCACCGAGGCGCCTATGTCCGCCGCCGTCAAGCCGGCGTCCTTCATGGCGTCCTTGAATCCCTCGAAAGCCAGCTCCCTGACGGAGCCCGGGTATCCCCGGACGAATGAGCTCTGGCCCACTCCTATTATTCCTACCTTTCCCATAGATTACCTCCAATTCCATTCGTCCGCGGGGCCGGCCTGCGCCCGCCCCGCTGCTTGGCCTCCTTTGATCGGAAAATACGGGGATGAACTATAAGAAACCCCAAGTGGAGGGTCAAGGCAAAAGGCTTGCCACGCGGCGGAATCCGCCCGCGGTCCTCACTCGAGCGCTTTCCGGATCGCCGCCGCAATCCGCTCGCAAGCCCCGCGGGTCTGCGTTCGGTCCGGCCCTTCCACCATCACCCGGCAGACCGATTGGGTCCCTGAGTAGCGCACCAGGACCCGCCCCCTGGGGCCGAGCTCGGCTTCCACTTCGCCGATCACCCCCTGCACCTCCGAGACTTGCTCCAGCGGCGGTTTCCTTGTCACCTCCACGCTGACCAGTTCCTGGGGGAAGACCTCCATTACGCCCGCCAGCTCGGAGAGGGGCCGTTCCTGACGAAGCATGCAAGCCAGGAGACCGAGGCCGCTCAGTATGCCGTCTCCGGTGGTGTGAGGCTCCAGAAGGATTATATGCCCTGATTCCTCTCCGCCGAGGACCGATCCCAGCCGCCGCATCTCCTGGAGCACCAGCCGATCCCCCACTCCCGATGTATGGTGCCGAATCCCCGACCGGGCGCATGCCTCACGCAGCCCGAGGTTGCTCATCACCGTTGTGACCAGGAGATCGTTTGCAAGGGCCCCCCGCGCCTTCATGTCAGAGGCGAGGATCATCATGACCTGATCCCCGGTCAGTCTCACTCCGTTCTCATCTACGGCGATCAGCCTGTCACCGTCCCCGTCAAAGGCAAGTCCCATGCCGGCTCCCGAATCACGGATCCTTGCCTGAAGAGCCCTTGTGTCTTCGGATCCGCAGCCCTCATTGATATTTCTCCCGTCCGGCCGGTCATGCATCACCTCCAGGCGGGCGCCGGTAGAGGCGAAGACCTCGGGAGCCGCCCGAAAAGCGGCCCCGTTGGCCGTATCGAGCACGATCCTCATGCCCTTTGCCGAGAGCCGGGGCGGAAAGCTCTCCCTGAGGAACGAGGCGTATCTTTCAACGGCCCGCTCCACGCGGTTGATGGCCCCCACCTCTGCCCCCGGAGGGGTCTCCCGGTCCGGATCGATTTCGGTCATGATCCTTTCCAAGTCATCTTCTTCCTGATCCGAGAGCTTGTACCCCCGGGCCGAGAAGACCTTGAAGCCGTTGTCCTGGTAAGGGTTGTGGGATGCGGAGATCACTATCCCGGCCCCGGCTCCCGTTTCCCTGGTGAGAAAGGCGACTCCGGGCGTGGGTAGGACGCCCGCCCGCAGCACCTCGCCTCCCATGGAGGCTATGCCCGCGGCCGCAGCGTTCTCCAGCATCTCCCCGGAAAGACGGGTGTCCCGGCCCACGACCACCCGGGCGGGTGCGCCTTGCCCCCGGCATCGCCATGTGACCGCTCTGCCCAGGGTCACAGCGGTGTGAACGTCCACGGGCGGGCGGTTGGCCCGGCCCCGGATACCGTCGGTACCGAAGAGATCACCCATGAGCACCCGCTCCCGCCCTCCTCCGAGGGCCCTCAAAGAGCTTCATCCCCGGGACCATGGAGGCCGCTCGAGAGCACATCTGCGTTACCAACTCCTCCAGCCAGCGGGTCCCAGCAGACGCGGCCCCTTGAGAAAGCTCCTGGATGGATCGGACATAAGGGCGCCGGAAGGCGTTGCCTGCGGATCCCAGGGCCGCGAGGAGCTCGTCCCTGTGAGCCTCCCCGGCCCTGACACGTACGCCTTCCAAGAAAAGGCCGCCCAGCTCGTCGATCCGCTCGCTGAGCTCCATTTTGGCCGAAGCCGAGGCGTCGGAGACGCCCCGCTCCTTAAGGGCCGCCTTCATGTTGGCGCACATGGCGCGCAGCCTCTTGACCCTCTCCTCTTTGGCCGTCTTGATCCTCTCCACAGCCCCGGACCAGAGGGCGTCCCCCAGTTCCCTCTCCAAGAGAAAGGGGCGCCTGACTTGATGGTACCAGGCCTCCAGTGCCGTCAGATTGGCCAAGTAGATGATGTTTTTCTCCACCACCCTGCGCGCGCCGGAGTAGACCCTGGGGATGAAGTCGATAACCCCGCCTTTCGGGGGGGAGCCCACCACCAGCTTCCCGGGTTCCAGGGCGTCGCGCCGGAGGATGGTCCCGGCGGCCACCACGGTTCCGTACTCCACCCGCAGGGGCCCCACGATTCCTCCCTGCCCGCCCAGGAATATGGGCGGCTGGTTGAGCATGACCCCCCGGGGGACGTCGCCTATCAGCGAGGGAGTGGTCTTTTCCCCGTCCGGGGTGAAATTGAAGTGGATGTATGAGCTGCCCACCTCGCTGTGGTTGCTCGGGCCGGTGCCTCCGGCCATGAGGCAGTCGCAGAAGTTTATCAGGCTGCCCAGGGTGACGAAGGGAAACAGGATGGTCTGCTTGAGGCCCACGCAATGGGCCAGGCTGGAGTAATCCTCCAGCAGGCACCCTTCGCGCACATGGGCGCCCAGACCGGCCGAGACGCCTTCCAAGAAGGTGGAGTCCCTGAAGTAACCGGCCCGCAGCTCCACGCCCTCGCCCAATTGGCAGTTCTCCAGGGTGACCGGCCCTTCCCTGCCCAGCTCCACCCCGGGGGAGAGGGCGCTCAACTCGCCTTGGATGCGGCAGCCGGGATGGATTGTTACGCCTTTCCCGGAGATCCGGTCGATATTCACCTCTGGCCCTATATGAACAGCGGCCGGTGAGGGTATGTCAGCGCCCTTCTTCAGCAGTCCCTGTACCAGGTCATTGACTGTGCAAGTGGTCATGCTCCGTGCTCCCCGGCGGCCGGCCTCCCAAGGGCCTTGAAAAGGCGTCCGCCATCGCCTAGACTGGCCTCATCCTGAGGGCGGTGGGGCGGTCCGAATCCCGCCCCTGTAATGCAATGAATAAACTAGATTTGATTATCGTAACAGGTCTTTCCGGCTCGGGCAAGAGCACCGCCATAGACGCACTGGAAGACGCGGGATACTTCTGCGTGGACAACATGCCGGCGTCACTGGTGCCGGATTTTCTGCTCCTCAGGTCGCGGAGCGGTTCCGGAGTCCAGAAGATAGCCCTGGGAATGGATCTCCGGCAAGAGGGATTCGTGGAGGAGTTCAAGGGGTTGTTCGAAATCCTGAAGGAGCGGGGGTTTGCTCCGGATGTCCTGTTCCTGGAGGCCAGCGATGATGCCCTGCTCAAACGCTACAGTGAGACGCGCCGCCAGCACCCGGTCTCCAGGGAAGGTGGGCCGGCTGAGGGCATACGGGAGGAGAGGAAGAAGCTCGGCGGGCTCAAGACCTTGGCCGGCAGGGTGATAGACACTTCACGCCTGACCGTCCATGAGCTGAAGGAGCTCATAATAAGGCATGCCGCCCATGGAGAGCGGCCCGCCCGCATGCGGATCGGCCTGGTGTCCTTCGGGTTCAAGCACGGAGCGCCGCAAGAGAGCGACTTGGTAATGGATGTTCGGTTCATCCCCAATCCCTACTTCATACCCGAGCTCAAGCCGCTGGATGGAAGAGACGAGAGGGTGAGGCGCTTCATACTGGAGCAGCCCGGCACACTCGCCTTTCTGGATCGCTACGTATCGCTGCTCGAGTACCTGCTCCCGCTCTACGAAAGGGAGGGCAAGTCTTACCTGACTATCGCGGTCGGCTGTACCGGCGGCAGGCACCGGTCGGTGACAGTGGTGGAGGAACTCCTCTCCCGGCTGGGCTCGGGGCGCCACCAAATAACCGCCGCTCATCGTGATGTAGACGCGCCCTGGTGAGAGGGGCGGGTTCCGGGGATTCTCTCCGCTCTACTCGAATTCCTCGGATTCGTCCGTGGGGTAGAAGAGGTGGAGATGGGCCTCCCTTATGACCTTGAGGTCCTCTTTCATCAGGGTGTGCTCGGACTGCCGCCTGAAGGTGCGGGCCTCGCTTTCCATCTCCGCCAGGCGGGATGTCACACCATAGTCGCGCAACATATTCTTTATGCGGGAGAACAGGACTTCGCTGCCATAGAGAAACGCCCCCTCCTGCATGATCTTGCAGGCCACCATGTGCTTGAATGTGTCGAAGCGGAGCTGCTCGCAGACCCTGTCCATGCCCTTCACCACGTAGTCTATCTCCTCCCGGACGTGAGGGGCCATGAGAAGCCTGTACTTCTCCTGGAAGATGAGCTCGTCCAGGCGCTCCCGCAGCTCGTCCGGGAACCGCTCGCTCAGCACCACCACCAGGTCCAGGTCAGATCCCTGGACCTGGCGCCCTGTGCTTCGCTCGGGCCTGGGGACGTCGTGGGCCATGTTGTAGACGATGTCGCCCGCCAGGATGAAGCAAGCGCCTTCTCGGATCCTATAGGGGTCTTCGAAACGGTTTACCAGGCTGGAGACCACGCGGTACGCCAGTGCGGCCTTGTCGGTCGTGACTTGCTCGATCCTGGAGGAGATTTTCCGGGCGCGCTCCACTACTGCGGCCTCGGTACCTCTGAGCCCGATGACCGAGTAGGTAAGGAACTCCCTGAGTATGGAGGGAGAGAGCCTGGCATACCCGGCCAGTCGCCTGTCCAGCCTGAGGTACCATCGCGAGATGCACCTGGTGGTGAGCCGGGTCGAGGAGTTGCATGCGCGCCAGAGCCGGAGGCCGTCCAGCTCCAATGCCTCCAGCATCTCCGCTCCGGTCAATGGGCCTCGTTCTTTCAGCAGGTCGAGGATGAGAGGCTCATCCCGGGCAGGGGCGGGACAATGGCGATCGGTCAGCACTGCGACTCCTCTCGAGATTTTGCGAATGATTTGTCTAAGGAACAAGATCCCCTTTGCCGATGGTGTGTTGAGGGGGTGTCGGCCCGGATATTTGGTTCTGGCCGGGGCGGCGGTGTTTGAATCCTAAAAAACCAGCGTCCATAGCGATTCCCGGCTATTTTATGGTTGAAATCAATTGTCAAATCTATTATTGTTCCGGACGATTTGGTCGTTAAGGGCTCACTTTCACAAGAAAGGAGGAGATCATGAACAAGGGGGATTTGGTCAACGAAGTGGCGAAGGTGGTCAGCACCAAGAAGGAGGCGCAGGCGGCCGTGGACTGCGTTTTCTCCACGATCACCAAGGCGTTGAAGAAAAAGAGCGCCGTAACGCTGGTGGGCTTCGGCACGTTCAAGGTGGACAAACGAAAGGCCAGGAAGGGCCGCAATCCTCAGACCGGTGAAGAGATCAAGATCAAGGCGAAGAAGGTGCCCAAGTTCGTACCGGGAAAAGCCCTCAAGGACGCGGTCAAGTAATCCGCGGATCGATCCGCTCGGACCTGGAGCCCCCCTCGGGACCCAAGCCCGGAGGGGGCTTGTCTTGTTTGCGGGGAGCTCCGGGGCCCTCATCAACCCAGCGTTCATGGCCGATTGCGGGTGACGCGCGGAACCCGGCCCCGCCTGCGCTCGCAATCGCTGAGGGCCAGATACAGCGCTCCGACCGCAAGCTCGGCACAGTGCCCGTGCCCTTGAGGGAGGGTTTCGAGGAAATTCCTCACCTCTTCAGGGGTGATGCGCCAGGCCTCGTCCATCCGGCGCCCTTCGGCCAGCTCGGCGATCGCATTGGCGCAGGCAAGGGTGTTGAGGCAGCCCTCGGTGTCCAGGGATACGCGATCGATTCGGCTGCCGCGCGTCGTGATGAAAATCCTCACGGTGTCACCGCAATCTCCGGTCCGCTCCCCGGCGCCGTCGGGGTTGCAAAGGATCTCTCTTCGATCCGCCCGGAACGCCATTTCCAGGTATCGGAGCGAATGGTCCTGCCAGAAGTCGAATTCCTTGCCGTTCATCTCGTTTCGCCGCTCATAGGGACGGGTCGCGGGCACCCGCTTCCGTAGTGACCGAGAAAGGGCCTTGCTGCCGGTCTTGGTGAACGCCCAGCTTAGTGGATCTCGGTTTCCACTGTAAAGGGGAAACCAGAAACACACCCTTTGAAAAAAATCAGGACACCCCTTTACTATTTCCCATTGGAGCACTATAATTTCAATAGTCAACTGGGTCGCCCAGGCAGATCAAATCCAGCCCGCCCGATGCCAGGCGGGTTATTTTTGATCCCTAGGCAAATCCAAAAGGAGGAGTTCTAAGGATATGATAAGGCAAGAATCGGTCACTCAAAACACAATTAATGAAGCATTGAATGATCCTAATCTGACTAATGAAGAGAGAAGGCAAATCGATGAAATCCAATTAAACGCTATGCATAAGGCCCGTAAAATAGCCGATAAAGATGAGAGCTGGGGCCAATTTACAGAGGCGCTCCAGAATGAGCTGGAGAAGTGCGCCGGAGAGATTCAGAGGATCCGCGGGAAGGCGGCCAACAGGGAGTCCAGGCGGGTCGAGGATTTCTAGAGCCCGCGGTTGATGAGGGCCCTTACGGGCTTGAGCCCGTAAGGGGATCCCTGTTCGATGGCAGAGAGCACCGTGCCCCCGCCGGTGAAGAAGTAGTAGTAAGGATCGTCGACCGCCCCCAGGTACAGCCCGGGGGTCAGGTTGCGGAGCTCCTGGAGAGTGTCCCCCCCGCCGTAGAGCTTGTGGGCGCCGGAATTCCCGGAAATCGCCAGGTTAAGGCCTTTGGTCCCCTCGGCAAATAGGGGTGCCAGGCCCATTACCGCGTTCACGAAGATGGTCCGGGCCGATTCCACAACCTCCTTGAGGTCGGGCCGTTCAAAGGAGCTCCCGGCCACATCCAGGAACCATCCGTACTCGTCCCCACTGCGAAAGTCCCGGACATTGCGGGTCCTGACTCCCTGCTCCTCCCGCTTGTCCGGGGAGTCTGATTCCACCACCACCGAAGGCTCGATGATTTTTCCTTCTCCGGCGTCCTTTTCCGCTAATTCACGAGCCGCCTCGACGTCCTCCCCGCTCACGCCGGCGACTCGTATACCGTATTTGGCGCAGAGGTACGCATTGTATATGACCCCGCCCAGTATCAGGTGGTCCACCCGGTTGTAGAGCGCCCTGAGCGGACCGATCTTCGTGTCGAACTTGCTGCCCGCTACGACCGCCAAGAAAGGGCGTTCGGGATCGAGCACCCGGTCCAGGTTGGAGAGTTCCTTCTGCATCAGCATGCCTGCGTACGAGGGCATGCGTCCGGCCACGTCATATGTGGATGCGTGCGGCTGCCATGATCCGAATGCATCGTTCACATACACATCGGCTATGGCTGAGAGGCTTTGGGAAAAGCGCTCCCGGTCCTCCCCTTCCACTTCCTCCCCCCGGAAGCATCGGGTGTTCGGGAGGTAGATCCCGGCGATCCTGCGTTTTTTGAGATCCTCCAGGGCCGATTCAATGTCATCCCCTATCGCCCCGATTCCGTTCTCGCCTTCCTGTACGAGCGCGGGCAGTACGAATCGGGCCTCCAGCTTGCGCTCCAAATAATCCACTATGGGCCGGACCGAGGCGTGCGCGTCAACCGTGATTTTCCCGGTCTTCTTGTCCCGCGGCCGCCCCACGTGGGTCATTAGGATCGGCCTGCCTCCTTGTTCGACGATTCGATACAGGGTGGGCAGGGTTGCCTCTATGCGGTAGGGGTCTTGTATCCGCCCTTTCTTGGCTACGTTATGATCGACCCTTACCAGAACCACCTTGTCCATCAGCTCGGCATCCTGCAGCAAGGGAAGCTTTTCCCCTTCTTGTCCTTTTTTCATGGATACGGCTCCTTTCCGGCCTTGGGCTCTGGTGGCTCCACCTTCACTCCAATCCGAAAGCTCGGATCTCCCATCCGGAGAAGACCCGCGGGAATTGGAAAGGCCTGTAATATAACCAATATTATGACGATCCAGGCCAAGGTCAAGCAAATAGATCCCTCCTGTCCTTCCGAGGTTGCAACGGGCCGGTCCGATCGACTATTCTAAACCCTCTTTCGCGCTCGGACTAGGCTGGACGGATTTGCGGCGCACAGGGTATGAAATGACATTGCCGGTGAGGGTGCTCACCTTCAACATACGTTTCGAAAACGACCGGGACGTGGAGAACTCATGGGTCAGGAGGAGGGACCTGGTGGCGGCCGTTATCCGGCGTTACAGGCCGCACCTTCTCTTCACCCAGGAGGGGCGATGGGACCAGCTGGTATTTTTGCGCGAGCGTTTGCCCGATTACGACCTGAACGCCCCGGCCAGGGTCGTGGACGAGACCTGCCAGTATCCCACCATTTTCTCCAGGAAGGATGCATTCCGCATCGTGGGCTGCGATGAGTTCTGGCTCAGCCGCACCCCTCGCGTTCACAGGAGCAAGGACTGGGACAGCGCTTTCCCCAGGATGTTGAGCACGGCCGAGCTCCTTTGCCTGCGGAGCGGCGCGAGGGTCAGGGCGGCGGTTACGCATTTGGACCACATGGGTGCCGAGGCGCGGCTGAAGCAGGCCGAGATGATAGCCGGCTGGGTATCGGAGCTCCAAGAGCCGGTGATACTGGCGGGTGATTTCAATGTCTCTCCCGGCTCCCCTGTTCACCGTGCCCTCACCTCACCCGGGACCGGGCTGGAGGACTCCTGGCAAAAGCTGGGATTGGAGGAGGGCCCGGCTTCCTACACCCACCACGGCTTCACCGGGACCCCGGGCAAGGCCCGCATGGACTGGGTACTGGTGAGCAGCCGCCTGGAAGTGAATCGAGCCGAGATCATAAGGGACAACAGCCGGGGCCGATATCCTTCGGATCACTTCCCCTACATGGTGGATCTCGTTCTGTGCCCGGATCCGGTCCCGCACTCCTGAGACCCTGCCTTGTTCCCGATAAGGGGCCCTTCTCCCGGGCGGACCCTTCAGGCCTGCGCCGAGGGGCACCGCCCAGGGACGGCTTTACTTGTCCGGAGTAGTGATTAAATTAAGTATCATCGGCATACCGATAGGATTGCCGGCATGCATGGAGGAGGAAGGATGTATTTCGTCAAGGTCACCCTGGCTCGCGATCTTCACGGTGTTTACGGAAGAACCAACGGATGGGTGGACGAGATGATCAACATGAACCGTCCTTTCCGGGCGGTTCATGACAGGGAATGGACGCCAGAGGCGGACCTTTACGAGACCGAGGAGGCGGTTGTCATCCACGTCAACTTGGCCGGGGTTCGAAAGGAAGACATAGATGTGTCCTTTGACGAGCGGTATCTCAGGGTATCCGGCGCCAGGACCCCAAGGATCCCCCGGGGAGGTTGGGCCAGGTACTACCACTTGGAGATGGGCCGCGGTGAGTTCGAGCGCGTCTTCAGCATCCCCGGATGTGTGGACCCAGACCGCATAGAGGCGTCGTTTGCGGACGGCTTGCTCACTGTGCGTATGGAGAAACGCACAGATCCGATTATTGAACATAATGAGGTAAAAGTAGGACCCTGATGCAGCCTGATTCATCAAGGTTCAAATTTTGGCCAAAGTAAGAAGAGGTGTATCCTTATGTCCGATACCGAGCACAAAGTTCCTGAAATATTGCCTGTTCTCCCGGTCAGGGATTCCCTTATATTCCCCAAGATGGTCGTCCCTTTGATGATCAGGGACGAGAAGTATTCCCGGCTGGTAGATGACGCTCTCCAGTCGGATAAGATGATCGCGGTATCACTGGTGCGCGACCCGGATTCGGACGAGGAGGAGGCGGACCCTGATGTCCACGACGTGGGGACCGCGGGTCTGATAGTCAAGCTCAACAAGGGCGACGAGGGCGCCATGGTGGTGGTCCAGGGAATCTGCCGGGTGGCAATAAGCGAGATGGTCTCGGTGGACCCCTACCAAAAGGCCCGGGTGGAGGTGCTGGCGGACGTGGAGCGCTCCGACCAGGAGGTCGCTGCCATGGTGGGCAATATCCGGGGATTGTTCAAGCTCATCGTGGAGATGTCCCCCCACCTGCCCGACGAGCTGATTCAGCTCTCACGTAACGTGGACGAGCCGGGACCTCTGGCCGACTTGATCGTATCCACCCTGAACATAGACCAGGCAAAGAAGCAAGAGATCCTCGAGGCCCTGGATGTCAAGGAAAGATTGAACCGCCTGACCCTGTTCCTGAACGAAGAACTGGAACTCCAGAAAATGGGACAAAAAATTCAGGAAAAGGTGAAGCAAGGAATTGATAAGAGTCAACACGAGTATTATCTGAGAGAGCAGCTCAAGGCCATCCAGGACGAGCTGGGGATGGGGCAGGAAGAACCTAATGAAATCGCCGAGCTCAGAAACCGGATAGAGGAAAAGGCCCTTCCGGATGAGGCGCGCAAGGCGGCGGAAAAAGAGCTGGAGAGGCTCTCCCGTATGCATGCCTCGTCTCCTGAGTACACGGTGGCCAGGACCTACCTGGACTGGATCCTTGATCTGCCCTGGCTGGAAAGCACCGAGGACAACCTGGACATAAAGCACGGCGAGGCCGTCCTCGAAAAGCATCATTATAACCTCGAGAAGATAAAGAAGAGGATCCTCGAGTACCTGGCGGTTCGGAAGCTCAATCCCGACCACAAGGGCCCGATCCTCTGCCTGGTGGGCCCGCCCGGGACCGGCAAGACCAGCCTCGGTCGCTCCATTGCGGAGGCCATGGGAAGGAATTTCGTCAGGATGTCGCTTGGAGGCATACGTGATGAGGCCGAGATCCGCGGGCACCGGAGGACGTATGTGGGGGCCCTGCCCGGGCGTATCATACAGGGTATAAAGCGGGCCGGATCCAAGAACCCGGTTTTCATGCTGGACGAGATCGACAAGGTGGGGATGGATTTCCGCGGGGATCCTTCTTCCGCCCTACTCGAGGTGCTGGACCCGGAGCAGAATTTCTCCTTCTCGGACCACTACCTTGAGTTGGAGTTCGATCTTTCCGGGGTGATGTTCATCGCCACGGCCAACCAGCTGGATCCGGTGCCGGCCCCGTTGAAGGACCGTATGGAGGTGCTGGAGCTCTCCGGGTACACCGAGGACGAGAAGGTAAAGATAGCCGAAAAATTCCTTATTCCGCGGCAGCTAAGCGCGCACGGCCTGAAGCGGAAGCAGCTCAGCATCAGGCGCTCCGCTCTGCGCGGAATCATACGCGAGTACACCAGGGAAGCGGGCCTGCGGAATCTGGAGCGGGAGATAGGCGCGGTCTGCCGGAGCGTTGCCCGGAAGGTGGCCGAAGGAAGCGGAGAAGAGCGATTCGTGATCACCGGGGACGAGCTCAAGGAATACGTGGGACACCCGCGGTTTACAGTGGACGTGGTGGAGAGGACCTCCATTCCGGGTGTGGTGACCGGTATGGCCTGGACGGCGGCGGGCGGCGATATCCTGTTCGTGGAGGCCACCATGATGCCCGGCAGGAAGTCCCTGGTACTGACAGGGCAGCTGGGAGAGGTGATGAAGGAATCCGCTCAGGCGGCTCTGAGCTACCTCAGGGCCAAGGCCGGGGACCTTGGGATCGACGAGGACTTCTACAGCGACAAGGACTTGCATATCCATGTCCCGGCGGGCGCCACCCCCAAGGACGGGCCTTCCGCGGGACTGACCATGTTGACGGCGCTGGCCTCGCTCCTCACTTCCAGGCCGGTGAGACCCAAGCTGGCAATGACCGGGGAGATAACCCTTCGCGGCTCCGTATTGCCTGTGGGAGGAGTGAAGGAGAAGGTCCTGGCGGCAAGCCGCAGCGGGATAAAGCATGTAATTCTGCCCCAAGGGAATCAGGGGGAACTGGAGGACATCCCCCCGAAGGTGAAAAAGCAGATGACCTTTTATCCGGTCAGCCGCATGGACGAGGTCTTGGAGCTGGCCTTCAACGGCAGGAAGGGGGCCCGCTGCTGAGCCCCGCAGCGGCGGGCTGCCCCCCTACTCCCCGATGGTCTTGACCAGGACCCTCTTTTTCCTGCGGCCGTCGAACTCGCCGTAGAAGATCCTCTCCCACGTGCCGAAGTCCAGTGAAAAATGCAATCTATTGAGGTCCTTCAAGATTAGGGCAAGGGCAAATCAGTCATGTGCATGTCCCTTAAAGCCCGGCCCCCTGCAGTCCCGGTTGCTGGGATCATTCGCCTGGGTCGCCCCTCAGGTCCCTCACCCGCTGGGCCTTGTGGGTCGTCTTCGGAAGTGTGCCCTCCTTGAGGATTTCAATCGTGGCGTTAACTCCTTCCAGGGCGTCGAGCAGTCTCTCCGACAGCTGATCTTTGATCCTGCCGTGATTCTGAATTTCTATTGCGTCCTTTACCTCTACTTTGATCGTAATGGTTTGACGCTCTCCTTTCTTTTCGAGGAGAATCTCAAACTCATTGGACAGCTCATGGAATGATCGAACAACTGATTCGACCGCTGATGGAAAGATATTAATACCTTTATACCATATCATATTGTCAATCCTGCCTTCGATGCCTTGTACGATCCTGGTCGAGGTTTTTCCGCAGGCAGGACACGGACCGAACTCAGCAAGCCTTGCGATGTCTCTTGTCTTGTAACGAAGCAACGGCTGGGAGTCCCCGAAGATGTTCGTGAAGACCAGCTCGCCCCGCTGATTCGGCCCGAGGTTCTCTCCGGTGTCGGGATCGATGATCTCCGTGATGACGAAGTCGTTCGGGCAGTGAATCTGGCCGGAGCCGGAGCAGATGCTCCCCATGCCGACCACCTCGGTCATGCCGTAGGCGTCGATGATCTGTTTGGCGCCCCATTCATCGATCAAGCGCCGTTTGGTGGCGGGGATGCTGGCCCCCGGCTCACCAAAGGCCGAAATGAGCTCTACGCTGCCGTGAATCCCCGCCCCCATCTGCTTTGCCAGCTCGGACAGGTAAAGCAAAAAGGAGGGGGTGCCGAAGACGATCCTGGGCTTGAGGGAGTCGATCAGCCGGACCTTGTCCTCGCTGCTCAACCGGCTCGCCTTCACTGCCAGGGCCCCCATGGCGGTGACGCGGTCGGAAAGGGACCTCGGTCCGAACAGGGAATCGGTCGGGCCGATGAACACCGCTACGTCCCCGGGATGCAGGTACGGATCCCTCAAGGCAATCTGGACGTTGTAGCGCCAGTCACGTTTGGACAGGACCCGCACCATAGGGCGGCCTGTCGTGCCGGAGGTCATGGCGTACTCCGTCAGCATGGAAGGGTGGACGCCCAGGTAGCTGCCGTAAGGGGGGTTCTCTATCTGGTTCTTCTGGAGCTCCTCCTTTGTGCAGAAGGGGATGCGCTTCAAATCGTTCAGGCTTCGGATGTCATCCGGCTTGATTCCGTCGTCGTCGAACTTCTTTCGCCAGAACCCGGTGTAGTCATAGCAGTGATGCGCCTGGGCGATGAGCCTGGCCTCCTGCATACGGACGGTTTCTCCATGGGACAGATAATCCAGCTTGGGATCGACAACGACATAGTCCGGCAACATGGAACACATCTCTTTTCAACGAAAACGGCTCATCCTGCGAACGGCATTTAACAGGACGGAGCCTTTTGAAGGCTTGATCGCGATCCGCGGTCCGCGGTCTTTCACCGAGCTTGTTGAATGAACGCTGCTCGGGCACCGTGTGGGACATCCGAGCAGCGTTCTCCGGGTCACTCCTTGAACATTCGCTTGAATGGTGGCTCGATCCCATAGATCCTGCACGCATTGCCGCCGAGGATCAGGTTGATGTCGTCCTGAGTCAGCTCGAACTTGTCCGCGGCCTTGTCCAACTGCCGCAACGCCCATCCAAAGGAGTCCACCTGGTATGCCGGGGGACCCTCGCTTCTCACCTGGTTGATGTATTGGGGAGGGTGCTGCCCGGGCTGGCTGTAGGGGACGAGCGATGCACCCCAGTCCGTCGCCCAGATGAGCTTTTTGGGGCCGATGTTCGGGTCGAACAGGGGCTTCTGGTACAGGTCGGCCCAGTACATGCCAGTTTCGATGTAGGCGTTCTCGAAGGCGGCAGCCAAGTAGCAGACCTGCTCCACGAGCCGCTCGGACCACCACCCGGTCATTCCCCCATGGACCATGATGAAAGGGACGTCCGGGTACTCCGAGAGGAAGTCTGCAAACAGGATCGGCTCGAACATCTCGGGAGCGCCTCGCTGGGGATAGAGCACACCTCCGCCGACGTAGCCCACCATCCCGTATACAATGGTCGAAGAGATGGGGACATGGTGGTTCCTGGCGATGTCAAACTGGGCGCGTAGCTCCTCACGGCGTTCGTCCCAGGTGATCTGGGACGTTCGCATAGGGTTCCAGTCCGTGCCTTCCCCGATGCCTGCCTTGTAATGCCCGGTGTCGAGTAGCTCCTCCAGCTCCTTGCAGGCCGCCTCAAGGGTCCACTCCTTCTCTTTTCTTTGAGCTTTTTTTCTTGTCTCCAGCGCATGACAGGTCGCAATAAATTTGTCAGGATATTTTTTCACGAGAGCAGCATTGATGTCATTGCACATCCCGTACATATTAGCAGGCAATATGACACACATATCAATGCCATATCTGTCCATGTCATACAGCAATCGGTCTGAGTTATCATAGCATTCCGTAAGCGGCATGGTTTGCTGGAGATACTCAAAGCTTGGCTTGATGCTTTTGTCTTTGAATTTCACGGCATGGCGCTGGGCGTGCACGTGACCATCAATAACGAATCTTCCTTTCGCATATCCCATATTCTTTCTTCCACTCCTTTTCTGTTCGATTTGTCTACTTATGCTGTAATCTTAGATCAAGCACTCTTAACTAAATTATTCATCACCATTCCAGCTTATTTACAGCAAACACACCCTGACTCATAACCATGCTTATGGCTTGTTTCTTTCTCAACACGCCGATATCCGTCAAGGGATCGCCTTCGATGGCGATTAAGTCAGCCGCCTTCCCTGGCTCCACAGTCCCGGTCAGGTCGCCGATCCCGAGTGCCTGCGCAGCCCCGCGGGTGGCGGCGATCAAGGCTTCCCCCGGGGTCATTCCCGCATCCACCAGCAACGACAGCTCCAGGGCGTTTTCACCGTGCCGCATGGGGGGGCACCCGGAGAAGTCCGTGCCGCTGGCAATGGGCACCCCGTTCCTTCGGGCGATCTCCAGTGCCTTCATGGTGAAAGGGTTCAGCTCGCCAGCCTTCTTAACGGCCCAGGGGCTCATTCCCATTGTACGGCCTTCATGGGCGATCTTGTGGATGATGGACAGGGTCGGGATCAGCCAGATGTCGCGCGCCGCCATTTCCTGTGCAACGCCGTCATCGATGTACGTGCCGTGCTCGATCGTACGAACCCCGGCCAGAATCGCACGCTTCATGCCTTCCCGGCCGTATGCGTGCGCGGAAACGTAAGTGCCATGGGAGCGGGCCTCCTCCACAATGGCAGAGAGCTCTGCTTTGTTGAACTGATAGAGATCCGGGTCGCCCCCTTTAGACATGATGCCGCCCGTGGTGCAGATCTTGATGAAATCAGCGCCTTCTCTCATCTGCTCGCGCACAGCGAGCCGACACACATCCGGTCCGTCTGCGAGGCGAAAGTTTGCATCCAGGGTGCGGGTATAGTCCAAGGGGAAGAACTGGAGATCGTAGTGGCCGCCCGTGATGCAGAGAACCTTGTGGGAGGTTAGAACGCGGGGGATGAGGACGGTGCCCTCCTCCCGGGCCTTTTTGAGATACACGCCCTTGTTGCTGCCCGCATCCCGGACGGTTGTAAACCCAGCCTCGAGCAGGGCCTCTGCATCCTTGACCGCGCGAATGACATTCAGCTTGTCAGGAGCAGCCGCCCGGTGAAGGTAGTCCAGAGACCTTGCGCCCCAGAAGTGCAGGTGGCTGTCAATCAACCCCGGCATCAGGGTCAGGCCGCGGATGTCGATCTCTTGGGCACCTTGGGCCAGGCCTGGATCCAGGGACTCATGAGGGCCCACAAAGGAGATCTTGTCCTCTTGCACTAAGACGCAGCGCTTCTCCACCGCATCCCCGGGGACGCCGGTGAACACCGAGGCGTTGCAAAACAGGAAATTCTGATTCGGGTTCGTCGCCATCACCAAGTCGTGACTGGAGAATCCATTGTTCCGTCCCGCCTCGGGATTGCCATGCCTTTTACTGGCACCTCAGAGGCTCGATCCTTCGGGGCTCGATATCCTGTGAAGCCGTTTCCATAGAACCTGAAGCTCAGGGAGTAGGGCCCCCAAGGCGATCAGAACCCCCGCCAGATTCAGATAGATAAGCGAGCCGGCCTTAGCCTGCAGGGGGATGAGCGTGGCGAAGGCCCCTGCGCCCAGAATGATCCGCCGAACTGTGCGAATGTGAAAGAACAGCGCCAGATGAATCATTCGCAAGGTCAGGAATGGGGCTCCGGGATCCGGGCCCCATGACTTGAACCGAGATCCCAGGCGCTGATGTACCCGTCAGGGCGTTTGATCGGGCGCGGGCCACCGCTTTCTCGATTGAGACCGGGGAGCCCCGAAGATATGCGAGATGGCCCCAATTGGTTGGACAGCCTGGTATTGCATTACGAAGGCCGGGATCCCTCCTTTTCGATCCCGTATTTCTCGATCTTTACATAAAGTACCGATCGCGGGATTCCGAGGACCTCAGCCGTCCTTTTCTTATTCCATGCGAACTGGCGTAGGGTACTGGCAATAGTTTCTCTCTCCAGATCCTGAACGCTTTCGCGAAGCGACCCTTTAAGCGGGGGATGACGGTTCGGCGCGGCTTGAGGGTCCTTGAGGTGTGCCGGGAGGTCTTCCAAATGAAGCACCCGGTTGCTACTACTGTCTGTCTGAAACATGGACTGCTCGACCACGTTGAAAAGCTCCCTGACGTTGCCCGGCCAACGATACTCACTTAGGGCTCTCATAGCATCAGACGAAACCCTCCGAATATCCGTTCCGAGCCGTGTGTTGATGATAGGAAGATACTTTTCCACCATGACGGGGATATCCTCCGGCCGATCGCGTAGGGGAGGGATCCTCAACACAGCACTTGACAGACGATAGTACAGATCGGAGCGAAATTCACCCCTTTCGGAGAGAATTTCCAGTGGGCTGTTAGTTGCTGCTATCAGGCGAAATTTCAATGGGATAAGCCTCTGGCCTCCGATACGTTCGATTTCCCTTTCCTGAATGACTCTAAGCAGCTTGGCCTGTATTGACAGGGGAAGGGAGGAGATTTCGTCTAGGAAGATGCTTCCGCCCTGGGCAAGTTCGAACTTCCCTTGGTGGTCTGCCTTGGCACCTGTGAAAGCGCCCTTCTGAAATCCGAAAAGCTCAGACTCTGCCAGTTCAATGGGAATGGCTGGGCAATTTACTTTGACAAACGGCTTCAGGCGATTTTGTGACGCGTTGTGCATCGCATGGGCAAAGAGCTCCTTCCCGGTGCCACTCTCCCCCTGAAGCAATACATCCACATTCGCCTTGGACATTCTCATCGCCATATCTACAATTTCCTTCATCTGCTTGCTCACACCCAGGATGTTTTCGAAGCTGTAGGTGGCACCATATGCCCTGTGAACTTTTTTTTCTGCACTGTTAAGGCGCTTCTTCAGCTTTTCGGCCTGTTTCTGAACTCTTTCCAGCTCCTCAAAAGAATGCAGGATCACGCGTCCGAAAGCGCCTATCAGCCGGTTTTCGTGGTAAATGGGGAACCTTGACACGATCCGATGGCGACCCCTCACATCGAAGACTCTGCCCATGTGTACGGTTTCACTTTGGGCCACTTCGGGAAGTCCTGACGTCGAGATGATATCCTTAATGTGTCTCCCTTTGGCTGCTCCGTGGGGCAGATCGAAATACAGTTCCGAGAATCGATCGAGGAACTCCACTTCCCCGTCCCGATTGACAATCGCCATGCTTTCGTACCGGTTCTTAAAGATGAAACTGATGACTTCGGCGATAGTCGGACTCAAGGGATAGGCGCCCAGCGCTCGTTTGATGATCTCCAGGAAACGGGCTTCATTCATAGGTGACCTCCTATTGTAAATTGGGGGCAGAATACAGATAGTCCTAGCGGATGTCAAGAATGCGGACATGTATGGAATCGGGACACATCCCTCGGGATTGGTTGTTGGATATTTCGTTAAGTCTGATAGACAGTTATGGGATAACATCTCCAAAAATGTCCTTTTTTTGGACATGGCCGCCCTCCTGTAGTTACCAGCGAATGGAATTGTTGATATAACTCTTTGCAATAAGAGGATATTATGGTTTGGCAGGACCATTGCATAGCTTATAAAATAACAGGGGAAAGTGTTCTCCAGGAAAACCCGCAAGAAAACCTCGCATATTCGGCGAGTTGACTAACAATAGGAAAGGCACCTGAAATAAGGAGGGAATTCAATGAGCGCAAAAGATAGCTGCAGTATGAGAGATGCATTGAATTATCTTGAGCAAAAAAGTCATGTTCTACGCATTAAAGAGGAGGTAGATCCCATTTATGAAATTGCTGCCATACAGAAATCCCTGGATAAGGGCCCTGTCTTGTTATTCGAAAATATCAAGGGCTATCCTAACTTTCTCGATGTGGGAAACTTTTTCAGCCGCAGAGAGATCTTGGCCGATCTGTATGAAATTGATGACCCTAAAGAGCTGAAGTTTCGTTTTGTCGATGCTCTTTGGAACCCCTTACCGCCAGAGGTCATGACCGATGCACCGTGTCAAGAAGTTGTTATTACCGAAAATATTGACGTGCCGGGGATGTTACCCATCATCAAACACACGGAGCTAGATGCAGGACGCATTATGGGATGTGGTATCCAGCTTCTAACCAATATGTACCGTAAAGGTGATTCGAATCTGTCTTTCAATCGAATTCACTTCCGTGAAAAGGATTGGGCTTCTATATCCACCGCCCAGATTACCCACATAGGTATGGTGGCTTTTAAGACCCATAGAGATCAAAGGATTCCTATTACAGTCAATATTAATCCAAGCCCCAGTGTACAAATTGTAGCTGGAACTTGGAATGTTAGGACCATTGTTCCACACGGTAGCGACTACTTAGGCATTGCGGGAGCATTTCAAGGAAGTCCTGTCCCTATTGTCAAGGCTAAAACTGTAGACGCTTATGCTATAGCCAATTCAGAGATCGTCCTTGAAGGTTATTTAGAGCCTCATTCGGAAAACGTTTGGGAGTCTAATGATGCGGAAAAGATTCAAAAGCAGGCTGAAACACGATTTTTTCCCGAATGGATCGGTTATATGGGGAGATCCTGGCGAGTACGGAAACTCCAAATCACGGCCATAACTATGAGAAAACAAAAGCCTATCTTTTACACTCCTCTTGCGGCTGGTCTCGAATACGCCGGGTTCGACTTGTTGCGCGAAGCGACCTTTTTCGAGCTTGCACAAAGAATTGCTCCAGGCTTCTGTACCGATGTCCATATTCCGGATTATTTCAAGTGGGGCTCAGGAGTGATATTCCAAGTCAAGAAGGAACGTGCCCAAGAAGAAGGTTTCCAGCGCAATATAATGATGTCCGCCTTAGCTGATGCCCCCGGGATCCGCATGGTGATAGCAGTCGATGACGATGTGGACATATACAATACGGAAGACGTCATGTGGGCCTTGGAAAGCCGGGTAGACCCGGACAGAGATATCCTGAAATTGGCGCGGGGTGGTCGTGGAATTGCTGCCCAGCCTGCAGAGACTCGGGAAAGGGGTGTAGGTGGTTGGGAAGGCGGATTGGCATTTGATGCGACTAAACCCTATAATATTGCTCATAAATTCGAGCGACCTCATTACCCTGTTGAGAAGGTTGATCTCACGAAATGGTTCACCAGGGAACAACTGGGCGAAATCAGGCAGATGCAAACGGAATACGCCAAGACACTGGCGAGTAGAGGGTGGTGAGTGCGGAGAGGATATCGCCGAGCATGAACAGCTGGGCCTCAGGGCCCGTCATTCTGCCAAGAGGAGAGGTTCGGATGAATATCTCTGAGATGTTGGCAAGAAATGCACGCATGTATCCAACCGATACAGCCCTCGTGGAGCGAATTCCAGAAAAAGGTGTCCGGAAAGAGATCACATGGGAGGTGTTCAACACTCGGGTCAACCGTATCGCCAATGCGCTGTTGGACAGGGGAGTCAAGCAGGGAGATCGGGTCATTCACTGGATGATGAATTCTATCACCTGGCTGGAGGCCTACTTGGGGATTGCCCGCACCGGGGCATGGGCGGTTCCGTTGAATTTCCGATTCGGCCCAAGGGAATTCTCTTACTGCATGTCGATTGCGGAACCTTCAGCCATGATCATGGATGAGCGATTCGAAGAGATCACCCGGGAAGTCGAGGCTGACAACATCCCCGCCACAAATGTGATTGTGGCCGACCGCTCGGATCCTGGGGCTGACGACTGGCTGGAGACAATCATATCTGGCTCAGCAGAGGACCCCGTGGACCCGGGTATCAGGGACGAAGAGCCCTGTGGCCTCTACTTCACTTCGGGGACCACCGGGGATCCGAAGCCCATACTTTTGTCCCATAAGAATATGGAGTGTATGGCCATCACCGAGGTGGTCCATGGCCTTCGTCGCCAAGGGGACACGTTCATGATCCTCAAGCCCCTCTATCACACGGGCGATATGATCCACTGGCTGGCAAGCCTGATTCTGGGTGGCCCAGCGGTGATTCAAAAGAGCAAAATCACTCCGAGGGTTATTTTCGAGTCCATGGACGAGGAGCAGGGGACAGTAGCCATGCTCCTCGTCCCGTGGATTCAGGATATCCTTAGTGAAATGAAAGTAGGCGAATTGGATAGGGAAGACTATGACCTAAGTGCATGGCGGCTCTTGCTCCTCGGAGCTCAACCCGTACCCCCAGTGCTTGTCCGACGCTGGACTGAGATATTTCCCCAAATGGAATTTGAAGTGAACTACGGACTGACAGAAGCCTGCGGCCCCGGGTGTATCCACCTGGGCATCGGCAATGATCACAAGCTCGGTTCCATCGGCCGGCCAGGATTCAACTGGGAGGCCTGCATTATGGATGGAAACGGATACCCCGTCAGCACAGGAGAAACAGGGGAAATCGTGGTTAAAGGAAACGGGGTCATGATAGAGTATTACCGGAATCCTGAAAAAACTGCCGAAACCATAAAGGGCGGGTGGCTTTTAACAGGCGATATGGGGAGGACGGACAATGATGGTTTCTTTTGGCTTGTGGATCGAAAGAAGGATATGATCATATACGGGGGAGAGAATATATACCCGGTTGAAATCGAAGAAGTCCTGACAAGCCACCCGTCTGTACACGATGTGGGAGTGTTCGGCATACCGGATGAGCGCTTGGGTGAAGTGGTAGCAGCCGTCATTGAGCTGGAGCCGGGTGCTGAAGCATCCGCTCGGGATAATATACGGAGCTATTGCGAAGAAAAACTTCCTCGATACAAGCAGCCTAGAACAATAATATTTGATAAAGTAATTCGAAATCCTACTGGAAAAATATTAAAATATGAGATGAAAAGACTTTATTTTAATATATAGATAATATCGTCGACCTTTCATTCTGCGCCAATTGAGCGCCAACAACAAGAAATCTATCCTAGTCTGATAGAAGGTTTCCTCCGGGAGGGGATGCCGTTCGCCGTCAACCCAAAAGATTTCACAAGAAGGGAGGTTCTAGTTATGTACAGGAGAAAGATAAGAACCATACTGGCAGCGGTGCTCATATCAATCATTTTCGGGGCTGTTTCCGTTGGTGCAGCTGGATGGCCAGAAGAAAAGGTTGAATGGACGATAGTCTCTGGCCCGGAGGGCAGTTTTGGCTATGCTACTACAACGGTTTTGGCAAAACTCCTCACAGATGCGATTCCCAATTTCACAGCGTATCCCCAGGCAGGGGG
The DNA here is from genome assembly GCA_964647905.1 of uncultured Desulfobacterales bacterium. Taxonomy (GTDB): domain Bacteria; phylum Desulfobacterota; class DSM-4660; order Desulfatiglandales; family HGW-15; genus CAZYJR01. The sequence goes on along the minus strand of CAZYJR010000018.1, from coordinate 21,876 downwards.
TACGGTGAAGGGCATGCGACAGATGAGCCGGGGCGCATTGATGATGAGCTACGGCAACACCGCCGCGGTGGAACAGCTTTACATGGACAAGGGCGTTTTCGAAAAGCAGCCCATCAAGAAATTGAGACCACAGATGGGCCTTCCTATACTTCCGTTTACCTTTTTCATGGTGACCAAGAAAACTTCAGGAATTTCGACCATGGATGAGCTTGCCGGAAAAAGTATCAGTGTTTCCACGCCGAGTTACGGCCTCTTTACGCCAGCCTACGAAGTGATGAAAGCCCTGGGAATTTGGGACAAGGTTAAGCACAAGGACGTCTCCTTCTCAGATTACGCCGGGGCCATTTCAGGAGATGTGGTGGACGCCATCATGATCTATGTGATCTCCGATGCCACGACATCCGGGGCGATTCGGAACCTGGAGGCTCGCATAGATATGAGGCCTGTTACCTTCACAGAAGAACAGATCAAGAAAATCCGTTCGCTCCCTGGTATCGGCTTCAGGCAGACCAAAAACATCTTCCCTGAAATCGACGAGGAAAAGATCGGAGGGTGGACCTATTCCTACGGATGGTATTTCTCACCCCAGGCGCAGGAAGATCTTGTTTATCAGATCATCAAGACCTGTTACGAAAAACGGGAACAACTAGCCAAAGACTCCATCGGGTTTATCCCCTGGAAGAATAATCCCCATGCTCTTTTAAGAGATGCCTTTTCCATGACGCCCCATGTCACCCATCATGCCGGGGCTTCCAAATTCTTCGAAGAGTTAGGGCTTGACTAGACTCGTTCTCGGGAGAAGACGGCGATTCGCGAGGAGGCGCTTTTTTATTGTGCGGTAAAGGTAGGCCACGTGGAGGAAGGACAGAGCGCGGACAGACGTAAAGATGAGATGCTCGTGGCCGCCTGCCCACCTGGGATCACAGCAACAAAAGCCCGGAGGAAACCCAATGAGTGCAGAGCGGATAAGAGAATGGATCGGTCGTTATGCTGTACCTGGGGTGTCGACCGGTTTTGTGTTTCTGTTGTTGTATCAGGCATATACGATGTTCCTCGGTCGCGCTCTGTTCACGGTCTATTTTGTCTTATTTGCCCTGCTGGTATCCACACTCAACTTTATTCGGGAGTCAGGCAATTCCATTTTTAAGATAATTCGGGAAAAAAGGCTTCTTTGGATCGGCGCTCTCCTGATGGTTATGGCTAGCTTATCGACTCTTTATCTGGCGTGGAATTTCACCGATCTTACCTGGAGAGCAGGCTCAAATACCACGGCCGATTATGTCTTCGGCTTAATGCTGATTATCCCCGTGATGATGATGGCATGGAAAAAGGGCGGGCTGTTCCTGATTCTTCTGATTCTATTATCACTCTTCTATATGTTTTTCGGCAAAGCGTTTCCCGGAATGTTGAAGCATGGGGGGTTCACCCTAAAGGACCTCCTGGTGGTCCAGGTACTCGCCCTTTCCGACAGTGGGCTTTTCTCAGCAGCCACCCAGGTGGTGGCCACCTGGGTGGCCATTTTTATTGTCTATGCTGGCATTATCCAGGGGTATGGCGCCTTCGATTCTATATTCAAGTGTTCCCTGGTGCTTTGCCGGAAGAAGCTGGATCTCATTCCTCAGATTCCGATTTTGGTGAGCCTTCTTTTCGGCAGCATATCCGGGGCCGCCTCCGCCAATGTGGGCGCTACGGGATCGTTTACCATTCCTCTGATGAAGCGCTACAACCTGCCCCCCACATTGGCTGGAGGCATTGAGGCCGTCGCCTCTAGCGGCGGGCAGGTAATGCCGCCCGTCATGGGTGCCACCGGCTTCCTTATGGCCATGCTGCTGGGCGTGACATACATCGACGTAATGCTGGTGGGCATCATCCCCGCCTTGCTGTTCTACTGGGTATTTGCCTTCGGCGTCTACGTTGCAACCAGAGGTTTAGTTCGCCTTCCCGGCAACGACGTGGACGAAGCGGACACCCGTTACGATGCCGAGGCCCAAAAAATAACTGGGCAGGACATATTGAATCTCGTTCCTCTGGCGCTTTCCGTGTCACTCATGCTCATATGCCTGATTTATCTTCGAATGGAAGTCCTTCAGGCCGCGCTTTATGGAATTATCTCCTTTGCGGTCACCCAGTTCATTAAGGAGATCCTTTTTCAAAGACATTTCCGTACACTAGTTGATTTTGGAAAAAAATTCGTAAGAGGAGCTTCCATTGGGTGTTCTGTGGCTGCAAATGTAGGGGCCATGGTAGCCGGCATGGCGCTGCTTCTAAAAGCCCTGACGGCAACAGCTCTCGCGCCAAAGATTAGCTACATGATGGTGGACGTGGGGAAGGACTCCGTCATTGTTCTTTTGCTTTTGATATGGGTTATCAGCCTTATGTTCGGCATGGCCGTAAGTACCCTCATAGTGTATCTTTTAGTGGTGGTGCTTGCTGTACCCGCACTGGAGGCACTAGGTATTGCACCCATGATCAGTCATTTTATCATTTTTTATTTTGCAGCCATTTCGATGATCACTCCGCCTACGGCGCCGGCATCATTGGTCGCAGCAGGCATTGCAGAGGATGACTTTCTTCAGACATCCTTCCAAGCCATCCGGGTAGGCCTTCCACTGTTTATTCTGCCATTTACCTTCTTTACTTATCCAGAACTGATCCTTGTGAATCCCCATACGTGGTATATTGTATGTCTAGCTGCTGTTGGGTTTATGGGCATAAGCTATTCGCTTAATTATCCTGGGATAGCACCCCGGGACATGATTTATCGGATACTCACGCTGATCGGAGGTGTCTTTGTTTCCTTCCATGGCTTTTTCTATTCCGACGGGAAGATGATATCTGGATTTGTGGCCGTGGCGATCATTGGCCTGATCATAAAGAATCTGACGAAGAGGGAAGCATTGCTGGCTGGTGGTTAAGAGATGAAGTTGCAACCCGGTCCCCGTGGTGGCCATGACTTTCAAGGGTCGATGATGGTGATAGACAATTGCTCTTAGGGGCATATGATATCGATAGAGGACGGGCTTGCCCTCTTGCCCCCAGATCCTTGATCCCGTCCCTGGGTTTGAGTTGTGCCCCTGGCCAGCGTGGGTCCCGAGGAGGGCCCTGGCCCTGACCCTGATGTTGATCCCCGGGTGAAGAGTGCCAAGTCCCCAAGTCACAGCGTTTGCCATTTAGGCTAGGCGGTAGACGCCCACCTCTTGGCCTGGGCCATGGAGGAAGAGGGCCTTCATCGGCTGCGCCAACCCACTTCTGGTGTTCCTTTGTTGATCTTAATGGCGCTTTAAGTGCACTAAGTTGTTATCTGTTCCATCGTATATTTGATGCTATGAGGAAAATAGAATGATTTTGCTCTAATATCGCCAAAGCAGGGTGCGTTTGGTTCTGTTGTACGTGCACTGTCCGGCCCGTTCCGGGATCTACCCTGGCACTTCTTGAATTGGAGGTCCATCTCAGTCTGCGGGGCCTGCTGCCGAGTCTGGAACCCCCGAACTCGGCCGGCATACCCTGGAAGAGGCATTCTCCTGGCCGACGTAGCGCTAGGACGCCTCAGGTAGGGTCCCGCCCAGGCTTTGAGCATACTGCTTGATGTGCTCTATCTGCGACCGCAAGACTCGTGTTTGTCCGTGGTCTGCTCCTCGGTGCTGACACGGATGATAGGCGCAAAACCGAAGTCCCTGTGTGCCGTTCATCCTCTGCCCCCCTACTCCCCGATGATCTTGACCAGGACCCTCTTTTTCCTGCGGCCGTCGAACTCGCCGTAGAAGATCCTCTCCCACGTGCCGAAGTCCAGCCTGCCCTCGGTTACGGCCACCACCACTTCTCGTCCCATTATCTGCCGCTTCATGTGGGCGTCGGCGTTGTCCTCGCCCACGTTGTGGCGGTAGGCCTCCACCGGCTCGTGCGGCGCAATGCGCTCCAGCCACTCGTCATAGTCCTGGTGCAGCCCCGACTCGTCGTCATTGATGAAGACGGACGCGGTGATGTGCATTGCGTTCACCAGTATCAAGCCCTCCCTGACACCGCTGTCCCTCAGGCATTCCTCCACCTGGGGAGTGATGTTGATGAACGCCCGCCTGGTGGGTACGTTGAACCAAAGCTCCTTTCTGTGACTCTTCATCCTTCTCCTCTCAGTCCTTGCCCGCTTCGGGGGTGGAGCGGCGCCCGGTATCCTATGGCCTCAGCCTCAGCCTCTGTCCCACCATTATCAGGGAGCCCTTAAGGTCGTTCAATCGCCGGATGGTCTCAACCGGGACCCCCGAGCGCCGGGATATGTGAATTAGCGTGTCCCCGGGCTGCACCACGTAAACGTGGGCGGTTATCGCCCCGCCGGTCCGGGCGATCGTTGTCCCGAGCCGCTGGATGGCCCGGGCCAGCTCCGGGCCGCGTCCCGCGGGAACATTCACCCGGTACTTGCCTGCCGGCAAATATTCCCCCAGTATGTGGGGGTTCAGTTCCTTTATTGTCTTGAAGTCCGTACCCAGCGCCTCGGCCAGATCCACAATGGGGATCAAACCCGGTACGCTCACCTCCTTGCTGTCGCAGGGCAGGGGGCGGTACACCCGGTGCGGTGGGAGTTGGTAGCCGTATCGGGAGGGGGCTTCCATTATGAGCTTTACGGAGGCGATGCGGAAGATGTACCTCTCGGTCTCCAGGGGGAGATTCAGCCGGTAAAAGTCCTTGACGCGTTGGAGCTTGATCTCGTTTCTGAGGCGCGAATCCCCGCAGTTGTAAGCGGCCATGGCCAGGGTCCAGCTCCCTAACGACTCGTAGAGCCGCTTTAGATAGGAAAGGGCGGCGTCCGTGGCCTTCTTGAAGTCCTTACGTTCGTCCAGTCTGTGGTCCTTCCTGAGCCCGATTTCCCGGCCGGTTCGAGGCATGAACTGCCAGGGCCCCATGGCACCGCGCGGGGAGCGGATATGGGTTATCAGGGCGCTCTCCGCCACAGCCAGGTACTTCAGGTCCTGCGGCATACCCTCTTCGGCCAGCCGCTTCTCTATATACGGGAAGTAACGGCCCGAGCGCTTGAGCCACATAAAGACCTGGGCCCTGTCCCACACGGCTATGGTCAACTCGCGATCCAGCATCTCGCGCACGCTGCGGCGCTCTAAAGGCATTTCTTCCCCGCAAAGGCTCAGGGATTCGGGAAGCGGGAACTCCCTTACCACGGGCACGGAAGACTCCGCCGGGATCCCGGATGGGTCGGCCGAGCCGTAAGACAGGGAGATGGCCAGGGCGGCGGCGATGGGGAAAAGAACCGCGGAACACTGTCGTGGGATCATACCGGCTCGGCTCCTGAAGCAGGAAAGGGTTGGCTTGCCCTTACTCGACGTCTCTCCGTCCGTCATCCTAAGCCAAGACCTCCCGGGGTATCAACCCCAATTCGAATTGCGCCTGCGATTTGCCTCAGCCGGTTGTCATTGACACTGCCCCGATATTGGCCTAACATTTCATAGTGTACCGCTCGGCTTTAACCTGTTTGACTCACGGGAAGGAGGTGGCCAATGAGTACGAAGATCCTGATCGAGCGTAAGTTCAAGGAGCCCGTCACCCCTGAGATCCTCAAGATCATCGAGGACCTTCGAATCAAGGCCCTTCGCCAGAGGGGTTACATCGGGGGCGAGACCGTGATCAACGCCGAGGATTACAGGGACTTGCTGGTGATTTCCCTCTGGTCCAGCGTAGAGGACTGGAAGACCTGGTACGAGGGAGAGGACTGGAAGGACTTGGAAAAGCAGCTCGCCCCTCATCTGGCCGAGCCCGTGACCGTGCGGATCTTCATTCCCAGCGCAGACTACAGCAAGCAGACCGGATGATGCCGGCCACTACTCATCCTCGGTCGGGCGGCCGGCTATCGATTCCACCACCTCCACCAGTTCATCCAGGCTGCTGGTCTCCTTTGAAAGGAAGTGCTCGGCCCCGAGCCGACGGGCGGCCGCCCTGTATTCCGGGAGATCGTTCCCGGTGAAGATGATCAACCTGGTCTCCGGGTATTCGGACTTTATCTCCCGGCTCAGGCTCAGGCCGCTCAGGCCCGGAAGCCTGAGATCCGTTATGACCAAGTTGGGCGGCCGCCTGCGTATCTCGGCGATTGCAGCCTCGCCGGTGGAAACCGCCCTGAGGGAGAGAGAGGGCACGCGCACCCCCAGCACATCCAGCAACAACCGCCTGAAGGGGCTGTGGTCTTCTACAATGAGAGTGGAGAACATCTCTTCCAACCTGATGAGCCCCGGACCGAAGCTCCCGGGATAATTCGGATTACACCAAACATTTCTTTACTATGCCCTTGGGCCGTGGTATATGGGGTCGATCCTGTAATCTTCCATATCGTGGACCCACCCCGTGGATCCCTTTTGCCCCGTTCTCGAGAGGGGGAGTCGAGCCCTGTCCCAGGGGGAGCCATGTCTGATGAGAAAAAGACCATTGTGATAGCCGAAAACCAGAAGATCCTGCTCGAAGGATTGAAATCCCTCTTGTCTTCCGTGGAGGAGCTCCGGGTGATAGGCGAGGCTGCGGACGGGCTGGAGGCGGTCCGCGAGGTGGAGAACCTGGAACCCGATCTACTGCTCCTGGATTTGGGCCTTCCCAAGATGAGCGGGATCTCGGTCCTCAGGGAGGTCAAGCGCCGTTTCGAAGAAGTTAGAGTGCTTACCCTCACGGTTCATGAGTCCGATGAGTATGTCTTGGAGGCGTTCAGGGCCGGGGCGGACGGTTACTGCCTCAAGGACGCGGGCCAGGACGAACTCCTGGTGGCCATAAGGAGCGTGCTCACGGGCAAGACGTACCTGAGTCCGGGAATCTCGGAGAAGGTCCTGGAGGCGTACCTGAATGAGCGGAAGGCGCCCAGGGGGGATTCACCCTGGGACAGGATCACTCACAGGGAGAAGGAGGTCTTGAAGCTTGTCGGAGAGGGATACAAGAACCACGAGATAGCGGACATACTTTGCATCAGCGCAAAGACGGTGGAGAAACACAGGAGCAATATAATGAGCAAGCTCGATCTCCACACTGCTTCCGCTCTTACCGCCTATGCCATAGAGAGGGGCTTGGTGGTGAAATCATGACAAGGGCCAACTGGCGCAGACCGCGGCGCCCCGGCCCGGTGCGGAGCGAATATGGAAGACGCCGCCGGAGATTTCCACCCGCTCTTTCATTCCAGCCAGGCCGGTTCCCCGATCTTCCCGCCTTACGCCCTCCAGGGCGGATCGGGGATCAAAGCCCTTGCCGTCGTCCTCCACCATGAGCTCCAGGCGACCGTCGATCCCGCGGAGTCCCACACGTACAAGACGGGCTCCGCTGTGCTTGGCGGTGTTGTTCATGGCTTCTCTCAGTATCCGGTATATGACCGTCTTGAGTGACTCGGATACTCGTTCCTCGGGCACCTTGACCTCTGTCTCCACCTCGATTCCCTGGTAGACCTCGTTGAACTCCCTGCAGAACCAAGTGACGGTGGCCCCGATTCCCAGGTCGTCGAGCATCGGCGGGCGCAGGTTGCGGTAAATGCGTTTTGTCTCGCTAACGGTCTCCCTTATCATGGACAGGGCCTTGTCCAAGGCGTCGCCGGCAGCGGACGTCTCGGCCTCACCCACCAGTTTGCGGGCCTGCTCCAGGGTGTACTTGACCGCAGTGAGGCTGGATCCGATCACATCGTGTATATCCCTGGCCACTCGTTTGCGCTCGCGCTCCTCGGTCTCCAGCAGCTTGGCTCTGAGCAGGCGGATCTCCTTCCTCGCGCGGTGTCGCTCGGTTATGTCGATGAACGAGGCCATGTGGCCTACGGTCAGCCCCTGCTCGTTTGTGACCGCGGAGACGGTGACTTGGGCCGGGAAGGTGGTCCCGTCCATTCGCCGAACAGCCATTTCCAGAGTGCGGTCGGGCTGAAAGCCCACCAAGCGCCCGAGCTCGGCCAAGGTGCCCGAGCCGTCCTCCGGAAAACAAAGGGCTGCGGGTGTGCCTATCACGTGCTCGCATTCGGGCAATTTGAAGATGCGCATGAAGGCCCGGTTGACGTAGGTGACCCGGTCCTCGGAGTCCGCTATCATGACGGCGCTGGCCGCCGAGTCCAGGGCGTCGTGAATCACGGCCAATATTTCCGGGGGGTTTCTCTTTTCACCGCCCGGGCCGGCGGGGTCCGGCTGCCGGTGAGAACAGCGCCCGCTCGGGGTTTGATTGGTGTATTGATCGACCATGGTCCTCGATGAAGCAGGGTATCGGAAGGCCTCTACACGGTTCAAAACAGGATACAGCATTCCAGCGCGAGCGGCAAGGGGTAACCGGGGCGGGCCTCATCGGGGATCGGGCTGGTCCTCGCCGTGGGTGAGGGAATAAACGGCGGCCCCGGCCTTGCCCGAGATCAGCTCCCACTCCGCCCTCAGGGCCCCCAGCAGGGAGTCCCACGGATCCAGGGACTCGATCGGCCCGCCGGTCTTCTCTTGGGGCTCCGTCAAAACCTCCTCGTAAAGGGATTCCATGCGTTCCGCACACCTCTCGCGGGACAAGGCCCGGGCCGCTTCCAGGGCCCGGAGCCCCATTTTCTGCAACGCTTCCGGGTCGGCCAAGACCCCCAGGGCCGCGCGGGCGAAGTCGTCTTCCGAGGTGTTCTCGGGCAAGAGGCGGCCGTTCACGCCGTCCTCCACCACTTCGCGGGTCCCTGAGGCGTCCAGCGCCACCACCGGTGTCCCGGTCGCCATCGCCTCTGCCAGGACCATTCCCTGCGTCTCGGAAGTGGATGAAAAAACGAACAAATCCATGGCTGAATAAGCATCGGCCAGGTCCTGCCCGCTCTTGGACCCGGGTGCGGCAAAGCGGCCGGAGACTCCTCTCTCCCTGAAAACCTCTTCCATGGAGGTTCGGCTGGGGCCGTCTCCGATCACCACGAACCAGGCATCAGGCTTCTCCTTCAAGCATTCGGCCGCGGCCAGGGCCAGGTACTCCAGGTTCTTTTCAGGGGCCAGCCGGCCCACGTGGCCCATGACAGGCGCTTCCTCCGGGATCCCGTGTTCACGCCTGAAGACTTCGCCCCGGCCCTGCTGAAAGAATTTCAGGTCCACGCCGGTGGGGATCTCCCTTATGATACCCCGCACCCCCCGCTCGCGGAGGAGGCGCGCCACGCTCAGGCTGGGTGCCACCACCGCGTTGCACAGGTTGGCGTACCGGGTGGAGAGGTTGATCACGAAGCGTTTCATGGCCGGCGAGTCCAGCGGCACATAGTGGGTGTAGCGCTCGTACAGCGTGTGGTGGGTTAAGATCAGGGGGAGGCCCCGGCGGCGCGCCGCCCGGAGGGCCGCATCCCCGAGGAGGAAAGGGTGATGGCTGTGTATCAGGTCGGGGCCGAAACGGTCGATGGCCTCGTCGATTACGAAGGGCAGGGCTATGCGCACGGAGAAGTCGCTTCCATTGAAGTTCTGGATTGCTGGTACGCGGAGTACTTCCACGGCACCGTCCTCGGGTTCCTCGTACCCCGCGTAGGTGGGCGCCACCACCATCACGCGGTTGCCGCGCGCGGCGAGGTCCCGGGAGAACATCACCACCGACCTGGCCACCCCGCCCACGTGGGGGAGGTATGTGTTCGTGAACATGCATATGTTCATGGCTCATCCCTTTGTCAGGAGCACCTGCCCCCCGTGGGGGTCCACGGTCACTGAGCGGTGTCCCGGCACCCTGGCCTCCAGGACCGGGGGATCCTTCCGCCACTCGGCCTCAACGTTGAGCATAAACGCCCCTCCCTTTGGAACCAGGCGGATCCCGACAGCGCCGTAGGGAGTCAGTGTCGGCCCGAAGAAGAGCCGCTTGCCCCCCTGGAGCCATTCCGGGAGCAGGCCCGCCCCTATCACCATGCGATCCTCTTCTTCCTGGACGAAGAGGCTGCGGATCATCTGGAGCCACTCGGCTGCCGCCCAGCCGTGCTGGCCGTCGCCCATGCACCCGCCGCCCGTCGCAGGATGGATGGCTTCAGGCCATTGACCCGTGGGCGAGGCAAGCTCAGCGACCCGGCGGACCAGCCCGGCGTACCGCCGGTCGCCCGCGCGCAGCAGAGTCTGGGCTATGGCCAGGGTGATGTATGCGTTCATGCCCGAGTGTATCATATCCTGGAAAAATGCGCCCTTGTAAAAACAGTTATTCAAGAGGAACTCCGCTGTCCTCAATACGCGCGGGTCTCCAGGTCCGGTCAGCGCGAGGGGATAGTCCGCCACCAGGGAGCCCACCGCACCCGCGTCCATCCTCCGGTAGGGAGCGGCCGGGATTCCCCCTGTCCTCTTGTGTTCCGGGCCGGCCTCTATGCTCCTGAACACCGCGTTCAGAAAGCCCCGGGCTTCGTTGGAGAGGCTCTCCCCCAGCTCCCTGGAGTGATACTCCGCCGCGAGCCTTGCGGCCCCCTTCAGGCCCGAGGCGCCCCAAAGGGCGTCCCAGTAGTAGTAGTCGTTGGGCCCGAGGTGCTCGGCGCTGAAACCGGGGGGAAAAAGGCCCTCGTGCAGGGTGTCCCGGCCCGTCCTTATTCGTTTTCGCAATATCCATCGTGCGCCCTTCAGGATGGACTCCATCCAGCGGCTCTCCGGGGGGAGCCCGGTCAGCTGCTCGAACCGGCTGTAAATCCAAAGGATCTGACCGTTGGAATCCCATTCCCCCTCCTGGCTCTGGAAATAACCCGAACGCTTCTGCCGCTCAGGGAAAGTTTCCAGTATACGCCGGACACGGGAGACATAGCCGGCGTTGAGCAGGGCGTTGAGCATCAGGGCGGCGTCTCGGAACCAGAAGCGACGATACGTGTATGGGCCCGGGAACACGTCCCCGGCAGTGAGGAGCAGGAGGGTGCGAAGGGCCCCGTTGTAGAGAAACTGCATCCGCTCGTCAGGAATCTCCAGTCTTGGGGCCTCGGAGAGGCATTCGGACCAGGCCTCGGCCGGCTCGCCGGCCCGGGGATGGACCTCGACGCCCTTGGGCCGGGGCGCATCATCGAGCAGGAGAGGCACGTTGATGCGGACGCTCCTCTCTTGGCCGCCGGGGATCGGAAACAAGGCGGCCGCCGTCGCCAAGCCCACCTCGCACTTCACTCCGGTGCGCGACCCCCCTGCTCGGTCCCTGCCTGTCTCGATCTTTCGGTACACGTCCCCCTCCTTGTAGTTGGAGAACAGCACGCGCTCCGGCTTGTCCACCATGTGTACCACTTGCCCTTGGTCCACAGTCCAGCCTCTGTCTCCGGGCAGCGACCGGATCCGTTCGATGAACTGAACGCCTTCGGGGTTGTAAGGCCTGAGGGAGACCGCTATCCAGCCCCGCTCCGGGCAGGTGCCTGAGATCTTGAGACTCAGGCCGGGATTGTCCCCGCCCCCGGTCAAGCTCACCTCGGTTTCGAGCCTCGTAGGTCCGCGGGTACATATGGTTCGCACCCTCAGGTCCTCTCCCAACTCCATGGCCTGGTCCGCTTCCAGGAGCTTTGAGGGCAATAGTGGAGGGCCTTGGACCGGAATGATCCAGGCGTCCAGCGACCAACCGTCGTAGTGTGGGGTAACCAATCCGCGCGGATCCACAATGGGATACAAGGGCAGATCCGGGCGGCCTACCGCGGTCCAGTTGCGGTGGGTGAGGTTTACGTGGGTAATGGAAAAGGCCCGGGGGATGAAGGATGGATCGCCTGGGTTGAACTGCCTCTCCACCCAATGCGGCCAAATCCAGTCCAGGTTGTGTTGGATCGCCTTGGTGTTTATCAGTCCACGTGCATGGAATACCAGCCCCGCGCGAATGAGCTCTATGGGCTCCCCCACTTCCGAGGGCTGGGAGAACCTGCGGAGGTATGCCAGAAGGGTTAGGGGGTCTATGAATCCATACGCGCGCGCTGCTCTCCGCACCAAGTACTTCCACGGTATCCACCGTCTCATAAAGGCCAGCATAAGACCGCTCCATTCCGGGCGGACCGGTTCCCGGCGCCATGAAGAATCTGCTGAATTCTTTATAATCTCCTGATTTTTCACCCGCCGAAATGGGGGCAAGCAGGTATCCGCCGGCCGCCGGTGCTGTATTTTACCCCTGAAGGAACCGGTCCTTGTCAATACACGGATATCTCGGATATGCTGTATGCCCACTCCGGGGTGGTTGACAAGGAGGAGCGCGTGGGGCTTGATCTGAGTGCAAGGGCCGATGAGATTAGACGGTGGAGCGAGGCCATGGCCGGGCCGGTGGACCTGCGCCTGGTGGAGACTGAGGACCCGCGGTCGGGCCGTATGAAAAGGTTCCTCAAGGAACTTGTGCGCCTTGCCCCTGCGGTGAGACTGAGCGAAGAGCCCGGGGAGCCCGGTTCACTTCCCGGTTTCAGAATCCGGGATGCGTGGGAATACAACGCCGTTCCCGAGGGGCGTGAGCTCGACCCCTTCCTGGAGCTTCTGGGGCGGATCGCCTCAGGGGACCCGGGGCTGGGGAGCGCACTCCGGGCCTCCCTCGAGGCGGTCTCCGCGCCTTTGACCATTGAGCTCTATGTGGCGGTCCAATGCCCCAACTGCCCGGAGGTGGTGAGGCGCATCGCCCCCTTTCCCATGGTGAACCCGGCGCTCCGGGTCAGGGTGTTGGATGCGGCCCTGTTCCAGGAGGTGGCCGAACAAAAGGCCATACGGGCGGTTCCCACCGTGCTCTGCGGGGATGGATTCAGGTTCACCGGGCAGGTGGCTCAGGGCGAGGTGGCGGATGCACTGATGCGCAGGGACGCGGCGTCCTTGGGCCCGGCTCCTCTGGCCCGAATGATCAAGGCGGGGGATGCGGGCGGCTTGGCCGCCATGATGCTCGAGAGGCAAGAGCTGTTCCTGGGTTTTCTGGACCTCCTGGCAGGGGACGAGCTTTCCCTGAGGCTCGGGGCCATGGTGGCGGCGGAGGAGTTGGGGGAAAGAGACCCGGCCCTGGCCGGCCGGATGCTGCAGGCCCTCTGGGAGCGCCTGCCCGAGGCGGGACACGCTTCAAAGGGGGATATTGTCTGGCTGATAGGCAGGCTGGGAGACTCATCCTGGACCCCCCGCTTGCAGGCCCTCATTGAGGAGGATCCTCATGAAGAGCTCCGGGAGGCCCTGGAAGAGGCCCTGGAGAACTTGGCGGGACCATGAAGAACTACAGGGAGGAGTGAATGATACGAGCCAGACTCTGGTTCAGATGCGCCGCGGTACACGATCCTGTGACTCCGTATATCGTGCGCCAGGCGGAGATAGGGTGGAAGGCAAAGCAACGGGAGGTGCCCTTGACCATTGAGCGACCCTTCAACGGAGAGGAGTTGCTCCTCCGCATGAAGGGCTGGGTGACCGTGGATCCCAAGGAGGCGATAGAGGCGGTCAAGATGTACGGTTTCATCAAGATCCTGGATGAGGAGGACCTGGTCGTGGAGCTCGAATCCGAGGAGGATTACGAGAACGTGGCCAGGGAGCTGGAAGATCGTTTCCCGGGGGAGCTCAATGTCGAGAGGATATGAGAGAGGGCGGGGCGACGAGGAGCCGGGCGTGGTGGAAATCCCGGTGGACGGGGCCTTGGATCTTCACACCTTCGATCCGCGGGATGCGGCCGATGTGGTCACCGACTACCTGGACGCCTGCCTGGATGAGGGGATCTTGGATGTGCGGATCATCCACGGCAAGGGCAAGGGTATGCTCCGGCGCACGGTGCACTCCGCTCTCAGGAAGCACCCGGCGGTGGTTGATTTCCGGTTGGACAGCGGGTCGTCCGGGTGGGGTGCCACGGTTGTGAGGCTTTCCGGGCGGCCGGACTCGCGGTGAAATTGGTATACTCTGGGATGACGGACTGGAGGAAGGCTTGGAAGCATGCACTCATCAGAAGCTGGTCCTGGTGGAGCCGGAGCCTGCGAAGCTCCGCTGCAGGCGGTGCAACCTGACCATCCGGCGCGAGGACCTGGAGGGGGAGCACTGCCCTGAGTGCCTCGAGGAGCGCGGAGAAGGGCATTCGGACTGGGAGGAGGTCGAAGCCCGGGCCCCCGCCTCCCCCAGGTACAGATGCGAGTCGTGCGGGGCCCTCATAGAGGCGGAGGACCGGGGATGACCGCCTGTTTTCAGGCGGCGCCCTTTCCTATTGCCTGCTGATTTTCATGGTAACCGCATTCCCCCGGTCCGGGCATTCCACCACCAGCTCGTCCTTGGAGGCCCAGGGGTACTTGCCGCCGAACTGCATGACGTTCAGATTGGGGAAGACGTCGTGGTAGAAGAAGCCGCAGAGCCCGCCGCTGTCATAGCAGTTCAAGAAGAGTGCGTCCCCCTTCTTGTGCCCTGCCGAGCACTCGCCTTTGACGTCCAGGATCTCCGCCCGAAAAGGTCTTTCCTCCTGTCCCGACATGGGTTTACCTCCTTGTCATTCATTTTTTCTGAGAAAGGGTTTGAAGTAGGAAATCGTCCCATTTCTCTTCAAGCTCCGGCCGGCGGCCCTGGCCTCCTCCTCTGTGGCATACCCGCCCAAGTAAACGCGGTACCATGTCTCACCGGATATGCTTTGCTCCCTGAAGAAGGCCTCATGCCCGGCTTCCTTGAGGCTTTGCGCCTCTTTGGCCGCGTTTTCCCTGCTCTTGAAGGAGCTTACGTGGAGCACGTATCGCCCCGAGCCGGCCCGTTCCGGTTCGTCCCGGCCCTCGGACCCGAACGGCCGCACCTCGTAGTCATCGATAAGCTCCAGCTCCCTCAATATCCGGGCTTCCTTCTCCGCTTCCTCCCGCGTGGGATACTCCGCGATATAGACCCGATACCACTTCCCTTTTCCCTGGACGGTCTCCTGCCTGAAAAAAGCGCGGTGCCCGAGCCGCTTCAGCCGGTCCACTCTCCGGGTCGCTTCCTTTAGGTCCTGGTAGGCGGCGACCTGTATGCCGTAGCTCTCCGCGGCCATGGCCCCGGGCCCGCAGTGCGCCCACAGGGAGAGGGCCAGGGCCACAAGGATGCACCCGCGGCCCCCGGGTACTGCAAGGAGCTTGGGCAGGGACGCGCTCATGATGGTTCGGTCCTCTTTCTCATTCCTGCATTCTAGGCATAGGATTCATCCAGTCAATGGGGTTTTGTGCAAGCGATCGGGCGGCGTTGCCAAATCACCGGCGTTGTGCTAGCTAGAAATGATATCGATGTGTATGGGGCCGTTGCCGGGAAGGCATTCCGGGGAAGGCCGCTTGCCTGCTGAGAGCGATCATACGGAGGTGCCATGAGCCTCAATCAGATAAGAATCGTGGTCCGCGGGGCCGGTGACATGGCCAGCGCAGTAGCCTGGCGGCTCCATGTCTCCCATTTCCCAGTGGTGATGACCGAGATCTCTGCCCCCCTGGCCGTGCGGCGCAGGGTGGCGTTTTGCGAGGCCGTATGGGACGGGTCTGCCGAGGTCGAAGGGGTGAGCGCAAGGCGAATAGACGGACCCGGAGAGGTCCAAGAGACCTGGGCCCGGAATGAAATCCCGGTGCTGGTGGACTCGGATCTGGAGCACCTTGCTGTCCTGGCCCCGGAAGTCTTGGTGGACGCGACCCTGGCCAAACGGAACACCGGTATTCACCGCGGCTTGGCACCGGTGGTGATAGGTGTCGGTCCCGGTTTTTTCGCAGGCAGGGACGTCCACATGGTGATCGAGACCAACCGGGGGCACAACCTGGGACGGGTGATCCTGGAAGGGGAGGCCGAGCCCGATACCGGCGTGCCGGGCGCCGTTTCCGGGTACACCGTGGAACGAGTCTTCAGGGCACCGGCAGAGGGCGTCTTGGAGCCATTGGTGGAAATCGGAGACAGGGTGGTCCCGGGTCAGGTATTGGCCTCGGTGGGGGGAGCCCGGTTGCGCGCGGAAATAGCCGGAGTGGTCAGGGGGCTTATCAGGCCCGGGGTCTTGGTCTCCGAAGGGCTCAAGATCGGGGATATCGACCCCAGGGGAGATGTCTCCTATGTGGACACCATCTCGGACAAGGCCCGAGCAGTGGCAGGCGGTGTGCTGGAGGCGGTATGCCGCGAACACAATGTTTCCAGCAGCTGAGCCCGGAAAGCCCTCGACCTTGAGATGCGTGCTTGCCGCCGAATTCCTCACCCTGGTCGTCCCCCCGTGTTTTAGCGGTTGACAAACCCGGGGGATCGCGCTAGGAATCCTATCTGTTTGATAACATTTAGCGCCTGCCCTGAAAAGGTGGGAAAAAGCGCGTTTTCCCTCCCGCGCTGCTTTCCAGTGACTGAACTCTCGAGCACGGATGAGAACGCCGGAGCCAGGCAGTTCGCCGGTCCGCCCCCTGGTTCCTGAGAAACCTGGGGGACCGGGCTGCGCTTAGACAATGAGAAATGGTGCGGAAATGGATTTTCAAAGACATATCGTGGGCACCGGGTCGGCCGCTCCGGAACGCGTCCTGTCCAATCTGGATCTGGAAGGTATAGTGGAGACCTCGGGCGAGTGGATCGTGCGGAGGACCGGCATACGTGAGAGACGCATAGCCTCCAGGAACAGGAGCGAGAATACGGCGGAGCTGGCTTCCCTGGCCGCCCGCAGGGCCCTGGACATGGCCGGGCTGGAGGCGGGGGAAGTGGACATGATCGTGGTCGGTACGGTGACCCCGGACCGGCAATTTCCATCGGCAGGGTGCATGGTCCAGGAGATGTTGGGGGCTAGGGGAGCCACGGCCTTTGATGTCTCGGCCGGGTGCTCGGGGTTCCTCTATGCGCTTACCACTGTGGATCATGCCCTCAGGTGCGGGGCTTCCAGAAACGCACTGGTGATCGGTGTGGAGAGGCTCTCGTCGGTATTGAACTGGGAGGACCGGGGGACATGTGTCCTGCTCGGTGACGGGGCCGGTGCGGTGGTGGTCTCCGCCCGCGGGGAAGAGGGCGGGATACTCTCCACCCACCTGAGGTCGGACGGGCAGTACGCGGATCTACTATACTCGTACTACGGGGAGAATCATGTGCCCGTCCTGCTCAGTGACATCGACTCCAAGCCCTTCAAGCTCTTCATGGAAGGGAACCGCCTGTTCAAGCGGGCCATAGGCAGCCTGACCGAAATCGCTCTCCTGGCACTGGAAAGGAACAACCTCACCCCGGGAGACATTCGTTTGGTGGTGCCCCACCAGGCCAACATCCGCATAATCCAGGGCATGGTCAAGAATCTCAGGATTCCCATGGACCAGGTATATACGAATGTGGAGCGTTACGGGAACACCTCGTCGGCCTCGATTCCCATGGCGCTGGACGAGGCCCACAGGGCGGGGCGAATAGCAAAGGGGGACAAAGTCCTCTTGGTCAGCTTCGGGGCCGGGCTCACGTGGGCCTCCGCAGTGCTGCATTGGTCACTCTGAGCCTTGTAAGGGAAGCGGACGGGAATCAGATCCACAAGAAGAGGTTTAGGCCTCCTACCCGGCCCTATTGATGACCTCGCAGATCTCCACGCCGAACTCCTCCTGCTGCCATTTCCTGATCCCGTCCACCCCGGCCATGTCGGAAGGCCTCTCGGGCCGGGCCAAGCTCAAGGCGAGGATCTGGGCGTTGGTCACGAGCAACGGGGGGTCCAGGCCCAGCTCTGAGGCCCTTTTTTGACGCCACGCCTTCATGGTGCGCACTCGCTTGGTCACGGGCTTGCCGTGGCGTTTGAGCGGCTCCCTGGGATAGGCGGGCAGGGCCCCGGCCGGGAGGTGCAGCGCCTTCTTGACCCTCTTCAGCATGCGCTCCCCCAGGACCTTCACTTGCTTCCCGCTCAGGCCCGGAGTGGATTTCAGCCGGTCCATGTCCGCCGGCTTCGCGCGGGCTATTTCCAGGAGTTGGGCGTTCCCCAGGACATGAAATGGGGGTACGTCGCGCGCCTCGGCCACTGAATTCCTGAAGTGCAGGAGCTCTTCCAATACCGCCAGGCCCCTGGGATCCAAGCCGCCGGCGCCCCGGAAGCGCCTGAAAAGCTCCCCTTCCCCAGGCGGATTATGGCGTACTCGACTCAGGATCTCGCACTCCTCCTCAACCCAGGCCAGGCGGCCTTTTCGCTCCAGCTCCGACTTGAGGAGCCGGTAAAGGGGCACCAGGTGCGCCGCGTCCCGAGCCGCGTAAGAGAGCATGTCCTCCGGGATCGGGCGTATCGACCAGTCCTTCTTTTGATACTTTTTTTCCGTATGTATCTCGAACCTGGCCCTCAGGAGATCGGCCAGCCCGGTCTCGCTGACCCCCAGGAAGCGCGCGGCAATTTGGGTGTCGAAGAGATTGTCGATCCTCAGGTCAAACTCCCTGTCCAGCGAACGGATGTCATAGTCCGCTCCGTGCAGTACTTTAACCACCTCCCTGGACCTGAGCAGTGGCTCCATGGGAGAGAGGTCGCACAGGGATATCGGGTCGAGGAGCAGCACGCGTTCGCCGGTGGCCGCCTGGATAAGACAGACCCTCTCGCGATAGTGGTGGAGGGAGTCCGCCTCCAGGTCCAGGCCCAGTACGGTCTCCCCTGAGAGCGATTTGACCGCCTCGTCGAGCTCCGCGGGCTCTTCTATCCACTCGAAGGTCATTGTTTCTTTCCTACGACGTGCAGCATATACTGGTTGAGCGCCTCCTGGAGTGCCGCAGCGGCCAGATCCGCACAATGGGAGTCGTCCGGGGGCAATCCGCCCGTCTCGTCTCTTATGGCCTCTGGGGTGATCTCAAGGATCCGGTCAGGGGTCCGCCCCAACGCCAGCTCCGCGGCCACGGAGCCGCAAGCCACACTGGAGCCGCAACCGTCGGTGACAAAAGACGCTCGGACCGCCTTGCCCGTTTCGAACTTCAGGTAGATCTCCATTGTGTCCCCGCAACCGCCCCGTACGGCTGCGTGGCCGTCAGGGTCCGGTATCCTGCCCATCATGATCCGGGTCTTCCATCGCCGGAACGCCTCGTCTCCGTATGCGCGGCGGTTCTCCTCCAGGATGTCCCCGGTGATCTCCTCGACAAATGCCTCCAACTCTCTCTCCATACCTTTTCCCCTCCTCCGGTCGCCTGTCTGAGCCGTGTCCGGCGTTCTCTTGGAATTCTGCCCGTCTTTGGATCCTGGGGCAAGGGGAAAGAGGCCGGAGGACTTGATCTACATGCCTCTTGGGCCGATAAGGTTTGACATTTTCCTGAATAGGTCTTTTAATTCTTGGCCGGACCGCCGGGGTGCCAGGCGGGCACAGGCTTGATTCCCGGTACCGTTCAGGAGAGATGGCGGGGAGATGTGCCGGGAAACGGAG
The DNA here is from genome assembly GCA_964647905.1 of uncultured Desulfobacterales bacterium. GTDB lineage: Bacteria > Desulfobacterota > DSM-4660 > Desulfatiglandales > HGW-15 > CAZYJR01. The sequence goes on along the minus strand of CAZYJR010000018.1, from coordinate 2,723 downwards.
AGCGGGTGGAATGGAACGAGTACCCATCACCAAGGAAGGACTGGAGAGGTTGAAGAGCGAGCTCAAGCAGCTTGAGTCCGTGGAGAGGCCCGCAAACATAAGGGCCATAGAGGAGGCCAGGGGGCACGGCGACTTGAGCGAGAACGCCGAGTACCACGCGGCCAAGGAGCGTCAGTCCTATCTGGATGCAAAGATCAAGGACCTCAAATCCACCATCGGCAGGGCCGAGGTGCTCGATGTGGAGCCCGGCCCGGCTGACAGGGCCTTTTTCGGTAAGACGGTGCTCCTCTACAACACCGATACCGACGAGGAGACCGAGTACCAGCTCCTGGGTCCCTACGAGTCCGACCCGGACCAGGGCAGGATATCGGTGACCTCGCCCCTGGGCAAGGCCTTGATAGGAAGAGAGGTGGGCGAGGAGGTGCGGGTCCGGACGCCCGGCGGGATCCAGGTCTTCGAGATAGTGGCCATATACTAGGAGCGATTCATGGGCTGCCGCATATTCATACACGGCTTGGACAGCAGCAGCCGGGGCACTAAATCCCAATACTTCAGGGACAGGTACCCGGACATGATAATCCCGGACTTTCAGGGCTCGCTCCAGGAGCGCATGAGCCGTCTGGAGGAGGTCCTGGGGGGGAAGTCCGGCCTGATCCTCGTGGGATCCAGCTTCGGCGGCCTGATGGCTGCGATATACGCGATGGCGAACGAGTCGTCCGTGGAGCGAATGATCCTTCTGGCACCGGCCATCCACGCCCTGGAGGACGTACCTTACGCCCTGAAGACGCTCTCAATCCCTGTCGCAGTTTATCACGGGGTTCAGGACGAGGTCATACCTCTGGAGGAGGTAAGAGCGGTCTCAGAGCGCTTCTTTCAGGACCTTGAATTCCACGAGCTCCAGGACGACCACTCCCTGCATCGGACCTTCCGTTCTCTTGACTGGGACAGACTCCTTGCCGATTGAGCCGCAGCCGTCCGTCCCCGGGGATCAGTCCCGGAAAAACGGGTTTTGCCGTTTCTCCCGGCCCACGGTGGAGGCGGGCCCGTGACCGGGCAACACCAGGGTGTCATCCGGCAGCGTGAAGACCTTGCTCCTTATGTTCTCCAGTAGTCTCTTCATGTCTCCGCCGGGGAAGTCGGTCCGGCCAATGCTTCCCGCGAACAAGGCGTCTCCGCATATGACCGCCCTGGTAAAGCGCTTTGGCCCGTGTGATTCCAGCTCCCCCTCGAATGCGAAACCCAGCCCGGCCGCTGAGTGGCCCCTGAGATCCAGGACCCTCACCTGAATGGAGCCCACCCGGATGTGATCGCCTTCCTCGATGAACTCCGAAGGGTCAGACAGTGGAGCCTCGAAGCCGTAGACCCTGGCCCTGGTGCTCACCTTCTTCAGGCCCGGGGCCTCGTCCCTGTGGAGGAGGATCCGCGCCCCGGTTCTTTCTTGGAGCTCCCTGTTGGCGCCCACATGGTCCCAGTGGGCGTGGGTGTTGAGGATGTATTGCACCTGGAGGCCGTTTGCGCTCACCGCCCTGAGGATGTCCTCGGCGGCGCCGCCCGGGTCGAACACTGCGGCTCGGGTGGTTTCCGGGTCGCCGAGGATGTAGCAGTTGACCTGAAGGGGGCCGGTTTGAAGCACCTTGAGTATCATAAGTTCTCCTCTTTTCCTTGTCGGGACGAAAGCCCCCCGAGTCAGCCGGTCTCGATCCGGAATGAGGGGCGTTCCAGATGAGTCCCCTTGCACTCCGGGCATCTGCCCGGCCGGGTGAGTCGCTTGCGGTCGCGGAAGACATAACCGCACTTGAGGCATTTGACCGGAGTCACCCGCAGGCGGCTCCCCTGCGGGCCCAGGGAACGGGCCACGTGTGAGAGGTGCGAATAGACCTCCTTTTCCCGGATCCCCAGGGCCTGCGAGAGATCCCTGTCGGTCATCTCCTCCTCGCTCAAGAGCTCGATCATGCGCCGTCTCACCGTTTGGTGGGCCTCCCGAGGGGGCTGAGCGCGCATATTTTCGTCCCCTCCCGTGGTTGGCTATTCAGTGCCCGGGTACTATAATACATGCACGGGCTAATGCCAACCCGCGCGGCAAGATCCGGCCCGAGGGGCCCGGAGGAGGCTATGGGAATAGCCTGGGAGGAGATGCGATGAGCCGAACCATGCAGATCGATATACGCCTGACCCCCTTTTACGAGCGAGCGTTCAAGAGGTCGTTTCCGCGCCTGGCCCGCCTCATGAGCGATTACGGCTACACTAGGCCTCTCAAGGTGGATGTCTCGCTCTACGATCTGGTGGATTACCTCTCGGACCTGGCCAACAGCCCCAGGCTCGCCGGGGGTTACAAGGAAAGACTGGCCCCGCACCTGGCCCGCATGACCTCGCTCAAGGATTCCGCCAGGGAGCACCTGTTGGCCAGGAGGCTCGATGACCTGGATCAAACCCTCTACCTCCTGGAGGACGCCTTCGACGATCTGGAAAAGGACCTCTGACCTTCCAGGAGCAGCCCGAGCAGGCCCGCGGGGTTTCCCCGGGAAAGGCACCCGCGTTCGTCTTCTCCCAGGGGAAAGGACTCGAACCAGCGCCGCTCCGTCAGCGGATCCTTCGGTCCTGGCGCCTTCAAGGTCCCGCCCCCGGGATGCCGGCGGGCGGCTCTCGACTAAACCACTCGGGGGCCCTGATAGGCCCGCATTCTTTCCGGGTCCAGGCCTCTTCTCAACATCTTCAGGGCGGAG
>CAZYJR010000017.1:0-74546 GCA_964647905.1 uncultured Desulfobacterales bacterium | reverse complement strand
ATGCTGCCTCTTCCAGCTCGGCCAGTCCGTCCGCATGCCGCTCCACGAACTCCCGGTCATACCAGCCCTTCTCAATAAGAATTTTCACCAAGGCCATGGCCAGAAAGGAATCGGTGCCGGGGTTTATGGGGAGGTGCCTGTCGGCCCGCCTCGCGCTCCTTGTGGGCCGCGGGTCTATGACCCAGACCTTGGCTCCGGCCTCCCTCGCCGCCTTTATGTCCGCATTGATCCTGTGCCAGCGGTTCAGGCGCGTCTCAGCCGGGTTGGCGCCCCAGAGGACGATGAGCCGTGAGTTCCTGAAATCCCCCGACGGGAATAGGGGCGGCCCCATGACCGCCTTGTAGCCCAATATCTTGGGCCCCACGCAGAGGCTCCAGGTGGCGGTCAGGTTGGGCGTTCGAAACAGCCTGGTAAAGGCCTTGACCACGGCCCTGTCAAGGAATCTGCCGGCCCTCCCCGTATAGACCGCCAGCGCCTCGGGACCATGATCCGCAGCCAGGCGCACCAAGCGCTCCGCAATCTCGTCAAGGGCCTCCTCCCAGGAAATACGAACGAAGCCGCCCGAGTCCGACCGCTTGAGCGGGGAGAGCAACCTCTCGGGGTGATTCACGACCTTGGGAGAGAGCTTGCCCTTGACGCAAATCCTTCCCAGGTTGTGGGGGTTGTCGGGGTCCCCCCTCACTCCGATCAGGCCCCCTGCTTCCACCTCGGCCAAAAGCCCGCAGTCGGCCAGGCAGAATCCACAAACTGTAGGCCTGATCTCACTCTTCGATACCGGCAAAGCCCGCTTTCCTCCACTCGTCCCGTCCTGAACCGGCACCTCTTCCGCAAATGATCAAGAAATTTGTGCCGGGTATTAATCCCCATGGCAAGCGGATTGCATGGAAACTGGGGTACTCTATCAAAGAAGGTGCACCCATGGAAGAAAAATTTGTCATTCTTATCCTGGAAGCTATGGCGATGTATTTTCTCGTTTTATGGGCCCATTCCCTGCGCCATAGATTTGGACCGGTCCACTTTTATGCACTCATAGGCGGAATAACGGCGATAATGTCATGGATTACCGATGCAGGAGTTGTCCTTGAATTTGCCGGAATTACTTTTGTAATTGGTTCAACCGTCTTTTATACTTCACTACTGTTGGGCGTATTTGTTGTCTATGTATTTGATGGACCAAGGGCGACCAGGATTGCAATATCGACCATTATAGGGGTCTCTGCAATGGTCCCTATCATCTCTGCGGTGCTTCACATGCAGATGGACCTGATGAGCAGTGCCAGAATTGCCCATGTCCCCCTCCCAAGTCTGAGAATAAACACGGCATCCATTACTGCCACGATGCTCGACCTCGTGTTCCTAGCCATAGCATGGGAATACCTAGGAAAGCCCAATTTTGATTTAAAGCTTTGGCTCCGATCTTTCCTGACATTGCTTGGAGTAATGTGGTTAGATGTATTTCTTTTTGCGACTGGAGCCTTTTTTGGAAAACCTGACTATATAAGCATTATGAAAGGAACTCTAATTAGTCGCTTTATCATAACTATTTTCGCTTTTCCTTTTTTATATATATACTTGCGTTGGGAAAGCAAGAAGCCGGGCATCAATATCGAGAATAGGCCTGTCCTGGCGATTCTGAAGCAAGTGGCTGAGGTCGAGCGTGAGCTCTCATTGGCGCAGGAGGAGATAGAAAGACGCAAAAAAGTAGAAGAAAAACTTGATATAACCATTAATGAGTTAAAAAAAGCCCTTTCTGAAGTCAAGACACTCCGCGGTTTTATTCCTATTTGTGGTTCTTGTAAGAAAATAAGGGATGATAAAGGGTATTGGAACCAGATTGAATCCTATATAAGAAATCATTCTGAAGCTGAATTCAGCCATAGTTTATGTCCTGAATGTGTAAAAAAATTGTATCCTGATCTGTATGATAAGTAATGGAGAGGTTTGACCAGCCCCCCGGTGTGACTCAGGGGGTCGCCTTGGTCCGATGCGGCAGGCTGATCTTGAGCTGGCAGGTCTTCCTGAAGTGGTGGCCGTAGATCATGAGGGTGACGGCCAGGGAGAGCATCCTGGGCTGGCGGAAGATGGTCCATATCAGGAGCCGCCAGTACTGGAACCGCTCCCTGCCCAGGATTCCCAGGCGGAACGCGGATCGGAAAAGGGCCAGGAAGTGCTGGATGTCGAGCTTGGCGCGTGCCTCCGGGCCGCGGTACTCCTCCAGGAAAATCTTCACCCGCCGGTAGTAGTACTTGGGTGAGTAGATATGGCTCATTATCCTTCTGTAGCCATCGAAGAGCGTGTCAAAGCCCATTCGGGGAATGATGTTCGTGGTGCCGTCCGTATCCCCCGACATGGGACCCAGCAGGCGACCCTCGGTCTTCATGCGCTCGTAGAGCCTGGTCCCGGCCGGGGCCTGAAGGAGGCCGACCATGGCGGTTACGATGCCGCTGTTCTGGATGAACTCGATCTGCCGCTCGAAAATGGAAGGGGTGTCGCTGTCAAAGCCCACTATGAAACCGCCCTGGACTTGCAGCCCGGATCGCTGGATTCGCTTCACGCTCTCCACCAGGTCCCGGTTGGTGTTCTGCCTCTTGTTGCACTCCGCAAGTCCTTCCTCGGCAGGAGTCTCGATCCCGATGAAAACAGAGTCGAAGCCCGCAGCGACCATCAAACGCATCAGATCGGCGTCGTCCGCCAGATTGACAGAGGCCTCGGTATTGAAGGGCATGCCCTGCTTGCCCTTTCTCCATTGGATCAGGGCGGGGAGCAGGGTGTCCTTGAGATATCGCTTGTTCCCTATGAAGTTGTCATCCACGAAAAAAACGCTGCCGCGCCAGCCCTGATCGTAGAGGCCGTCGAGCTCCCGGATCACCTGGCCGGCGGTCTTGATCCGGGTACGGTGCCCGAAGAGGGCGGTGACATTGCAGAACTCGCAGTCGAACGGACACCCCCTGGAGAACTGTATACTCATGCCCGCATACTTCATGAGTTCGGCCAGCTCCCACAAGGGCGCCGGCGTCCGCCTGATGTCGGCGAACTCCTGGGTCGAGTACACCCTCTTGGGGCTGCTTTTTTCCAGATCCTCCAAGAACAGTGGAAGCGTCAGCTCGGCCTCGTTGAGAACAAAATGGTCAACGTCCTCGAACAGCTCGGGCTCGCTGGTAAAAAGCGGGCCTCCGGCCACCACCTTGAGCCCGGCCGCCTTGCACCTGGAAATGATGGCATACGCGGATTCCTTCTGCACGGCCATGGCGCTTACGAATGCGCAATCCGCCCAGGCCAGATCCTTGTCCCTGAGCTCACTCACATTGACGTCGACCAGCTTTTTGTGCCACTCCTCAGGCAGCATTGCACCCAGGGTAAGCAGCCCCAGCGGCGGGTGAGCGGCCTTCTTGTGGATGAACTTCAGCGCATGCTTGAAGCTCCAGAAGGTGTCGGGATATTCCGGATATATGAGAAGGCACTTCATGCGGGATCTCCTTGCCCTCTGAGGGGTACTGGAACAAAGCCACTTCCGCGTACCCGCGGGAATCAGGCGCGGCTTAAGGCTCTTGCGGTTCACGGCAAGGGCCGACACTTCGACACGCAATAAACCGAGAACAGCAGGTTACAGACTCTTACACCCATAGAGCGTTTTGCAGGTGCGCTTAGGAATAGGGCCTATGCTCGCCGACAGAAAGGGGAAAACCTGATTTCTCGGGGGTAGGTTGGCCCAAGACAATCCGAAAGTCAAGAAACAATCCGCGCGGACTACCAGCGATTCATGAGATCACTGCCCCGCCGCCTGGCCACCTCGTCTTGGAGCACAAGGAATCTTGCGCTTACCACTTCCAGTACGCAGGACATGACCCGGTAGCCGATTTCAGGATCCTTTTCAAAGAGATCCAGGAGGGCCTCCCGGTCGATACGGAGTACACGGCACCCTTTGCCGCCGCTCTGGGCGGACAGGCTGTAGCGGCTGGGCGGAACCAGGCTGGACCAGCCGAAGGAGGCCCCCGCCCCCAGAGTTGTCACGCTCTGCTCGTTCATGGCGGTCCGGCCTCGGTCGAGGCCCCAGTAAAGGGACGCCTCTCCCTCCAGGACCGCATAGAGGTTCCGGGCCTCCTCGCCCTCGGTAAAGATGCGCTTAGCGGAGCCGAATTCCACTTCTTCGCAGAGCTCCTGGACGGCCTTTAGTTGTGCATATCCTAGGTCCCTGAAGACCTCCACCCGATGCAAAAACTCCGTATCCACCATTCCCGATCTCCTGTGAGGCGGGCGGGACCGCCTGTGGACCCGCCCTCACTCCTTGAGTACGTACTCTTCCGCAACGCGACCGCCGACTACATGCCTGCCGAAGACCTCCCTCATCTTCTCGGGGTTCATCTTCTGATAGACTACAGGGTCTTCCCCGGTGATCTCCACTGTCACGTTGGGCTCGGTCCGGCACCGGCCGATGCACCGGCCTCTTTTGACCTGGACGTCCTGGCGGTCGGCATGACCCGCCTCCTCCACCAAGGCCTCCATTACCTCTTTGGCTCCAGCCGCAATCCCGCATGTGGACATATGAACGGTCACAGTGGTCACGGCCGCGGGCATCGCCCCGGCGGATTCCTGGAGATGCTGGAAGTGGCGGCTGGCAACCCGGGTCAGGGCGGAAACCACCCGGTAGCCCATGTCCGGGAACCGCAGAAAGAGCCCGGTCAAAAAGGTCTTCTCTATGCAGATGACAGAGCACGCCCCGCCGGCGCAGTAGGCCGAGAGCTTGTACTCGTATGGAGATACAAAGCTGGACCAACCCATGGCCTCGCCCTCGGTCACCGTATCTATGGTGTTCTCGGGCGAGGAAGAACGGCCCGGCAAGTCGAATCGAAGATCCACCCGCCCTCTTGTCAAGACCCAGAGATGCCTGGCTTCTTCACCTTCGGCAAAGAGCCTGTCACCGGCCTGGTAAGACCTCTCTTCGCACCCCTCTGCTATCTCCCCCAGCTGCTCCGGGGCCAGGCCCTCGAATACTTCCACCCCTTGCAGTGTTTCAAGGACGCTCATAAGCACTTCCTCCTAGGCCGCCTTCTTCACCTCAGCGGCCTTGTCCTTCTCGTAGCAGAGCCTGCAGCACTGGAGGCACCTGTAGCTCTCCTGCAACGCGGAGTCCTCGCTCAGGACCTGGTCCACCTCCACAAACGAGCGTATCCGCTCCTCCACTTCCAGCTCCGGCATGGGCGCCCTGGGAGAGCGAATGACTCCCTCCACCTGCTCGAAGATCGTTCCCGGGATTATTTCACCCCCGAGCTCGCCCGGCTCACCCCTTACCTCCCCGCCGATCAAGAATCGGTGAATGGACCTGGCGGCCCTCCGACCGCCGCCGATTGCGTCCACCACCAGCGAAGGGCCGGTGGCCGCATCGCCGGCGGCAAACACGCCCGGGATGCTCGACTGCAGGGTGATCGGGTCCACCTCCACGGTGTTCCACCGGGTTGTCTTCAGCCCGGCAAGCTCCCCTTGGGCCCCCTCCATGAACGAGACGTCCGGTGACTGGCCGATGGCGGTGATCACGGTGTCCGCCTCGATCAGGGTCTCGGACCCCTCCACAGGAACCGGCCTCCGCCTGCCGCTCGCATCCGGTTCGCCGAGCTCCATCCTCTGGTACTCGAGGTGCGTCGCCCTTCCCTGCTCGTCTCCCTTCACCCTAACCGGGGCTGCAAGGAATATGAACTTCACCCCCTCGGCTTCGGCCGCCTCTATCTCCACCGCGTTGGCCGGCATCTCACCCCTGGTCCTCCGGTAGACCAGGTAGACGGTCTCTACGCCAAGTCGGACGAGGGTGCGCACGCAGTCAATCGCGGTGTTTCCGCCGCCCACCACGGCCGCCACCCGGCCCAACGGCATGTCCTCTCCCTTGGCCTGCCTGGAGAGGAAATCGATTCCTGTGTAGCAGCCTTCGAGCTCCTCGCCTTCCACCCGGAGCCTTGCGTCCTTCCATGCGCCTATTCCCAAAAAGACCGCGTCATATCCTTCCTCCTTCAAGGAAGCCAGGTCCAGGTCCTTTCCGAATGCGGCGCCCGTCCTGGCCTCGGCGCCCAGATCGAGGATGCCCTGGATCTCCCAGTCAAGGACCGCCTTGGGCAGCCTGTACTCCGGGATTCCGTACCTGAGCATACCTCCGAGTTCGGGCATGGCCTCGAAAATGGTGACTCCATGCCCCAGTCTGCGGAGGAAGTAGGCGCAGCTCAGCCCGGCCGGACCTCCTCCCACCACGGCCACCCGCTTGCCCGTCTCCGGGGCCTGTTGCACGCGTATGCGCTTGCCGTGGTTCATCTCATGGTCCGCCACGAACCTCTTCAACTGGTTTATGGAAACGGACTCGTCTTCGATCCCCCTCCTGCACTTGTCCTCGCACGGATGGGGGCAGACCCGGCCGCAGGCCAGTAGCAGGGGATTCCTCTCCTTGATCGTGATCACCGCACCTTCGTAGTCGCCCTCCCTTATCCGGGCGATGTAGCCTGGGATGTCGATCTCGGCCGGGCAACCTTGACGGCACGGGGCCAGGGGGTCGTTCAGGTTGTTGAAGTGGAGAAGCTTCTGCGACGGGGTCCTGACACGGATGATTCCCTTGGGACAAGCGGCCTCGCAAGCCCCGCACCCGACGCACTTGTCCCGGTCCACCACCGCGTAGCCTTCCGGCCCGATGCTAACGGCGTCGAAGTTGCAGGCCCGCACGCAGTCGCCGAGCCCCAGGCAGCCTATCTCGCACACCTTGCTCCCTCCGTTTAGGAGCACCTGGGCCCGGCAGCTCTTAAACCCGTTGTAATTATACCTGTCCTCTGCGCGGAAACCGCCCTTGCAAAGATTCTCGGAGAGTGGAAATTCGGCCGTTCCCACCTCCACGCCCAGGACCTCGGCGACCTTCTTGGCCGATTCCGGGCCACCGACCACACAGACGCTGGGCGGGGCCTTTCCGGCCACCACAGCGGAGGCCGCGGCCCAGCACCCGGTGTACCCGCATCCGCCGCAGTTGGCCCCTGCGAAACAGCTTTCCACTTGTTCGATTCTCGGATCCACATACACATAGAAGACCTTGGAGGCCACGGCGAGGAAGACCCCGCAGATCACGCCAAGGCTTAGGATAGACAGAGTCCCTTCGAGCATAGAACCTCTCCTGGATCAGTTTTTGAACATCCCGTGCGGCTTACCCGAGGACACGAGGGCCGCACCAGGTAGCTGGCGGCGCACCATAGCATGTTGCGCGGCCCTTGGCAAGAACTCCGGGCGAGGCTCAGTCCAGCCTGGTCACCAACGGCGAGTGGGCCAAGTCCTCACTGCTGACAACATCGGCCCTTTCCGGTGGCACCAGCTCCACCCCGACCGACGCATAGGCCTGGTATATCAGCTTGCTGCACCAGATACGCTCCTCCTCCATGGAGATCAGCGCCCTTCTAAGGCCCAAGAGCCTGGAAGGGACATTGGTTATCAGCCCGGCATGATCGAGCTTCCTCCCCTCCCATTCCAAGGCCCTCCTGACCGCCAGACCGCGTTTCTCAGGGCTCAGGCCCTTGACCCTCAGGACCGCATAGCGGTTCTTCTTGTAGATCTTTCTTGGGGCCTTTCCGGTCACCACCCCTTGCCGGGCCGTGGTGTGGATGATCCTCCCGCCCCCGATATAGAGCATACTGTGCACATAGGTGGACCTCAGGAAGACCCGGTAGAGGAGTGCCGGTACCGAGAGCCCAAGGGTCCCGGGAGAGGCCAGGATGATATCGCCGGCCTGCATCCTGCCCAAGAACCGCCTGCGCCTGAGCCGGCCGGTCCAGTCCTTGAAAGGCATGCTCAAGGCGGAGAGCATCGACTGATACCACCGCCTCAATCTCCCCAAAAGACCGGCTCTCCTCCTGAAACCGCCCTTCACCGGACATCTCCTCCCCGGGCAAGGCCCAACCGTGACTCAAAGGGGCTCTTTCCCTTTCCTTTGTCAATCCGCAGGAAGCGCATTCCAGGTGAACCAGACAAAGATGGTTATGGCGACGGCCAGCATCCGCTCCACCGGGACCTCGGATGAGCAACGGCTTCGGACCGTTCTGCGATAGAGCAGACTCCTCAGGGGAAACTCCAGGCCCAAGGCCCGGCGCTCCAGGATGAGGTCCTCGCCCTCATACATTGAGAAATCCCAATGGCCCGCCTCGTAAGAGCCCTTGTAGTCCTTGGGCTCGACCTCACCCCCCACCCGGACCGAGAAGCTCTTCTGTTTGAATACCTCCAATAAGCTCGTTGAGACCTCTATATCCACGCTTTTCCATCCCCTATTTCCCGCTTTATTCAACCTAATCGGCTCCTTCGGCTCGTCACGACATGGAATCAATCGATGAGGAAGGCTCATACGGGGCGCTCACCCCTCGGACTCCGCATCAAGATCCAGGGCTTGGAGGACGTCCCCGGCAAGCGCCTCCACCGGACCGCTCCGGCGCAGCAATATGGCCCGCTCCACCCTGTCTCCGGAGACCAGTTCGGGATCACGGCTTAGAAGGATTCTCTTCTCCTCCAGGGAGATATGTACAAGGTCCGAACCGGAAAGGGACGGATCGAAACGAACGTCCAGGTCCAGTCCTCGCAGGTATTGGGCCAGAGGACCGAGGTCCCGGTCCGCTACGAACTTGGGGCTTCTCAAGGGACGACCCGGCAGTCCGGTCACACCGCCTACATCCAGGCGCTCGAACTCCGGATAAACGCTCACCCGATCCCCATCGTTCAAAACACTCTCAAAGCCCGCGGGCTCGCCGTTCACCAGCACCAGGTCCACCTCCCCAAGCGAGACGCCCATATCCCGGATGGCTTGCCTCACTGTAGTCCCCTCTTCGAGCCGCACCTCCAAGCCTTGCTTTCTCTGTCCGGGCGGGAGGAATCTATTGAGCTCTTCGTAGAACCTGAACAAAGCCACGGCATCCCCCTCGAGCAACCTGGTTCCAAAAAGTTACCGCGAAGAAGAAGGACAAGGCAAGGGTTGCATACCGATTTGATCGGGGGGATCCCTCAGGGCGGAAGACCACGGGCTTTGCGAGGGACGTCCGGGCTGAATGCCTTTGGGCAAATTCCCCAAGAGACGCATTTTGCCCCTGAAATCGCCTTTATAGAGGTGATTTCAGGGGCAAAATGCAAGTATAGTTGAATTATTTCAAAGAGTTGGCGTGGCCCGACCCCAACCTCTACGGAGTAACCACTCCGGAACCGGTACCGTTGATGAATCCGTCTGAGTCTGAGTAGGTGCCGGCCACCCCCCCTTTGAAATCCACGTCCACGGAGCCGCTGCTCATGTCCGTCCTCTGGAGTGTGCCCTCGCCGCTGACGTTCGCGCCCCATTTGCCGCTGTCCCATTTATCCACTTTAAAATCCGCACTCAAGCCCCCTCCGCTCAAGGGCACGTTGTGGCCGACGTTAGGGGAATCCGTGTAGCTGCCCGTCACGCTGTTCGTGGCCCAGACCCGGGGGTCCGCACCTGTTGAGTAGGCAAAGAAGGTCACGTCGTTCATGGAAACACTCAAGATATCCGAGTTGCCCGCCAGATCCACCCTGCCTATCTCTATGAAAGGGATATGCAGGCCTTGCAGGGCTTCGCGCCCCTGCTGGGTCTCCGCAAGCTCGATGAACCTGCCGGTATCGATGGAGTTCCAGATGGAGACCGACTGCCATGTCTGCTGATTGGGGTCGTAGATGCCTATCAGCTCGCCGCCCATTACCCCGGTCATGGCCTGATCCAGGTTGATCCAGGCACCTGCCCCATGGGCCTCGACCTTCCGATCGCTCCACTTGGTCCCGGTGGTCTCCCCGATCTTTCGAACCCCGGACTCGGTGAAATCCATCGACATGGACCACTCGTCCGCGGTCTGGCCGGAGTATTGCCCTGCGTACTCGAGGAGGGTGACCCCCCAAGTCTCGCCTGAGATCCGCATACTCTCCCAATCTCTATCGTCCAGGCTGATCGAGCTGTCAGTCCCGGTGAAACCGCCCTCCTGCTCCCCGGAGTCGGGGAGGTAGTACCCCTCTGACGCGGTGACCGAGTCCCAAAGTTCATCGGCCGTGAAGTCGGAGACCGGGTCCAGCTCGTGGGCCTTTATGGTCCCTTGGGCCTCCATCATGTGTATCACGGTGTCCGCCCTGCCCGAGAGGCGTCCGGCCAGGATCCCCGCCCCTCCCGAAGGGTCGATATAGACTCCGCCCAATAGCGCATCTACCGCCAGAGAACCGCCCCCCGGGGTGAGGGTCGCGCCCATGAAGCTCTTATAGGCCCCCCCGTCATAAGTGGTTTCCGTGCCATTCAGGCTGTTGTGACTCGTGAACATATCCCCCCCGGACAAGATGTATCCCGGTTGAATGGGGTGGTTATCTCCAAAACATGACTCCCCTAAGAGCTCCGCCTGAGCGGATGACCCGCCCCACAGAGAATCCACCCCTCCGAGAAGGCCCTCTGCATAGCCTCTGTGAACGCCTTCGGCGCCCTCTTCGGTCCAGTCAGCGGTTTGGCCCCACTCCCCGGAGTCAGGGGGGTCGGCCAGGGATGAGAGATCGAACCCGGCCGTGTCCCAAGTATCCTCGGACCATGTGCCTGCGGCGGTGTCATGGATCTCCAAGGTCCCGTCAGGGTAGTAGTGTCTGGATACCCCGTCACCGGTAGTCTGATCACCCGTAAAGGTATAGGCATAGGTCCCGTCCCCGCTGTAATTGTAATGGTAGTAAGTTGAATCGGTGCTGGACGACCAGTGCCCGCTGTACATATACTCCGGGGTCTCCAATTCAGAGCCGTCCAACGGATGGCTCATGTATTTCAGCGGCTGTCCTTCCCAGGTCCCCAGCGAGCTTGCCTCCCAGGTATCCGTATCCGAGTCGTAAGTCCCGAGAAAGTCACCATCCATTGTCCCGGCCTTGATCTCCGTGAGAAACCTGCCGGCCGCTGTCCCTTCCAGGATACCGCCCGAGAGCTTTCCTGACTGAATGTCGCTCATCCACAAGCCCGTGTCCTCCAAGACCTCGGAGCCGGTGGTCACAAAGCGGCCGAACTCGGCCTTTCCGCCCATGACCGCGCTCCAGGAAGGAGAGGGAGAATCTCCGCCGCCGTAAAAGCGAATGCCGTATATGCCCCAATCGTAAGCGGCCTGCCGGCCCGCTCCCGGGTTCTCTACGGCATAGGTCTTCCCCCCTTCATGGACGGACCCCTTGAGAGCTCCACCCGCATCAAAGGCCCCTGATATCGACCTATCACCCAGCGATTGAGACTGCCACATTCCCCCTTGGTACAAGAGGTCGCTCAGTTCGGAAGGCCCCAGGGCCAGGCCTGTCTCTGATGACTCCTTCACTTGCTCCAGGATGAGCTCCCCTTCCATCTCGTGCATGTGGACATCCATATAGGCGTTGCCCGCCAGGTTGCCCTTGATATACCCCTCGTTCAGATCAGGATCGATGTAGAGACCAAGAAACCGGCCTCTCATGGTCGCCGGAGGCCCGCCATAATGGATGCCCGCGGCCATGCCCTGATAGGCCCCTGCCGGGTCGTCATAATCGGTACAGGTGTCATCCAAATAGTTCCAGCTGTGGATGTCCCCGGCATACCATATACCCTGAGATTCTCGTCCTTCGTTCCAGTACTCGCCCAAAAACTCCACGGGAGTGGGATTCCCGTCCCACAGCGACTCAGCACCCCCCATTCTGCCGCTCATCCATCCGTGCCCGCCCTCGGAGTGGCGGGAACTCCGCCAGGAATAATCGAGCTCCACACCGTCCGGCGGATCAGGGGGGGCCTCGAGAGAGGTCCAGTCAAAGGTCGATGGATCCCATGGGTCATAGGTCTTGGGGCCCCCGGCATTATCCTCATACCGCACAAGCCCGCTTCCCCAGTAGTCGCCTATATAATAGTGCTCATAATACTCTTTGTTATCACTAGTCTTGTAGTGTTTGGTGTAACCCCATGGCTCTTCCTTGCTGTAGTCGTAGTAATAGGAATCTCCATTGGTGTATTCGAACCAACCCCTCTCCGAGTAGCGGCTGTGGGTCAAGTCGGCCTGGGTGGAGCTCCCGAATTTCTTGGGCGTTATGGACCAAGTACCGGATGCCACCCCCTGCCAGTTGCCTTCTGATTGGTCGTAGCTCCCCAGCACCTCTCCTGTCAGGTCGCCCATGGAGCCGTGGCTCTGCATCTTGCCGGTCAAGTTTCCGTAAAGCCTCCCATTGCTCCAGTCGCCAAGAGCTACGTCCCCCAGCCAGTACCGCGGGATCTGCGGGTTCCGCCATGTCCCGAATTCGCCTTCTCCGCCCAGCTTGGCTGACCATGAATTGGAGCCCTGCGGATTGCTGAACTCGTTGTCCCTCCCCATCATCAAGTACCAGGCGCCCCAACCCTGTCCTTCGAAGCCCAGGGTCCCGCCGGGGTTCTCCTCGGAGGTCGTCCATTGGTGCCTGGTATCGCTGTCTATGAAAGAGCCTGAATATCCGAAGCCCCCGGACATGCCGAAGATCCTCATGTAACCATCGGCCAACTCCGCCTGATCCACCGGCACTGCAGGCCCCATGTCCTCTTTCACCAATTCGGGGTAAAGTCCACCGTCCGCCTCCCATACGCCCAAAACCGGATCCATGAACCCCGAGAAGGAGCCCTTGAGAAGACCCGCGTCGTCGTCCGGATCCGTGTAGATCCCATAGAACCGGCCGTCGACCATGGTGTCCATCACTCCCGTCATAAACCCCTTGTACGCTCCCCCGTCCGGGGTCATGAACTCCTCTTCATAAGGGTCGTAGCTCTTCACTTCCGTGCCGAAAATGAAAGGTCCTTGCAGCTCCTCATAGTAGTGGCCGTAGCGGCCGAGAAAGGTCACCCAGGCGGGGTCCCCCTGGGCCGCCTCCCAAAGCTCGGTCAGACCGCCCATGTATCCATTGAACCAGGCCCTTGTCCTGAGTCTCCTGATCTCGGAAGAGTTCGAGGCGACCACTGTTCCGTATGACTCATCAGGGCTCTCGAGGTCCGAGAGATCAAAGTCATAGGTCCCGGTCCAATAATCCAGCAGGATGCCGGTCCCCATTTTCCCCCGCATCCCTTCCATGTCACCCGAAGGGTAGTAGTCCTCTATGGTGGTCTCTCCCGTTGACCTATCATCAAAATAGACCCAGGTGTATCCGGTCCCTTTCTCACTCCCGAACTCGTAACGCGAATCGTCCTCCATTAGGTAGTAATCGCTCTCCCGGACCATGGACATGTAACCCTGACCTTCAAGGTAGCTTGAGAAGGTCAGGTCCTCGGTCTTTTGCCAGCCCCCGATGGCAAGGGCCTGCCAGTCCCCGGCTTCGGCGTCATATGAGCCGTGCACCCGGCCGCTCATCTCCCCTAATTTGGTGAGTGTGAGGAACTTGCCGCTCAGACCGGAATTCAACTTCCCTCCTGACCATGTACCCTGGCCCGTATCAGCCACGAACACTCCGAAGTCCGGAGTCCACGAAGCGGAGTTCGTCTGGTAGCTGCCGAACTCCCCGGCGCCCGAGAGCGACGCGGTCCACGTAGAGCCTTCCTGAGGGTTGGAAAAACTCATGTCATAGCCCAGTTCGGCCATAAACACTCCCCAGTCCTGGTCTTGGGCGAGGAGCGAGAGGGTCTCCCCCCCCAAACCTTGCCCCTGAATGGAACCCGTCCCCCCGAAGTCTCCCTTGACCTCTTGGACCCGGATCAAACCGGTCTCATCTGTGAATTCGCCCTGGTAGGGGGTGGAATACACGGGGTATATCCCGCCTTGGGCCTCCCACATATCCATCCCGTTATAGCCGGCCCCCTCGAGGTTCCCAGTCAGTATCCCCGCATTTCCGGACGGGTCCTTGTAGATAGCGTATACCGCAACCGCCGTGCTCCCCTGTGTGTCCGCAACCCCGCCGACGTACCCGGAATACCGGCCGCCGTCAGGAGTGACGGGTGACCCGTCATCCGGGTTCTCGCTCCAAGTCTCGTCCGCTATCAGCGCGGCCCCCTCCTCTCCTGTATCAATAAACTTCCCGGCTCCGTAAACCTGTGCGGGGTCGGCCTGGGTGGCGCTCCACGGAACCCCGGTTCCCCCGAGTATCCCGAACAGGGAACCGGTGGACTCCAAGCTGTTGGAAGGTCTTTGTTCACTATGCTGGAGGCGTTGTTCGTAATCGGTCCCCGGCGGGTCGGAAAGATCGTTTATGGCCGCTATGTCCCAAGACCCGCTTCTTTCCAATATCGCGGGCACCGGCTGATTGGAAAAGTGGGAGTAGGTCCCCCACGGGTAGTATCGATACTGGTCCACCCTTTCGGCAGTAAGATCCCTAAACGCTTTATATCCTGAGCCCGCCCCTTGATTTGTTGCAATGTACTCGTATGTGTAATTCATCCCGTCGTGGTATTTGCGCCAGCCCCGCTTGTTCCAATTGTAGCTGAAAAATCCGCCGTCCCCCGCCCATGGGTTGTAGTAGTTGCCGCTATAAAGAGTCCCTGGGACAACCCGGCCGAGACCGCCGTTCAGCCTCCCTGCGAAGGTCAGCGGTTCGCCGGTCCAGGTCCCCGTACCCGCCGCAGTGTAGTCACCATAGGCGGTATCATAGGTCGCGGTGTAGTTCAGGCCTATGGTCCCCCGCCTGTAGAAATCCATGTAGGTCAAGGTCCCCTCCAGGGTCAGGCGACCCGCCCCGTCGTCCTTCACCGTGACCGGCCCGAAGGTGTAATGAGGATAACCATCGATCGGGTTGTCGCCCATATCGGTGAAGAATCCCGTCCACTCACCCACGGTAGAGGGGTCCGAATAGTACCCTGCCGCATCCGAGACCCCCCAGACGCCCAGCAGGCTCCCTTCCGCTGTCCGGAGTCCCATACCGTGCACATGGCCGAGATCTCCGGGTTCAACCATTCCGCTTCCAATATCCCCGGGCAGAGGCACATACATTGTCTCGAAAAAAGGCTCGTAATGCGAATGCCCGGAATCGGTCAAAGCCGGGTATAGCTCGGAAGGGGCAAGGTCGGTTGAGGCGGGTGTACGAATCCGTTCCGCGGTCCCGTCCGCACTAAGCACACCATCCATCCAGGTCCCTGACAGCTTCCCGCTCAGAAAACCGACGCCGCCTTCTTCATCAACGTAAAGGGCGCTCAACACACCCGACCAGGAACCCAGGCTCCCCCCCAGGATCCCTTCGCTGTAACCGCCGCTGCCGAGGGTCCCCCCGAATGTCATGACCTGGGTCCTGTCAACAGGGACCGGACCGGACCCGGAGAGAGAGACCGTTCCGGAGTCGGTCTCATCACTCACAGAGGCACGGACAACCCCTTCGTCCAAAATGCCTTCCGCACTAATCTCTCCGATAAGTTGCGTAGTCCCCGGTTCAGGTTCTTCCACTATGTCTTGGGGGATCTCCGGCGGGATATAGGTGTCCTGCCCGGCGGAGGTGTCGGTCTCCCCTGTCACATCCTGGTCGCCGGCCAAGGGTTCTGTCTCCAGCCCCGCCAAATCCTCTTCGTCAAGCTCCGCCACATCTCCCATATCCTCGCCGCCGGCGCCTTCCCCCGCAACTTCTTCAGGGGTTTCCTCGGCTGTTTCTTCGTCATCCTCCTCAACAGCGGTATCCTCCGGCGGCGGAGCCCCCTCGGTGTCGTCTTCGCCCTCGGCCTCCTCCAGGCTCGTATCCTGCTCGTGCTCCCTCAGCTCGCCCTCGGGCGTGGTGTAAACCTGAGGAGGCTCCTCCGGGCTCACCACCCTCATGCTCTGCCCCCTGGATACATAGACTACGTCTTCCGGTCTTTCCTTGCTGTAGCCGTAAAGCTCGCCTTCCTTGACCGCGGCCCCGCTCACTCCCTCTTTGTGCCAGGTGAAAAAGTCCGTCCCCCGGACACCGCAAACAGCCGTGGGCGTGGCCACCTCGAACTTGTTCTCCTTGTCCCTTCCAAAGAGCCTGAACGCCGCACGCTTCACAACACTCTCTATTTTTCCCCGGAAAAGGCTCAAAAGCCCTCTGGATTTCTCCTCGGTCTCCACGAAATCGGATATCTCCACCCGGGTGTTCTCACCCACTCTGAGAAGGTCCCCTTTTTCGAACTCCACCTCCATCTTGGAAGCCGCCCTGGTGAAGGCCACATCACCCACCCTGACCGGCTCTCCAACCGAGGCTGCACGGGGGCGCTCACCCTCGGTGATGATATACGCCCTCCCCATCACCTTGGTCACTGTCCCCACAGGGACGGCCGCATTGACCGAAGCCATCGGTGCAAACACCGCCGCCAGCAAGAGTACAAGAAAAGAGATCTTCCTGGGTGTCATTTTTTCCTCCTCAATACCTGTACTCCAGGCCTACAGTGTAAAGCTCTCTTTCATAATCGTAGATGGGGATGTTTGAGCGGCCCCTGGTTGCGGCGAATTGGCCGATCAGGGTGACGCTGTCGGTCACCTCCCAGTCCATGCCTATCGATCCGTAATACGTGTCGTCATTCCTCTGGACTCCGAAGATGCTGTGCCGATTCTCATAATCCTCCAGGGTCACCTTGCCCCCCAGGTTGAGACCGAGCTTGGGGGCCACGGGCACCCTCAGATTCAAGGAAAGGCCGTGGACGGACTTCTCCCAGTTCATCCCGTCCGTATCATGGTCGGAGAACTCGTACCTCGCCCTGAGGAGTCCGTCCTGCTTGAACATATAGACCCAGTTCAGGTAACTGGTCAGGCCCGAGCCGTCCCTGTCCTCGTGAGGGGAGAGGACGGGGCGGTAATAGGAATCCCGCCTATAGCCTACGAAGAAGTCCACCATTTGCCTGTCCGAGATCAGGCTTCGGTAAAGGGGCCCTGCTGTAAATGAGCCTACGTACCTCTTGTAGCTCGGGCCTCTGACCAGCGCGTGGTCATACCCCAGGGACAGACTGACAGCGCTCTTCTCATCCAGGCTGTACCCGGGTGCCATGTAGATGCTGTTGCTGATCACGTCATGGGAGGTTGAAAATTTGTCGTGAAACAATCCAGAGCCCGTGTAGCTGGAATTGAACAGCCACCTGCCCTCCAGCCTGGGCATATAGCTCAGCCTCACCAGACCTGTGAAAGCCCGGCTGCCTTCGTCCGTTTTCTCCGGGGCGAGCGAGGACTCCAGCGGTTTCAACACCACGTTCGTGTCATACTGCCCATACGCGCCCAATGTGAGCCTCAAGGGCCTCCCGGCCCTTATCCTCTCTTGGATGAGGTCCGCATACTGCCTGGCGAATGCTGCGAGATCGGAGCTCGGGTCTTGCTGTATGGCCGCCTCCAGCCTCAATTTTGCCTCATCCAGCTCATTGGTCTTGGCGTAACACCTTGCAATCTGAAACTCGGCCGCCTGTCTTATCTTCGGGTTCCTCCTCCCGGCCTCCTCAAAACTCGCCATGGCCTCTTGGTATTTGCCTTCCTTTTGGAGAAACAATCCCTTCAAGAATGCGATCCTGCCCGGGAAAATATCCTGAGTCTCTGCAACTCTTATCCACTCATAGGCCTCCCCGGCGTTCTCCGGCGAATAGAGCTTGTGGAGCGTATCGATCAACTCCGGGAGCGCCTCCTTGATCTTGGGCTCCAGTTTAACGGAGTTTCTCAGGTGATGCAGCGCCCTATCGTAGTCCCCCATCTTCTTGTAGGACATGCCGAGCAGGAACTCCACTGCGGAAGATCCTTTATCCGCCTCTTCCAGAAGTTCAATGGCCTTCTCGTAATTGCCCGCCTGGTACTCATCCAGGCCCTCCTGGAGCTGGGCCCACCCCTCGGCGCCCTTCATCACCAGAAGAACAGCCAACATCACGCTGACAGAGAAGCGAACAAACGGCAGATGCACAAGCCCTCCTCCTTCCTGGGGCCCCTCATCCATGGAAAGCCCCTCTGATCCTCACTACGGAGGACAGACCTCCGTCTCGGACTGCATAGATAGGCACAATAAACCAACAAGGCGGTTGAAATCGGACATTGAGATGAAAAACAGAAACGGCCCTTTTGGGAGAACCCGGTGGCTTGACCCCTGACCGTTGCCGGAGAAGACGCATGTTTCGTCCTTGGCGTTGGGTGAGACTCTCTTGATGCTCGTGCCCTTATAGCTTCACCCTTTTCCCATTGTCAACGCATTTCTCCCGCGGCTCGCTTCGAATCGAACGAGTTATCCTTCGAGTCCGAGCGGGCCCGGTACTTGGGCTCCGGTCGAATTTCACCCAAGGGAGCCCTTGAGCCCCGGGAAAGTCAACCGCTTGTTGTTTAAGACGACTGACCCGGTCCCATACCGGTGAGGTTGTTGACGTTGACAAGGAAAAGATGCGGGCCTATGCTTTCCGGCATGATCGCCTATCTAAACGGAAGCTACCTCTACAAAGAAGAGGTCTGCATCTCGCCCGATGACCGGGGCTTCCTGTTTGCGGACGGGATATACGAGGTCATCAGGAGCTATGACGGGGAGCTGTTCAAGGCCCGGGCTCACTTGGAGAGGCTCGCCTACGGCGCCCGGGAGCTGCGGCTGGAAAGAACGGATTTCTCTTTTCTGCTCGAGGCGGCCTATGCCCTGATTCAAGAAAACGACCTCACGGAAGGAGACGCCCTGGTCTACATCCAAGTGACAAGGGGGGCGGCCCCGCGCGCGCACCGGTTCCCCCCGGAGGGGACCCCCCTTACGATATACGCCTCGGCCCGAGCCTTCAAGCCCCATGAAGACGAGATGGAAAGGGGCATCCGGGTGATTCAGGTACCCGACCAGCGCTGGGCCAGGTGCGATATAAAAAGCACCGCGCTCCTCCCGAACATCCTGGCCCACCAGGAGGCGGTCGAAGCCGGAGCCTCGGAGGCCCTGCTCGTGCGCGACGGGGCCTTTACGGAGGGGACCCACAGCAACGTGATCGCAGTATCGGGCGGACGGGCCGTCACCCCTCCGCTGAGTAGCGGCATCCTGGCCGGGGTCACCCGATCCGTGGTCTTGGAGCTCTGCGGGCGGGCCGGTGTCGCAGTGAGCGAGGAGGCCCTGCCTGTGGAAGAGGCGGCCCGGGCGGACGAACTCATGATCGTGGGGACCACGGTTGAAGTAACCCCGGTGACCCGGATCCTCAACGGCTCTTTCAGGGCTTCTGAACCCGGCCCGGTGACGAGGCTGCTCCAGGCCGCATTCAGGGAGCATGTGCGGGGCTGAGAGCGCAGACCCCCCCTCTTACGCCCAGCACCCGGTCTGGGGCTGAGGGAGCTGATAGGACTTTAACAGGCGGATATACTTTTCGAAACCGTCCTTCTCCCGCTCCTCCAACTCCCGGATGTACCCCTGCAGCTTTTCCATGAGCCCCTGGTCTTCCACCACGTCCAGGGGCCTCATGCCCGGGTGGCTCCTCTGAAGAAGTATATAGGCCTGCTGCTTCTCCTCGCTCAAGCCGAGGAACCGGTCGAGCTCCCGGAGCATGGCCTCTTTGTCCGTATCCAGACGGCCGTCCACCTGCATGAGCAGGTTCAGGCTGAAGTCGGCGCAGCGGAAACGGGAAGGCATCTCATCCAGATCGGCCAGCAGCAGCCGGATCTCCTCCACCACCTCCCGGTCGCTCATGAGCTCCAAGGCGCCTTTGTCCGCCATTCGCTGGAGCGGGGACATGGGGTGTACGGCAAAGCTCCTCACCCGGATGAAATCCGGCCTGATGCGGTTCAGGATCTCGGCGGTCTCAAGTGCGTGCTCCCTGGAAAGAGCCCTTCCTCCTACGCCGGGCATGATGTACTCGGAAAGGGAGATGCCCGATTCCCGGACGCGCACCCCGCCTTCCAGGATGTCCTCCGGGGTGTTGCCCTTCCGGATGAGCTCGAGCACCTTTGCCGACCCGCTCTCCATGCCGGTGTGGATGCGGCTCAGCCCCGCCTCCTTGAGCCTTTGATACTGATCAGGGCCCTTCTTCTTCATGGATTTCGCCCGGGCATAGGTGGTAACCCTCTTGACCGAGGGGAATTTCTCCTTGATATGGGCGATGATCTCCACCAGCTCATCAGCGGGGAGGATCAGGGTGTCCGCGTCCTGGAGAAAGGCCGAGGCGAACATCTCCCTTCGAGGGCCGTAGAAGTCGGCCATTCGGTCGATGTCCCGCTTTACCTCCTCAGCGCTCCTCCTGGAAAACTTCTTGCCCTTGTAAGCGGGGCATATGTGGCACCGGTTCCAGGGGCAGTTACGCGTGACCCGCACCAGCAGGCTGGCGGCCTCCCCCGGCGGCCTGATAACACCTTGCTCAAACATATGTTCACTCTCCCGAGAATCGTATGTGCTGCACGATAAGTAGGAACATAATGTCTCCCGGCTTCATATTCAAGATCCCCGGGCTGTGATCCGGGCCCTTAATGCTTGATTTTGCATCCCAACCGGATTACGGTTTAGCGTCCGGCCAGCCGGGGAGCATTGTTTGTCCGAGAGCAGGAGATCCCGAATCCATGAAGAACCAGATCCATCTGATAGCAGCCGCCCGGCCGAACTTCATGAAGATCGCTCCGCTCTACCACGCACTCGAGTGGGAGCCCTGGGGGGATCCCTTAATCGTACACACCGGCCAGCACTACGACCTGAACATGTCGGACGCCTTTTTCCGGGACCTGGCCCTGCCGGAGCCCCATATTCATCTGGGCGTGGGCAGCGGCTCTCACGCCGAGCAGACCGGCCGGGTGATGATCGCTTACGAGAAGGTGCTCCTGGACACACCCCCGGACCTGGTGGTGGTGGTCGGGGATGTCAACTCCACCGCGGCCGCCACCCTGGCCGCGGTCAAGCTGGGAATCCGGGTGGCGCACCTCGAGGCCGGGCTGCGGTCCTTTGACCGCACAATGCCCGAGGAGATCAACCGGGTGGTCACGGACGCCCTGGCCGAAATACTCTGGACCCCTTCGCCTGACGGGGATGAGAACCTGCTGCGGGAGGGCGTCCCCAAGGAGAGAATCGTCCGCGTGGGCAACATCATGATCGACTCACTGGAGATGCTGCGCCCCGGCATCGAGGCCAGGCCGGTCTTTGAAGAGCACGGCCTGCGCCGAAGGGAATACGGTGTGGTGACCCTGCACAGGCCGGCAAACGTGGACGACCCGGCTATCCTGGAGAAGGCCTGTGCGGTCCTGGCGGAAGTGTCCGGGAAGGTGGAGCTCATTTTCCCCGTCCACCCCCGCACGCGCAAGAACCTCCTGGAGCACGACCTGATGCGCACTCTGGAAGAGGCCCCTTTCATTCAGTGTGTGCCCCCGCTCGGTTACATCGAGTTCATGAACCTGGTTTTCAACGCAGGCCTGGCCATAACCGACTCCGGCGGCATCCAGGAAGAGACCACCTACCTCGGGATCCCATGCCTGACCCTGCGCCCAAACACCGAACGCCCCATTACCGTGACCCAGGGGACCAACCGGCTCTGCACCTTGGAAGACCTGCCGGCCCGCGTGGAGGAGATCCTGGAGGGCCGGGGCTCCAAGGGGAGCATACCGGATCTGTGGGACGGTCGCACAGCCGAGCGGGTGGTGCGGTCCATAGCGGCCGCCGGGGGGCCTACTCTTGGCGGCGGGCCCGGGACTAACCCGTCCTGCCGGACATCTTGAACGAGCCGAAGGGACTCCCGCACTTTGGACACTCTTGATCCTTGCCCCGGCGGAGGATGATAAAGGTCTAGGGAAGCTCGGGCACGTCTATCCTCCCTTGCGCCGCCGAACGGCCTGCAGGAGCCCCCAGGTCCCCGTCATCATGTTGTCTCCGAGCGGAGCCCCCCGCAGGATCGGGAGGCGGGATCCCTCGAGCAGGCCCCTCTTGGGGCCGGTGGCCAGAATGGTTTCCACCGAGCGGTATCCCAACGCCTTCCGCAGATAGGCCCCGTGGCCTCCTTCACTGAGGACCCGGGCGTGGTCGATCTCTCCATCGGCCAGGGCGACGATTATCTCCTCCAGGCGCTCCCTGGTGACATCCCTGGTGTGGTACTCCACCAGGCCCGCTATCCGGCCCTCTTCGAGGGCGGCGACCAGGGTGTGGGAGGTGGCCACATCCAGGGCTATGATCCTCTTCCGGCCCTCTGCCTCCGGATCGGCGGAGGCCCCGCAAACCGCGGCCATGCCGCTGTCCATCACCCAAACCTCACCAGTGGGAAGCAGGCTTGCGCTGCGTGCCAGGGCCCGCAGTCTGCCCAAGGTGGGCGGGATCTCGTCCATGGCGTAAGCGAGCGAATGCGGGAAAGGGTCTTTGTCCAGCGCATCCTTGAAGAGCTTGTGCCGATAATCCAGGTGGCTCATTCCGGCAGGGGGCGCTCCATGGTCCTGGGCGCATACACCGACCGCGTCAAAGGCGAAAGGCACACCGAAGCCTTCCACTATGGATCTTATCCTGTCCGGGTCCACGTCCATCAGGGTGAGCCGGCCTGAGCGGTCCTCGTTCTCGTCCATCAAGACCCTGGCCTCCTGCTCCTCCACAACCCTGATGCCCCAGGATCGGACTTTTTCCATGTCGTGGTTCAATGTGAGAGCCGCCCGGGCGGACATCACCACCTTGCGCTCCCGGGCCCTGCGCCTCAAGACCTCGGTGACCGGCCCGCCGCCCATCTCGCAGCCGTCGATCAGCAGGTCTCCCTCCAGGGACTCGGCCTGCTCGGCCAGATACCGTACCGGGGACTTCACCACTGCCTTGTAGTGGATTCCCCCCTCCTTATCATGGAAGAGGAGGTCCATTGTGCCTGCACCAACGTCTATCGCCAGAAATCTCATGATAACGCCCCGAACGAAGACTCGGACCCGGCCTCAGCTATCCGGGTGTGGACTTGCCCCCGGGCAGGAGGGCGCGGGAGATGATCAGCTTCTCGATCTCCTTTGTCCCCTCGTAGATCTCGATGATCTTGGCGTCCCGGTAGAACCGCTCGATGTCGTAGTCTCCCATGTAACCGTAGCCGCCGTGAATCTGAAGGGCCTCGTCGGCGGCCCTGACAGCGGTCTCCCCGGCGAACCACTTGGCCATGGCGGTAAGCTTGTGGTCAGGCCTTCCCTTGTCGGCCCTGCAGGCCGCCTCGAAGACCAGGTTCCTTGACGCCCGGATGCGCGTGGCCATCTCGGCTATCTTGAACTGTACGGCTTGAAATGACCCCAGGGTGCGGCCGAACTGCTCCCTCTTCCCTGCGTGATCAATCGCCCTTTCCATGGCCCCTTGGGCGATTCCCACCCCTTCGGCGCCCACGTGGATCCTGGTCCGATTGAAAAACTCCATGAACTGATAAAAGCCCTTGCCTTCCTCGCCCACCAGGTTTTCCACCGGCACGCGCACGTCATTGAAATGGAGCTCCGCTGTGTCAGAGGCCCGGATCCACCCTCCAGAACCCCTCGGTTACCAGGCACTTCTCCAGGTACCCGTATCCGCTCCCGCCGTATTCCTCGGGCAGGTTTATACCTATGAATCCCAGCTCGGCCGCCTTCTTGACCAGCTCCGTGGGATACCTCTCCTCCCTGTCGCACTCCCTGGCGATCTCGGCGAACTCCCTGGCCGCGGTCTTGATATCCTGCTGTTCCTTTGAAAGATCAAAATCCATTCTCACCGCCCTGTTCCGGCTGATGTACCCGAAGGTCTCGGGCAGTATAGGGGGAGCCGGGTCTGATATCAAGACGTGAAGTCTCTGCGAGAGCACGCCTTGATGGACGGGCCGGGATGGCTTATAGTCAGTGGGGCACGAGCGAGTATGGAGGAGGTCGGGCGTGCAGCGGCGGGAAGCGGGCCGTTTGAGGCCGGAGAACATAGGCATCGTCCTGGTGGAACCCCAGATCCCGGAGAACATAGGGTCCGCGGCCAGGGCCATGCACAACATGGGGATCAACAGGCTCGCCCTGGTCAATCCCAAGAACTGCGATTTATCCCGCATCCTCAAGACCGCCACGGGCACCTCCATTGATGTGATCGAGGGAATGGAGGTCCACCGGGATCTACTCGAGGCCGTCGGCCCTTACGAGTACGTGGTCGGGACCACCGCGCGGCTCGGGTCTCACAGGCCGGCCATGACCGAGCCGCGGGCCCTGGCAGGGGAGCTCGCCCCAATAGCCCAAGAGAACCTGGCCGCCATCCTGTTCGGGCCGGAGGACAGGGGGCTTTCCAATTACCATCTCCGCTATTGCCACACCATAGCCACCATACCCAACGCCGGGTTTTCCTCCCTCAACCTGGCCCAGGCGGTTATGGTCTTTTGCTACGAGATCTTCCTGGCGAGCCGCGGGCCTTCGGTCCCGGCCGAGCCCAGGCTGGCCGACCGGTTCGAGCTGGAGGGGATGTACGAGCACATGAGGGAAGTGCTACAGAAGATCGGGTTCCTGGACCCCCAGAATCCCGAGCACTGGATGACGAACATCCGGAGGTTCCTCTCCAGGGTCCCGCTCAGGGCCAGGGATGTGCGCATAATCCGCGGGGTGTGCAGGCAGATCGACTGGTACGCCGAAAGAAGTCGTGACCCCAAGCCTTAATACCCGACCCCCGATCTCATCAGTCTTTGGGCACGGCGAGCATGCGGTCGACCGCGTCCTTGGCCCTGATCCTGATCTCCTCCGGGACCTTGACCTCGGGCGTCATGGACTCGAGGGCCCTGAGGACCTGGGGCAGGCCGGTCTTCTTCATGTTCCTGCAGACCATGGCCGGGTCGACCGGGATGAAGACCTTGTCCGGGTTAGCCTTGCCCAGGGGATGGAGCAGGCCCGTCTCCGTACCGATGATGAACTCCCGGTGATCCGTCTCCCTGGCGAAGGCCAGCATTCCCGATGTGCTCTTGACCGCATCGGCGAGTTCCAGGACCTCGGGACGGCACTCGGGGTGGGCCACGAACAAGGCCCCGGGGTGTGCGGCCTTGACCTCCCTCACCCTTTCCGCCCTCAACCTGTCGTGCACGATACAGTAGCCGTCCCAGTAGTCCATGTCCCTGCCGGTCTTTCTTATGGTGTACCGGGCCAGGTTGCGGTCCGGAGTCATGAAGATCCTCAGCTCCGGGTCCACGCTCATCCCCACGGCCACTGCGTTTGCCGATGTGCAACAGATGTCGCTTTCGGCCTTGACCTCGGCGGTGGTATTGACATAGCTTAGCACAAACACGCCCGGGGAAGCGGCCCTCCGAGCCCTCACGTCCTCGGCTGAGATCATGTCAGCCATTGGACAACCCGCTCCCTCGGCCGGGAGCAGGACGGTCTTTTCCGGAGAGAGTATGGACGCGGTCTCCGCCATGAAGCGGACCCCGCAGAATACGATGACATCCGCATCGGTCCGGGAGGCCTGCATGGAGAGCTCCAGGGAGTCGGCGCAAATGTCCGCCGTCTCCTGGACCTCGGGCACTTGGTAGTTGTGGGCTAGGATTATCGCGTTGCGTTCCTCGGCCAGCCGTCTGATTTTCGGTTTCAGATCTTCCATTATGCAGAGTCCCTTTTTCCATGTTTTTGAACTGAAGCCGCACACGGGGATCATCTATGACATACCTTGGAATTTCCGGGAATCGAAGTCAAGGTGTTTGCCGGGCGCAACAGCAGGAGGTGGAATAGGAGGGGGATGAGCGGAGAGGCCATGGTTGAGCCGCTTACCGGGGAGGAGATACTGGGCAGGATCGGGAGGCTCCGGGCGCTCCTGGAAAAACAGGGGGTGTGCGGGGCCCTGGTGGTCCAAAAGGCGGACCTCTACTACTTCAGCGGCACGGATCAGGACGCGCATTTGTGGATCCCGGCCTCCGGGCCTCCGCTATTGATGGTGAAAAAGAGCATGCAGAGGGCCGCGGCCGACTCCCCCCTGGATGAGCCGGTGCCCCTGACCGGCCTCTCAGCGGTGCCGGGTCTGGTCCGGGAGGCCCTGGGGCGGGACCCCGAACGGCTGGGCCTGGAATTGGACGTAATTCCGGCGGCCCTGTATCTCCAGTACCTGAAGCTCTTTCCAAAAGCGAGGCCGGTGGATGTCTCCGGGCTCATCCGCAGGGTCAGGATGGTAAAGACGCCCTACGAGATCTCCAGGATCAGGGAGGCGGCGGAGCTGGGAGATCGACTGCTTGAGCGAATCCCGGAGTTTCTGCTGGAGTCGAAAAACGAAACCGAGCTGGCCCTCAGGGCCGAGGGCTTTTACAGGGAAAACGGCCACCCGGGGTTGACCAGGACCCGGGCTTTCAACGCGGAGGCCACCTACGGGCACATATTGACCGGCAAGAGCGGAGCCGTTCCGGGCGGGACATTCGGCCCCACCGCAGGGCCGGGCCTGGGTCCATGGTTCAGCCAGGGGGCGGGCTGGGGTCGGATCAGGCCCAACGAGCCGGTCATGGTGGACTATACCGCCGCCTCGGCCGGGTACACAGCGGACCAGGCACGGGTCTTCTCCCTGGGAAAGCTCCCTGAGGAGTTGACCCGGGCATGCGGGGTCATGCGGGAGATCCAAGACGCCGTGGCGGCCGCAGGCAGTCCGGGGACCCCGGCGGCCGAGCTCTACGCCCTTGCCATCCGTATGGCCCGTGAGGCCGGACTGGAATCCGGCTTCATGGGGTATCCGGAACCCGTGTCCTTTCTCGGGCACGGCGTGGGGCTCGAGCTGGACGAGTGGCCGGTCATAAGCGACCGGGGGTCCTTTGTCCTCAAGGAGGGCATGGTGGTGGCCTTGGAGCCCAAGGTCGTCTTCCCGGGGAGAGGAGTGGTGGGCGTTGAGAACAACTTTGTTGTCCGCCCGGAGGGCATGGAACGGTTGAACCGCTTCCCGGACGCCCCGGTCATGGTATGAGGGCGGAGGCGTCCGACCAAATTGTTATGGACATCGGACACTTCCTATGTTAAATACTGTACATTATTTGATCTCCGCTTCGCCTCGAGCGAAGATATGTGAGTTTTGACAAGGCATTCCGTATCCTCCTGTTTATTGGTTTTCATACAGGTACTTTGCGAGAGAGAGCAGAAGACATGCCGGTTCGAGATTTAGCCTTCAGCCGCCCGCCCGAAGACGCCGCACTGGACACCAGGGGGATCCTGGAGGCGATTCTCGACAGTGGGCATTTGAAGATCGCCTATCTGGACCGGAACCTGGGCTATGTCCGAGTCAACCGATCGTATGCCGAGATGCACAACATGCGGCCCGAGGAGCTGGCAGGGAGGAGCTACTTCGAGCTGCATCAAGACCCGGAAAACGAAGGCATAATCCGGCGGGTCATGGAGACCGGGAAGCCCTTGTTCGCCGCGGCCAGGCGCTCCGAGCCGCGTCCCGGATCGACCGGCGCCTCGAGCTACTGGGACTGGAGCCTGATGCCGGTCTCTGATCAAGGCGGTTCGGTCTCGGGGCTTGTCCTCGTGCTCCAGGACGTAACAGACCGGGTGGAAGCCCAGGAGGCCTTGGGCAGGAGCCAGGAACAACTCCTCCAAGCGCAGAAGATGGACGCCTTGGGCGTGCTCGTGGCCGGGGTGGCGCACGAAATCAACAACCCCATAAACCAGATAATCTTTAACACCCCGCTGCTCCAGCGCGTCTGGGAGGACATGGAGCCGGTGCTGGACGAGGCCGAGGCCAGAGCCCCCGGGGGCAACTACGGGGGGCTTCCCTACGAGTTCCTCAAGGAGAACATGAGGCAGCTCCTATCCAACATGGACATGGCCGCGAACCGTATTGCCAGAATCGTAACCGACCTGAAGAACTTTTCCCGCCGTTCCAATGCGGCGGAGAGGATCCCGGTGGACTTGAACACCGCAGTGGAAAACGCGGTCCGCTTGACGCAGACAACACTCCGGAAATCCGGGGTAAACCTCGTTCTGGACCTCTCACCGGACCTCCCGCCGGTGAACGCGAACCTCCAGAACCTGGAGCAAATAACCTTGAATCTCTTGATAAACGCGGTCCAGGCGGTTGAAGGACGGCCGGAGGGCCGGGTTCGCATATCAACAGGGCTCAATGACGGGAAGATAATCCTGGGGGTCTCTGACAACGGAAACGGGGTGCCCGAGAGTATCGCGGGGAGGGCCTTCGATCCGTTCGTAACCGATCGGCAGGCCCAGGGAGGCACCGGATTGGGGCTCTCGGTCACCTATAACCTGGTAAAGGCCCACAGCGGGGATATTTCCTTCGACAGCCGGCCCGGGCAAGGCACCACCTTCAACGTTCGTTTTCCGGTGAACCGATCCGTCAGCCGCGCGAGGCCTTTCCGGGGCAAGGATCCCATGGGAGACGGCGGCGGGCGGCACGAGCAAGATGGAATCCGTACCCCTTAACAAGACGCCCATCCTTGTGGTGGACGACGACCAGGGATTGCTCCTGAGCATAGGGGCCATCCTGGTCAGTGCGGGGCTCCCCGAGCCCGCGCTCCTATCGGACGGCCGGCGGGCCATGGAGCTGCTCCGGGAGCACAGATTCCACCTGGTCATTCTGGATCTGATCCTGCCCCACATCCAGGGAATAGAGCTCCTGAGGGGAATGAAGCAGGAGTTCCCAGAGGTGGAGTGCCTGATAGTGACCGCTGTGGACGACCTGCCCACGGCAGTCGAGGCCATGAAATACGGGGCCTTTGATTATCTGGTCAAGCCGCTCCAAAGGGAAAAGCTGGTAATATCCGTTAACAATGCGCTCCAAAAGCATGACCTGCTGCACAAGGTGGAGCTCCTCGAGGGGAGCCGATCGTTCGCCGATCTGGACAAGCCCGAGGCCTTCAAGGAAATGGTTGCAGAGGACGAGGCCATGGCCATGGTCTTCCACGAGGCCGAGACCTACGCCGCAAACGACTACAACCTGGTGATAACCGGTGAGACCGGTGTGGGCAAGGATATGCTCGCCCGGATCATACACCGCCTGAGCCCGAGGTCCAACGGGCCGTTTCTGCCGGTCAGCATGCCCGCCATCAGCAGGACACTGTTCGAGAACGACCTTTTCGGCCACTCCAAAGGGGCCTATACAGGAGCGGTAACGGACAAAAAGGGCTTCTTCGAGGAGGCGCACGGCGGCACCCTGTTCCTGGACGAGATAACCGAGCTCGACCAGGACCTCCAGGGGGCCATACTCAGGGTGATCCAGGAAAGAGAACTCTACCGCCTGGGAAGCACAAGATCCAAGAAGGTGGATGTGCGCATCATTGCGGCCAGCAATCGCAATATCCAGAACGAGGTGTCACGGGAGCGTTTCCGCAGCGACCTCTACTACCGCCTGAACGTGTGCCACATCCATATACCGCCGCTGAGGGAAAGACGACGCGACATCCTGCCCATAGCCAAGCACTTCCTCAAGAAGCACGCGGCCAAGAGCGGCAAGAATATAACCGGCATTTCTCCGGAGCTGGCCGAGCGCCTCGTGGAGTTCTCCTTCCCGGGAAACGTGCGCCAGTTGGAAAACATCATAGCCTCCGCGGTGCTCGCCGAGAGGGGGGAAACGCTCGGACCGGCATCCGCGCTGCCCCACCTGGAGGAGGAAATACCCTCGGCCGGTCTCAGCGGCACTTGGGTCGAGCCGCTCCTTCCGCTGGCCGAGGTGGAAAAGCGCCATATACGCAAGGTCCTCGAGGCTACCGAGGGGAACAGGACACGCGCCGCCGAGCTCTTGGGGATTGGCCTTCGCACACTGCAGAGGCGGCTCAAGGCATACCACTGAACTGCCAATTTGGCACCAATAGCGCCACTTTGGCGTGGCAAGCTTTGGTTTTCTATTTCAGTATGTTACGTTATCGCCAAACACTTATGGGCGCCATTTTGACCCCCCTTCGCCTGGTAAACGCACTTGAGGACGGCTTTTTCTAATTTCGGATATCCACTTGATATCATTTTTAAACCCGAAAGAGGCCTTCTTTTCCCGAAAATGGAACGAATCTTGCTTTTTCGGGGTACATATGAAGCTCCTCCTGGTTGACGACGATCCCGGCACCTTGAGTGCCCTCAAACTCGGTCTCATGAGTATGGGCTATGAAGTAAGGGCCGTTGAGACCGGGGCAGAGGCCCTGGAGGTTTTGAAGGAAGCCGGAGAGAAATCGAGCCCGGTAAGATTGTTGGTGACCGACTTCCGTATGCCTCAAATGGATGGACTGGGGCTGATACGGGCGGCCAAGGAACTGCGGGATGACTTGATCACCATCCTGGTGACGGGTTACGGCAGCGAAAACCTGGAACAAGAAGCCGAGAGCATTGGTGTCTCGGTTTACCTGGAAAAACCCTTCACCCCGGGCCTGCTGGCAAGGACCATTCAAGGGGTTCTCCAGGAGGCGGATGCGATACCTGAGGAGCCGTCAAACTCGTGGGAGTTGATGAAATAGAAAAGAGCGGAGTGGAGTGGAGACATGGAAAAGAAAGAAATTCTGACTATCGAAGAGGCGGCTGAATTCCTTCAGTTGGGAAAGCGTTCCGTTTACAAGCTGGCCAAGTCCGGAAAAATCCCGGGCAAAAAGGTCTTGAACAAGTGGCGCTTTGAAAAGGAAAGCCTGAAGAGGTGGGTCCGGGAAGCACCCCAGGACTAGACCCGGGGGACCGGGGCCGCCGCCCCACATTAACCCAAAGACTTAATAGGATTGTATATTATGGAAGAAAAAGGAGAAAACAGAATGGAAAAGGATATCCTGACCATTGAAGAGGCCGCGGAGTTCCTCAGGCTGGGGAAGCGCTCCGTTTACAAGCTGGCCAAGTCCGGAAAGATCCCGGCCAAAATGGTCCTGAACAAGTGGCGCTTCGAGCGTGAAGCCCTCAGGGAATGGGTGCGCCAGGGTCAGAAGAAGTAGCACGATTCATCCATTGCGCGGCGGATAGAAGCTGCCGGCCGGTCCCGAGCGGGGACGTGTCAGGACACGTGGATAATCGAGGCCCGGTTCAGCCCTTGAGCAGGGTTCGCTCCACATCCTCTGGGCTCACCAGCCCGGCGCGTATCACCGCGGGCGGGTCTCGGGTAATGTCCAAGACAGTGGAGCCCGTCCCCCCAGGCGCGGGTCCGCCGTCCAATATCAGATCTATATCCCGCCCCAGGGACTCCTCCACCTCAAGAGCCGTTGAGCACGGTCCGCGTCCCGAGAGGTTCGCGCTGGTCCCGGTGACCGCACTCCCCAGGGCCCGGGTCAGGGCCGTGGGAACGGGGTGGCTGGATACCCTGACCCCTATCTTGTCCGTACCGGCCGTCAAGAGGGGATTGACCCCGGGGGCGGCCCAATAGACCAGAGTCAGCCCTCCGGGCCAGAACTTGTCCATCAGGCGGCGGGCTCCCGGGGGGATAGGGCCCGCGAAACAGGAAAGCGCTTGTTCCCGGGAGGCGGCCAGGAGCAGCACCGGTCTCTCAGGGTCCCTCTCCTTCACCAGGAAGAGACGGCGGATCGCCTCCTCGCTTCTTACATCCACACCCAGCCCGTAAAAGGACTCCGTGGGGAAGGCCACCACACCCCCGGCCGCCAGGATTTCCGCCGCCTCCCGGACTCCGCGCTCGAGACCCGCCTTTTCCCTCGCGTCTATGACCCTGGCCCCCTGCATCAGGCCTTTTCCAGCTTCTCGGCGTCCGAGGCGACCTTCCTCGCCATCTCCTTGCCGTACTCGGAAAGGCGCTCCCTTACATCCGGGCGCTTCAGGGCCAGGATGCGGGCAGCCAGGACCGCTGCGTTCTTGGCCCCGCCTTTTCCCACGGAAACCGTGGCCACCGGCACCCCTGGGGGCATCTGGACGGTGGAGAGAAGCGCGTCCATGCCCTGTAGAGGCGAGGAGTCTATGGGCACCCCTATCACAGGCAGGTCGGTGTGGGAGGCGATCACCCCGGCCAAGTGAGCGGCCCATCCAGCCCCGGCGATAATGACCTCTATTCCCCTCTCCGAGGCCCCTTCGGCCATAAGCCTGGCCCGCTCCGGCGTCCGGTGGGCGGACACCACCCGCAGCTCATAGGGAATCCCCAGCTCTTTCAGGGTGTCGATACACCCGTCCATGACCCCGGCGTCCGAGGCCGAACCCATGGCCACACAAACCAGCTTTCTCTCTTCGCTCATATCCTACCCGCTCCTGCACCTTTGATCCATGGGGTTGTTATAGTCGGTACTGCTGCTAAAATGCAAGAAAGACCAGATCGCACGGGCGGGTTTATGGGCAAGAAGAAGCGCAAAGACCTTTTCAATCCGGTTGTGGGGGACGTGGAGCTCAGGGTGGCAAAGCAGCCGCCCTCTTCGCCGCCCGGCACGGAAGAACCAAGGGCGGAGGAAGACACGCTCTCCGAGGACTACCGGGCGTTCCTGAAGGCCATGGAAGGCGTCCGGCCCCTGGATCGGGAGCGCGCCAGGAAGCCCAAAAAGCCTGTTTTCCCCCACCCCTCCCACCCGGCCCCGGATGATATTCGGGAAGGGGTGGAAGAGCTCAAACGCCTGGTCGAGGGCTCCGCCGAGATGGAGATAAGCTTTACCGACGAGTATATGGAGGGGGCGGTAAAGGGGGTGGGCCGCAAGACAATGCGCAAGCTCAGGCAGGGCCAGCTACCGATCCAGGACCACCTGGATCTCCACGGCCTTACAAGAGAGGAGGCCCGGGACAGGGTCAGGGACTTCCTGGTCAGGAGCCACCGCCTGGGGCTCAGGTGCGTGCTGATCGTCCACGGCCGCGGCCGCAACTCGCCTTCCAGCCTCCCGGTGCTCAAGGAGTCCATCCCGCTTTGGTTCACCAGGGGCCCCGGCCGCAAGCTGGTCCTGGCCTTTGCCACGGCCAGGCCCTATGACGGAGGGGCCGGAGCGGTCTACGTGCTCCTCAGGAGGCGATGAGCTTGGGGCCGCCCCTCGCCCGATCAACCCGCCCCGCGGGTGCGGCTGAAGAAGCGCACCGCGGCCAGGAAGACCACCGCGCCGAGCACCACCAGGGCGGCGAACTGGGGCCACAGGACCTCCAGTCCCACCCCCTTGAGGAAGACCCCCCTTATGATCACCAGGAAGTACCTCAAGGGGTTCAGGTAGGTTAGATACTGGATCACCAGGGGCATGTTGGAGATGGGGAAGACGAAACCGCTCAGCATGAAAAAGGGCATGATGAAGAAGAAGGTGGTCATCATGGCCTGTTGCTGGGTGGCTGAGACCGTGGAGATGAAGAGACCTATCCCCAGGGTGCTCAGCAGGAATATGCAGGTCGCGGCAAACAGGAGCGGGATGCTCCCCTGCAGCGGGATTGAGAACCAAATGACCGCAAAGGCGGTTACAAGGACCATCTGTGCCTGGGCGATGATGATGTAGGGGATGGTCTTTCCCAGGATCAGCTCGTACGGCTTCATGGGGGTGACCATGAGCTGCTCTATGGTGCCGGCCTCCTTCTCCCGTATGATGGCCATGGAGGTGAAAAGCAGCGAGGTCAGCATGATCAGGAAGGCGACTATTCCCGGGACGTAGAAGTTCCTGCTCTCCAGGTTGGGGTTGTACCAGGTGCGGACCCTGGCGTCGATCCTGCCGTATTCCAAGCGCATGGGGTAGAGTTCACGCAAGAGCTCCTGGTTCAATCCGTCCAGTATCATTTGGGTGTAGGCGATCCTCATGGAGGCCATGTTGCTCATGCTCCCGTCGGCCAGGATCTGAAGCCCTGCCGTGCCTTCCTTGCGGATTCGGCCGGAGAGATCCGGCGGGATCTTGACCGCCAAGTCGGCCTCGCGGTCCAGGAGGATCGCCTCCAGGTCCTCCGGGCTGCGGGCGCGGTGGGTGACGCGGAAGGTCGGGTTTGCATCCAGGGCCTCCACCACCCTCCTGCTCTCGGCGGTGCGTGACTGGTCCAGCACGGCCACGCGCACGTCGCGGACATCGGTGGTAACCACGTAGCCGAAGACCAGGAGCTGGATCAGGGACGATATGACCAGCAGCGGGCGGTTCCTCCGGTCCCTGAAGAGCTGGATGAACTCCTTCCTGACAAGCTCCCTCACCCTTATCCAGCCCATCTCACATTCCCTCCTTTCTGAAGGAGGCGAAAGTGAGTGCGGCCAGCAAGGCGGACATTGTAAGGAGCACCCCGTAGCTCGGCCAGAGCTCAGCCAGGCCGAGCTTCCTCAGGTACAGGCCGTTCAGGATGTCTATGTAGTAGGTGGCAGGGACCAGCCGGGTCACCCATTGGAGCACGGCCGGCATGTTGCCCACCGGGAAGACGAAGTCGGAGAGGAGCAGGGAAGGGAGGTAGGTGATCAGGATCGCCATCTGATTGGCCACCAACTGGCTTTTGGTCACCACCGAGATCAGAAGCCCCAGGCTCAGGGCCACGGCCAGGTAAAAGGCCGAGGCCAGGGCCATCAGCCAGAAGCTCGACTTCATGACCACGCCGAAGAGGAACTGCCCCATCAGGACCGCCACCAGAACGTCCGCCCCTGCTATGAAAAAATAGGGAACCGCCTTTCCCAGGATGAACTCTGGGCCGGTCAAAGGCAGGGTCCGTACGGTCTCCATGGTGCCGTTCTCATACTCCCGGGCTATCACCAAGGAGGTGAGGATGGCCCCTGCTATCATAACTATGATGGCTATGATGCCCGGAATGATGAAATTGCGGCTCTCCAGGTCTTCGTTGAACCATACCCTGATGCGGCCCTCTATGGGAGGGTCGATGGGCTCCCTTCCCCGCCGGTTGAGGAAGTCCACAAGGAGCTTCCGGTTCTCGGCCTCGAAAAAGGCCAGAATATAGCTGCTGGCCAGCCCAGCGTAGTTGGGATCGCTCCCGTCAAGGATCACCTGGACCGGGCTCTCCCTGTCCGCGCGGAGCCCGGCCGACCACCCCGGAGGTATGACCAGGGCCGCCATGGCGCGGCCCTGGTCCAGGTGCCGGGCCGCGTCAGAGACTGCGGGAAGGTGGCCGATGACATCGAAGTAGACCGAGGAGCCCAACTTTTGTACCAGGTCCCGGCTCAGGGCTGTGCGGTCGTGATCCACCACCACCGTGCGGATGTGCTCCACGTCCAGGCTCAGGGCGTAGCCGAAGAGCAGGATCAGGAGCAGGGGGATCGCAAAGGCGAGATAAAGGCTCCTGAAGTCCCTGATCAGGTGAAAGAACTCCTTTCGGGCCACCGCCTTCACCCTTACCGGATCCATCAGCCCTCTTGATCCCTTGACATCAGCCGCACGAATACGTCGTTCAGATCGGCCCCGGGCCTTTCCGGGAACACCTCCCGGGCGATCTCGGAGGGCGCTCCCATGGCCACCACCCTGCCCTCGTTTATCATCACCACCCTGCCGCAGTTGCGGGCCTCATCCATGTAGTGGGTGGTGACAAAGACCGTGACCCCGCCCCCGGCCAGCTCCTTTACGAACTCCCAGAAGCGCCTCCGCGTTATGGGATCCACGCCCGAGGTCGGCTCGTCCAGGAAGAGTATCTGCGGCCAGTGGAGCAGTGCACAGGCCAATGCCAAGCGCTGCCTCCACCCCGGGGGGAGCTCCCGGGTGAGCCGGCCGGCCGCGCGTCCGAGCCTGGTCATCTCCAGGGCCCAGTCCATGCGCTCCTCCCACCGCCGCCTCGGCACGTCATATACGCCCAGGTAAAAGCGGATGTTTTCCATGGGAGTGAGGTCCTCGTACAGGGAGAACTTCTGGGACATGTACCCCACGGTGTGGCGGATGGAGTCCTGCTCCCGGTATATGTCCCATCCGGCCACGGTCCCATGGCCGGAGGTGGGAGCGATTATGCCGCAGAGCATGCGGATGGTGGTGGACTTGCCCGCTCCGTTGGGGCCCAGGAACCCGAATATCTCTCCCCGATCCAGCTCGAACGAGACCCGGTCCACCGCCACGAAGTCCCCGAAACGCTTGACCAGGTCCCGGACCACCACTGCACGGTCATTGTCCCTGCCGGAATCCAATTGCCGGTCCTTGGTCCTTGTTTTGGATCAGGTCGATCACGGCCTCTTCCAGGGAGGGGTGAGCGGCCCTGATGGAACCCGGGGTGCCCGCGGCTATCAGCCTGGAGTCGTGCATCAGGCCCAGCCCGTCGCACAGGTCCCCTTCGTCCAGGTATGCGGTGGATACCATGACGGTCATGCCCGCCTCGCGCATTTCGCTCAGGATCTCCCAGAACTCCCTCCTGCTCACCGGGTCCACGCCGTTGGTGGGCTCGTCCAGGATCAGGAGCTCGGGTTGATGGACCAGCACGCAGGCGAGGGAAAGCTTCTGCTTCATCCCGCCCGAGAGGTCCCTTGCCGGCCGCCCCAGGAAAGGGGTCAGGTTGGAAAAACCCAGGTAGCGCTCCTTCCGCCGCTCCCGCTCGGCCCCTGAGATGCGGTAGATGTCCATGAAGAAATCCATGTTCTCTTCCACGCTGAGGTCCTGGTAAAGGCCGAAGCGCTGGGGCATGTAGCCGATTCGGGGTTTTACCCGGTCGCGATCCCGGACCACGTCCAGGCCGCCCACCAGGATCCGGCCGGAGGAAGGCTTGATGGTGGTGGCTATCATCCTGAGCAGGGTGGATTTACCCGCTCCGTCCGATCCCAGCAGGCCGAAAATGCGGCCCTTTTCCACCTCCAGGCTCACCGAGGCAACGGCCTCCAGTCCCTTGAACCGGCGCGAGACCGATTCCACACTGACGAAACCCGGGCTCTCGGAATGCATTGAAGCCTCCCCTGGCCGCCTCCTCACTCCAGCCACGCGTCCGCGGGCATGCCCGGCTTGAGTTCGCGGCCCGGGTTGGGGATGACCACCTTTACCAGGTATACCAGCTTGACCCGCTCCTTGTGGGTCTGGATGTACTTGGGGGTGAACTCGGCCTCTGGCGAGATGAAGCCCACGCGGCCCTCGAAGACCCTGTCCGGGAACGTATCCACTCTTACCGAGACCTCTTGACCGGGCTTGACCTTGCCGATCTCGGTCTCGCCCACGAAGATCCTCAGGTCCACGGAGCTGAGGTCCGTCACCGCCATGACCTCCCGGGACGTGGTCACCACCTCTCCGGGCTCCACGCTCCTGACCGTCACGGTCCCGTCAAAGGGGGCGCGAAGCGAGGCGTAATCCAGCCTGGTCCGGGCCAGGGTTAGGGCCGCCCGCGCCTCTTTCACCCGGGCCCGGGCCGCCTCCACTTCCTTCTCGGTTACCCCTACCCGGTCCAGGTTGACCTTGGCAAGCTCCACGCTCACCCGTCCTTCCTCCAGACGTGCGGCGGCGGTCTCTATTTCCTCCTCCCTGAAGCCCTCCTCGAGCAGATCATAGCGATGCCTGGCGCTCTCCCAGGTCTTGAGCGCGGTCTCGTAACGGAGCCTCGCCTGATCTCTTTCCTTTTCCGATACCGTGCCCTCCTTGTAGAGCCTCCTGTAGCGCTCCAGGTCCTTCCGCGCATCCTCCAGGGTCTCCCGGGCCGATTCCAGGGCGGCCTCGGCCTGCTTGACTTCCTGGGTCCTGAAGCCCTTCCGGAGTTCCTTGAGCTTGGCCTCCAGCGCCTTCACCCCGGCCTCGGCCCGCTCGACCTCCCAGGGAAGGATCTTTCGCTGCAAATCCAATGAGGCCTCCAGTCCCCTGAGATTCGCCGTTGCGCTCTCCAATCGCGCCCGGGCCTGTTCCAGCGCGGCCAGGACCTGACCTTCCTCCACGCGCTCCCCCTCGTCCACCAACACCCGCGCCACCCGTCCGCCCACCTGGAAGCCCAGCTCGGCGCGGGTGGCCTCGATGGTCCCGGAGTAGTAGAGCTCCCTTACTCGCGCCTTCTCCTGGCCCAGGTATACCGCAACCCCCGCCCCCAGGAATAGAATTACAAACACAATCAGTATGATACCCTTCTTCATGGACGCCTCCCCGAGCGGGCCCCCTTTATAGCACCGGGGCGCGGCCTTTCTCAAGCCGAAAGACCCGGGAGGCGTGCCGCCGGGCCGGCGGGGCGTGTTTCCATGTTTTCAAACCGCAGTAGTGCTGTTATGGTAATCACGATTTCAGTCTTCGAGGTCGGGTGCGAATCATGAGATTGGGAATAATCGGGCTGCCCCAGGCCGGCAAGACAACGGTCTTCGAGGCCCTGACAGGGGCGCGTGGAGAGGCTTCCCAACAGAAAAGCGGCAAGCAGGACAACAGGATAGGGACCTTGAGGGTGGCGGACGACCGCGTGGACTTCCTGTCCCGAGCCTACAAGCCCAAGAAGACCACCCACGCCCAGGTGGAGTATCTGCTCCCCTCCCAGTCCGGGGCGCCTTCCGCCGGAGGCGGGTCTGACGACGCCATGTGGAACCAGGTCAGGGCATGCGACGCCTTGATACACGTGATCAGGAACTTCCGGGGGGCCCTGGGGATGAGCCCCTCCCCCGAACAGGACTTCCGCCGGCTTGAAGAGGAGATGATCATCCTGGATCTGGCAGTGGCTGAAAAGAAGCTCGAGCGGATGGGCCTGGACTCCAAGAGGGGAAAAAAGCCGGATGAAGAGCTGAAGGACCTGATGGCCAGATGCAGGGCCCTCCTGGAGGAGAACCGCCCCTTGAGGGCCGACCCTGAGCTGGCGTCCGCGCCGGAGCTCAGGGGCTTTACTTTTCTATCCGCCAAGCCACAGCTCTTGGTGGTGAACAACGACGACGAGGACCTGGAGGAACCGGCCTGGGGCCGCAGGCCCGAAGACCTGGAGGTCCTGGTGGTAAGGGGTAGGCTGGAAAAGGAGATTGCGGCCCTCGGGCCGGAGGAGGCGGGCGAGTTCATGGAGGCCTACGGCGTTGAGGCCTCTGCCCTTGACCGGGTCATAAGAAAGTCCTATGAGTTGATGGACTTGGTCTCGTTTTTCACGGTGGGCGAGGACGAGGTCAAGGCATGGACCATCCCCCGGGGCACCCCGGCCCTGGAGGCCGCTGGCGTGATCCACTCGGACATACAACAAGGCTTCATACGGGCCGAGGTGTTGAGCTTCGTCGATTTCGAGCGGCTCGGGGGGTTCCAGGAGGCCAAGAAGGCAGGAGAGGTGCGCCTTGAGGGAAAGGAATACATAGTAAAGGACGGAGACATAGTCCACTTCCGATTCAACGTCTAAAAGGGGCCGGCGAATGGAGAGAAAAAGGATCAGGGTCTGTATAATAGGTGCAGGAGGATACGGCGGTTGCGGCGCCGTGGAGCTCCTCGGCCGTCATCCTGCGGCCGAGATCGCGGCGCTGGTGGACAAGCAGGATGCGGGCAGACGGATGAGCGAGCTCTACCCGCACCTGCAGGGGTTCTGCGACATGGAGATAACCACCCCGGACCGCCCCCCCCGGGCCGAGGACCTGGACGTGGTCTTTTTCGCCACACCGGACGGGGTGGGTCAGGCCGAGGCCGGTTCATGGCTGCAAAAGGGGGTCAAGGTCATAGATTACAGCGGGGACTTCCGTTTCAACGCCCCTGGCGCCTACAGGGGCTATGCCGAGAGGATCGGAAGGCCCGGCGAACACGCGGCGCCGGAACTCCTCCCAAGGGCCGTTTACGGCCTGGCCGAGCTCCACAGGCGGGAGATCGCGGGCGCCGATCTGGCGGGCAACCCGGGCTGCTTTGCAGTGAGCTGCATACTGGGCCTTGCCCCGGCCCTGGCCGGAGGGCTGGTGGATCCCGGCACCATCATATGCGACGCCAAGACAGGGGTCTCGGGCGGCGGCAAGAA
The DNA here is from genome assembly GCA_964647905.1 of uncultured Desulfobacterales bacterium. Classification (GTDB taxonomy): domain Bacteria; phylum Desulfobacterota; class DSM-4660; order Desulfatiglandales; family HGW-15; genus CAZYJR01. The sequence continues at coordinate 35,145 of CAZYJR010000017.1, read as the reverse complement.
CCCCTCCCCGGCATTCCACTTCCCCGCCCGCTACGAGGCGACCAACGCCTACAAGATCTCGGGCCACCAGCATGTATACGAGATCGAGCGCGAGCTGGGCCTGCTCGCCGGCCGCGAGATCACCTTGACCTTCACCCCCCACGTGGTGCCCCAATGCCGCGGCATCCTCTCCACGCTCTACGCCCGGCTGGCCCGCGGGCGGGACGCGGCCTCGGCCGAGGAGGCCTACCGGGACTTCTACCGGGACGAGCCCTTCGTCCGTGTATTCGGCCCGGGAGCGGCCCTCACCACGGCCCACGTCAGAGGGGGCAACTTCTGCAACATCTCGATCAACGTGGATGATCGAACGGGCAACCTCATCGTTGTCAGCATGATAGACAACCTGGTCAAGGGCCAGGCCGGGAGCGCGGTGCAGAACATGAACCTGATGTTCGGCCTGGAGGAGACCCTGGGCCTCCTCTACCCCGGCCAGTACCCTTAAACGGGGTCGGGTCTTAATTATTAATTATTCAGAATGAATAATTAATAATTAAGACCCGACCCCGGGGTTATTTGATGCAGACCTTGCGCACCTGGACCAGGTCGGTGAGCCCCAGGAAGACCTTTCGAATGCCGTCCTGCATCAGGGTGGTCATGCCGTCCTTGACCGCTTGGGCCTTCAGTTCCTCCATCCTGCCCCTGGACTGGATCAGCCCCTTGATCTCATCGGTGCCGTCCAGTATCTCGTGGAGACCGGTCCTGCCCCTGTAGCCCGTATTGCCGCAGTTGGGGCAGCCCGCGGGGCGGTACAGGACCAAGTCCGAATTGTAGCTCACGCCCAAGGCCTCGAAGCCCTCGCCGTAGGACCTGGCCATTGCGTCGAACTCGTCCCGGTCCGGCTGGTAAGCCTCCTTGCAGTCCTTGCAAAGGGTTCTTACCAGGCGCTGGGCCAGGACTCCCAGGAGCGCATCGGCGAAGTTGAAAGGATCCATGCCCATGTCCAGGAGCCGGGTGATGGTCTCCGGGGCGCTGTTGGTGTGGAGGGTGCTGAAGACAAGGTGACCGGTGAGTGAGGCTTCGATCCCCGTGGCCACGGTCTCGTGGTCCCGCATCTCACCCACCATGATCACGTCCGGGTCGGCCCGCAGGAAGGCGCGCATGGCCGTGGCGAAGTCAAACCCTATCTTGGGGTGCACCTGCACCTGCCTCAGGCCCTCCTGGGAGATCTCCACGGGGTCCTCGGCGGTCCATATCTTGGTCTCGGGCTTGTTTATGTGGTGCAGCGCGGCATGGAGCGTGGTGGTCTTCCCGCTCCCGGTGGGGCCCACCACTAGGACGATCCCGTAGGGGTTGGTGATCATGTTCAGGAAGACGTTGTAGTTGCGCTGGCTCATGCCCATCTTTTCCAAAGGCAGGGGCTCTCCCGCGGCAAGGATCCTCATCACCACGTCCTCGCCTCCACCGGAGGTGGGTATGGTGGCCACCCGTAGCTCGATATCCAGAGGGGCGTATCGCCTGAACTTGATCTTGCCGTCCTGGGGCAGCCTGCGCTCGGAGATGTCCAGGTCGGACATGATCTTGAGCCTGGATACAATGGCCCGTTTGAAGGTGTAGGGAATAGTCTGGTAGACTTGGCATGCGCCGTCGATCCTGAACCTGATCACCGAGTTGGCCTTGCCCGGCCGCGGCTCTATATGGATGTCCGATGCATTTCGATTGTAGGCGTCGATGATCATCTTGTTAACCAGTTGAACAATGGCCCCGTCCTCTTCACTTACCCGGTCGGTGTCCTCTTCGGGCTCGTCCACCGCGCCTTCCAATTGCCCCAGGATGTCCTCGATGCTCCCGGAGTCCCCCAGGAGCTCGGAGCGCTTCACGTCAAAGAAGAGATCGATCATCTTGAAGATGTCTTCCCTGAGTGAGACGCAGTACTCGAACTCCCTTCCCGGCATGAGCCTCTTTATGGCGTCGCGGGCCGGGAGGTAGTCGGGATTTTCCATGGCCACCGTCACCACGTTCCCAGACTGGGAAACAGGGACCACCACGTTGCTCTTGAGGAAATTGACCTTGAGCCCCTTCAGCAGGTGCCCGGGGATCACCATCTTGTCGTCGTAGGGGATGAACTTGGTGTTGAAGAACATGGCTAGCGACCTGCCGATGTCCTCCTTGCTCACGTGGAAGTCGGTCATCAAGACGGACTCCACGGGTTTTCTCACCTTGCGGGCCGTGGCCATCGCGGTCTGCAGGTCCTTGTCGGTTATGATGCTGTTGCTGATCAGGTAGTCGAACTTGGTGCGCTTGGTCTTCTTGGCTATCTTCTGATTGTTGAAGAAGGCGACCCCCAGGACCTTGGCGATCTCCAGCACCGAGGCCTGATCCTCCAGGGTGTAGTGCTCCCCGTTCTTCTTGTTTATGAGCTGAATCACCCCCAAGAGGTACTTGTTATAGAGAATCGGGGCGGCCAGGACCTGCTTGGTCCTGTAGCCCGTCTTCTCATCCCAGGTGCGGTCGAACCTGAGCTGGGGGTTTATGCGGTTGAGCTCATTCTGGTCATATGCGTTGTAGACGTTTACCACCTTGCCGGCGGCCGCGCAGTAGCCGGAGATGCTCTGGTTGCTTATGGGGACCCTGATCTCGCTCACCTCGTCCCCTGTCTTGACCTTGGAGACTATCTGCTTGTTAGGGCCGTCCACCACATAGATGGTGATCCGGTCCGCATCGAACAGACTCAGGATCTCGCCCTGTAAGTTTAATAGTATATCGTTGGTATCTTTTGCAGAATGGATCTTATTGGTGATGGCGTTCAGTCGCTTCTGAAATTGGAGCTGCTCCTCCAGGCTCTTCTCTCTATTATTGACGCCCTCTGCCCTGCGCGGTGTTGCAGCCATGATCCGTGGAAAGACCCCCCTGTTCGGCAAGGTTTTGCTCTCTATTGAATTCTAAGGGGTTTCCCTGATTATGCAACCGTTTTGTTAAACCGGGGCCGACACGGAGTCGGGTCTGCGGGGGCGCGGGCGGGCTGGGAATTCTTCGGTTCAGGTTGAAAACCATGGAGAGATGGGCTAGGATGGCCTGTGCCATGCTTATCGACAGCCACGCACATTTGGATATGACCGATTTCCAGCGGGATCTGCCCATGGTGCTTAACCGGGCGATCAAGGGCGGGGTGTGCCAGGTGATCACCGTGGGAATAGACGTGGCCACCTCCCTGAAGGCGCTGGAGATCGCCAGGGAGCACCATTTCGTTTTCGCCACCGTGGGCTGCCATCCACACAACGCCGATCAACTGCAAAACGGTGACCTGGACCGGATGGCCGAGCTGGCCTCCAGCCCGGAGGTGGTGGGATGGGGGGAAATCGGCCTGGATTTCCACCACAACCACTCCAGCAGGGAGGCACAGCTCCGGGCCTTCGAGGCCCAACTGGAGATAGCGGCCCGCCTTGACCTCCCCGTGGTCATCCACGACCGCGAGGCCCATGACGAGGTCCTGGCGGTCCTCACGGCCATGGGCCGGGATCGGCCCAGGGGCGTGATCCATTGCTTTTCCGGCGACTATGAGCTCGCCGCCGCCTTCATGGATCTCGGCTACTACATATCCCTGCCCGGGACGGTCACCTTTCCCAAGGCCCGGGCGCCCAGGGAAGTGGCCGCCCGCATTCCCCTGGATCGCCTCCTGGTGGAAACCGACGCCCCGTTCCTGGCTCCGGTGCCCCGGCGCGGGAAGCGCAATGAGCCCGCCCTGGTGCTGCACACGGCAAAGGAGATAGCCGAGTTGAGGGGGGCGGGCTTCGATGAAGTGGCCCGACAGACCGCGGCCAACACCCGCGAGCTCTTTGCCATGCCAAGGCCCCAGCCCTGAGGAGTCCAGGGTGGAATCCCCCCGGGTGAACAGGGCCTTCCCTTTGAATCTGGCATCCGCCTCACCGCGCAGGAGGCGCCTGCTGGACCAGGTGGGGATCCCCTACGTGGTGCGCCCGGCCGGGACGCCCGAAGAACACGGCGAAACCGGGCCGGCCGAGGCGGCCGTAGAGCTCGCCCGCCGCAAGGCGGCAGCGTCGTGGCAGGCGATGCCCGGCAAATGGACCCTAGGCGCCGACACCATGGTGGTCATTGACGGCGAGATCCTGGGAAAGCCGTCCGGGCCGGAAGAGGCCCGGCGCATGCTGGAGCTCTTGAGCGGACGGGAGCACAGGGTCATAACCGGGTTCGCACTGATCGCCCCCCCGGGCCGGCACGCCCACTCAGAGGCCGTGGAGACCTTGGTCAGGATAAAGTCCTTGAGCCCTAATGAAGTGGAGGCATACATTGCCACAGGAGAGCCTTTCGGAAAGGCCGGGAGCTACGGCATACAAGGGGTGGGAGCCTTCATGGTGGAAGGTATCACCGGGTCCTATACCAACGTGGTGGGGCTGCCCCTGTGCGCGCTTATCCGCTCCATGCGGGCTAAGGGCGCGCTGAATCGCTTTCCCCCGGCTCCCCCCCCCTCTGCCGCCTGATCTCCGAGAGGATGACCCCGGCCGCCACGGCCACGTTCAAGGAATCCACCCCGCCGACCCCTGGAACGGAGACCAAGGCATGGCACTTGTTTCGCACGTTCCTGGTAAGCCCCTTGTCCTCTCGGCCCAGCACCAGCACCGCGTCTCGGGCCCAGTCGAATTCATAGATGCTGGTATCGGCCTCCCCTGCAGCCCCGACTATCCAAAAACCCGCCTCCGCCAATTGCTCTAGGGCGCGGCCGAGGTTGACCACCCTGGCCACCGAGAGCCGCAGCAAGGCCCCCGAGGATCGTTTCAAGACGCGAGGCGAGAGCCCGGCACAGCGGTCCCTTGGCAGCACCAATCCTTCGGCCCCGAAGAATACGGCCGCCCGGATCAACGCTCCCAGGTTTCCCTCGTCCGTAATATGGTCCGCCGCCACGAGGAGCCCGCGCCACGGCGCCGCCATGGAGGCCTCAATCAGGTCTTCCAGATCGCTGTAGCCGGGTCCCCTCGCGGCCACTGCGGCCATGCCCTGGTGCGGGAGGCCGGGCAGGGCCTCATCCAGCTCCCCGGAGTCCTTCCTGTGGACCGGGACTCCGCACTCCCTGGCCAGCGCCTCTATCTCCACGATCCTGGTCGAGCGCCTTCCCTTGCTCAACCATATCTCCTTTACCGAGGCGCTCCCGCCCAGAAGCGCCTCGCGAACCGCCCGGTATCCCGGGATCAAGCTTGGTTTAGGTTTTGGGGTCATTCGGGAACAAGCCCCCTCGAGGATGGGCCCTGAGCTAGTGCCCATCCACAAATGAGTTCTCGGGCGCATCTTACCGGGGGAGGATCTCCGAGAGCACGTGGATGCGTCTGGAGGTCCGGCACCTCCCTGCACGGACTATGGAGGCCATTTCCTCCGAGGCCCGGTCCAATCTCCGGTTCAAGACGATGTAATCGTACCACGAGGCGTTTTCCATCTCCCGGGCGGCCTTCGCGAGGCGCTTTGACATGGACTCCGGGTCGTCGGCGCCCCGGCCCTTGATGCGCTCTTCCAGGGCGTCCATGGATGGAGGGAGCACAAAGACCAGGACGGCTTCACGGAATCGGGACCTGATGTTAGCCGCCCCCTGGACGTCCACGTCCATTACCAGGTCCAGGCCCTCCCCGGTCTTCCGCTCGATCTCAAACGATGAGGTCCCGTAGTAGTCGCCGTAGACCTCGGCCCACTCCACGAACTCCCCCTGCCCTATCATCCGGCGGAACTCGTCTCTTGTCACGAAGTGGTATTCCCTGCCCTCGGTCTCCCCCGGTCTCGGCTTTCGGCTGGTATGGGAGACGGAGTAGGCGAGCCCGTCCAACCCGACCCTTGCCTCCCGGATGATGCTGGACTTGCCCACCCCCGACGGACCGGAGACTACGTAGATCCCGCCCTTCATTCTATTCTTCCAGGTCTTCCTTGGTCAGCCGGCAATCCAGGGCGAAGCGCTGGGCCAGGGTCTCGGATTGGATGGCCGAGAGCACAACGTGATTGCTGTCCGTGATGATCACAGATCTTGTCTTACGGCCCTGTGTGGCGTCAATCAGGCGGCGGTCTTCCCGGGCCTCGTCGCGGAGCCGCTTTACAGGAGCGGTGTTGGGGGAGATAATCGCCACAACCCGCCTGGAGACCACGGTGTTTCCGAAACCGATGTTTACCAACTTTGAATTCATTTGCTCCCTCCTGCACCATCCCCGGGCATCTCATTCAACGTTCTGCACCTGCTCCCTCAGCTTCTCCAAGTCGCCTTTGGTCTCCACCACAACCGAGGAAATCTCCGCATCGGATGCCTTGGAGCTGATGGTGTTCACCTCCCGGTTGAGCTCCTGGATAAGGAAATCCAGCCTTCGGCCCACCGGCTCTCCAGCGGACAAGAACTCCTCGAACTGCCCAAGGTGGCCGCGGCTCCGCACCACTTCCTCCGTCACATCGCACCTGCCGGCAAAGATCGCCACCTCCTGGGCCAGCCTGGACTCGTCCACCTCAAGGCCCTGAGCCAGGGCCTCCACCCTCTCACTCAGCCTCCGACGGTACTCATCCACCACCTGAGGCGCCCTGTCCTCGATCCGGTCCAGGTTCCCCCGTACCGAGGCTATCCTCGCCCTGAAGTCGGACTCCAAGGCCCTGCCCTCCTGCAGCCGCATTCGCTCCAGCTCGTCCAGGGCCGCCGAGACCGCCTCCATCACCACGGGCCGCAAGGAGTCCGAATCGGCCTCCACAGGCCTGACCACCACCATGTCCCGCACCTGAAGGAATGTCTCCGCCCTGACCTCCGGATCAGCTCCCACCTCCTCCCGGAGCCGCCGCAAGACCCGGGCGTAGGCCCGGGCAAGGGGCACGTTGAGCGACACATCATAGTCCGCGCCCGCAGGGCCGGCGTCCAGCTCGATGCTCAGCTCGACCCGGCCCCGGCCTACCCGGCCGACGACCATGGCCTTGACCGATTCCTCCAGGGACTGGAGCGTCTTGGGAAGGCGCAGGGAAAGGTCCCTGTAGCGGTGGTTGACCGACCGGGTCTCCACGGTCACCCTGACATCCCCCGAGCCGTGCTCGGCCCGGCCGAACGCGGTCATGCTTTTCAGCAAGGGCTCACCTCTCTTGCAGCGCGTATCTCCATTCGGAACCTCTCGCGCAGCTCATTGAAATACCCTATCACCAGAGGATCCCGAAAATCCGGGTAGGTCCATTCCAGGGGGTGAAATGTCCCCTTGCGGAATATCAGGGTGAGATCGGCGTATATCCCCCTGCCCAGATAGATCCGATGCGGGAAATTCTTCCCTGTAGCCAGGACCAGACGCTCCAGGCACAAATACCCGGGGTCCACGTTCACCACGCGCCTTCCTCCACGCCTGGTCCTATCCTCCAGCCGATTGGTCTCCAGCTTGGTCTCGGGGAGCCCGTCCTGGGGCATCGGATCCCGGAACGAGATGAAACGCCTGTAGAGAGGCCGGCCCATCTCCCTTTCATAGTACCTGGTCTTGTCGAAGTCCAGCAGGGGGCTGACCCAATCCACTCGGCCGAAAAGGGCCTCCAGCTCCTCAATGGTCTTCCCCAGGATCTCCGGGTCGGGTGAGATGAGCCCTGCGATACGCTTGACCGGGTCTGCCTCGGTCGGGGTGCTCATTGCCACCTCGGGGGCGCATCGGCCCGGAGCGCCTCCCCCCTCGGGCCGGTCACTTGATCCTTCCGTTTACGGTCTCCTTGAGCTCTTGTCCGTTCACGGTGGAGGTACCCAGCTCACCCACGACGATCCCGGCCGCAAAGTTGGCTATGACCGCCGCCGACTTGAAATCCATGCCCGATGCAAGCCCCAGACACAAGGTGCTGATCACCGTATCCCCCGCGCCGGTCACGTCAAAGACCTTTCGAGCCACCGTCGGTATGTGGCTTACCGCCCCGTCGCTCTCAAAAAGGGTCATGCCGTCCTTTCCCTGGGTGATCAGCACGGAGCCGGCCTCCAGGCTCTCCAGCATGTACCTGCCGGCCTCCAGCAGGGAGGCCTCGTCCTCGATATCCCGCCGGCAATAGGCCCCTGCTTCGTGATGGTTGGGGGTGATCACGTCGACTCCCTTGTAGTACTCAAAGTTGCCGGTCTTGGGATCCACGGCCATCAATATTCCGGAGTCCCAAACCAAGCCCCTGAGTCCCTTCATCATGGCCTCGGAGATCACGCCCTTGCCGTAATCGGCAACGATAATCGCGTCCACTTCCCGGCTGATCGCCCTTATATGCTCCAGGATCCCCTGAACGGCCTCCTCCGGGATGCTCTTCCTGCTCTCCCGGTCGAACCGCACAACCTGCTGGTTGTACGCCACCACCCTGGATTTGACGCTGGTTGGGCGGTCGGACACCTTCAGGATCCCGTCCACCGGCAGTCCCATACCCCCCACCTGCTCCAGCATCTCGCGGCCCGAGTGGTCGTCCCCCACCACTCCGCAAAGAATGCACCTGCCGCCCAGGGAGGCTATGTTGTTGAGCACGTTCGCGGCTCCGCCCAGGCGCTTGGTCTCCTGCTTGACCTCCACCACCGGCACCGGGGCCTCGGGGGAGATCCGCGAAACATGGCCCCACACGTACTTGTCCATTATAATGTCGCCGATGACCAGGATCGTGGTCTCGGAGAACTTGTCTATATACCGTTTGAAGTCATTGCCGCTCAATGCGACCTCTGGTGCCTTGATCATGCGCCCTGCTTCCCGACCGCCGCTGCTGGTATCCCGGGTACCAATCCCCTGATCCCGGAGGCGATTGAGACTATCACCCGGGCGGGTGGTTGTCCACCCTGATTCCGCCCACCCGCTGCTTGCCATTGACTTTCCCGAAGGCCCGCGTCTAAGATGCCCCCCTGATGCCAAGACCCGCCGCGGCCCGGGCGGGGGACGGCCGCGGGCGATCAGGGAGGACGGATTGAAGACGATAATAGTGGGTGCCGGTGAGGTCGGGTTTCACATAGCCCAGAGGCTCTCCCGGGAGAACCAGGACGTGGTCCTGATCGACAAGGATCCGGAAAAGACCGACCGGATCAATGAAGAGCTCGACGTCCAGGCCGTGCTGGGATCCGGGACCAGCCCCAGGATGCTTAAGATGGCGGGGGTCGTGGAGGCCGAGATGCTGGTGGCGGCCACTGACAGCGATGAAGTCAACCTCATCGCCTGCATGCTCGCCCGCCAGCTCAACCCCTACCTGATAAAGGTGGTCCGCCTGAGAAACCCCGAGTACCTGGAGGTCAAGGACTTCCTGTCCCAGGACTTCCTCGGCATAGACCATATAATCAATCCGGAGTCCATCATGGTGGAGACCATCAGGAACCTGATGATGGTCCCCGAGGCCTCGGACGTGATCGACTTCGTCGGCGGCAGGGTGAAGCTGATCGGTGTGACCATCAGGCCGGAGTCGCCGTTCGCGGGCAAAAAGCTCCTCTCGTTCAAGGACATGGAAGGCGATCTCCTGGTGGGGGCCATAGTCAGGGGAGAGGAGGTCTTCATCCCGCATGGCGAGGACGCCATCCAGGCAAACGACCTGGTCTACGTGGTAACGCGGTCGGATGAAATCCAAAAGGTCTTCAGGTTCTTCGGGATCAGGCAGAGGGAGCTCCGCAGGGTGATCATAGTGGGGGGCGGGCAGACCGGGGCGGCCCTTGCGAACGCCCTGGACAGGTCCCGCATCTCCACCAAGATAATCGACAGGGACCCGGAGAGATGCGCCCACCTGGCCGAGAACCTGGACAAGGTGATCGTGATAAACGGAGACGGAACGGACCGAGACCTCCTGCTGGAGGAGAACATCGCCAGCTCGGACTTCCTGGTCGCCATCACGGGAGACGAGGAGAGCAACGTGCTCATCTCTCTTCTGGCCAAGGGGTTGGGGGCGAAAAAGACCGTCACCAGGATCAACAAGCTCAGCTATATACCACTGGTCAGCTCCATCGGCATAGACACGGTGGTAAGCTCCCGCCTCTCAGCCATACGCGCCATTCTCCAGCATATCAGGCGGGGACGGATTATCTCGGTGGCCCCGCTCAAGGGCGAGCATGCCGAGGCCATCGAGGCCGAGGCCTTGGCGACATCCGATGTCGTGAATACACCCCTTTCCGATGTGAAGTTTCCAAAGGGCGCCATTGTGGGCGCGATAGTCAGGGGAGAAGAAATAATAATTCCGAGTGGTGATAGTATAGTAAAGGAAAAGGATCACCTGATAATCTTCTCCCTCCACAAGGCCATACCAAAGCTGGAAAAGCTGCTCACGGTAAAGCTGGACTACTTCTGATGCACGCCAAGCCCATCCTGAACTTCATGGGCCTCCTGGTCCTGGTACTGGGGCTTTCCATGGCCGGCCCCCTGGCTGTATCCCTGGGATACGGCGACGGAAGCGCACTCGCCCTGGCCCTTTCCATGGCGGTCGCCGCAGCGGCCGGCTCGGCCCTCGCCCTATCCACCCGCAGGCACGAACCCGTGCAACTGAGCCATCGCGACGGGGTCCTCATGGTGACCCTGGGCTGGGTGGTGGCCGGGCTGGTGGGGACCCTGCCGTACCTGTTGTCCGGCTCGATCCCGGTCTTCACCAATGCCTACTTCGAGTCCATATCCGGGTTCACCACCACCGGGGCCTCCATACTCTCGGATATCGAGGGCCTCCCGAGAGGGGTTCTTCTCTGGAGGAGCCAGACCCAGTGGTTCGGGGGCATGGGGATCATTGTCCTGTCCGTGGCCATACTGCCCTTCCTGGGAATCGGCGGGATGCAGCTTTACAAGGCCGAGGTCCCGAGCCCCGTGGTGGACAAGCTCAAACCCAGGATCTCGGATACGGCAAAGACCCTGTGGAAAGTCTATATCCTGATTACCGCGCTGGAGATACTCCTGCTCCTGGGCGGCGGCATGCCCCTTTTCGAGGCGGTGTGCCACGCGTTCTGTACCATGCCCACGGGCGGGTTCTCCCCAAAGAACATAAGCATAGCCCACTATAACAGCACTTACATGGATGTGGTCATACTGGTCTTCATGCTCCTCGCCGGAATAAACTTCTCCCTCCACTACCGCTTCATCACCGGGCAGGTCTCCGTTTTCGGGAAGGCCCCGGAGTTCCGGGCATTCGTGGGCCTATTCGCCGTGTTCACATTGGTGGTGACCTGGGACATACTGGGCCCGGTCTACGGCTCGATCCCGGATGCCCTCAGATACGCCTCGTTCCAGGTGGGGTCCATTCTCACCACCACGGGCTTCGTGACCGCCGACTATGATCAATGGCCCACACTCTCCCGCAACATCCTGCTCCTTTGCATGTTCCTCGGGGGCATGGCCGGGTCGACCGGAGGGGGCATCAAGATCATGCGCGTGATGCTCCTGGTCAAGCACGGCTACAGGGAGATATTCAGGATCATCCATCCCAGGGCCGTGACCACGGTGAAGCTCGGCGGGAGGCCGGTCCCCAACGACGTTCTGAGCAGCTTCGTGGGTTTCTTTCTGCTCTTCTTGGGTCTTTTCATTGCTGCGGTGCTTGCCATGTCAGCCTTGGGCCTGGACATGGTGAGCGCATTCGCCTCGGTCGCAGCCTCCATAGGGAACATAGGACCCGGCCTCGGAGCGGTCGGGCCCGTCCGAAACTACCTGGAGATCCCCATGGCCGGGAAGTGGATCCTGATCTTCTGCATGCTGCTCGGGCGCCTGGAGATCTACACGGTCATCGTGCTCCTCATACCCGAGTTCTGGAAGAAATGAGTGTTCGAAAGGGGCCCCGGACCCAGTACTGCTCGAGTGACCACTGAAAACCCCTTCCAGCTCAGGGCCTCTCGGGCTAGGCTGTGATCCACAAGGCTGAGTGCTCGATCCTGCGGAAGAGCCCCATGCTGACGGACCCGAAGAAGACCCGGTCGGCGAGGCTCTTCTTGGCCGCCCGGCCCACGGCCACAGCGGCATACCCGCCCTTCCGGGCCTCCCTCTCGATGGCCTTGAGAGGGCTCGAGGCATCCACGGCCGAGGTGCTCACCCGCACGTTGGGCACCCCTGATTTTCTCAAGAGCTCTTGGCCTTTTTCTATGACCGCACCGGGCTCCGCGCGCAGGGACTGTCCCTTTACCACGAAGATCTTGACCGGGTGAGGATGGACCTTCCCCAGGATGAAGCCCACGTGGTCCGCCATCCGGTAAGAAGCCTCAGAGCCGTCCATGCACAGCAGGACCCCCTTCCCCCCCTCCTGGGGCCGGCGGCATATCCAGATGGGGCAAGAGGGTAGGCTGTCCAAGAGGTCGCGGCTGACGCTCCCCTCAAAGGCCTCCTCGAACCAGTTGAGGCCCCGACGGCCCAGCACTAGGGCGTCATAAAGCCCGTGTGAGGCCTCCTCCAGTATGTCCTTTGTCTTGGTAAGCTGGCGGCCCTGGAGCTTGAGCACTATGTTTTCCTCAGGGAAGCCCAGGTGGAGCAGCTCCTTTTTGGCCTCCTGCAGGGCCTTTCGGCCCTGGTCCGCGTACTTGCGGGCCATGTCTTCCTGCTCTCTTACCAGATCTTCGGTCTTCTCCCCGCCCCAAACCGCCGCTGGTCGGGGAACAGTGTAGAAGAGAGTGAGCCTGACCGAGTCCTTGTTCTCGAAAAAGCTCCCGGCGAAACGGCCGCCGTGAAGTGCGCTCATCTGCTCGCTTACCGTCACCAAGAGATGCCTCTCCATTCTTCCTCCTCCGCTGGGGTCGCAAATCAATCCAAGACTACCCGGATCCGATCACCTTTTGCAACATGAATCCATATACTCTCGGGGCGACCACCGGCATGCGGGCAACTCTGTATCCCGGCTTCCGTTTCCATTTATCATCCACCTTCACTTAAGTGTATAGTCTACCCGTTGTAAAGGAGCGGGAGCACGTGATACAAGGGGAGCCGGTCGCGGAGTACCCGAAACAAACCCCTGATCTCTTTCTCGAGGATTGCCCATGATATACACAGTGACGTTGAATCCGGCCCTGGATCGAGCCGTCATGTTGGAGCGACTCCTGGAGGACGACACCACCCGGGTGGTCTCCGAGAAGCACTACGCAGCCGGAAAAGGGATAGACGTATCCAGGGTGATTACCGAGCTCGACGGGAGGAGCGTGGCCCTGGGCCTTGTGGGGGGCTATGACGGCCTGCAGTTGGAGGGCCTTCTGATAAACGCCGGGGTCATGATAAGCTTCACTCGTATCTCGGGCGAGACACGCACCAATATTATTCTGAGGGAGGCGGGCGCAGGCAGGCAGTATATGATCAGTGCCTCAGGGCCAGAGATAAGCCCTACAGAGATCGCGGATTTCTACCGTCAAATACTATCCATCCAGGACATGACCTACCTGGTGATGAGCGGGAGCCTTCCCAGGGGCGTGACACCCAACATTTACGGCCAGCTCATTGTGGCGGCCAAGAAATTGGGGGCCTTCACCATGCTGGATGCGGACGGGAAGGCCCTGAAGGAGGCGGTGGAGTTCCAGCCCACGTGCATCAAGCCGAACATCCACGAGCTGTCGCGCCTCTTGGGGCGCGACCTGCAATCCGACCCCGGGATCCTGGATGCATGCCGCGAGCTACACAGCCTGGGGATACCCTTTATCCTGGTCTCCAGGGGGAAGGAAGGGCTGATCCTCTCGGCCGGCAAGACACGGCTCAAGGCTGCCGCCCCGGCCGTTGACGTGGAGAGCACCGTGGGGGCGGGCGACTCGGCCGTTGCCGGATTCATCCTGGCCCATTCCCGAGGGAAAAGCCTGGATGAGTGCCTGAGGCTCTCGGCCGCGGCCGGTACGGCCACTGCAAAGACGCCGGGCACCGAGCTCTGCCACCGGGACACGGTGGAGGAGCTGCTGCCCCGGGTTACCGTGGAAGAGATATAGCCAGGGAGGAGACCGAGATGTTCAATTACAAGGACGTGCGGCCCGAGTTGGAGAAGATGGGATTCAGGAACCTGGGAACGGTGTACTGGAACCCTTCGACCCCTCATCTCTACGAGCAGATCATAAGGAGGCGGGAGGGGCATATAGCCCACCTCGGGCCGGCTGTGGTCAGAACCGGGCATCACATGGGCCGCTCCCCCCTGGACCGCTTCATAGTGAAGGAGCCCTCCAGCGAGAACAAGATCTGGTGGGGGGATGTCAACCGGGGCATTGAAGAGCAGCGCTTCGTCAATATCTTCTATCGGCTGAGCGCCTATCTCCAGAACAAGGACATCTTTGTCCAGGACTGCTTCGTGGGGGCCGAGCCCTCCCGCCGCATCCCGATCAGGGTGATCACGGAGCGGGCGTGGCACAGCCTTTTTGCCAGGAACATGTTCATACAGCTTCAAGACAAGGGGGAGGCGGAAAAGCACAACCCCCAGTTCACCGTTATCGGCATGCCCCGGTTCAATGCGGAGCCCCAGCTGGACGGGACCCACTCCGAGGCCTTTATCCTGATCCACCTGGGCAGGAAGCTGGTGCTCATAGGAGGCACCAGCTATGCCGGGGAGATCAAGAAATCCGTCTTCACCATGCTGAACTACTTCTATCCCCAGGAATCGGTCCTGTCCATGCATTGCTCGGCCAACGCGGGCGCGCAGGGGGACGCCGCCATATTCTTCGGGCTCTCGGGCACAGGGAAGACCTCCCTTTCAGCGGACCCGGACCGGATCCTGATAGGAGACGACGAACACGGCTGGAGCGAGGAAGGGATATTCAACTTCGAGGGCGGGTGTTACGCAAAGGTCATCCGCCTCTCCCGGGAGGAGGAACCCGAGATTTATGAAACCACCAGGCGCTTCGGCACCATACTGGAGAACGTCTCCCTGAACCAGCACTCGCGCCGGCTGGATCTGGACGACGACTCCCTCACCGAGAACACCCGGGCGGCCTATCCCATCAGCCACATACCCAGCGCCTCCAGGCGCGGGGTATGCGGCCACCCGCGCAACATAATCATGCTCACATGCGACGCCTTCGGGGTCATGCCGCCGGTCGCCCGCCTGAGCGTGGACCAGGCGGTCTTCCATTTCCTTACCGGCTACACGGCCAAGGTGGCCGGCACCGAGCAGGGCGTCAAGGAACCACAGGCCACCTTCAGCGCCTGCTTCGGCGCGCCCTTCATGGCCCTCCCCCCGGTGGTCTACGCGGACCTCCTTAGGAAGAAAGTGGAAAAGCACGGGGCGGCTTGCTGGCTGGTGAACACCGGCTGGAGCGGAAAACCCGCCGGAGAGGCGTCCCGGATCCGCATCTCCCACTCGCGGGCCATAGTGAAGGCCATTCTCGAAGGCAGGCTGGAAGAGGTGGAGTACCATACCGATCCGGTCTTCGGGTTGAGGATACCGGATAAAGTGGAGGGCGTCCCGGCTGAGATACTGGATCCCAGGACCGCGTCCGGGGATCCTGCCGCCTACGACCAGCGGGCCGCAAAGCTGGCGGCGGACTTCAAGAAGCACTTCGAGCCGTTCCAGGACCATGTGGCCGAAGGGGTGCTCCGGTCCATGCCTTGAGGCATCCGGGCGGCTCGGGAAAGACCGGCCTCCTGCTACATCCCGGCCCAGGGCGCTTCCATCCCGCGGCCGGACTCGGCCGGTGGACCGCCCCGGGTCTCGGACCCGTGCAGGACCTTGAAAAGACTGGGACCCAGCAGGCAGGTGATCACGGCCAATAGCACTATGGAATCCTTGAAGGCCTCGCTGATAAACCCGGCCTGAAGGCCTATCGAAGCGGCCACTATTATTAGGCTGAGACGGGAGGATAGGAGCACCCCGGCGTTCAAGGACCTGCGCAGCCCCACCCCTCTCAGTACGAAGAGGAGGGCCGGGACTATCTTCACCATCAGGGCCAGGCCCACCAGAACCGGGCGGGTGAGCGAATCGAACCTGGCCGCCTCCATTGCGGGCAGGAGAGCCACGCCCGCGCTCTCCCTCCGGCACTCGGATTCCAGGATATCGGGCAGGCGCTTCAAGCGCTCCTCCGAAATCGGCCCCGTCCCGCAAAGCAATATCTTCATTGTGCGTGGCATGGTATCGGATCGGCCGGGTATAATCAAGATCAACCGCTGAATCACCCGGCGGCTGCGAGCGAGGAGAGGGGGTCCGGAACTGAATTGCCAACCCGAGTCCGGTTGTGTAAGAATTGCGCCGTTCCGATGTGCGATACACAGGACGCCGGTAAGACGAAAAGGAGGTCTCCGACATGAGAGGAGCCGGATCGGTTTTCCGCTGGGTCTTTTTCGTTTTCCTCATCCAGGCGTTGATGGCGGGCCAAGGGGTCGCTGCGGCGCCCGAGGAGGCTCCGGCCCCGGACATACAGGAGCTCGTTCGGGTCATCGAGGACCCTAAAGAGAGGGAGGTCCTGTTGGAGCGGCTGAGGGCCCTGGCAGAGGCGCAAAAGGCCCCTGGAGCAGCGGAAAAGGAGCCGCTCCCTAAGGAGGAACCGCTGCTCGGAATGGAGGAGGTTTTCGCTTCATTCGAGAGGCTCTCGGCTCAGGTGATCCGGTCCGCTGCGCGCACAGGGGAATTGCTGGCCGGGCCCCCCGGAGCGCTGCGCGCGACCCTGGACTTCCTTTCGCAACCCGAGAATCGCAGCGCCCTCCTGCGCACCGCAGCGGCTCTGGCGGCCGCCCTCCTCCTGGCCTTGATCCTGCGCCTCATCCTGCGCCCCCGTCTTCCGTCGGCCCCGGAGGACTTGGGCCACATGGGCGTGCGGCTGGGCCGGGCGTTGATGCGCTGGCTCCTCTCCATAATCCCTTCCGGGCTGGCCCTTTTATCCCTCTTCGTTCTTTTCCGGGTCTTACCGTCTCCCGCCCCCTGGCGGGCCCTGGTCTTTCACGTATTCACGGTTGCGTTTCTATACAGGGTGGCGGTGGAGGCCTTTCGGGCCTTCCTGTCCCCGGACGAGGCCCGCCTGAGAGCGGCCCCCATGGGTGATGAGACCGCCAACTACTACTGGTTGTGGCTCAAGCGGTTCGCCAATTACGGGGCCTTCTACGCCGTTCTGATGGGATTCCTGGCCATTGCGGAGGCCCCGGGATCCGCCTCGGCCTTTATCCGGGGGCTCTTGCTGCTGGGATTCCCGGCGATGGTGACCGTCTTAATCCTGCAACTCGGCCGGGACTTGAGGATGCGCCTGGAAGAGCCCGCAGACATGGAGACCGAGGCGGGCGGGAAGAGGCGGGTCTGGGGCAGGAGGGGCACCCGTTATCTCCCTGCCGTAGTCGTGATCTACACCTGGACGGTCTTCCTCTTTCTCATCGTCAACTACGGCAAGGGATTCAGCTATCTACTCAAGGCCACCCTGGGAACCGTGGTCGCCGTCCCTCTGGTCTTTGCAGCCTTGCGGCTCCTGCATCTCTTGTTCAAGCGCCTCTTCGCCATTCGGGAGCGCATCAAGGACCGTTTCCCAGGCTTCGAAGAAAAGGCCAACAGGTACATAACGGTAATAAGAAAGGTCTTCTCAGCGGTCATCATGGTGATAGGAGGAGGAGTCATAGCCCAGATCTGGGGAATACCGGTCGGGGCCTTTATCTCCTCGGATACCGGGGCCTTGATCGTGCTCCGGGTGATCACCATTGGCGTGACCCTGGGGGTGGTCTTCCTGGTGATCCAGCTCAACCTGGCCTTGTCCCAGTACCTGCTTCGCCCCCGCGAGGGCAAGGTCCCGTCACAGAAGACCCAGACACTGGTCCCCATGGTCAGGACAGCGGTCAGCCTGGGTGCGGGATTCGTGGGCGGAATCGTGGTGCTGGGAAGACTCGGGGTGGATACGACTCCCATCCTGGCCGGGGCGGGCATCGTGGGCCTGGCCGTGGGCTTCGGGGCCCAGACCCTGGTAAAGGACCTGATCAACGGCCTTTTCATCCTGTTCGAGGAGAGCGTGAGGGTGGGAGACTGGGCCGACTTGGGGGGGAAAGGCGGCCTGGTGGAGAGTGTTGGCCTGAGGACCGTGCGCCTGAGGGATCTGCATGGGAGCGTCCATGTGATCCCCAACAGCTCCATTGAAGTCCTCACCAACTTCACCAAGGAGTTCTCCAGGGCGGTCATGGACGTGGGCATAGCCTACAGGGAGGATGTGGATCAGGTGATCGAGGTGTTGAAGGAAATAGGAAACGAGCTAAAGGAGGACCCGGACTTCGGCGGCGACATACTGGAGCCCCTGGAGATCTTCGGCCTGGACCGCTTCGACGACTCGGCGGTGGTCATCAGGATCCGGTTCACCACGAGGCCGCTCAAGCAGTGGGGGATACGGCGCGAGTTCTACCGCCGTATGAAGCGCGTATTCGACGAGCGGGGCATAGAGATCCCGTTCCCGCACAGGACGATATACCTGGGGGTTCCCAAGGCCGAGCCCGCTCCTCCGCTGAACATACACATGGCCCGAGCGGACGAGGAAGGGACCGGTCAGTAGTCCCATTTCCACTTTATGCCCACTCCTCCGCCCGCGTCGGAGCCCACTTCGGTCTCCACGGTTATCCTGGGGGTGACCTCGTACTCCAGGGAGACCCTGCCTCCCTCCGTGCCCAGGCCCTTTTCCACCTCCAGGTATACGTCCTCACCCATGTACTTCCCCACCGCCAGGGTGGCGGCGTTTTCCCCGGCCCCGGCCTCCCTGACCTCCAGTTGATCAACGCCTACGGCCTGCTGGGCCTTGCCCATGAAACCCAAAGCCCCTCCACCCGCCAAGGCGTCCACTGCAGCGGCCAGCTTCAGTGCCTGGAGCGGGGTGAGGGTGGCGAGGCTCCGGCCGAACAGGATCCGGGCCATGATCTCGTCCCGCGGGTAAGGAGGATCGGATTCCAGCCGGATCCCGGGCGAGGCGGGGGTCCCGCTTAGGATCACCCGTGCGGTCATGTCAGCGGTGCGGGTCTGTGCCGTCACGTTCAGTACCGGCGAGGGCGGGTAAGAGCCGTCAAAGAATAGAGTCCCTGATGCCAGATCAAAACGTGTTCCCAAGAAGTCATAGTGCCCGCGGACAATGGAGAGCTCCCCCCGTACGGCCGGACCGGCGGCGTCTCCCTTTATCTCCAGCTCCCCTTCCCATTCCGAGTCCAGCCCCCTCCCGCGCACGAAAACCCTCCCGGGGATCACTATCCCCAGGTCCAGGGACACATCCCTTGCGGCCCCGGCCTCCTTACCCCCGGGAGCGGTCCTCCCGCCCGGGGGCGCATTGACCTCCTCCACACTGAGTTCGGTTATCCTGGGCGGAAGCCTCTCCGGTATCCGCGCCTCGGCCGAGTCCACACGCACCCGGCCGGAAACCGCCGCAGACCCGGCCGAGCCGGTGACCTTCAAACTCCCGCCCGTAACCGCGGTCAACTCGTCCAGGCGCACCAGCCTGAGCCCGGACATCTCCATAACCGCCTCAAAGGGCAGGTCCTTTTCCGGGTCCAGCCCAAGCCGGCCGTGGATCTCCAGACTGCCCTGGTCTCCGTCGCCTGCTGAGAGCCGCTCCAGGACGAGCTCGTCGTCCTCCACGGCGGCGAGGACCTCGAGCCCGCGCAACACGGTGCCGCCCGGGATATACTCGTAGGCCCCGTCCCTCAGGTGTATTCGACCCCGGATCTCGGGCGAGGCGGGGGTCCCCCGAAGTGTCGCCTCCCCCTCCAGCATACCGGCGAGCCTGTGCTCCTCCAGGCCCAGCCAGCCGGGGACAGGGCGAAGATCCATGTCCATCGAGGCAAACCCTCGGATCGGACCTTCGGGGGGCAGAGAAAAGACGAACGGCCTTAGGCCCGCCTCAACGGGCGCCTCCAACACGGCCTCCAGCAAGTCTTGACCCCCTCCTGTCAATTGGGCCCGTGCCTCCATCAGCCCCCCTTCCAGGTTGACCGTGGAGGAGAGCTCCAGCTCCGGGAGGCCCCGGAGCTGGGGATCCGCCGGCTTGATCCCCTTTATGTCCAGGGCGAGCAAGCCCTCCGGGGCCGCCGGAGTCCCCCGAACCCTCAGTCTCCCCGAAGCCAAGCCTCCTGCATCGGGCAAACCCCAAACCCGGAGAAAATCAAGTGGCAAGGCCTCAAGGGACACCTCGGCCTCAATGAGCTCGGAGACCTTGCCCCGGAGCGTGATCCGGCCCGAGTCCAGCCCCATGGAGCTCCGGTGTACCTCCAGGTAACCGTCCCGGCCCTCGAGCAGCAATGGTTCCTCCAGGGCCAAGTTGTGGCCGCCCAAAGAGGCTTGAAGCTCGCGGATCAGGAGCTCACGGGCGCCCTCCCCCGAGTTCCAGAGGCCTGCTGCATCGAGGTTGAAGGGTTCCTTGAAATCCCCCCGGGCGCTCAATGAGAAATCCACTCGGTCTCGACCGCCCTCAGCGATCAGCCCGGCCCGCTCCACCATGAGACCGGGCGCCGGGTCCAGCAAGGAGATGTCGACCTCTGCCCGCCCCTTCGGGGTGCCCGTGACGTCCCTCGCGCTCCCTTTGACCTCCGCCCGGGCCAGGCTGCCGAAAGGCCCTGAGACGTCCTCGGCCAGGAGCTCCAGCCTGATATCCTGCCTCCCTCTCTCCTCGGAAAAAACGGTCTCCAGCACGGCGCAGCCGGAAAGTCCCGAGTCTCCCGGGATTGGGAGGGCGGCCAACTCGGACATCTCGGCCTTCAGGCTTCCATCCAGGCAGGCCGTCTCGAGGTTCACCTCGACCCCGCCTGAGACCGACGCACCGGGTCCGATCAAGGTGATCCGGTCCAGGGCAAGGGATCCTTGCTTCAACGTGAACCCGGTCTCCCCGCGGAAAATCCCCTTGTCGCTCTCCACCTTGACCGACCCGTGTCCCCGGGGGGCGCCCAGGAGATCCCGCGCCTTCGCTTCGACCCTGGCCTTGCCCCGGACGCCCATCCCCAGGAAGGGGGAAAGCTTTTCCAGTTCGGGCACATCGACCCGGAGCACGCCCGATGCGTCACCCTTTGCCAGATCCAATTCCCCTTCCCCGGCCGCTTCCGCGGCCGCCCCCCGGACTGCAAAGCGCTGAACGACGATCCTCTCCCCGCCCGAGACCTCCACCAGGGACTCCGCCCGCACGAGATCGCCCGCAAGTGCGGAGAGGGCCGGGGGAAAAGGGCCCGGCCGCCTGAGATCGGCCTCCATATCCACACTCAGATCCCGGGTGAGACCGTTTCCCTCCAACCGGGCCTTCAGCTCCAGCCCCCCATGGAAGCCGCTAAACGGCTTCACGGGAAGGCTTGAGAGGTCCCTCACCCGGGCCCGGGCGCGGCCCTCCAGAAAAAGGTCGCTCGGGCGGAGGAGGCCCGAAAAACCCAGATCTGCGTTACCATCGGAGATATGCAGGGACTCGATGGACACCGAGGTCTTGTCCGGGAGCGAGGCGTTTACCGACCACCGGATTCCAGGCTCGCGGATCTCCGTACCCCCGACCGAAAAGATCGGGGAATCCACCTCTCCATTCGCCTTGACCTCCAGGCCCTGGAGCGCCGGGAGGGTCCGAATGGGGAGGCGGCCCTCCAAAAAGGCGGACAAGGTCTCGGCCCTGAACCCCGGGGCCTTGGGCTCCCGGATGGAGATCCGAACCTCGCAGGCCGGCCTGGTCGCATGACCCGAAATCTCCGCCAGGAGTCCGATCGGGCCGGTACTCCCCTGTGGGAGGCCCAAGTCGGCTCCGGACAATTCCGGCACAGCCAACTCCAGGCCGGCCTGGATCTCCATCGAATCCAAGTCCATCTCGCCCTTGACCGAGGCCCGGGCCCCGCCGGAAGCAAGATCCAACTGCGTCAAACTCACCGTCCCCGAGCCGCCGTACGATCCGTCCAGGGTGAAAGAAAGAGCCCCCGCCGGGACAGGGGCGGGGACGAGCCCGGGGGCCGGCTCCAGGGTCCCCTCGGCCGCCAGCCCGAATTCCTCCCGGGATAGCCTGACCAGGACATTGCTATCCAGGGAACCCAGCGAGGAGCTCGAGACGTCAAGGCGGCCCTCCCAACCGCCGGGAGGCCCGTCCCCCTCGAGCCGGATCATCACCGAGCCCGGGTCCACGCCCAAGGCCCTGGAAAGGAGCCCGCCCGCAGGGGCCTTGAAGTCCATTTCCAGATCCAGGACGGCCGGGTGGGGCCGGAATCCCCAGCGGGCCCGCAGCCTCTCCCCCGGACCCTCCAGCCTCCCGGCCAGGCATTCACCCCGAATCAGGCCGCCTTCCCCGGCAAGGGCCATGTGCGCCCGGACCCTCAAGAGCGCCTCCTCGCCCAGGACCTCCTCCCTTATCCTCAGCCTGTCGACTCCCAAGTGGTCTATCAGCACCGGGGGCAAAGACGGAGGCCATCCGGGCGCCTTGGCCGGCCCGCGCTCCTCCTCCCCGGTACCGGCAGGGAGCCTCACCAGGTCCATCTCTTGCGCACTGAGAAGCGGGACCCGCAGGCGCCCGTCCAGGAGATCCCCTACCGCCCATCCGAACGAAAACCCTTTCACTCTGAGCCAGGGGCCTTCCTGGTCCCCCAAGACGAGCGTCTCCACGTCAAAGTCCAAGGGGAAGACTCCATGGACGGGGCCTATCTCCAGGACCAGACCGGCCCGTGCCAGGGCGGTCTCCTCCACCCACTGAACCAGCCTCTCCCTCCCGGTCTGGGTCTGAAGGGCGGCAAAGAGACCCGCAACAGCCACCAGCACCACCCCGCAAAATGCAGGCACCCACAACAAGACTCGGACCAATAGCGGGCGTCTCCCGCCCGAGCAGCCCGCCCCGGTGGAATCGCCGGCCCTTCGCTCCGGAATGATCTCTTCGAGATTGTTATTCATACGATTTGGACAAACTTCCCGTCCCGGTTCAAAAGGCTTGACCCACGCTGAGATAGACCTGGAAGGCGTCATCCACTCCTTCCCGTCTGTCCAGCGGCAAGGCCAAGTCCAAACGAAGCGGCCCGAGAAAGGTGAAGTAGCGTATCCCCGCACCCACTCCCCAGTAGAGCTCCCCGTCCGATCCGGGCAGGGGGTCCTCGAATACGCTTCCTCCGTCGATGAATCCCACCAGCCCCAGGGACTTGGTCATGCGCAACCTGAGCTCGGTGGAGATCTCCAGCAGTGATCTCCCGCCGATCGGCTCGGTCCCGGAGAGCGGGCCGGCGGTCTGATAGGGTACGCCGCGGACCGAGCCCCCTCCTCCTGCGAAGAACCTCTCGTCCGCAGGGACATCGTCCCGCTCGGCGCCCACGATGCTCCCCAAGCCGGCCCTCGCCACCAGGACCAAGGACGGTTTGCGGCTTATCTCCATGTAGCGGGTGAGAGAGGCCTGCGCCTTTAGGAACTTCAAGTCATTCCCCGCCAGATCCGCAAAGGGGGCGGCTCGGAGCCCGGCCCTGGTCCCCTTTGTAGGGTCCAGGAGGTCGTTGCTCGAATCCCAGTCCAGCCGGACGGGCAGGGATACGAGAGCAAAGGTGTCCTCGGTTCCCAGGTGGTCCACCCTGGAGACCTTGAATCCCAAACCCGCCCCTGCGGTCAGCCCCTCTGATATTTGCCGTTCCAGCCCGCCCAGGCCGCTGAAACTGTGGGTGGTATAAGCCTCGGGGCTTTCCGTGCCGGCGGCCGCCTCCAGCAGGAGGGACTGATCCTCGCGCAGGAACTCGGGCTTGCGGAAGGCGCCCTCGGCCCCGGCGATATCCGGAGAAAGGGTGATGCCGAAGGAGAGCCGCTCGCCTCTTCCCAGGTAGTTTCGGTGCCGCCAGGAGCCCCTTGCCCCCGGGCCCTCGTCGGTCCGGAACCTGAGGCCCACGCTTGCCGTGCGATGCTTCCGCTCCTTGAGACCCAGGTGAACGGGGACGGGGCCGTCTCCGGTCGCCTCGCCCTCTTCAACGCGGAGGTCGGCCGCGGCAAAGAGGCCCGTTGCCAGGAGCCGTTCACGGGTCTCCCTGAGCTTGTCCCGCCTGAACTCATCGCCCTTGTCCCAGGCCAGGCGTCCCAGCACGAAGTCCTCTTCCACCTCCTCGAGCCCGGAGACCTTCACCTCGCCGAAAAGCGCGTGCCGCCCGGACGAGACAACGATCTCCACCCGGACCGAGGAGGTGGCGTGATCCACCACCGCTTTCATTTTCTCCGCGGCCGCAAAGGGATACCCGCTGTTTTGAAGGGTCTCCACAAGCGCGTCCCGGGCGGCAAGCACGTCGTCCGCCCGCGCCGGATCGCCGGGCTTGAGACCCAATTCGTGAGGGTCCGGGCGCTTGTCTGCGGGAGGGACATGATCGCCCGCGTAGTCTATTTCCACTGATCGAACGGTGTAGCACGGCCCGGTTCGCACCGTGAATTCGGCCCTCACCGGGCTGCTCCCCGCATCGATCCCATGGGTCACCTCGGCCCCGTAGTAACCCTCGGAGCGCAGGGCCTGTATCATGCGCCCGGCGTCCTCCTTCATCCGCTTCTCCAGGAGGCCCAGGCTGGCAGGCTTCTTGTCCTTCATAGTGAAGGTGTCCGATACCCGCTGGAGGAGTTTCGCCAGTGAGGCCTCTTCCACTCCCCTCATGGCGGGGACATAGGTGACTTCGGGGGCGGCCGAGAGGCCGGGAGGCGAAACAAAAAACAGCAGCAGGGCAAGGACCGCCGCCTCGAGAAGCCGGGCTAACCCCGGAACAATTCGCTCCTCTTGCCCGGCAATCGAGTCTTTGACAGCGCGCTTCGAGTTACCCCAGGCCATACCATAACCCAATGAGCACAATCGATCAAAATCCTTCAGCCTCATTTCGGGAACTCATCCGGAAGGCGAATCCGCGCGTGGGAAAAGACCGCGGCGGTTTGAAAAGTCCGATTCAGGTTGAGGGACCCTGGTCGCTTGCCAGGATCAAGGCCGACCTCTTGAGTATGTCATAGTAGGTCCGTATCCGCTTTACATATCTCACCGGCTCGGTCCCCCTGCAGTATCCGTGCTTGGTCTCCCTGTAAAACTCGGGATTCCTGAGCAGCGGCAGGACCTCCTCCAGGGCGGACCAACTGTTGGGGTCCATACCCATCTCCTCGGCCAGCTTCTGGGCGTCTCTGACATGGCCGTAGCCCACGTTGTAGGAGGCGAGGGCTATGAAAGTCCGGTCCGGTTCCCGGGCCTCCTCGAACCGATCATAGAGCTTCTTCAAGTACCTCACCCCTCCCCTTATGGCCTGCTCCGGATCCAGGCGGTCCTCCACTCCCAGCTCCCTGGCCGTGACCCCGGTGAGCTGCATTATCCCGCGGACCCCGGTATGGCTCTGCGCCTCCGGGTCCATGTGGGACTCCTGATACACCATGGCGGCTATCAGTCGCCAGTCGAACCCGTGCCTCTGAGCGGCCTCCTTGATAACGTCCTCATATTTGGGGAGGCGGGTGCTGAGCCTCTTGTGGTACTTGCGGAGGTCCACATAGTCGAATATGTGCAGGTTCCCGTAATAGCGATTATGAATCCTGGGAAAGGTGCCGTTCTCCATTATCTCCGAGAAAAACCGGTTCATTGCCTTTTTGAGGGCTCGATCCTGCTTCCTGACGGCCCACCCCAAATACTCTGGTTCATCAATGGGAAAAGCAAGCCTGACCTCGGGGTAGTAGCGCCTGTTCAGCATGGCGATGTTGGAGTCAGCGACAGTGGCCAGGATCTCCCCCTCGGCCACCATCCGGATGAACTCTTCGGTGGGCAAATCGTCGTAGAGCCTCACCCGCACGTCCAACCCCTCTTCCCTGAGCTCCCTCAGCCTTTGGTGATAGGATGTGGCGCGGCGCACGTGCACTGTTTTCCCGTTCAGGTCCTCCACTGAATCCAGTGTATTGTTGTTCTTGTGCACCACCACATGCTGCTGCACCTTTAGGTAGCCGATGGAAAAGTCCACCAACTCCTTTCGGGCCGGTGTGATGGTGATGTTGGCGGCCACAAAATCGCCGCCCCCGTTCCGGAGCTCTTCAAAGAGCTCCTGCCAAGCGGGCGTCTTGACCTCCAGCCCCACTCCCAGATAATCCGCAAAGGCCTTGGCCAGGTCGTACTCGAATCCCATGGCCTTGTCCTGGTAGTTGTAATAGCAGTGGCCGTTGTTCCTGGTGAGAACGGTTATCACACCGGAGTTCTTGATCCTCGAGAGTGCCGTCTCCCTATTGCAGGACCGGGCCAGGAAGCCGCCGACAACGGCCAGCACCACGCAGGCGGCGGCGAGCGCCGGAAACATCCTTTTCCAACGGGCCCTCCGGCCTATCCGCTCGTCTCCTCTGATCATGGGCCGCCGCCCTACCGCCCGTCCTCTTGCGCGTGGCTCTCCCTCTGCGCCAGGCGCTGTTTGAGCTCGCCGGTCTCCCGCCTGAAGGAGCGGTTTCGTATGTACTGTCTCGCCAGCCTGGGGAGGGCCATAACGGCCACAATCGCCCCCCCCAGGACCGCAGAGTAGAAGATCAGGGCGGTGATGGAGACCTTAATGTTCCAGACCATGAAGCGGAGCTCCACCGGGGCGGTGTTCTGTATGCCTGCTATCACCAAGCCCATGAGCAGCAGGAACATCACTATCAAGGAAAGATACATGCCAATTGTCTCCTTTATCTCAATCCGCAGAAGAGCCCGGGGACCGTACTACTCCTCGTCACGCTCGAGCCACTTACGCAGATACTCGCCCGCCAAATCGCGGCCTCCCAGACCGAATGCCAATGCCAAGCCGAATGCCGCCGCCCCGAAGGCTATCTTGAAGGCGGAAGCCACGATCTCCTGACCCACGCCCAACTGGTTCAGCGCTATTGAGCCGGCAAAAAAGAGGATCCCGTAAGAGGCGATCTTCCCAAGGGTCTGCGAGGTCCCGAGTCCCGCATTGGAGGCAGCGGTCCTCACCACCGCCGAGAGCAGGTTCCCCACGAGCAGGCCTAGGATGATCACGATAATGGCTGCCACCACATTGGGAATGTAAAGGAATATACTGTTCAGGAGATCAGATACGATGGGAAGGCCCAGCGCATCCAGGGAAGCGATTATTACCAGAATCATTATGAACCAGTAAACCAGTATCCCTATGATCTCCGACGGCGTCTTGGCCACACCACCCTTGTCCAAGAATTCCTGGACCCCTGTCTTCTGGGTGGCGCTGTCGAACCGGACAACCTTCAGGACTTTGACCACAGTCATCCTGACCAGCCGGGCCGCCAGCCAGCCCGCAACAAAGACGATCACCGCCCCGAGCAACTCCGGCAAAAAGGCCGTGATCTTGGTGGCAAAGGCATTCCAAGCCCCCGTGACTACCGTGGTAATTTCCATAGCCAACCTCCGTTTGCAGAGGGTTCAGCTTCCAAGGCCCGCTCAAGAGAGCGGGACATACCGCTGTATTACGATATAACTAACACGAATCAGGAATTTTCTCAAGCCCATACACCCGGCGTCTTGCGGTGGCGTTGAGCAGTGCGGTGTGGTATTCTATGAGCGGTCGGGACGATTGAACGACTACCACAAGGAGGAGACCCATGCAGTACGACACCGCCCTTCGGGCTTACACCAACAAGCGTATCGAGGAGATCGAGTCCGCTGACATCCTCGTGGGGATACCCTGCTACAACAACGAAAAGACCATAGTGCACGTCATTCAGATGCTCACACACGGCCTCCACAAGCACTTCAAGGACAAGCGATGCGTCATGCTCGTGGCGGACGGGGGCTCCACGGACGACACCCGGGAGGTGGCGAAGGAGTTCGAGATAAAGCCATGGCAGGAGAAGATCATATCCATTTACAGGGGGCCGGGCGGCAAAGGGACCGCCCTCAGGAGCGTGTTCGAGGCGGCCAACCGGTTGAAGGTCAAGGCCTGCGCAGTGGTGGACTCGGACTTGAGGAGCATCACCCCGGACTGGATCCGGCACCTCATGGAGCCGGTCCTGGAGAGGGAATACCAGTTCGTGGCGCCCGTTTACGTGCGCCACAAATACGACGGGACCATCACCAACAACATCGTCTACAACTTGACCCGGGCCCTCTACGGGAAGAGGATACGCCAGCCCATAGGAGGGGACTTCGCCATCTCCAGGGACGTGGCCAAGTTCTACGCCGAGCAGGACGTATGGACCAGCGAGGTGGCCAGGTTCGGCATAGACATCTGGATGACCACCAACGCCATCACCCAGGGGTTCAGGATCTGCCAGTCGAACCTGGGGGTGAAGATCCACGACGCCAAGGACCCCGGCCAGCACCTGGGGCCCATGTTCAGGCAGGTGGTATGGACTATCTTTTACTTGATGGAGCGTTATGAGAGCTACTGGAAGGGGATCCAGGGGAGCGAACCCCTGGAGACCTTCGGCTACGAAGGCCATGTGGAGCCCGAGCCGGTGAGCGTAAACCAGGAAGGCATGATCCAGCTCTTCAAGATCGGTTTCCAGCAATTCTCCTCCCTCTGGAAGGACATCTTCACCGAGGAGTGCTTCGCCAAGATAGAGGAGGCCGCGCGGTCCGCCAAGGAGCGCTTCGAGCTCGCCACGGTGGACTGGGTCAAGATCCTATACGAGCTGGCGGCCACCTTCCACCTGTGGGAGGTCAACCGGGAGCGGTTGGTGGACCTGGTAACCCCTCTCTACTACGCCAGGGTGGCCTCGTTCGTGGGTCAGACCTGGGATATGTCCACACAGGAAGCCGAGGCCCTGGTGGAGGAGCAAGCCAGGGAGTTCGAGGACCAGAAAGACTACCTGATACGTGCCTGGGACCAGAAGAGCCGACAGAAGGCCCAGCAAATGGTCGCGTAGCTCTGCGGGGATAGACGGCCTACCCAGTATGAACGAGGACAAACCGAAAATGCAACCCTCCCGCGGCATGCGCATGGCAAGGAACCTGCTGCTCATAACCACGGGTAGCCTGATCTTCGCCGCCGGCCTGAACGCCGTCGTGGTGCCCCAGGAGCTCCTGAGCGGAGGAGTGGTGGGCGTGGCCTTGATAATCCACTACCTCTTTCCGCCCATCCCCATGGGGCCCGCGTATTTCGTTCTCAACATCCCACTGCTCCTGATGGGCTGGTTCACGGTGAGCAGGCGGTTCATGGCGTACAGCATTGCAGGGATGACGATCTTCTCCCTGGCCTGTACCGTGGTCCGCGTGCCGGTTTTCAGGATAGAAGACCCCATACTGGCGGCGCTCCTCAGCGGGGTGATAACCGGAGCCGGCTCCGGCCTGATCCTCAGGTCCCTGGGCTCGGCAGGGGGTCTTGACATCCTGGCGGTCTATATCAACAAGCGCTTCGGCATGCGCCTCGGCTCGGTCTACTTTGCGGCCAACTCACTGGTCCTCCTGGCCGGAGTCTATTTCCACAGGCTGGACAAGGTCCTCTACTCCATCATCTTCCTGTATGTGAGCGCCCGTGTGGTGGACGTCATCCTGGCCGGATTCAACCGGCGAAAGATGGTCTACGTGATCTCGGACCGATCAGAGGAGATCGCCGAGCGGATCATGAGCCGGGTGAACCGGGGAGTGACGTTCCTCAAGGGGCGGGGTGCTTACTCGGGAAAGGACAAGGAGATAATTCTCACCATCACCACCATGACGGAGCTCCCCATGCTCAAGGAGATGGTCTTTGACATGGACGGGAACGCGTTCATGGTGGTCAACGACACCCTGGAGGTCATCGGCTATCGCCACGGGAGCCTGAAGATCTATTAGCTCCGGGCGGGCCTCCGAGCCTACTCGAGTCTGGCTTCCTCCACAGCGTGACAGGCAAGGAAGGTCCCCGGGGCCTGCTCCTTCAGCGCAGGGGGCTCCCTTCGGCACCGATCCTCCACCCAGGGGCAGCGGCTGTGAAACACGCAGCCCGGGGGAAGCTCGATCGGCGTGGGCACGTCCCCCCTGAGCTTGATGTGCCTGCTGCCGGTCTCACCCAGGCGGGGTATGGCGGAGAGGAGGGCCCTGGTATAGGGATGCATGGGGCGCTCGAAGAGCCTGTCCACCGGGGCCAGCTCGCACACCGTACCCAGGTACATGACCGCGACCCTCGTGGAGATGTGCTCCACCACCGAGAGGTCGTGGCTGATGAACATGTAGGTCAGCCCCCGGGTCTCTTGGGCTTCCATCAGGAGGTTTAGTATCTGGGCCTGGATGGAGACATCCAGGGCCGAGATGGGCTCGTCGGCGATGATGAACTCCGGGTCCACCACCAGGGCCCGGGCGATGCTGATGCGCTGGCGCTGGCCCCCGGAGAACTCGTGGGGATAGCGATCCGCCCATGAAGGGTCCACCCCCACCTGCTCCATGACCCGGGCCACCCGGTCCTTGACCCGGGAATGAGGGACCTGGCCGTGGAACCGTACGGGCTCCTCAAGGGTCTCCCGCACGCGCATGCGCGGGTTCAGGGAGGCGTAGGGGTCCTGGAATACCATCTGCATCCTGGTCCGGTAATCGAGCATCCGGCTCGAAGACAGGTTGTCTATCCTCTCGCCCTTGAACCGGATCTCACCGCTGTCCGGCGGGTAGAGGCCTATTACCGTTCGGGCCAGGGTGGACTTGCCGCACCCCGACTCGCCGACCACGCTCAGGGTCTCCCCCTGCCTGATCTCGAAATTCACGTCGTTCACAGCCCGCACGATGGTCCGCTCCCGCACGGGCCTCCCGTCCCTCCAGGCGAGCTGCTCCAGTAAGCCCCCGGATATGTCGAAGTGCTTGTAAACGTTTCTCAGGCTGAGCAGTGAGGGCTGTACCATAGACTATTCCAAGAAGTGGCAGGCTGCACGGCCGCCGTAGGACTTGTGCTCCAGAGGGGGCCTCTCGACCCGGCAGATTCCCTCGGCCCTCTTGCAGCGGTTGTTGAAGGCGCACCCGGGCGGTATTTCCATCAGGGTGGGCATGACCCCTGGGATCTGGTTGAGGCTCTCCCCCCGCGGCCTTTCCTGGGGCAGGGCCCCGAGGAGCCCGCGGGTGTAAGGATGCCTGGGCGCGGTGATGATCTGTCCGGTATCCCCTATCTCCACTACCCGGCCCGCATACATCACCGCGATTCGCTGGGTCACCTGGCTCACCACGGCCAGGTCGTGGGTGATCAGGATCAGCCCCATCTCCTCATTGAGGCAGAGCTCCAGGAGGAGCTCCATGATCTCGGCCTGTATGGTGACATCCAGCGCGGTTGTGGGCTCGTCCGCGATGATCAGGCTCGGGGAGGTGATAAGGGCTATTGCGATCACAACCCGCTGGCGCATCCCCCCGGACAGCTCATGGGGGTACTGCCTGAGCCTCCTCTCCGGGCTGGGGATGTGCACCTTGCGCAAAGACTCCACCGCCATTCCCTCGGCCCGGTGCCTCCCTATCCTGCGGTGGGCGTGAAGGGTCTCCACCATCTGAGTGCCGATGGTCAGGACCGGGTTGAGGGTCATCATGGGGTCCTGGAAGATCATGCTGATGTCGTTACCCCTCGCCCGGCGCATCTCCTCCTCGGCGAGACCCGTGAGCTCCCTTCCCTGGAAACGTATGGAGCCGTCCGCTATATAGCCCGGCTTGCTGATCAGGTTTATGAGGGCAAAGCCGGTCACGGACTTGCCCGCGCCCGACTCCCCCACCAGGCCCAGGCGCTCCCCCTTCCCGAGCTCGAAATCCACCTCGTCCACGGCGGTTATCTCGCCTGAGCGCAGGGAGAACTTGACGGTGAGGTTTTCCACTCTGAGAAGGGGGTCCATGGCCTCAGTGCTTGTATAGCTTGGGGTTCAAGTAGTCCCTGAGCCAATCGCCCAGGAGGTTGATTGTCAATATCAGCAGTACCAGGACAATGCCCGGGAACAGGGTTATCCACCAGGAGCCGCTGAAGATGTACTCGAATCCGATCTTGATCAGGGAGCCCAGGGAGGGGCGGGTGACCGGCATGCCCAGGCCGATGAAGGAGAGCGCGGCCTCGCTCATTATGGCGTTGGCCACCTGGACCGTGGAGATCACCAAGACCGGGGTCAGGGTGTTGGGCAGGATATGACGCCACATGATGCGCCCCGAGGGAAGCCCGATCACCCGGGCCGCCTCCACGTACTCCATGTTCTTCTCGGCCAATACCGACGCCCTGACCGTACGTGCGTACTGGGGCCATTCGGCAAGGCCGATCACTATGATCAAAAAGGGCACGGCCACCTGGGCGTAAAGACCCACCCCGAAGACCGTCTTGAAGATGGCCCCTATGAATATCGCCACCATATAAGTGGAAAAGGAGAGCTGGACGTCGGCTATGCGCATGAGTACGGCATCGAGGCGGCCGCCCCCGTAGCCGGAGATCAGGCCTATCATGATCCCCAGGAGGGCCTGGAGACCCACCGCACCGAGCCCGATCACGATGGAGACCCGCATGCCGTAGAGTATGGTGGAGAGCATGTCCCGCCCCTGGGAGTCGGCCCCCAAGAGGAAAGCGGGATTCCCCCCTTCCATCCAAACAGGCGGGGTCTCGGCGTCCAGGATGTCGATGGTGGCGGTGTCATAAGGGTCATGGGGGGATATCACCGGGGCGAGGAATCCGGCGGACATCAGGATCACCAAGACCACCAGGCTCCCTACGGCCAAGGGGTCCCTGAGAAAGCTATAAAGAAAGAAGGACTGCCTGAATGTGCCCCACGCCTTCATGCTACTTTCTGCCCGCTATCCTGACCTTGGGGTTGACCAGGCCGTAGATTATGTCCACCACGGTGTTGACCGTCACAAAGACCACGCCCACAAAGACCAGGTAGGCCACCAGCAGGGAGGTGTCCCCCCGCTCCACGGCCTCCAGGAAGATGAAGCCCATGCCCTGCCACTGGAACACGGTCTCGGTCAGCACGGTAAAGGCGATCATGGTCCCCAACTGGACCCCTCCCACCGTGATCACCGGAAGCAAAGTGTTCTTGAACGCGTGCACTATGAGTATGCGCCGTGGCGCTAGGCCCTTGGCCTTGGCGAACTTTATGTACTCGGTCTCCATCACCTCCTTCATCTCCGCCCTGATGAGGCGGATGAAAAGGGGGAGCATTATGGAGGAGAGGGCCACGCTGGGTAGAATCAGGTGGAGGAGCCCGTCGGCCGTGACCATGCCCGACTCCCAGAATCCCCAAAGCCTCACCGTCTCCCCCCTCCCGTAGGAGGGCAGCCAATTGAGCTCCACGGCGAATACGTATATGAGCATGATCGCGGTGAGGAAGACTGGTATGGACACCCCTACAATGCTCGCTCCCATCAGGAACCTGGAGAGCCAGGAGTTGGGTCTTACAGCGGCGTAGATCCCCACCGGTACTGAAATGATTATAATTATCAAGGAGCTGCAAATAACCAGCTCCAGGGTGGCCGGGGCCTTCTTTACGATCACGTCCGCAGCGGGCCGCTTGAAGAAGTAAGAGTGGCCCAGGTCCCCTTGGGCTGCGTTCTTCAGAAAGCGGCCCCACTGGATCAAGAACGGATCGTTCAGGCCCAGCTCGTCCCTGAGCCTCTCCCGCTCTTCCGCTGAGACCGAGATGCCCACCAGGTCGCGCACCGGGTCGCCCACCGCGTACTTGATGGCGAATCCGATGAAGCTTATCACGAACATCACCAGGACGGCCTGGGCTATGCGTCTTACAGTGAATGCGAACATGGCGGGCCCGGATCGGTCCCAAATGGCACGGGGGGAGCCCTCCTAAAGGGGCTCCCCCCGGCGGTTCGGGGTCCAGCTCCTATTCCAGGACCAGGTCTCCGAAATAGGGGAAATTCATGACGTTTACAATAGGCGCTATGCCTACCTTTTTCTTGCCTGCATACGAGTGGTTCTGCCAGTGGAACGGTACGAAAGCGGCATCCCCGTAGAGTATGCGTTCGACCTCCTGGAGCATCCGAGCCCGCTTTTCCAGGTCGGTCTCGGTCTGGCTTGCCATGACCAGCTCGTCCACCTTGGGATTGCAGTAGTTCCCGCTGTTATACTGGCCGTAACCGGTCTCCTTGTTCGGGCACATGGTCAAGAACTCGGAGAAGTTGGCCGAGTCCTCGGTGTCCGAGTGCCAGCCGATCATCTGCATGTCCGCCACCTGCTGGTCGAACTGCTCCCAGTACTGGGCCTTGGGCATGGTCTTGAGATTCACCTTGATGTTGATCTTGGAGAGCATGGCCGCAAAGGCCTCGGCTATCTTCTCGTCGTTTACGTAGCGGTTGTTGGGGGCGATCGCGGTCACTGTGAAGCCGTCTTCATAACCGGCCTCCTTCATCAGCTCCTTTGCCTTGGCCAGGTCGTATCTGGGCTTGAGATCAGGGTTGTGTCCCACGTACCCCTCGGGGCTCTGCTGGGCCGCGGGGGTGCCGAAACCCTTCATGATCTTTTCCACGATTCCCACCTGGTTGGTGGCATGGACTATGGCCAGGCGCACCCGCGGATCCTTGAACTCCTCCCGCCGGTTCTGATTGAGCTGGAAGGTGATTATCCGGCCCCCGGAGATGGTCACCAGCTTGAGGTTCTTGTTCTTTCGCACCCTGTCGTGGTCCTGGGGCGGGACAGGTGAGATGAAGTCCACGTCACCCGCCAACAGGGCCGCCACCCTGGTGGCGTCTTCCTTGATGGGGGTCAGGATGAACCTACTCACATTGCCCGGGGAGTCCTTGTCCCAGTAATCACCGAATCTTTCGAATACCACTCGCACGCCCTGCTCCCGCTCCTTTACCACGAACGCGCCGGTCCCCGACTCGTTGGTCTTGGCAAAGGTGGGGGCGGTCTTGTCTATGGCGTCCTTGGGCTTGCCGCTCTCATCCACCCCGGAGTAAAACTTGCTGTCCATGGGGAAGATATAGGTCGCCATGTTCAGGACAAGGCCGTAGGGCTTCTTGGTCTTTAGATCCACGGTATAGTCATCGACCACTTCCGCCCCGACGAACGGCTCGAACAGGCCCTTGAAGTCCGGGCTCCTCTTGAGCCTCTCCACGGTCCACTTGACGTCGGCTGCGGTCAGCTCATTGCCGCTGTGGAATTTCACCCCCTCGCGGAGGTAAAACCGCCAGGTCAGATCATCCAGTTGCTCCCACTTTCGGGCCAGCCTGGGCTCGAAGTCCCCGTCCTGTGTCCAGCGGACAAGCGGGTCAAACACCCAGTGGGAGAGCTGGAGCATACCGCCCGATAGCTGCTCGTGCGGGTCCAGGGAGACCGGATCCGCATCCAGGGCCACCTTGAAGGTCTTGGCCGAAACCACGGCCGATCCGCAAAGAACCATCGCCAGGGCCAGAGAGATGACCAGGATCCTTTTCATAGGCAAACTCCTTTTGTCTTGAGGTTGAGCGCCTCGAGCAGGGGCGCGGCTGTCCCCACCGCCCCCGCCACCCATTCTCGATTCAATTAACCCTTACCGGTTGGAAACGCCCCGCCGCGCAAGGCTGGAGAGGAATAT